>JAZRNL010000024.1:0-3792 GCA_045648165.1 Clostridia bacterium | reverse complement strand
GAATATATTAAAGAAAATAATGGCATAGAGGTAAATCCCGACTCAATATTTGATGTTCAGAGTAAAAGGCTTCATGAGTATAAGCGCCAGCTTATGAATGTGCTTCACATTATGGCAGAATATAATCGCTTAAAGGCAAATCCGGGCATTGAATATTATCCCAAGACATATATTTTTGCAGCTAAAGCAGCTCCCGGATATGCACGTGCAAAGCTTATTATAAAGCTTATAAACACAGTTGCGGATATGATTAATAACGATGCATCAATCGGCGGAAAAATCAAGGTGGTATTCCTTGAAAACTATAGTGTTTCAATTGCAGAAAAACTGATTGTTGCCGCAGATATTTCTGAGCAGATTTCAACGGCCGGCAAGGAAGCATCGGGAACAGGGAATATGAAGTTTATGCTGAACGGCGCAATTACCATCGGAACTCTGGACGGTGCAAACGTTGAGATGCTGGAGCAGGTGGGAAGTGACAATATATATATCTTCGGCCTCACTGCCGATGAGGTTGCGGCACGCCTACGCTTTAACGACAACTCCGAGGTTCAGACCATTTATGGTAACAACGGTGAGCTTCGACAGGTATTAAACGATCTTTTGGATTGCCCCTTTGCTCAGAACAGTCAGATATTCCGTGACCTTTATCAAACGCTTATGTACGGGGATTACGGATATGCGGATAACTATATGGTAATCCGTGACTTTGAGGCATATATGGATACTCATCAGGAGCTTTCAGCCCTTTATACAAACAGGGAGAAATGGCTTGAAAAGGCTATTATGAACACGGCAATGTCCGGATTCTTCTCAAGTGACAGAACGATTAAGGAATATAATGAGAAGATATGGAAGCTTACTCCAATGAAAAGCAAATAATTAGAATAAAGGCTGTCTTATTATGGGCAGCCTTTGTTTGAAAGTGGTGAAGTAATGATTATAGAGCATAATTCCCATAATGAATTTTACAGGATACCCTTTGGTGCGGTTATTGCAGGCGCGGAAGTAACTCTCCGCCTGTCTGTTACAGGCGGTGGAATACCCCATAGCGTTCAGTGTGTGACGGAGGGCGCGGAGGGCAGGGAATACAGGGATATGGTGTATGCCTGCACTTTGTCGGGAGCCAGTATTTACACTTGCAGTTTTTGTGTGCCAAAGGTGCCTGCCGTGCTCAGGTATTGGTTTAAGGTTAGGACGGATAATGGTGAGTTTTACTACGGGAACAATACCGAAGTATTGGGTGGTATTGGTGAAATGGCAGATGAGGAGCCAAAAAGCCTTTATCAGATAACGGTGTATTCTGCAGATTACAAAACACCTGATTGGTTTAAAAGCGGCGTGGCATATCAGATTTTCCCTGACCGTTTCTTTAATGGAAATGAAAATGGAGAATTTTCCGGAAACCGCGCAGATATAATAAAGCGTGGATGGGGTGATGAGCCGTTTTGCAGTCCCGAGGAGTTCGGTGGAGAATATCTGTCAAACGACTTTTTCGGCGGGAACTTGAAAGGCATCGAAAAAAAGCTTCCTTATCTTAAGGAGCTTGGTGTTTCCGTGATTTACTTAAACCCCATATTCAAAGCATATTCAAACCACCGATACGATACCGGGGATTATGAGGTTATAGACGAGACTCTCGGAACGGAAGAGGATTTTGTAAGCCTATGTAAGGCGGCAGAGGCAGATGGGATAAAAATAATCCTCGATGGCGTGTTTAACCACACGGGAAGCAACTCCAAATACTTTAACAAAAACGGTGAGTATGACACTGTAGGTGCATACCAGGGCGAAAGCTCGCCCTACTATGATTGGTTCCGATTTGGTAACGGTCCTGATGATTACGAGTGCTGGTGGGGGATGAAAACCTTGCCCCACACGGAGGAATCAAGCAAGTCGTTTCAGGAGTATATAGCAAACGGTGAAAATTCAATTATAAAAAAATGGCTACGTCTTGGAGCTTCCGGCTGGCGTCTTGATGTGGTGGATGAGCTCCCCGGATTTTTTGTAAAGCTCCTCAGAAGCGCAGTAAAGTCTGTGTCCGACACTCATTTGTTAATAGGAGAAGTGTGGGAGGATGCCTCAAACAAAGTAAGCTACGGAGAGGCGAGAGAATACTTCTTAGGAAAAGAACTGGATTCCGTTATGAATTATCCCCTCCGAAATGCAATAATCGGAGCTTGTCTTGGTACAATAGATGCCGATGGCCTGTCGCGGCGGATTATGAGCCTTAAGGAGAACTACCCTCGGGAAGCTTTTTATGCTTGCCTCAATATGTTGTCAAGCCACGATATAGAAAGGTTACTCATGGCGGTTTCAGACGGATATAAGCCATCTGAACGGAGAGAACAGGCACTGTACCGCTTGCCCGGGGATGTAAGGGAGAGAGCAGAAAAACGGGCCCTTATTGCAACGTCTTTGCAGATGACATTACCGGGAGTACCCTGTATTTATTACGGCGACGAGGTGGGAATGGAGGGTTTTGCAGATCCATCCTGCAGACGGTGCTTTGACTGGAGTAATACTGATAATGAATATTCCCGTGAATTCAGAAAGTGGATAGAGCTCCGTAATTCATCCGCTGCATTTTATGACGGGGAATTTGAAAGCTTGTACACAATTGGAAACGTATTTGCTTTTGCGAGATGGAAAGGTAATGAGAAGTACATTATAGCAGTAAACTTATCGGACGCTCACGAAAAAATCCGTATTGATGCAGGTCGCCTGGGAATAAAGGAAATGGAAATGAAAAACGGCAGACACACATCTGAAAGCGGTGTGTTCTGGCTGGACGTGCCACCGTTGGAAGCGGAAGTATATAAATGTAATTAAAAAAAGGTTAAATTGCGACAGCTATCGCAATTTAACCTTTTTAATTACTCCCAGTCACACATAAGTATTGGTGGTCTTAAACAGGCATTGTAATTAATCCCTTTGTATCAAATGGTAACAATGCTTTTCCATAATTCTTTCTTGTGAATAGTTTGACTTTTTGACAAGCCATATTAATAAGTTTCTCTGTATTTGCTTTTGTGGTATTACTTCTATTTCTATCTTGCCATTGATATAATGCAAAATAGCGATTGCAGTTTTTACTTGCAACAACCTTATGGGGATAGTTTAGGTCTGTCAATCTTGAATGATAGCTATTAACCCTTGCAAGATTAAAACCACCTTTATTGTGTTGTCCTGAAGGTATTTGTTCTAAATGTATGCCATTTGCTTTTGCATAACCTCTGTATGCTGAATGACTATCTGTTACCAGAACTGTGTCCTCTGCAAAGCATTCCTTTAATTCAGTAGAAATATCATTGGTAGTTATTCTACCCAAACAACAAGATTTAGTAAAATTAGATTGTGTCCTATCAACACATGTTAAAACTGCAAGTAAATCATTACTGATACCTCTTTTATGCTTTTCTTCTGCTACTAAATGATTTATTACACTTGCTTGTTTTAGAACAGAAGATTGGTCATCATCGATATTGTCAAGAACGGAAATATCAAATCCTGCATCTTCAAGATATTTTAATTTCTCTGCTCTTGACCTATGGTGTCTTGGCATTCTGCCAAGAAAATCTATAAAGAAAGATTTATCCCTTTTTCCTGTGAATGATAAAGGATAATACCATTCGTCTGCCTCAACAATGCTAATGAACTCACTATCTGTATTGGCATATTCTTCAAGCATTGTTGCAATGCGGTTGATATTGAACATAGCAGTATTTTTATGAATACCCAAATCTTTTGCAATCGTTCTAATTGATTGTTTCAGCAAGACCATTGAAATTA
>JAZRNL010000023.1:0-5868 GCA_045648165.1 Clostridia bacterium | reverse complement strand
ATTACAGTTGAGAAATAATCTATTTGAGGAAGGATTGAGATAAAATGTCAGAAAAAGTTTTGATGAAAGGTAACGAAGCGTTGGCAGAGGCTGCTATTATGGCAGGTTGCCGTCACTACTTCGGATATCCTATAACACCTCAGACAGAGGTTGCTGCATATATGTCAAAAAGAATGCCAAAAATTGATGGTGTGTTCTTGCAGGCAGAAAGTGAAATTGCAGCTATTAATATGGTAATAGGCGTTGCCGCAACAGGCAAGAGAGTTATGACCTCAAGTTCAAGCCCCGGTGTATCACTTAAGAGTGAGGGACTTTCATACCTTGCAGGTTGTGATGTTCCTGCTCTTATAGTTAACGTACAAAGAGGAGGCCCCGGTCTTGGCGGTATCCAGCCATCACAGTCAGATTATTTCCAGGCAACACGCGGTGGCGGTCACGGAGACTTTCATATGATAGTTCTTGCTCCTGCATCAGTTCAGGAAATGGTGGACCTCACATTTAAGGGGTTTGACTTGGCTGAAAAGTACAGAATGACATCTATGCTTCTTTCAGACGGAACAATGGGACAGATGATGGAGCCTGTATCGCTTGAAATGGGCGAAATCAAGGAATACGATAAATCCTGGGCGCTTACAGGTACAAAGTGCGAAAGAGCACCCAGAATTGTTAACTCACTTTTCTTAAAGCCCGAAGAGCTTGAAGTTACAAACTTTGAAAGATACGAAAGATATAAGCAGATTGAAGAAAACGAAGCTATGTATGAGGAATATAGGATGGAAGATGCAGAAGTTTGTATCGTGGCATTCGGTGTTGCTTCAAGAGTTTCAAAGAATGCAATCGATAAAGCAAGAGAAATGGGTATTAAGGTTGGTATGATAAGACCTATCACTCTTTGGCCATTCCCCAAAAAGGCAATGGCGGCTGCTGCCGACAAGGTAAAGGCATTTGTTTCAGTTGAGCTTTCAATGGGACAGATGATTGACGATATCGAGCTTGCTATCCGTTGCAAGAAGCCCGTTCTTCTCTGTAACCGTGTGGGCGGCATGATACCCACAGTTGAAAACGTGCTTGAAAAAATTGTGGAAGCAAACAAAGTAGGAGGTGCTGAGTAATGAAAGTATTTGAAAAACCCCATGCATTAACAGATAACGTACTCCATTACTGCCCCGGCTGTACTCACGGTATAATCCACCGTCTTGTTGCTGAAGCAATTGACGAGCTTGGTATTGAAGGCAGAACAATCGGTGTTGCACCTGTTGGTTGCAGCGTTATGGCTTATAACTACTTTAACGTCGATATGGTACAGGCAGCTCACGGACGAGCTCCTGCGGTAGCTACAGGTGTAAAGCGTTCTGATCCAAACAACATAGTATTTACATATCAGGGCGATGGCGACCTTGCGGCTATTGGTACTGCAGAAACAGTTCACTCAGCTGCGCGTAATGAGAACATAACAGTTATCTTTGTAAACAATGCGATTTATGGTATGACAGGCGGGCAGATGGCTCCCACAACTCTTCCCGGAATGGTAACTCAGACATCACCCTACGGTAGAGATGTTGAAACAGTTGGTTACCCGGTTAAGGTTTGCGAAATGCTTTCAAAGATTGACGGCGCATCATACATTGAACGTGTTGCAGTAAATAATGTTAAAAATGTAAGAAATGCTAAAAAGGCTATTAAAAAGGCATTCCAGAACCAGATGGAAGGTAAGGGCTTCTCACTTATAGAAGTTGTTTCAACCTGCCCCACAAACTGGGGACTCACACCTGATAAGGCTCTTGAGTGGCTTGAAGAAAATATGCTTCCTTACTACCCATTGGGTGTATATAAAGATAAGTATGCAGAAAAGGGGGAAAACGCTAATGACTAAACAGATTTTGCTTGCAGGCTTTGGCGGACAGGGTATTCTTTTCTCCGGTAAGTTCTTAGCTTACGAAGGACTTCTTGAGGGAAAAGAACTTAGTTGGCTTCCTTCATACGGCCCCGAAATGCGTGGTGGAACTGCAAACTGCAGTGTTATTTTAAGTGATGAGCCCGTTGGCTCGCCTATCGTAACAAATCCTGACATATTAATAGCTATGAACCTTCCCTCGCTGGATAAGTACGAGAGCGAAACAGTTCCCGGCGGTCAGATTTTCGTTGATAGCTCATTAATTGAAAGAAAGCTTGAAAGAGATGATGTTGAGGGTTATTATATCCCTGCAACTCAGCTTGCATCGGATAATGACCTTTCAGGCCTTGCAAATATGATTATGATAGGCTATATGATTAAAAAATCAGGAATTATACCTTACGAAAATATTGCAAAAACCGTTGAAAAGGTAGTTCCCGCCAAGAAGCAGCATCTTGTTGAAGCAAACAAGAAAGCTATAGAGCTGGGCTATAATTACGAAGCGTAAACCTTTTTTTAAAAGTATTGTGAAAGGAGATAATATTTATGAACGAACAAATCAAAGATATTGGTATGCGTCTTGCCTGCCTTAGAGAGGATATGGAATTTACAATACCTGAAATGGCGGAAAAGCTTGGTATTGATGAGGCTACATATATAGCATATGAAAAAGGTGAACTTGATTTTTCATTCAGCTTCATTTACAATGCTGCAGAAATTCTGGGGGTTGATGTTCTCGACCTTATAAGCGGAAGTGCTCCAACACTTTCTATGTGCTGTATGGTGCAAAAAGGCAAAGGCTTCTCCGTTAAAAGAGACGATGAATACGATTATAAGCATCTTGCTTATACCTTTAGAAATAAAAAGGCAGAGCCTTTTCTTGTAACAATTTCTCCTGACGTAAAGCCTGTTATGCACGGACACGAAGGTCAGGAATTCAACTATGTCATATCAGGCAAACTGAAATTCTGTATCGGCGATATATCATATGAGCTCACCGAGGGTGACAGTGTGTACTTTGACGCAAGCGTTCCTCATGCGGAAATTGCGCTTGACGGAAAAGAAGCACAATTTATTGCCGTTGTGGTAAAATAACATTTCAGTTTGGAGGATAAATTAATGGCAATCTATGAAAGATTTGTGGGTGCAACAAGGGATGATTTTATCTCTCTTGACGACGCTCAGAAGAACTATAAACTCTCCTACAACGACGATTTCAACTTTGCATACGACGTTGTGGATGAACTTGGAAATACAAAGCCTGATAAGCTTGCTATGGTTTGGGTATCAAAAGACGGGGAAGAGATGAGATTTACTTTCCGTGATATGATGATTTACTCAAATAAAGCGGCTAACTATTTAAACTATATGGGTATCAAAAAAGGAGATAAGGTTCTCCTTGCAATGAAGCGTAGCTACTACTTCTGGTTTGTTATGCTCGGGCTTCATAAAATTGGTGCGGTTGCAGTTCAGGCTACCAATATGCTTAAAGCCAAAGACTATGTTTACCGCTGTAATGCCGGCAAAATTAAAGCTGTAATTTTAACCGGTGACGGACAGGAAACTGAATACTTCGACGAAGGCACGGGTTATGAAACTGTTGAAAAGAAATTTGTGTTAGGTCACAAAAATGCGGGTGCTGACTGGATTGATTTTGAAGATGGTTTTGCTCTTGCAAACACTGAGTGGGCAAGACCTACAGGTGACCAGGCAACCACTGCTGACGATATGATGCTTATGGCTTTTTCGTCAGGTACGTCAGGCTATCCTAAAATCATTACCCATAACTTCAAGTATCCCCTCGGTCATATTATGACGGGTGTTTTTTGGCACAGAGTTGTTGATGGTGGTATTCACTTCACCATTTCCGATACAGGATGGCTCAAGAGCCTTTGGGGTAAGTTTTACGGGCAATGGTTTGGCGAAAGCGCAGTGTTTGTGTACGACTTTGATAAATTTGACGGAGCAGATATTCTTTCAAAACTTGAAAAGTATAAAATCACAACCTTCTGTGTGCCGCCTACAATGTATAGAATGATTTTGCAGAATGATGTTAAAAAATACGATCTTTCTTCACTTGTTCATTGTTGTACAGCGGGCGAAGCTTTAAATCCCGAAATCTATAATAAATGGTATGAAGCAACCGGGCTTAAGATATATGAAGGCTTCGGTCAGACTGAAACCACACTTTGTATTGCAACTATCAAGCCTTGGACTGAGCCTATCCCCGGTGCAATCGGATTTCCTGTTCCCGGATTTGATGCTCATATCATTGACGATCAGGGCAACAGTTGTTCCAGAGGCGCTACAGGTGAAATCTGTATCCGTGTTCTAAGTAGCGAAAGAAAGCCTTGCGGACTTTTAGATACATATAATTTCAGTAAGGAAGATACTGCAAAGGCTCTTCACGACGGCTTTTATCATACAGGTGATACTGCATACCGTGATGAAAAAGGTATGTTCCGCTATGTAGGCAGAAACGATGATGTTATCAAATCCTCAGGCTACCGTATCGGTCCTTTTGAAATAGAAAGCGTACTCCTTGAGCATCCTGCAGTTCTTGAGGTTGCAGTAACAGGCGTGCCTGATCCTGTGCGCGGCTTCGCGGTTAAGGCAACAATAGTTTTAGCCCCCGGCTACACAGGTTCTGATGAACTTACAAAAGAGCTTCAATCCTATGTTAAAACAAATACTGCTCCCTATAAGTATCCCAGAATTGTGGAATACGTATCAGAGCTTCCCAAAACCTTTAACGGTAAAATCAGACGAGCTGAAATCCGTGAAAACGATGCTAATAAATAATTATAACGGAGCTGCCTCACAAATTTTGTGAGGCAGCTCCGTTATTCGTGTGATTTCATATACTCCGTTGGAGAAAAGCCTGTTGCTTTTTTAAATTCTCTGCTGAAGTAGGGAGAGCTTGAATATCCGCAGAGATATGCGATATCATTAATGGGATACATATTTGATTTTAAGAGCTCTTTTGCACGGCTTATTTTCAAGTTATTTATGTATTCTATAGGTGAACATCCACAGAAAGAATTAAAAAACCGCCTGAGATATGCAGGGGATATATTGCAGATTTTGGAAAGAGTATCAATTTTTATTAAAGAATTTGTATAGTTCGAATGTATGTAATCTATAGCCGGTTGAATAGTATTCAGTTTCGTTTGGGGGAGGTAGGTTGCTCGCAGTTCCTTTTGTACTGCATATAGAATTTTGTAGAGTTCTGCTTTGCAGAGCATCATATATCCCGGTTTTTTTTCACTCCAAATTTTGTTTGCTTTAAAAAAAAGATTAATAAGCTGTTCACTGTTTTTTGCTTCAAAGGAAAAGCTTTTTAAAGCAATTGCTTCGGATGTGTTAAAATCTATGCAAAAAACGGATGACGGAACAAGACTGCTCACATAATGGCTGCTGCCTTCGGGATTGAATGAAATATAATTATCTAAATTCACTCCGCTTAAACCGTCGGATGTCTCATATGCGACCTTGCCTTTTTCTATAAATGTGATTGTGTGATGCTTTATATTAAGGTGTTGGTCTTTTGCAACGCGTGTATTCAGATGGCATATAAATTTAATATTACTTAAGTTAAAATCATGATTCATAAAATTTTTCATACATATCAACCTCCTGCTTTAGTATAACATTTTGTATCGAAAATGTCAAGTGTATTTGTTTGTGCATTTACAAAATTAAGTTTTTTTGATAAAGTTAATTCGTAATGGATAAGCAATCATGTTGCAGCTTTTTTTCGGGCGAATTGAAAGTAGCGGCTTGTTTGTTTATTCCGGATTAGTATAACAGGCAATTCGGGCTTTGCTTTTTGTTTAACTTTTCCGTCGTTACTTATGTATTGAAAGGAGAATTTTGATTATGCGAAAAATGTATAAGCTGCTGTCTGTGGTTTTGTGTGTAGCTATCATGTCAACGTTCATCACTGTTGTAAGTGCAAACACACAACAGGAAGC
>JAZRNL010000022.1:0-19431 GCA_045648165.1 Clostridia bacterium | reverse complement strand
CCTTTTCCATTTCCTCCGCATTCTTCGTAAATGCCTCATCATTCATAAACTCCTCATCTATATCACTCCAGATAGCTGTGAAATCAGGTAATTCTCCTGCTTTGCCTGCTTTGATAAATAGCTTATCAACTTCTTTTTTATTTTCATTTGCCCCATATAAAGAAACGCAACTTTTTAATGCATCCACACCAAACAAATCGGTTTCTTCAAGCCTATCACCAAATTCATACATAATGCTAAAGAGCTTATTATTCCAGAAAAACAGTCTCATTGTAACAGGTCTGCCATGGTATTTATATGTTTTATTTACTCTGTAGTTTTTCTCGGGATTTCCCTCTATTTCATAATCTTCTTTTTTAAGTCCCAATGCGTTCAACACAACTTCTTCTTCCTCTCCCAGATAAGTCGTTGGTGCTCCGGAAGGAGAAATTGTACTATAATATTCTGTGAGAAGGCTTTTAAATCCCGTATGACTGTTTTCATCAGCAATTTCAGTTGTAACAATAGGCTCTCCGCCATAGCCGTTAACTGTCCAACCCGTTGCAAGAACAAGAGGGCTGTTAACTGTATTATAAAGAAGCTTTGCCATTTGCTCTCTTGTTATATAAGCTTCGGGCTCAAAAGTTAAGCCTTCGGTAAATCCATATTTATCTGCGGTCTCAATTACTCCTTTATACCAAGGCACTGTATCTTTTTCAACATATTCATTGTACCCTGTCATTTTAATGCACATACTTATAGCCTGAGATACCGTAACTTCCTCGTCAGGACGGAATGTTCCGTCTCCGAATCCGTCAATTACTTTATATGCTTGAAGCACCTGTATAGGCTTCCACGCCCAATGAAGTGTTGTTACATCCTGAAAAACATTCTCATACTGTACATATTCAAAGGTTTCAATGGGATAAAGCCCCTTTAGCATAATCTGTGCTGCTTCAGACCTTAAAAGAAAAGCCTCAGGGCTAAAATTACCGCCCCCATCGCCGCTTATATATTCAAGATTATAAAGCTCATTGATTTCATACTTATAAGGGCTGGATTCTACATCTTTAAAGGCGAATGTAGTGTTTGATGTTAAAAGTGTAAATGTTAAAAAAAGTGGTAAAATTTTTTTCATAAATATTCCTCCTTTTGTAATTAATATAATTATACTCTATTTATCGACAATTGTCAATAGGTTGAGCATATATTATTATTAAAATCGGAGGATAAATTTATGATTTCTTATGAACCGTTTTATAAAACAATTAAAGAACGAGGTATATCTACCTATAAGCTCATCAATCAGTTTAATGTAAGCCGAAGCTTACTTGACAGACTAAAGCATAATAAGCCAATCAGCACAGTTACCCTCAACGATTTATGCACCATTTTGGAATGCAAAGTTGAGGATATTTTAATTTATATACCTGATTAATGCTATGAGCTCAAAACATGGAGCATAATTCAATCATACTCCATTTATCTCGTTACCCACCAAATACATAGGCATTATATATTATGCAAACTTCCTGATGTAGTCTCTCAGAACAAAATCACCTATTGTATTAGGATAGCTCATAATTAAAAGATCGTTAAATCCCGTTACTTGCCGGAACGTTCTCATATCAAAGGGTTCATTGTGTCCGTTTGCTCCGTTAAAGCATCTTATATCCACAAGGTACACGTATTCATAATTGCAAATCGCCCATACTGCGAATGCGTTTGCATATGAGTCTTTCAATATGCAAAGAGTTGACCCGTCCTTTATCTGCTCATTATGAAGCTTTGCAACAGGTACGTCGCCGCCTATAAATGTCCCGTAAGCAAGTATATTTTTGTTTATAAGCGGTCCCGATGCCGAATACTTCTCAAGACGGCAATCATTATAAACATCCTTTGTTATGTTATAGGGCGGGTAAAATCTTTCAAGCAGCTCGGAATTGCTTCTTACAAGCATCTCTCCCTCCGTGCCCTTCATAAGATTTGCAAATGAACCAATTACATTTTTAGAATTTATTCTTCCGAAAGTTTCGAGATAGTTCTTATGGAGAGGCGTTCCTTTTACCTTCATAAACTCCTCAAATGCATAATATGCCCCTCTCTGGGTCCAATGATGGTCTGAATTAAAGAATATGTAGTCATTTGCATTATTAAAAAGTGCACCGTAAATATCTACGGGCGTTACTCTTTCGGAAAGATTTTTATAAATTATATCATATTTATCCTTAAGGTCTGTGCTGTATTCCCTGGGAGCATAATATTCTCCGGAATTGGGAATTGCCATATTATAAACTCTTACATTATCTGGAAGCCCTGCCGCTATCTCATTCACCGCCGATGCATAATCAATTGCCATTTCGTCGGTTATTGTAACGCTTTCAAAGGCATAGTACCCGTTTAAAAGATTTATTCCATTATATACTTCCACATTTCCCGAACGTCTGTATTTATCATATTCGCTTATACCCTCGGCCTCCTTTATTTCATATGTAAAGCTGTGGCGGGTAAGGTCTGCAAGAGTTTTTTCATTAATATATGCGCATCCGTTTTCAATTATAAACGGCTCATCATAATAAATAAAATCCGTCCCATCCCATATTTTATTCTGGCCAAGGTAAACATACATATTTGCCTGAAGCACGGGATTATACACAATAACTGCACTGTGATACGGCTCCCAGCCCAGCTGATATCCGCTTCCTTTTAAAATATCGTCGATTGAAATATGAAGCCTTCCGTCTATATCTATAATTCGCGCCGACACATTCTGCACAGTATGATTTTTGGCAACAATATTTTTGATTTGTGGAGTGTATTCTGCAAAAACCGAAGTTGCTAAAACCAACCAGAGGCACACTGCCAGAACAGTCAATTTCTTTTTCATAAATTAAATGCCTCCCTACTCTTTAATAAATCTATTCTCTTCTGAAGCAATGTTAAAAATTGCTTATCCAGCTTTGTAAGCTTATAACCCTCTTTATAAATAAGCAGGTCTTTATATCTGTTTGATGAAATATCACACTTGCGAAACACAAGACCATATCGCTCCAGAAGCTCCTGGGGCACATCGGATACGAGCATATATGATTCGGGCACGGAGCTTAATATTTCATACTGACTGGCTCTGTCGTAAACTGCAATTTCTTTTTTGCTTTGAGATATTTTTTTAATCTGCCGCACTTTTGAAATTGGCATGGATGGTATTGACAAATCACCGTGAGTAATACGAATGCAGTCCGTCAGCTCATCAATAGAAATCCTGTTTTCTTTTGCAAAAGGATTGTTTTTACTCATTATTATTCCATACTCAAATTCCCCCAGGGGGATGGATTTTATTTCTTGTTCTTCAAGAAGCTGCATAAAATATCGTTCAAAGGTTGTCTGATAGCGTATAATTCCAAGAGTATTCTCACCTCTTGCCACATTTTTTATTGCTCTTACAGAGTTTGTTTCTCTGTAGTCAAAGTGCAAGCTATCAGCAAGGTCTGCCTCTTTTAAAAAATCTGTATATACCTGAGATATATATGAAGCTCTCGGTACAACTATATCAAATAATTGCTTTTTTGCAGTATTCTTGTTAAAAAGAGTTTCCATTTCTTCAACCTGGGCAAGAACCTCCCTTGCACATGCAATAAATTCAAGCCCCTTTTGCGTTGGAATAACCCCCTTTGAGGTTCTGCGGAAAATAGTAATTCCTACCGATTCTTCAAGCTCACGGATACATTTACTAAGGTATGGTTGATTCATATATAAATTTTCTGCTGCTTTGGAAATGGAGCCTTCCTTTTCAACCTCTACTATATATTTAAGAAGAATTGTATTCAAGCTGTGGTCAAACCTCCCCTTCTGTAATTTCTGAAAGAATTTTTTTATAAAAATCAAGCCGTGATTTATCTATATCGGTTTTTGATTTTTCATAGCCTTCTATTATTTTTTTAAACTCACGTATTTTTTTAGCCTTCAGGTGAGGATAATAAATATGATTTTTCAAAAACGATGGGATATGCAAATCCCTTTCACCATTATATGAAAAAGGTTCTTGTTTCATATCACACACAATTACATTATACACCTTAAAGCCTTCAAGGGCAAGGTCCTCGTGAGAAATGACATAACCTTCCTTTAAAAGAAATCTCCTGAGTTCATACTGACCGTTCATGGGCTGAAGTATAAGCCTTGATTTTTTTGAAACCTCAGGCTCAGCTGCGAGTATTTCGCAAATAAGCTTACCGCCCATTCCCGCTATTATTATATCCTCAGTTTCTCCGGGCTTCAGAACAGATAAGCCGTTACCAACTCGCACCTCAATTTCAAGTCCCTCGGCTTTTATATTGTTTTTTGCAATTTCAGCAGGTCCTGCATTTACATCTGATGCGATTACAGCCTCACATCTGCCGCTTTTAATAAGCTCTATAGGAATAAATGCATGGTCTGTTCCTATATCTGCCACAGTTTTTCCTTTTATCAAGTCTGCAATAAGCTTTAATCTGGGTGTTAGCACTTATGTCTCCTTTTAATTTACATAATTCTCCATATTGTTTTGAGTTATCCACACTTTTTGGATTTTGACACTAAAAATCCATTTCTGCAAGTGGCTTAAAACCTTACTTTTTCACGCTATCAACGAGTTATCCACGAAAAACGGTTGATTAATTGGTTGAAATATTATTTTATTAACATATATTTTATGTAAACCTTAAGTTATCCACGCTTTTTTGTGGATAAAAAATATGGTAAACCCTAAAAACTGTGAATAAAATGTGGGATACTGTTGATAACTTAACCAAAATCCCATAATTATCCGTTATTTTTCGGGGATAAGTTTGTCCAAGTTATTAACACAACGTGTAGAACTTAAATTTTGTTTACATAATTTTAACAATAAAAACCTAAAAATAATGCCTCAATTTAATCACTGCCGGTTTTTATAAACCGGCAGTGATATATATTTTTTATTTTATAATATCTGTTCCCATATAAGGTCTTAGGACTTCAGGTATGGTTACTGTGCCGTCTGCATTCTGGTAATTTTCAAGAATTGCCGCAACAGTTCTTCCGACTGCAAGGCCTGAGCCGTTTAATGTATGAACAAACTGAGCCTTATCTTTGGGGTTTTTCTTAAACTTGATATTTGCACGCCGTGCCTGATAATCTTCAAAATTTGAGCAAGAAGAAATTTCAACATATCTTCCATATGAAGGCATCCAAACCTCTATATCATATGTCATAGCGGATGAGAAGCCCAGGTCACCTGTTGAGAGGCACACTACTCTGTATGGAATACCAAGACCTTGAAGGAGCTTTTCTGCGTCATTTGTAAGTGATTCAAGCTCCTGATAGCTTGTTTCGGGATCTGCGAACTTAACAAGCTCAACTTTATTAAACTGGTGCTGTCTTATAAGACCTCTTGTGTCACGTCCGGCTGATCCTGCTTCCGCTCTGAAGCATGCAGAATATGCGCAATATTTAATAGGTAGCTTATTTCCGTCTAAAATTTCATCTCTGTGGAGATTGGTTACAGGTACTTCTGCTGTGGGAATAAGGAAGTAACCGTTATTTGTTACTTTAAATGCATCCTCTTCAAATTTGGGAAGCTGACCTGTTCCTGTCATAGACGCTCTGTTTACCATATAAGGTGGGAAAATCTCTGTGTAGCCGCTTTCCTCAGTATGAGTATTGAGAAAATACTGGATAACACTTCTCTCCAATCTTGCACCAAGACCTTTATAAACTGTAAATCTTGCACCTGAAATCTTTGCACCTCTTTCAAAGTCAAGAATATCCAGGTCTGCACCAATATCCCAATGCGCCTTTGCTTCAAAGTCAAATTCTCTGGGCGTCCCGTTTTTACGAAGCTCTTTATTCTCTGTATCGTCAATGCCTTCCGGAACTTTAGGATTTGGCATATTAGGAATTCTGAGCATAAAGCTTCTGAGTTCTTCATCAATTTCTCTTACTTGCTCATCCATTTCCTTGATTTCATTTGAAAGCTCTTTCATCTCGGCAAAAATTGCATCGGTATTTTCACCTGCTTTTTTAAGTGCAGGAATCTGCTTTGTTATTTCGTTCTGCTTTGCCTTTTTTGCTTCAACCTCTGTAAGAATGTCACGTCTTTTTTTATCAAGCTCAATTGCAGGTGTAATATCGAGGTCATTATTACGCTTTCTGAGAGCTTCTACAATCTTTTCCGGTTCCGTTCTTAATACTTTAATATCTAACATTTTTTAGTTCCTTCCTATTCATATTATTTTGCTTTTTGCATTATTTTGTCGTACATTATTTTAACAGGTTCCCCAATTGCATCGGGATTTACATCGTTTATTATTTCAACTGCCTTTGCATATCGTCTTTCGCTGTAAGCGACAAAAGCCTCAATAACCTTATCTTCGTTGGTTTTTTGAATGGTAATATTTTCCAGCTCTGCAAGCTTATTACTTAATTCCGTTGATAATGCTGTCTTTTCATTTTCAAGCTCTGTAATCCTGCTGGTTAAACGAAGATTTTCGTCACTGAGCGCTGAAGCCCTTTCCGTTATGGTCTGCGCTCTCTGTTCTGTTTCTTTAAGCTTGTCTGCATGGTTCTGCCCGAAGAAAGATAAAATTATCATTAAAAGCGCCACAAGGAATATAAGTGCAGTATAAAGAAAAAGAGATTTTGCGTTTTTAGTTTCATTTTTGTTTTCCATTACGTCACACTCCAAGCATCTTTATTATGCGGTCCAGATCACCATCGCCATAATATTCAATCTCTATTTTGCTCTTTTTTGCTCCCTGCTTAAAGCTTACCTTTGTTCCGAATTTGGAAGAAAGCTTCTCACTAAGAGCTTCAAGCTCTATTTCGTATTGATTATTCTTTTTCTTTGATAAAGGCTTTTCCTTTTCGTTCCGCTTTTGCATAAGCTTTGCAATAGCCTCAGTTTGCCGCACGTTTAAATCTTCAGCAATAATTCTTTCTGTGAGCTCATTTCTCATTTCACCCTCCGGCAAAG
Organism: Clostridia bacterium; assembly: GCA_045648165.1. Taxonomy (GTDB): domain Bacteria; phylum Bacillota; class Clostridia; order UBA1381; family UBA1381; genus RGIG9115. The sequence continues at coordinate 12,461 of JAZRNL010000022.1, read as the reverse complement.
TAAGAATTGCACGGGCATGACCTTCTGTGATTTCACCGTATTTTAAATAATCCAGTATTTTTTCTTCAAGAGCAAGAAGACGTATAGTGTTAGCAATAGCGCTTCGGCTTTTGCCTATTTTATGGCTTACTTCCTCTTGGGTCATTTTAAACTCATCCATAAGAGCCTTATAGCCAAGAGCTTCTTCAACAGGATTAAGATCCTCTCTCTGAAGATTTTCTATCAAGGCAATTTCTGCTGCTTCTTCCTCAGTATAATCTCTTATAACTACAGGCACTTCCCTTAGCCCTGCCTGCTTTGCGGCACGCCAACGGCGCTCACCTGCTACTATAATGTATCTGCCGGGCTTTGCTTCCATAACCACAATAGGTTGAATAAGTCCGTGCTCTTTTATTGACTCCGCAAGTATATCTATTTTTTCTTTATCAAAATCTTTACGGGGTTGTTTTTTATTTGGTTCAATTTGTGTAAGCTTTAACTGTAATGTAGCTTCACCCGGCTTTTCTATAGTCTTTGTTTCCTGAATTTCTTCACGAAACAAGGAGCCCATACCTTTACCTAAGCCCTTTTTCATTTTATGCTCCTTTCTCAGTTACGTGCAATAACCTCTCTTGCAAGGGCAAGATAACTTTCTGCACCTTTAGAGGTTATGTCGTATTTTATTATTGGCTCTCCGTAGCTGGGTGCTTCGGAAAGTCGCACATTTCGGGGTATAACCGTTTTATATACTTTAGTATTAAAGTATTTTTTTAGCTCGTCCAATACCTGTATAGAAAGATTTGTTCTGCTATCAAACATTGTTGCTAAAATGCCTTCTATTTCAAGCTCAGGGTTGAGTTTTTTACGTACTGCCTTTATAGAAGATGTTAACTGGCTTAAGCCTTCGAGAGCATAGTATTCACATTGAAGAGGAACAAGTACAGAGTCAGCCGCAGTTAAAATATTAATGGTAAGAAGGCCGAGAGCCGGCGGAGAATCTATAAGTATAAAATCAAATTCATCCCTTATTTTATCGATAAATGTCTTTATAAAATACTCTCTGTTATCTTCATATGCAAGCTCAATTTCTGCTCCTGCAAGGTCTGTTGTAGATGGCAGAAGATATAAATTTTTGTATTTTGTTTTAATTATTGCCTCATGTATTTTATCACTGTCCGACATACAATCGTAAATGGACAGTGAATAGCTATCTCTTTCTATACCAATCCCGCTGGTGGCATTACTTTGAGCATCGCTGTCTATAAGCAAAACCTTTTTATCTTTAAATCCCAAGCAAGCGGCAAGGTTAACCGCAGTTGTTGTTTTACCAACGCCGCCCTTCTGATTTATAATTGCTATAACCTTTCCCATATTCACCTCCGATTATGTTTCACGTGAAACATAATTTACAATTATATTTTACCACGTTTTTTTAAATTTGTAAAGTTTCACGTGAAACATTTTATGTTTTTTTAATAAAATCTTAATGAAAAAAAGTTTTTTTATATACTTTTCACGTTTTTTTGTTTCACGAGAAACATTTTGTATAAAACTTTTAAAATTCTACATACTAACCCAAAGACTTAATTTGAGGTGATATTTTGATTAACCCTTTTAAATTTGAAGAACCACAAGAAAATGAACCTTTTATTCTTAAACCGTCAAAACAAAAGAATAACAGTCTTAAACCATTTACAATTTCTTTAAATATAGAAGAAAATGAAAAATATATAAAAGAACGATTTAAAATACCCCTTAATAACGATATAATATTCAGAAAATTTGAAATAAAGGGAGGAAGAAAAGCCTTTGCTATTTTTATAGAAGGAATGGTAAACAGTGCATATGTGAGCTCTAATATTATTGAAACTCTTCAATATATTCCCTTTCTTGACAAAAATGAAATAAAATTAAAAAAAGAAGAATTTGCTGAAAAATTTATATCTCACTGCCAGGCTGCAATGATAACAGATATTGAAAAAATAATTGATGAAGTAAATTTCGGCGGTTGCGGTGTATTTATAGACGGGGTTGATGCAGGTTTTTCAATGGACGTACGCTCCTGGGGCCATCGGGGAATAGACAGACCCGAAAATGAACAAACCGTTTACGGACCTCAAGAAGCATTTAATGAAATGCTTCGCAATAATAGCGCACTTATAAGAAAAATTCTCAAAACTGAAAAGTTGATTTGCAAAGCATTTACCGTGGGGACAGTAAGTAAAACCCGCGGTGTTATAATGTATATAGACGATATTACAAATACAAATCTTATAAATGAAGTAGAGCGCAGAATTAACGGAATTAATACAGAATATATTTTTGCCGTGGAAGAAGTAGGGGATTTTATACGAGACAACCAATTTTCCGTTACAAATCAAATTCTGACAACTGAACGACCTGACAGAACGGCACGATTTTTAGCAGAGGGAAGAGTAGCAATTCTGTTAAACGGCAGTCCTAACGCAATCATCTGCCCAACTAATGCTTTTGAGCTTACCCACGCAGCATCCGATGCATATATGAACACGGTTTTTGCAAATATGGCTCGGACACTTCGTTTAATAGGTATGGCATTATCAGTGCTGTTACCCGGTATATATCTTGCATTAACACTTTTTCATCAAGAAATGATACCAACATATCTTTTATATTCCATCAGTTCATCACGTGAAAATGTGCCTTTTCCAAGTATAGTAGAGCTTATACTTATGGATATTTCCTTTGAGCTCATAAGAGAGGCGGGGCTTCGTATGCCCGGGGCTCTCGGCTCCACATTAGGTATTGTGGGAGGCCTTATCCTGGGTCAGGCAGCAGTAAGTGCAAAAATCGTAAGCCCTATTATGATAATAATTATAGCTCTCACAGGCATAGGCTCCTTTGCAACAAGCAATTATTCTCTTGGTTGGGCATATAGAATTTTAAGGCTTATATTTACAATTTTAGGAGCCAGCCTTGGATTTTTCGGAATAAGTACAGGTATTTTTCTTTATTCTGTTTATATCGCATCACTCACAAGCTTTGGTACAAGCTTCCTTTCACCATTGCCGGGGAGGGGAATGAAAAAGGTCAGGAAATCTCTTTTTATGCCTTTTTTATGGAACGACGAATACAGACCGTACTACCTTAAAACAAAAAACATAAAAAAAGAAGCTAAAATTAGCAGACAATGGATTTTCGAAAGGGGGAAATAAAGGGTGGAAAAGCTTTGTCAAAGGGATTTAACAAGCATTTTAATAAATATTATGTATGTAAAGCTTCTTCTTGCTATACCACGAAATATTCTGATTATAGCAGGTAACGCATCATGGATTTTATCTGTTCTGGCAACACTTATTATACTTGTACTGTTTCAGATTATAACAAGCAGAGGAAGCTTCACCTCACCAATAACCGATATAAAAAGCCGTCCGGTTCAGATAATCACAGGAATTATGTCAACCTTGTTTCTGCTTTTATCCATATCCTCTGTTGCAAAAATCTATCCTGAAACCGTTAAAATAATACTTCTGCAGGATACTCCTGTAGAACTTATATTCCTTATAATTGGAGTGGTTACTGCTCTTGGAGCATATATTGGAATAAAGCCTATCGGAAGAGTCGTATCACTTTTTCAGCCCGTTGCTTTAGTTGTTATGTTTTTTTGCTTTATACTTCTTCTCCCTCATATGCATATAAAAAATATAACCCCTGTTTTTAATAAAGGAATTGTTTCACCAAAGGCTTTGACTGCAGTTTCCGCTTTTTCCGACATATTTCTACTTTTTATTCTTCCCGGGGATAAGGTAAGCATCAGAAAAACCGGCTTCAGAGCTATTATTACCATGGGAATAATAATGACAGTAACTCTTCTTGCCTTCTGCCTTATATATCCACAAAATATATCCGGCAATTTTGTTCTTCCGTTTTATCAGATGGTACGTCTTATTCAGGTAGGTGATTTTTTTGGAAGATTTGAAGCGTTCTTTGAATTTATATGGTCTATTTCAATAATGGCTTATTTTTCTGTCTACCTTTATGCACTGAGTATTATATGGCAGAAAATTTTCAATCTTCCGTATCATAAACCACTCATTGCACCATTTATGATAATAGCTTCTCTGCTGGTTTACAATTCTCCTTCCTACACAGAGCTGAACCGCAATTATACCTGGTATGCATTAAGCCTTATTGCAGGCAGTTTTTTAATACCACTTACTGCCGGGATTTTTAAAAAATATGAAGAAAGGAAACTTGAGAAATGAAAACAATTATTCTATCACTTATTCTTATCCCACTCCTTACTTCATGCTACGATAATCACGAACCAAACGACCTTGCCTATGCAACAGCTATCGGAATAGACATCGGCACTGACAAAAACTATAATATAACCATCCAGTTTGCAAAACCTCATAATATAAGCGGTGGTGAGCAGGGAGGAAGCGGTAAGGATATAATCGGAAATATAACAGTTGAAGCCCCTAATATCTACTCAGCTATTGGTCTTGGAAACCATATTATAAGCAAAACTCTTGATATGTCACATCTCCAACTATTTCTTTTTTCAAGAGAAACTGCAGAAAAAGGAATTCATAATTTTATAGAAACCATCTCACGAAGCAAAGAAATACGTCCCAATGTTTATACTGCAGTATGCGAAGGTGAAGCGGGAGAATTTTTAAAAAAAGCAAGCCCTGTGGTTGACATAAATCCGGCGAAATACTATCAGCTGATATTCGGAAAAAGTGATTTCAGAGCCATCCCTCAAAGCTATAGTCAGGATTTGTATTTTTATATGAATACCCCCGAAAAAAATTCCGTAATCCCTCTGGCAGGAATTCCCGAAACCCAAAATCAGCAATCAGGGGATAGCAGCGGCGGAAGCGATGATGAAAGCTCAAAGCAAGACGAAAACTCACAAAACACTTCCCCTAACCCCCTTCATACAGAAACGCCGATTAATACCGGTATTTACGAATACGGCGTACGCGACTATAAAGCAGGTGAAGTCGAGGTATACAGTGATGTAAAAGGGGAAGTAACAGGCGGTGCGGTCTTTAAAGGGGATAAAATGGTTGGAACACTTGGCATTTCGGAAACACAGATTTATAACTATCTCACTGGCAACGACAGTAAAAACTATATTTCTTTCAAAACAGATAAATCAGAAACACCAATCACAGTCCTTGTAGGTCTTGACTCAAACCCTTCTTTTTCATACGACAAAAAAAAGCACAAAACCCATATAAAGCTTGCACTGACAGCTGATTTCGTTGCACTTCCCGATGATTATGCAGCAGAAAATGATTTGGAATATTTTGAATCTCTCGCAGAAAATGCAATAAAAAAACAGGCAGAAATCCTGATTTTAAAAACTCAGCAAGAATTTGATTCAGATATTTTAGGCTTTGGTGAACACGCAAAGCAAAAATTTCTAACTCTTGAAGAATTTGAATTGTTCCACTGGGAATCACAGTATCGGAATATGAGCTACTCTATTGAAGCAGACATCGATATAAGAAGAACAGGTCTCACACTCAGAAATAATATGTAAAGGTGATGTTTATATGAAAGAGCTTGCAACTATATTTATCTTGTTTTCATTTTTAAGGCTTATTTCCTACGGTGCCTGGAATTACAAAGAAAAAGATAATATAACCGGCGCGGTCGGTGTGGGAATTTTATGCGTTGGTATTGCATTTATGATGGCAACAGTGATTTTTAATGTAATGTGATTTTTCTTGACTTTTTAGCTCCTGTATGTTATTATTTAATCAGTAAATAACAAGGGAGACTACTATTTTGAGAAGGATTACAAGCTTAATCAGAAAAGCAGTGGAAGACTACAATATGATTTCTGAAGGCGATAAGGTTGCAGTCGGTGTTTCCGGCGGAAAGGACAGCCTTATTTTGTTGCGCTGTCTTTCAGATCTTTCTAAATATTATCCTCAAAAATTTACGGTTTGCGGCATAAGCCTCGATATGGGATTTGGAGCGGACTACGACCCCGTAAAACGTATGTGCGATGAGCTTGATATAGAATACACCGTTAAAAAAACAGATATAAAGGAAATAATTTTTGATATTCGCCAAGAAAAAAACCCCTGTTCACTTTGCGCAAAAATGCGACGTCATCTCCTTAACGAAGCGGCAATAGAGGCAAATTCCCGTAAAATTGCCCTGGGTCATCATAATGACGACGTTCTTGAAACATTTATGCTGAGCCTTATGTATGAGGGAAGAATAAATTGCTTTTCACCCGTTACCCATTTAGACAGGATGGACGTTTATCAGATACGGCCTATGATTTATGTAAGAGAACGTGACATTCGGGGAGCAGTCCGTAAATACGATATTCCCGTTGTCAATAACAGTTGCCCTGCAAACGGAGTTACAAAAAGGCAATATATGAAAGAGCTTATAACCCGTCTTGAAAAGGAAAACTATCCCGGCCTCAGAAAAAGAATTTTTACTGCTATTCAGGGAAGTGAAATACAGGGCTGGAAGCCGGAGGAATAACGGATGAGTGAAAAAACCCCCGGTGTTATAATAAAGCAATCAGGCTTTGGTGAAGGCCACCGCATGCTCTGGATATTTACTGAAAAATTTGGAATTATAAAAGCAGTCGTCCACGGTGCAGATAAAACAAAAAGCAAAACCGGGGCCTCCACACAGTTTCTTTCCTACTGCGATTTTGAATTTTTCGATAACGGTGAAGTATGGAATATTAAAAGTGTTTCATCTAATGATTCTTTTTGGCCCATTCAGGAAGACTTGGTAAAGCTTGCCCTTTGTACCTATTTTGCAGACCTTTTGTATAATGCCCTGGAACTCCATAATCCCGACAATAATATTTTAAGACTTTTTTTAAATTCTCTCTACGCTTGTGCATATAAGAAAACACCACTTAGTGTTATAAAACTTGTTTTTGAAACCAAACTTATGTTTATGTCGGGTATGCTGCCATCGCCATCCGGATGTATAGGATGTGGCAATGAAGAAGAAATATATTACTTCGACAAACTATCCGGAGGTGTTTTATGCAGTGAATGCGGAGGCAGAGCCTCACATATCAAAATAGATGAAAACACTTACAAGGTTTATTACCTTATAGTTTACTGCGATATTAAAAAAATGTTCTCTTATCAGTTGCCGGAAAAATCTGTACAAAATCTTTCATCAATTATTGAAGAATACGTACTTTCGGTAACAGATAAAAATATAAAAAGCCTTGACTACTACAAAAATCTATTATGAAAGGAAATTATAAAATGGAAAGACGTGACAAAATAAACTACTACCTCGATATTGCGCAAACTGTGGCAGAAAGAGGGACATGCCTCAGACGTAACTATGGTGCAATTATTGTAAAAAACGATGAAATTATCTCTACCGGCTATACCGGAGCACCAAGAGGCAGAAAAAACTGTCTGGACCTTAACTTTTGTATAAGGCAGCAAATGAATATTCCCCGTGGGGAAAGATATGAAATGTGTAGGAGTGTACACGCGGAAGCAAATGCAATTATATCTGCATCCAGAAGAGATATGATTGATGCAGAAATATTTATTGTGGGAATTGATGCAGAAACAGGTAAAATAGTTGAAAACAGTTCAAGCTGTGCTATGTGTAAGCGCCAGATTATTAATTCAGGAATTAAAAAAGTATACATACGGGATACAGAAAAAGATTATAGAATAGTTGAAGTTCAGGAATGGATAGATAACGACGATTCACTTTCACAGGAATTCGGATATTAAAAAATGAGAGATTGCGGCAAACCACCGTTAATCTCTTTTTAAATGCAAAAAATTAATAAATAAAAAATAATATATTTTAACAGAAAAAAATATATTTCGCCTTAAAAATCGGGACAACTGTAAAGTAAATTCATTAATTAAAATAAAATATTTTATATTTTCCTTAAAATCTGCATCAATATTAATATAAAAAATTCCCACCTCTGAAATATCCTTGACGCAATTGTAAAATTATGGTAATATATACACGAATTGGAAATATTTGGTAATAGAAAGGATTTTTATTATGGAAAAGAAATTGAATATTTTAGTTGCAGATGACAACAAACCCTTTACAGATAAACTTGCAGATTTTATAAGTAAAGAAGATTACTCTGATAAAGTTTATAAGGCATATGATGGAGAAGAAGCATGGACACTTATGCAAGCACTTAAACCAGATGTTGTTGTGATAGACCTTATTATGCCAAGACTGGATGGTGTTGGTTTTTTAAAACGTGCAGGTAATATTAATACTGATTTTGATAAAACAACAGTTATATGCCTTTCCCCCGGCTCAGGAGATAAAACAATGGAGACAGTTCTTAATATGGGAGCAAAACATTTTCTTTTGAAACCTCAATCGCCTCAATCAGTTTCCGATGTCGTAAAAGCTCTTACTAATTCAAAAACTACTGAAAAAGAAACTGCGGTTATTCACAAAGAACAAGATATTGAAAAAATCGTAACTGATATAATTCATGACTTAGGTGTTCCAGCTCATATAAAAGGTTATCATTATATAAGGACTGCAATAATGATGGTAGTTGATAATATGGATATGCTTAACTACATAACAAAAAGACTTTATCCTGAAATTGCAAAAAAATATCAAACAACATCAAGCAGGGTAGAACGTGCAATTCGTCATTCTATTGAGGTTGCATGGACAAGAGGCCATCAGGAAACAATGAATGAAATATTCGGATATACAATACAAACTTATAAAGGAAAACCAACAAACTCTGAATTTATAGCAATGGTTGCAGACAGAATTCGTCTTCAAATTAAATAATACAATATATAAGGTAAAAATTATATAATCACTTCTACCGGTTGTGTTTTATAATTATAATTAAACTGTATTGTTTATTTTCACTAATGATATTATTTATTTTAAAAAATTTATTATTAATTTTTTACTATTTTTTATTGACAAATACCAAATTTTGTGTTATTATTTAAAGGTACTGATACCATTTTTCTGTTTTTAGAAAACATTTGTGATTTTTCATTATAATTCCGGTTTAACCGTAAAATAATTTTTAACCGCAAAACAACAGGTATTAGACGAAAATTCAATTTTAAAGAGAGGTTAAATTAATGTACGAAGACAAAACTTTAGTATGTAAGGATTGCGGTGCTGAATTTATTTTTTCAGCAGGAGAGCAGGAATTCTATGCAGAAAAAGGTTTGGAGAACGAACCTTTAAGATGTAAAGAATGCAGAATCGCACGTAAAAAGAGTATCAGACAATCAAAAGAAATGTTTGAAATAGTATGTGCAAGTTGTGGTAAGGTTGATAAGGTTCCTTTTGAACCAAAAAATGACAAACCTGTATATTGTAGTGAATGCTTTGCAAAAATGAATAATGACTAATATATAGTAATAAGGAATGAGCTTTAAAGCTCATTCTTTTTTTATGCTGAATTTAACTTGTTGTATTTTATCTATTTCGCCCATTTTTATAAAAAAGCCTTGATTATTAACTTTAAATCTGTTACTATTATAATTGGACTATTGTCAACATTTATATTTAAAAATAAACGAAAGGAGAAACAAGGATGGATATTGATCTTTTATGGGAAAGCACTCTTAATAATATAAAACAGAATATAAATTCTCAAGTTGCTTATAATTTATATCTTAAAGATTCTGTTGCTGTATGGTTTGACGGTAAAAAATTTATCGTTGCCGTACAGATGACAATTAACAAGAATATGATTGATAACCGATATAAAGTGCAAATGGAAAAAATCCTTTCTAATATATTAAGAACTGCTGTTGAGATTGAAGTAGTTATAAGTGATAAACCATACGAACTAAGAAATCATTACAAAGAAGAATTTGAAAAAACTCACTCATACGAACAAGAATCTCTTACAAATTCCTACGATATTAATCCTAAATATACATTTGAGAATTTCATAATAGGCTCTTCGAACGAATATGCAACAGCTGCTGCTATAAGAACGGCAGAAAATCCGGGAACGGTTTATAATCCCCTCTACCTCTACGGTGCATCGGGGCTTGGTAAAACACACCTTATGCACGCAATTGGCAACAGTATAGAAAAAAATTTTCCAAATAAAAAAGTTATCTATGTAACAAGCGAAAAATTTATGATAGATTTTATTGATAATCTAAGAAATAAAACACCTCAGAATTTCCGTGATAAATACAGAAATGCAGATGTTCTCCTTTTAGACGACATACAATTTCTTGAAAATAAAGAATCTACACAGGACGAGCTTTTCCACACATTCAACGAACTTTTTGCAAGAAACAAACAAATGGTTTTTGCAGGTGACCGTCATCCTGATAAGCTGGTTACTCTGGAAGAGCGAATGAGAACAAGAGTTAAAAGTAATCTTGTAATAGATATAACTGCTCCCGACCTTGAAACAAGAATTGCGATTTTAAAAACAAAGGCAGAATCAAAAGGAGTATTTATTGATGAACAAGCTCTTGAATATATTGCTCAAAGTGAAGAGAAAAATGTGAGAGAGCTGGAAGGCGTTCTTATGACAGTTATATCACTTTCTCAGCTAAAACAAAGAAATATTGATATTGATTTTGTGCAAGAAATAATAAAAAAAGTACCTCACGAATCAAAAATAACAGTTGACAAAATAATAGAACAGGTTTGTACATATTACGATATAACAAAGGAAGAAATAATAGGAAAAAGTAAAACAAAAAACTTTACCCTTCCCCGTCAGGTTGCAATGTATATGTGTAACATTCTTACAGAACTTAATTACGGCGCTATAGCACGTCATTTCGGCAACCGTGACAGAACAACTGTTATGCACAATGTTGAAAAAATAAAAGACCTTATAAAAAATGATTCTATCTTAAATGCTGATATTGAAACAATTATAAGAGAGTTGAAAAACGCGTAGATAATATGTGGATAAGCAGAGGCTTTTTATGGATAAAGGGTGAATAAAAAAATATTAAATGAAGCTAAAAAAATTATTCACACTAAATCCAACATCCGTTAACAAACTGCTGTTGATAAAAAACATAGCAGATTATTTATTTTAATAACTAATCCACATAACTCACATTACTATTACTACTACTAAAATAAAAACATATCTATCATTCTTTTATCCTCTTATAAAAAGAAAGAGAGAAAGAAAAAAATTGATAGTAGTATGAAAGGAATAATAAAATGGAAATATCTTGTACAAAAAGTAAAATGATTGAAATTCTCAATATCGTTCAAAGAGCGATAAGTTCTAAAAATACTCTTCCCATCATGGAATGTATTAAAATAGATGCAGATGCGAGAGGAAGAGCATTATTTACAGGTAATGATGGTGATATATGTATAGAATATAATGCTGAGGACCTTAATATAAAAGAAGGTGGAAGTATAGCTCTTGCATCACGTATGTTTGGTGATATAGTGAGAAAGCTTCCTGATGGTAATATTTCTATAAATGTAAATGAAGAAAACAGTGTAACAAAAATAAAAGGCGGAATAAGCGAATTCAATATTCAAGGACTCATTTCTGAGGAATATCCATCACCTCCCGTTATTGAAGAAAAGTTTTCTTTCCTTATTGATGAAACAAAGCTAAAAAATATAATTAAAAAAATAATAAGCTTTGTTGCAACCACAGAAGGTAAAAGACCTACATTAACCGGTGCACTTTTTGATATTAAAGGAAATGAGCTTTCAGTTGTAGCAAGTGACGGACACAGGCTTGCAGTAGTTAAAGAAAAAATCGATACAAATTTAGGTGAACTTAAATTTATAATACCCGGTTCAACTTTAAGAGAACTTTTAAAAATATTAAATGATACAGAGAATAAAGTGAAAATAATTGTATCTGACCGTCATGTTCTTTTTAATTTTGAAAGTTACGATGTTTATACAAGAGTTATTGAAGGCGACTTTTTAAGGTACGAACCAATTATAGCGGCAAATAACACCATAACTGCAAAAGTTAATTCAAAGGAATTTAAAGAAGCATTGGAACGTGCAATTCTTATTATAAATGATGATGAATCAACTCCTGATAAGAGAGTGCCTGTTAAACTTAATGTAGGATTTGATAAAATTGAAATTTCTTGTATGACACCAAAAGGTAAGGTTAATGATATTGTTAGAGCTGAATTGAACGGAGGAGAGCTTACAATAGGTTTTAACTGCAGATTTTTAATAGAGGCTATTTCTGCTTGTGATGAAGAAGATATAATGATAGAATTTTCAACACCGACCAGTGGATGCTTTATGAAATCTCTTGACGAGAACAACAGTAATTATGTGTTTATGATACTCCCTGTAAGACTTTATAATTAATATGGAAATTAAAAAATTAAGTAATTTATATTCTGATGAAAATACTTATTTTATAGTTGAAAATGGTGAGGCAATTGTTATAGATCCCGGTTGCCCATACGAAAGAATAAAGGAATTTTTAAAGGATATTAAAATAAAATATATATTTCTTACTCACTGTCATT
>JAZRNL010000021.1:0-16760 GCA_045648165.1 Clostridia bacterium | reverse complement strand
CAAGGAGTTGACCAGGAAGGTTGTCTTCCTAAGACCGCTTGGCCTCCGACTTACCACAGATGGACATATTGCAGTTAGGATTTTACCACCCAATTTTTTTGACTAATACTCATACAATATTTCAATTTTGTACTCAAAATGTACTCAAAAAGCAAAAAGAAACCCCGAAAACCCTGTATTTTCAAGGCTTTCGGGGATTTTAATTTTTACTCCCACTCAATAGTACCAATCGGCTTTGGGGTGAGGTCTAGGAGGACTCTATTTATTCCTTCTACCTCACTTGTAATGCGAGCTGTGATTTTATGCAGAACCTCGTATGGGATTTCTTCGATTGTGGCAGTCATTGCATCTGTTGTATTGACAGCGCGAATTATTGCAGGCCAACCTTCGTATCTAAGTTCATCCCTTACACCAACACTCTTCATGTCGGGAACTGCAACAAAGTACTGCCATACTTTTTTAGCAAGACCGCACTTGTCAAATTCTTCCCTGAGAATTGCATCCGCTTCACGAAGTGCATTCAATCTATCGCGTGTGATTGCACCAAGGCATCGTACGCCAAGACCGGGACCGGGAAACGGTTGACGTTCAACCATTGATTCAGGAAGCCCCAAGGCTTTTCCTACAACCCTTACCTCATCCTTAAAGAGGAGCTTAACAGGCTCTACAAGCTCAAACTTCATCTCTTCTGGGAGTCCTCCCACATTATGATGAGATTTAACCGGTTTTCCGCTTTCGGCAGCTTTGATTGACTCGAGAATATCAGGATAAATTGTGCCTTGAGCGAGAAAATCTATGCCTTCAAGTTTTGCAGCTTCTTCATCAAATACCACAATAAATTCATTGCCTATTATCTTACGCTTCTTCTCAGGATCAGAAACTCCCTCAAGCTTAGAAAGAAATCTATCAGTTGCATCAATGTAAATAAGATTTGCATCGAGCTGATTCTGAAAAACTTCAATAACTTCTTCGCTTTCTCCCTTACGCATAAGACCATGGTTAACATGAACGCAAACAAGCTGCTTACCGATAGCCTTAATCAAAAGCGCAGCTACAACTGATGAATCTACACCGCCTGATAGAGCGAGAAGAACCTTTCTGTCCCCTACCTGCTTGCGAATTGCCTCTACCTGCTCAGCTATAAATGCATCAGCAAGCTCCTTTGTTGTGATACGTGTCATAGTATCAGGTCTTTTGTTTGAATCCATTTTTACCAATCTCCTTTATAATAAATTTATCGGTTTTTATAAACCAAAGTGATTACAAAATCATTCTACCCACTTGATAAAATGATAACTATACAAAATCTCAAAATACTTCACAAGCCTTTCATATAGAGGGTTGGTTTCTTCGCCAAATTCCAACTCTACAAGCTTGCCAAGCTCCATAACATTGTCTTTCCCGCTAAGCTTCGGCCATAAAAAGGTACCCATTTTATCAAGATGTACGTAAGATATCTTTGGTTTACCAAAAAGCTTCTGAGCAATGCGGTTAAAAACTCCGGTGTTCTCAATTTGGAGAGTTATTAATCCATCTTCACCAACTGACCAATCAATCTGAGAGGAGCGAAGTGGAATTTTTTCTAAATAATTAGTTGTTATATTCTTCTTTTTACTCATCATTTACGCTTCTTCCATAAAGTAAACGATAAAAGGCTGAGTATAACCAGAGCAAATACAACAATTGATAGAATATTTGAAGCCCATACAGGAAGACTGATATATCCCGAAAGGTCGAGCACATTACTAACTCCCAAAACTGCAAGTATTGCAAGAATAATTCCAACAAGACCTTCCCCTGCAATCATACCTGAGCAGAAAAGTATCCCGTCGTTTGTTATTTTTTCGCTCTTTTTAATCTTATCAACAACAAGTCGTATAACACCGCCAACCATAATACAAGCATTAAGGTGAACAGGAAGATATACACCTATAGCAAAAGGAAGTACAGGGATACCGATAATTTCAACAACTATAGCTATGAATACACCAACTATAACGAGACCCCATGCCAGATTGCCTTCCATAACGCCTTCAACAATCATCTTCATAAGAGTTGCCTGTGGAGCTGAAATTTCTTCCGAACCAAATCCCCATGCACTATCCAGCAAATAAAGTGTAGCACCAATTGCAAGCGCTGATGCAACAACACCGATGATTTCACCAATTTGCTGCTTTTTGGGGGTTGCACCTAAAAGATAACCCGTTTTCAAGTCCTGTGAAGTATCACCGGCAATAGCTGCCACAATACATATGATTGAACCTATTCCAATTGCACAAATCATACCACCTGCTCCAACATTACCTGTAAGTTTAAGCAAAAGAGTTGATACAAGGAGCGTAGCAATAGCCATTCCTGATACAGGGTTGTTACTGCTTCCTACCAGACCAACCATTCTTGATGAAACAGTTGCGAAAAAGAAACCAAATACTACAATAATTATAGCACCAAGAGGCGTTACAGGAATTGCAGGAACAAGCCAGATTATGAGTGTAAGAAGAACAATTGCTGCAATAACCAACTTCATGCTAATATCACGTGCAGTTCTTTCCGTTCCGGCAGTACCGGCGCCTGATACACTCTTCATAGCCCCCGCAAAAGTCTTAACGATAAGAGGCAAAGATTTTATAAGACTTATGATACCGCCTGCAGCAAGAGCACCTGCACCAATATATCTTATATACGTGCTCCAGATACCGGCTGCACCATCTGCTCCAAAAATAGCCCCAATCGTTTCAGTACCGGGAGCCATAATTGTATTTGCTCCAAACATAACAATAAGTGGAATAATAACAAGCCAACTAATAACACCGCCTGCAAACATATATGACGATATTCTGGGACCGCATATATAACCAACGCTCATAACAGCTGGATAAATCTGAGTTCCTATTGCCCCGGCAAAACCTTTTACTGCAAAGGTAACTTCTCCTGCTACAAGCTTTAATCCGTCAATTATAAACTTAAACACTGCCGCAAATCCCATACCGGCAAAAACTGTCGAAGCATTTGCGCCGCCTTCTTCACCAGCAAGAAGAACCTCGGCGCATGCAGTACCCTCAGGATATGGTAAAATTCCATGTTCCTTTACTATCAAAGCATTTCTAAGCGGTATCATAAAGAATACACCAAGCAAACCACCTATAAGTGCTATAAGGGTTATTTCAAGCATATCAGGCTTGTCCATTTTACCCTCTGCAGCCCAAAGGAATAGTGCAGGAAGTGTAAATATAGCACCAGCTGCCACAGATTCACCTGCAGAACCAACAGTCTGGACAATATTACTTTCCAATATTGAGTTTCTGCGCATTATAATACGAATTACTCCCATTGCTATAACTGCAGCCGGAATTGAAGCAGAAACCGTCATTCCTACTCTAAGTCCGAGATACGCATTTGCAGCACCAAAAACAACTGCAAGAATAATTCCCATCAAAACAGAAGCTACAGTTATTTCAGGTGTTACCTTTTCAGCCGGTATATACGGCTTAAATTCATTGTTATTCATATTTTATCTCCATTCCATTGCCGAAGCAAAATTTTTACTTAAGTGTATATTTCTAATAACTACCCGTAAAATCACGAGTTGAAATATTATATTCACGAAGTTTTGAATGAATATAATTAAGGAAAAGCTCGTTTATGTCAACTTCTTCATTCTGATATATTTTTTCCAGATTTGAATTCTTTAATTCAGTATATAATTCAGGCGGATCATCAAATGCCAACCTCTTTATTATATGAAAACCATACATCGTTTCCACAAGATTATACTCGCCGAAATCAATGGTGGTTGCCGCTTCAAAAAATTCAGGGAGCATTTCTCCGTAGGTAAACACATAACCGTTTGGATTACTGTGAACATTTTCATCTTGATTATACTGATTCATAAGAGAATAAAAGTCGGCTCCGTCAGTGACCTGTTCAAAAATCTCTTCCGCCTTATCTTCTATTAAGCTTACTTCATCGTGAGATTTATCTTTTGTTGACAAAAGTATCTGCTTAACTCTCCAGAAGTTCTCTTTGAAAAACTTATCAATAATGAGTCCCTGACAAATGTCTATCTTCTTATCATCTTTAAAATCTTCATAAAGTTCCGGGGTTTCATCCAAAGGCAACCGTTTAACAACATGGTATCCGTATGCTGTTTCCGCCACTGAATACTCACCAACCTCACTGGATTCTACAACTTCAAAGAATTCAGGCACCATTTCATTGTAAGTAAACACATATCCATTAGGAGCAGTTTTTACTCCGGGATCTTCGTTGTATTTATCTATCAAATAATCAAAATCAGCTCCACCAACAGCCTCTTTTAATATATCATCAGCTTTCTGTTTGATTTCAGCCTTTTCCCAACCGGCTTTATCTTGAGTAAGGAGCAACAAATGCTTTGCTCGAAAATAATTGTTTTGGAAAAATTCATCTAAATCCTCTTCAGTTATCCCTTGTGTTTTTATAAACTCATCAAGCACCAGCGTCTGATACGATGTCCCGTACATAAGAAAATCAAACAATTCTTTTGATATATTCGCCTGTTTTAAATATTCCTCAACACTACCATAGTTTTTTATTACAGTTTCTACTCGGTGGTTATACTCAAGGGCAGGATTAAGCTTCATCCGTTTTCCGATTGCAATAACATTTCCATAAAGCTCCACCTGTGAACGCGCCTTTTTTGCAACTGTATCGGAAACAGTTCCACCTGACTGAGTGTTGTAGGAATTCTCAAAATATTCTATAAACTCTTTTTTTATCTCTACATTATCTATTTTAATTGCAACATCATTGGGGACTGTACACGCTGAAAATAAGATAACAGACATAAAAATAAGAAATAGCTTTTTCATTATTATCCTCCAATTATATTTATAAAAGCTCTTTCGCTTTCAATGAAAGTTCGTAAAGTTTATTCATAGCTTCAATAGGAGTAAAGGTAGTTGCATCAAGTTTTTTAAGTTCTTCTGCTATAATGCACGCACCGGCATCCGAAAAATTCATTTGTGGGGAATCCAAAGTTTTTTTCTTCTCTCCCGAATGCACTTTCACTCCGGAACTGTCGTCACTTTCTATTAATTTCAGAATTTCTTTCGCCCTTTTAATTACAGGTTCAGGTACTCCTGCAAGCTTTGCCACTTCAACACCATAGCTCTCATCAGCACCTCCGGGAACAATTTTTCTGAGAAAAGTTATATCATCGCCGTATTTCTTTACTGCTATGTTATAATTCTTCACTCCCTGAAGAGAATCCTCAAGCTGAGTAAGCTCATGATAATGAGTAGCAAATAACGTTTTTGCACCGATATTTTTTTTGTTATGCACGTATTCAACTACACTCCATGCAATGGATAAGCCATCATATGTGCTTGTACCTCTGCCTATTTCATCAAGAATGATGAGTGATTTATCTGTAGCTTCGGAAAGTATGTGCGCAACCTCTGACATTTCAACCATAAATGTACTCTGCCCTGCCGCTATGTCATCAGATGCACCTACTCTTGTAAAGATTTTATCTACTATCCCTATACGTGCAAAATTTGCAGGCACAAAGCTACCTATCTGCGCCATCAGTGTTATAACTGCAACCTGGCGCATATATGTGGATTTACCTGCCATATTAGGACCGGTAATAATTATCATTCTGTTCTCATCTGTATCAAGCTTAGTATCATTTGGTACAAATATAGCAGAACGGTTCATCTTTTCCACTACAGGATGACGTCCGTCTTTTATATCAATTTCACCATTTTCGGTAATCTCAGGCTTGGTAAAGCCATAAAGAGATGCCACCGTAGATAATGAACAATAACAGTCGCAGTTAGAAACAACTTCACAAACAGTTTTAAGTCTTTGAATATTAAGACGAAGCTTATCTACAATTTCTCCATAAAGCTTAGCTTCAAGAGCTGCAATTTTCTCACTTGCTCCGAGAATTGTGTCTTCAAGCGTTTTCAGCTCAGGAGTGATATATCTTTCTCCATTTGTAAGCGTCTGTTTACGGATATAATGCTCAGGTACCTGATCCATAAATGATTTTGAAACCTCAATATAGTATCCGAAAACCTTGTTATAGCGAACTTTCAGGGTTTTAATGCCTGTTTCTTCTTTTTCTCGGGCTTCAAGCTCATAAATCCATCGGCTACCTTCGCTTTTAGCCTGATTTAATTTATCAAGTTCTTCGCTATAACCATCCTTGATAACCTTCCCATCACGCAAAAGCGCGGGAGCCTCGTCATGAATACTAAACATAAGGAACTCACGGATATCATCCATAAGCTCAAAATCATCATACAAACGACGGATAGTTGAGCATACAAATTTCCCTAACAGCTCGCGTATTGCCGGTAAATGTTCAAGTGATGAGCGAAGGGATATAAGATCCTTTGGAGTAACATTTCCGATTGATATGCGGGAAGTTATACGTGATATGTCATAAATTCCCGAAAGCTCTTCAATAAGTTCATCTCTAAGCATTATTTTATCGGTAAGTTCCTCAACTGCATTCAACCTCTGACGAATACCATCGGAATTTATAAGGGGCTTTTCCAGCCACTGCTTAAGCCTACGGGCACCCATTGAAGTCTTAGTTTTATCAAGCACCCATAAGAGAGTGCCTTTTTTATCCCCGTTTCGCATGGACTCACAAATCTCAAGGTTTCGACGTGTGGCAACATCTATATCCATATACTCTCCGATTTTATAGAGAGTGAGCCTGTTCATATACGAAAACGAGCTTTTCTGGGTTGTTTCAAGATAACGAAGTGCTGTACAAACCGATTTTTTTAAAACAATAGGATTAACTATATTATAATCTGCCGTTTCACCGGTGAACTGCTTGGAAAGCATACCTTCAACATCATCAAAATCAAAAAATTCATCAATCAGAATTGAAGGCTTAACTTTTATACGAAGCTGTATTTCAGCAATTACTGATTTTTCACAAGCATCGTTCATTATAATTTCAGCAGGTATATATCTTGCCATTTCATTTACGACATGTATCCCGTCGCTTACGCATGTGGCATATATTTCACCTGTAGAAATATCAGAAAATGTAATGCCGTATACACCGCCTTCGCAATATACTGCCGCAAGATAGTTATTTTCCCTTTCAGACAAAAGCTCAGAATCAACAATAGTTCCGGGTGTAATAACTCTAACAACCTCACGCTTTACAAGACCTTTTGCCTGTTTGGGATCTTCTACCTGTTCACAAATTGCAACTTTATAGCCTTTTTCAATAAGCTTTGCAACGTACACGTTTGCACTATGGAAAGGAATTCCACACATAGGAGCCCTTTCTTCCATTCCGCAATCCTTACCGGTTAAAGTAAGTTCAAGTTCCCTCGAAACAAGTACCGCATCGTCAAAAAACATTTCATAAAAGTCACCAAGGCGGTAAAACAAGATAGTGTCTTTATAGTTTTCCTTAGTTTCAAGGTATTGTGTCATCATCGGTGTCATGACATTTCCCTTCCCATCAAGTTTAATTCAAATAATAACTAAATCAGTGACATCCGCCGCAGGATGAACAATCATGTGAGCATCCGGGTGTCTGACCCGTGATATAATAATTAAGTATGCCGTTCACTTCTGTAACTACACGGTCCAGTTCTTTCTTTGCATCAACGTATGCTTTTATAGTCTCTGAAGACTCAATAAGCTTGTTGAATGCTTCATTGTTAAGCTTTATTGCTTCTTCTTCAGTAATTTTTCCGTTTTGGATATCACGACCAAGATTCATTCTGTTCATATTGAACTCAACCAACAAAGTTTTTGCATTCTCGTCGGCTTCCTGTGCAGCTTCAGCTGCTTTTACTTTTTTCATTTCTTCACTGTTTGCAATAAGTTCGCCCAATTCTCTGGTCTTTTCAATAATCGGTGTCATAGTATTTATTCCTTTCTTATTCTGCAAGTTCTCCATTAAGACTCCAAGTATGAGCCTTTGTAATTTTAACCTTCACATATTTTCCGCAAAGTTCGGGAGAACCCTTAAAATTCACAATTTTTGTATTTTCCATTCTGCCGGAAAGCATTTCTGAATCATTTTTACTTTCTCCATCTACAAGGACTTCTACAATCTGTCCTTCAAATTCAAGATTTTTCTTTAGTGAGATTTCGTTTTGAACCTCAAGCAGCCTGTCGAAATTTGAATGTATTTCTTTCTCAGAAAGCACAAAATCAAGCTTTGCAGCCGGTGTTCCTTCCCGACGGGAATATATAAACGAAAAAATGTTATCAAATTCAACCTCTCGGAGCACATCAAGAGTTTCTTCAAAATCATCAGTTGTTTCGGTAGGGAAACCTACGATAACGTCGGTAGAAAGAGCTATATCGGGAATTTCTGCCTTAAGTCTGTTTATCTTATCAAGATACTCCTCTTTTGTATAGCCACGGTTCATAGCCTTAAGAACTGTATCACTTCCAGCCTGAAACGGAAGATGAAGCTGATGGCACACCTTCTTACAAGAAGCCATAGTTTTTATAAGCTTGTCTCCAAAATCTTTGGGATGTGAAGTTACAAATCTTATTCTTTTCAAACCTTCAATCTCATTTACCATACAAAGCAAATCAGAAAAATCTATTTTATTTCCAAGATCCTTACCGTAAGAGTTTACATTCTGACCGAGAAGCGTAACTTCTGTTACCCCGGATACCACGAGCTCTTTAATTTCTCCAAGAATATCTTCCGGTTTGCGGCTTCGTTCCCTGCCCCTTACATAAGGCACTATGCAATAAGTGCAAAAGTTATTACAACCAAACATAATAGAAACCCAAGCTTTATTTTTATCGCTGTGTTGTACCGGAATTCCTTCTGCAATATAACCGTCACTGTTTTCAATATCAACAACACGCCGTTTGCTTGTAACTGTATTCCATAAAAGCTCGGGAAATCTATGAAGAGCATGAGTTCCGAACACAAGGTCAACCTGAGGGTGCTTCTTCTTGATTTGTTCAGTAATATGTTCCTGCTGAACCATACATCCGCAGATGCCGATAACAAGTTCCGGGCGGGATTCCTTTATATGCTTTAAAATTCCAAGCCTTCCGAAAACCTTTTGCTCTGCATTTTCACGAACTGCGCAAGTATTATATATAATAACATCGGCAACCATGGGATCGTCTGTAAAAGAAAATCCACATTCAGCAAGCATTCCACGAATTCTTTCAGTATCGTTCTCATTTTGCTGGCATCCGTAAGTTTCAGTAAGCGCAAGAGGGGCATGTCCCGTTGTTGAAGCAACGTTTGTGCAGAACTGTTTAAGCTGCAATATGAATCCTTTTTGAATGTCCATCTCTTCTTTTGTTACAAAAACTGCCACAAAACAGCACCTCCTTCCCCATATTAACTGTAGAATTATATCACAAACGCATATTAAATACAATACTATTTTTAAAATTTTGTTATTTTTTTATTCAAACAAACAAATCTGCTTTTTTATTTATTCATTATTATTAAAACAGACGGCTACCCAAGTAGCCGCCTGTTTATTATAGCGATTTCAAAAAATCCCGTATTTCCTTTTCTGTTTCATCAATTTCCTTTCTGAAAGCTTCTGCGCTGAGACGCATAGCACCACCTGCCAGAATTATCAGTTGTTCAAGATTGTCTGAAGTGGCAACTCGCACACTGTTATTCTTCCCTAAACGATGCGTTACCTTTTCAATATACATATCTGCTGTTTCCGCCTCTTTGGTATACACAATATCAACATCGTGAATTCTTTCAAACTCACCCCTGTTACCCTTTACCTTATAAGCATCAAAAACAAGAATTACATTAATCTGTTTATATCCCTGATAGTTACAAACAATGTCTATAAGCCTGTTCCTTGCCATATCGAGGTTATCTGTTGCAAGATTTTTAAGGTCATCCCATGCAAATATTATATTGTAGCCGTCAATAAGAAGATATTCGTCTCCCTTAACAAACTTTTTAGGCTTTTGCTTCTTTTCGTGCACAGTCTTTTTTCGGGTATCAAGAGCCGTATGCAAAGTACGCTTCACAGGTCCGTAGGTCTGTTCAAATATCCGCAGAAGTTCTTCATCTGATGCAACGGAACGGATATATTCACGCACCCTTACTTCCTTATCCTCAACATCTTCATGTGATTTGATTTCAACATGAGCATATTCAGGAACTTTGTCCCACTTAACAACAAATCCTGCGCCATGGCTGCAAAAAACTGAATCAGCAGAGTTTTCAAGGTCACTGTCACAGTCATAGCCACGGGCATCAATCACTTCCTCTGCATTGTGACAGGGTTCGTAGCCTTTAAACATACAGGAAAGTCTGCCTCTGCCCTTAGTATAACCTATTACTTCACTATGATATTCGTTTATTTCCGAAACGGGTGCTGTGCCTTTTATAACTGAATACTCACCGTCTGTTTCAGGGGCGTTGAAATCCCCGCCCATCTGCTGAATATCTGTCATAGCACGTCCCACATTTTCGGATGGTATACGTAAAACAAAACTATACCACGGCTCTAAAAGCACATTCTCTGCAGACCTTAGCCCTTGCCTGACAGCCCTGTAGGTGGCCTGTCTGAAATCCCCGCCTTCTGTATGTTTCAGGTGCGCCCTGCCTGCTATCAGTGTGATTTTTATATCCGTTATTGGTGAGCCTGTGAGAACACCAATATGTGATTTCTCCGCGAGGTGAGTAAGTATAAGCCTTTGCCAATTTTTATCAAGCATATCTTCACTGCAATCCGAATTAATCACTACACCGCTTCCCGGCTTACCCGGTTCAAGCAAAAGGTGAACCTCTGCATAATGCCTGAGGGGCTCATAATGACCAATCCCATGCGCAGACTCTTTTATTGTTTCTTTATATGCAATCCCACCTTTACCAAATGTAACTTCAAGATCAAATCTGTCGTGTATAATACGCTTCAAAACCTCGAGCTGAATCTCACCCATAAGTCTTATTCTTATTTGTGATAACTGTTCATTCCATTCAATTCTAAGGGTGGGGTCTTCTTCTTCAAGGCGTTTTAACATAACCAATGCCTTGTGTGCATCATATCCATCAGGCAGGATAACACTGTAGTTAAAAACAGGCTCAAGAAAAGAGGAATTCTCATCTGTCTCAGAACCAAGGCCTTCACCGGGATATGTACCGGTAAGTCCAACAACTGCACAAACTGAGCCGTATGCCACTTCATTCTCCTGAGTAAATTTACCTCCGTTATATATCCTGAGTTGGTTTACTTTCTCTTCCCATGAGTCGCCTTTTATATTTGAACCGGATATAACATCACGAGCCTTTAAACTCCCTCCTGTAACTCTCATATGCGTAAGACGTTTCCCCTGTTCATCAAAAGTTATTTTATACACGCGTGCACCAAACTTGTCAGAGGTTTTCTGTTGCACTGTATAGGTGCCAAGAACATTCAAAAACTCGTCTACACCTATAAGCTTTAACGCCGAGCCAAACACGCATGGAAAAATTTTGCGACTTAAAATCGCAGACTGTATAGTGCCATCTAAAATATTTCCGGAGAGATATTCTTCCATTATATCTTCATCACACATTGCAAGCTCATCGCCGTCAGGCTCATTTGTAAAATTAACAAATCCATCACCCAGCTTTGCTTTAAGCTCGATTAAAATTTCACTTTCCGAACGCTGGCTTATATCGGTTTTATTTACAAATACAAACACAGGGACTCTGTAATCAGTAAGAAGTTTCCATATAGTTTCTGTGTGGCTTTGCACACCTTCACTTGCACTAATTACAAGCACTGCATAATCCAGCACTTTAAGAGTGCGTTCGGTTTCAGCAGAAAAGTCAACATGACCGGGAGTATCCAGCAAGGTAAAGATTGTTTCATCCCACGAAAACACAGCTTGCTTCGAAAAGATGGTAATGCCCCTTTCACGTTCAAGCTCTGAATTATCTAAAAATGCATCTTTATGATCCACTCTGCCAAGGCTTCGAAGTTCTCCCGAACGATAAAGCATTGCTTCAGACAAAGTAGTTTTACCGCTATCTACATGAGCGGTTATTCCAATTACAATTCGTTTCATTTAATTTCTTCCGTTTCAATCAAAATAAAGCAAATTCGATATTATTCTAACACAAGTCAGATGGTTTTGCAATAGCTATACATCTATTTATTTTACCTTGACACATTTTAACCTTTGAGTTATAATCCGTATATAGACTAAATTTTGGAGAGAATATTATGGCAGGAATTATTTTATATATAATTTTTTTAACAATCGGTTTTTTATATAGTAAAAGTGTTTTCCCAAACAAAGATATTTATTTTAAATTATGGATGGGTGGAATTTTTGGAAACATAATTATGATGTTTTGTATTATTTTGCCGTCATTTCTGTTTGGATTCACGATTTTCAGCCATATATTACTCATTATAATTTCACTGATACCTTTGTTTTTTATAAAGAAAGCCAATATAACACCACAACCGGAAAATAGCGGGATAAATATAAAAATATTTGGCTTTGTTATTATTCCGATTTCTCTTATAATATGGATACTGCTTACAAATCACATTCTCACTCCTAATCCATATGGAGGCGTTGCCAGCGGTCAGTCCACCTATGGAGACCTGCAAATGCATCTTGGATTTGTATCGAGTATAGCAGAGCAAAAAAAATTCCCGCCAAATTATCCTTTCCTTGATGGATATAAAACAAACTACCCGTTTTTTGTAAATATGTTATCCTCAAGCTTATACCTGTTCGGTACCTCGCTCAGGCTATCTCTCCTTATTCCAAGCTATGTTATAACACTTCTGTTAGTGACAGGATTTTATATGTTGGCTTACAAAATAACCAAAAACAAATCCTCTTCTGTTCTTTCGACTATTTTATTTTTCCTTGGCGGCGGATTTGGTTTTATGTATTTTCTAAACGGTTCAGAGCCTTTCACAAACATATTCACTGAATACTATCGGACACCTACCAACTGCCCGGATTACAACCTTAGATGGGTTAATCCTATATGTGATATGATTATACCACAAAGAACAACAATGGCAGGTTGGTGTATGCTTTTTCCCGCTTTATGGCTATTGCTTAACAGTTTAGAATCCGGCGAAAGAAAATTCTTTGTCATAACAGGTCTCATAGCCGGGGCTATGCCAATGATTCACACTCATTCCTTTCTATCGCTTGGAATAATAAGCGGAGTATTGTTTTTTCTCTGCTTTCCATATAAAAGCGAAAAAAAGGAATATTTGATTAATTGGATTTTATACGGAACTATTGCTCTCACACTTGCACTGCCACAACTATTTTATTGGACTTTTCGACAGACTTCCGACAACGAATCGTTCTTGAGATTTGGCTTTAACTGGGTTAACAAAACCGACAATTATTTCTGGTTCTACATTAAAAACTGGGGTATAACAGCGCTCTTTTCAATTCCTGCTATTTTTAAAGCTTCAAAGAAAAATAAAATGCTTTTAATTGCATGCGGAGTAATATTTATACTTGCGGAATTTATCATCTTCCAACCCAACGAATACGACAACAACAAGTTGTTTTTCGTAGTTTATATGGTTATGGTTATAATGGTAAGTGATTGGCTGATGTTCATTTGGACAAAAATAAAAGTATTCAAATTAAAATGGTTATTATCTGCTCTGATTATTTTATCAGGAACCCTCTCGGGTACGCTTTCAATTATAAGGGAGTATATTAGCGGAGGTGAATACGAAACATTTTCAGAAGCAGATATTGAAATTGCTGAATATATCCGAAAAAACACTCCTTCCAACGCTGTATTCCTTACGGGGAACTTTCATTTAAATCCGGTTGTTTCTCTTGCAGGACGTAACATATACATCGGCTCATCTTTATACGTATACTTTCATGGATTTGCAGACGAATTCTATAGCCGTTCTGATGAAATAAAAGCTGCATATTCAGGTACACACATTGAACTTTTGGAATTTTGCAAAAACAAAGGAATAGATTATGTTTATTTAAGCGAAAGAGAATGTGAAGAATATGCCACATCACCGGAAACATTCAGCAAGCTTGAAAAGGTATATTCCGTAGGAAACAAAACTTTATATAAAACAAATAAGCAAAAATAAGTTATCAAACAGAAAAGGACCTCGATTAGAGATCCTTTTTGTTTTTAGGGAGGGTTTAAACATCCCTTTTTTTGGTATGCCCGATGCGATTCGAACGCACGGCCTTCAGAGTCGGAGTCTGACACTCTATCCAACTGAGCTACGGGCACATAACATGCATATTCTAACACAAAAATGCCAACCTGTCAACCGTCCCCTAAAATTATTAACATAAATATTTACCCTATTTTTCGACATTTATTGACATTACGAAGAATTTATGTTATTGTAAGTTAAGATTATGTAAAGGAGGGGGAACTTATGGGTAGGGCATTTTACAACAGGCGGGTATACAGAGCCATACAATCATTTTTCAAAAAAGCCTTTATTTCTGCTCCACACCCCATAGCTCCGCAAACTCCTTCGGAAAATAAGGCTTCACTGGAATGGACAGAACGTGACACTCTTGTTGGTGTGTTAAGAGATGAAGCGCAACTTGATATTGCACTTAAAAATAAATTTTACCATATTCCAGATAAATACATCACAAATTCAGACTTCCCCATTAAATACGTTGCAATATATCAGTCAAAAAGACTATTCAGAAATAGGGCAGGTATTTATTATTACGGAGAAGTGGAATCTGTAAAATGGATAAAACGCAGCACAATCCGCGAAATACCCAAAGATTCAAACGAACATTATTTCCGATTCAACATAAAAGAATGGAAAACTCTTGAAAAACCCATTGAAGCTAAAGAACTTGGCTTTATAAGATTTTTCACAAACTTCCAAATGATGCTAAGCAGCACGGAAATCCCTCAACTGATGCTTAAGAACAAAGAGCTCCACGATATGTATTGCAAAATCAAAAACGCAATTGAGGAAGTCCAGAAAAATCCCCTAATGGAGCCGCCAATTCTGCATTTCGGAAATCTTAATATTTTGGTTGAACTTGATGATTTAATGCTTTTCAGGCACACAAAACCAGTTAACTGTTTCTCCGTGTATGATTTTATAGATTTGCCTAACACAGTGATGACACAGATATATAAATATACTAAAATCTAATTTTTAATACATATAATTTAATGGTGTTTATCATATACAGACTGTAACAACTTGGCAATATACTTACTTAGTTTATGCGATATGATATAAATCTTGTTGCGGCAGCAACATATCGTGCCGTCAGGCATATCGCGTGCATTAGCACATATAAAAAAATCTCGCAAGAGATTTATATCACTGAAAAAGAGATGATTTTACCCACAGTGAAATCATCTCTTTTCATGGTGGAGCTGAAATATGCAGATAGAATATCACTTAACCCCACCACTTCGCCATCTTCGGGCAACACCACACAAAAACACAATAAATTTTATCTTCGACTTAGTAGTCGAGCGACTGACAATTCATTTCGGTAATCTTACTGTCGTGATGTTGTGCTTCGATAGCGACTCGATTAATATTGTTTTTTTATATAACTCATAACATTCGAGTCAAGAGTATATATTCCCACATACGGAAGTTCAAAGTATGTTACTCCGTATTTTTCATATATGTATCCATGTCCGAAATATGAAATATCCTCTGATTTTATAATAATAGTATAGTAAGGTACTGAACCCGGACTATCCTCTACGCTAGACAATCTTGTAGGCTTTACTTTGCTGATATACTCATACAAAATTTCAGCATCCTCACCAGTTAAACTGACTGCTTCGTTATTCCTTGAGATAGTTATGGATTCTACCGATGAATAATCAGGATAATCGAATTTCTCAGCTTTCGGAAAAAAGAAATCAAAAACCAAATATACTGCCGTTAAAAAGAATAATAAGACTATCCCTATTACTATTAAAATCTTTTTCATAGCATAACTCCCAACAACAAAATATAAAAGTAAATTCAACTGAATTAGAACATTTAAGATTATAATTTAAATCAGTACAAACAATTTAGTTATAAGCCACTTTACTCATACATTGTACAACATAAAGACGAAAATGTCAAATATTAAATTTTTATCAAATCCCTATCTTTAATTGAACAGCCTTACCATCTTTTTTTACTGTCACATTCCCTGTCGTGAGATTCCATTCCACATCGACAGTATAATTTGAAGCATCCGTAATAAAATCAGTTATCCCCAAAAAATCATACGTTTTATTTGCATCAATTATTAACAGATTATGTTTTTCTGCAAAATCAAATAATTCATCCTCGGTCATATTCTTAAAAGCTGCATTGTTAGCAAGTTCTCTGCCTACTTGATTATTCCATAAATCCATAAGATTTTCCTGATTCATCTTACCCTTTATTACAGCATTATCTTTCAAATAATCAAACCCTTCGCTACCCCCTGCTATCCAATCCTTGTCCATCATGGCTGCATACTCATGTCTGTTCGCTATGTTTCTGGAATTGTAATATCCGACATTTTTATTACGAGTCATTTTAGCGTTCCACAAAAAATGTCTATAAGCATCAGCTTTATTATTCCATACCCCCACAAAAATATATCGTATATATTATATCATATTATTCCAAAAATTTCAAGCATAAAAAAACACATCCTGACGGACGTGTTTTTCGTTGGTGGAGCTGAAATGTGCAGATAGAATATCACTTAATCCCCCCACTTCGGCATCTTCGGGCAACACCACATAAAAACACAATAAATTTAATGTCCGTCTAAGG
>JAZRNL010000020.1:0-42860 GCA_045648165.1 Clostridia bacterium | reverse complement strand
CTGGTCAACTCCTTGGCTCACAGAACGACATGGCTACGATCCGACTTACCGATATATCGCACAAATCTTTTCCTGTGATTTCTGATGAAGCGGGGGAGACGATGAAAAAGCTTATCAGTGATGCACGCTCTCTACTTGATTCAGTTGGTGGCAGTATCGAATGTGCAGTTACCGGATTGCCTGTGGGGCTTGGAGATGCTATGTATAATGGGATTGATGGAGAAATTGCTAAAGCTATTTTTGCAATACCCGGTGTTAAAGGTATCGAATTCGGTGCCGGTTTTGAAGTATCAAATATGCTGGGCAGTGAAAATAATGATGAGTATGTTATTAAAAACGGTGAGGTTAAAACCACAACTAATAATCATGGCGGAATTCTTGGCGGTATGACCACAGGTATGCCCGTTATATTTAATACTGCTATCAAGCCAACCCCGTCTATAGGCAAAGAGCAGAAAACTTTAAATATAGAAACAGGATGCGAGGAAGTGCTTGAAATTAAGGGCAGACATGACCCCTGCATAGTACATCGTGCAGTTCCGGTTGTCGAAGCTATGACCGCACTTGTGATATTGGGGAAATTAGATTGAAAGGGATGTTTGTTGATGAACCTGAACAATATAAGAGATGAAATTGATGAAATCGACAATCAAATTGCTAAGCTGTTTGAAAAAAGAATGGAAACGGTTGCAAGTGTTGCAGAGTTTAAGAAAAAGAACAACATGCCTATTTTTCACAGTGGCAGGGAAAGAGAAATTTTAAACCGTATTTCGCTCCTTGTAAAAGATGATATGTCTGTTTATGCCAGAATGCTTTATAATACGCTTTTTGATATAAGCCGTTCATATCAGGGTAAACGTATTTATGAAACTTCTGAGCTTGCAAGGTCAATACGGGAAGCTGTTGAAAATAGTCCCAAACTTTTACCATCTGATGCAACCGTCGCCTGCCAGGGTACGGAAGGTGCATATTCTCTATCAGCTACAGAGAGGTTGTTTTCAAATCCATCGGTTATGTATTTCCCAAAATTCAGGGGAGTGTTTGAAGCGGTGAATTCCGGGTTGTGCCGTTACGGTGTATTACCGGTGGAGAACAGTATTCATGGTTCGGTCACTGAGGTTGAGGACCTTATGGCTCAATATAAATTCAATATAGTTAAGTCTGTAAAGATACAGATAAATCACGTATTACTTGCAAAAAAGGGAACAACCGAGATTAAAGAAATCTTCTCTCATCCTCAGGCAATCGGCCAGTGCGAAAAATTTCTTAAATCTCTTGACGGTGTAAGGGTAACACCTGTTGACAACACTGCGATTGCAGCAAAGATGGTGGCTGAAAGCGACCGTGATGACGTTGCCTCCATTTCGTCTGTTCAATGCGGTGAGCTTTATGGGCTTCAAGTAGTAAATTCTGATATAAAAGATAGCGACAATAACTACACGAGATTTATTTGTATTTCAAAAAATCTTGAAATATATCCGGGTGCAGATAAGGTTACCGTAATTCTGAAGCTTTCTCACCAGCCCGGAAGTTTGTATAATATGATAGCAAAATTTGCCTGTCTTGGTGTTAACCTTACAAGGATAGAAAGCCGTCCTATATGCGGTCTTGATTTTGAGTTTATGTTTATTCTTGATATGAATTTATCAGTTTATTCTGAAGGATTTATGACGCTTATAACAGAGCTTGAAAATAGCACCAACGGATTTGCTTTTCTTGGTGCATATACTGAAATATAATAAATCACAGTGCCTCAATTCAGGAGGTGCTGTAATTTTTTTGTTCGATTATATTGAACCTGCTGATGACTGATGTGTGAATTTTTTTTGCCTGTTATAAAATTTTTTATGAACTAAGATAAATTTTAATATATAATTTGACAAATTGGATTATTTGGGGTATAATATGATAGAATGACTATAGTAATTTAAATTTATAAAAACACAAAAGCTATTGAAAGGAATGTCATATGAAAAAGATTATTGCATTGATTGGAATATTAACTATTTTGTGTACAAGCCAGGTTCAGGCTGCTGAAACATGGAAAGGCTTGTTTACAACACGGCTTATGAAGCTTATGACAACTAATCCTACATATACAGATGTAGTTCTTACTGACCTTGATAAAAATGGAATTCCAGAAGCATTTCTTCTAAAAAAGGGAATGAACGGCGAAATACATACAGGTATAACATTTAGGGATAGCGCTATTGTTAATATCGAAGTTCCTAAAAATGTTACCGGAGCGTGCCTTGAAGATATTACAGTGTATGATGCTTACGGCACAAATGTGTATGTAGGTAAAGAAATCGGTAGATACACCTCTGAAATTCTTTACTTTGAACTGAAGCTTGAAAATAACCGCCTTACCTGTAAAAGTGTAGAGAAGAGTGATTATTGCAATTATTCAGCACTTCCATATAAGGATTTTTACGGTGATGACTTCTATGATGGCAATTTTCCTGACAGAGCAAAGATTGAAGAGTTTTTGGAAACATACGATATGCCTACTCATATTAACGTAAAAGAATCTACTGCCAATGTTTCTGTTAACGGAAATATAGTAGATATTGCAGGTGTGATGGTTTCTGAAAATAACTATTATAAAATCCGTGACGTTGCTATGGTGCTTTCTACAGGTATCAACCGTTTTAATGTGAGCTGGGATAATGAAAAAAGCGCTATCAGTATTACAACAGGTAGAAAATATGTACCCGTAGGCGGAGAGCTTTCCGGAATAGAAGGTCTTTCATCAGCAGAGGTGAGTTTTAATGAAGTAAGACTTGTTGTAAACGGTGATGAGCAAAAGATAGAGGCTTACAACATAAACGGAAACAACTACTTCAAAATAAGAGACCTTGCAAACATTGTTGGATTTGAAGTAGGTTGGGATGCCGCATCAGCAACAGTTGCTATACGTAATAATTAATTTTAAGGGTGTCGTTAAATGTTCAATATAAATACAATATTACTCAGTGTGCCATCAACATTGATTGCCCTCTCGGTGCACGAATATGCTCATGGTTATGTTTCGTCAAAGCTTGGCGACCCAACGCCGGGAATGCAGGGAAGACTTACCCTCAATCCTATGGCACATCTTGACCTTATGGGAACTATCCTTATGATATTAACGGGTTTCGGTTGGGCAAAACCGGTGCAGATTAATCCGATGTATTATAAAGACAGAACAAAAGGAATGGCTATAACTGCTGCGGCAGGTCCGATGTCAAACTTAGTGCTTGCTTTTATAGGACTTTTAGTTGGAACTGTAAGTGCAATTGTTGCGTATAAGCTTGGTGCATCAACTGATGTAATTTCTGCAATTACAATTTTCACACAGTTTTTTGCTTATAGAAATTTGTGTTTTATGGTGTTTAATTTAATTCCTTTTCCGCCTCTTGACGGATTTAAAATATTTGGAATGTTTATGCCGCGAAATACTTACTATAAAATACTGCAGTACGAACATTATATCATGTATATACTTATGTTTTTGAGTATTGCCGGTGTGTTTTCCACAGTAATTGGAACGGCAGTTGATTTTGTGTTTGGATTTTTGTTTGAATCCGTAATTAACATAGTAAGCTTATTTGTTTAAAATATATCCGAAAGGACTAACAGAACATAATGGGAACAGTATCATACAGGCTGGATAGCTTTGAAGGTCCTCTTGACCTTTTACTAACTCTTATTCAGAAAAATAAGGTAAGTATATACGATATACCTATACTTGAAATTACTGACCAGTATATTGAGATTATTAACAGTCAGGAAAACACCGACCTCGACTACACAGGTGAGTTTCTTGTAATGGCATCTCAGCTTCTATATATAAAGTCGAAAATGCTTCTGCCTAAGCCTGAGCTTGAAGAGGAAGAGGATCCAAGAGAAGACCTTGCAATGCGGCTTATGCTCTATAAAAAGTATAAAGAGGCATCATTAGAGCTGAGAAAAAACGAGTTTGCCACTAAAAATATGATTTTCAGGGAAAGCGAAAAAATTGATTTTCCGTTGCCGGCGTATAACAGGCATCACGAGCTTGATGAGCTTATAGAAGCTTTTGATATGATTATGTCGCGTCGCGAACGGAGAAAGAAACCTGACAAGGCGGCATTTACAGGAATTGTCGGCAGGGAAAAAGTATCTGTTGATGATATGGTTGAAAAAATATGTAAAAGACTTTACGGAAAACATCACGTAACCTTTTCTTCACTTTTTTCAGGAGATATTTCAAAACCTGAAATGGTTGCTACTTTCCTTGCTGTCCTTGAAATGATAAGGCTTTCAAAAATATATGCCGAAAATGATAAAGAAACTAACGAAATTTTAATTGTAAAGGGCGCTGTTGCCTGAACTGGAGGAACTAATGGATAATTTTAAATATGCGGTGGAGGGTATTTTATTCGCCGCAGGTGAACCTGTAAAGAGTGCACAGCTTGCAATAGCACTGGATAGTGATACAAAATCAATTGAAGCTGCAGTACGCGAACTTAAGGATGAGTATAACGCCAATCACCGTGGCTTTACTATAATTGATATTGATGATGGATATCAGATTTGCTCACGTCCTGAGTATTATTCGTTTATACAGGTTATTTTGGGCGAACAAAGACGTCAGGCGCTTTCAAATGCCGCAATGGAAACTCTTGCTATTGTTGCTTATAAACAACCTATAACAAAGAGTGGTATTGAATACATAAGAGGCATAAATTCCGACAGCGCAGTAAACCGACTTGTTGAACGAGGATTGGTTGAAGAGAGAGGCAGACTTAATGCTCCCGGTCGTCCTATTCTTTACGGAACAACTGTGGATTTTCTCCGTTGCTTTGGCCTTAACAATTTGGCGGAGCTGCCCTATGTTGACCTTACTCAGATTGCTGAAGATGTGGATGAAGTGGAAGGTCAAATAAGTATTGAAGAGGTTGCAACGAATTCTCAGGAGTAATACATAAACAAATTTGAGAGGAATTTTTAAATGTATATACTGTTACTTGCATTTGCTTTTGTTTTTGTTTTTGTTTTAGCTCTCTTGTTAGTTCCCATAAAAGCAGTTCTTTATAAAAAAGATGAATTCGATTTTTATCTCAAGATTTTCTGTTTTAAGATAAAGATTAAAGACCGTCATAAGGACAAAAACAAAAAAACAAAAAAGCCGTCCGGAGCTTCTAAAAAGAAATTTCCCTTTTCAGTAGTTAAAAAAATTGCACGACTGAGTGATGATATAAAAGATTTAGCTGAGTTTTTTTCAAAAAGGTGCATTGTTGTTGACAACATTAAGCTTCGCCTTGAATTTGGTACGGGTGATGCTGCGCAGACGGGGATTGCGACAGGTGTTTTGAACACTGCCGTCTACGGATTTGTGGGGATTGTGCATCAGAACGTACGTCTTAAAAAATGGACTGTGGATATTATTCCTGAATTTCAGGAGGAAAAATTTGAATTAGAATTCTTATGCATAGGCACAACGAGGCTGTTGCATATTATAAGTATAGGAATAAAAGGCGTAAAACTTTATAGAAAGTTCAGCGCATCATAAAATACGGAGGTTTAATTATGGATCACGCTATTAATGGATTATTGGATTCGGCTATGAGCAACATTAAGTCGATGGTTGATGTCGACACAGTTGTTGGAGATGCAGTTGACTGCGGAGAAGGTACAGTTATTATCCCCATTTCAACAGTTTCTTTCGGTTTTGGAGCAGGTGGTAGTGATTTTGCTCCAAAATCCGGCAGTCAGATTAGTGAAAAAATGTTTGGTGGTGGCTGTGGCGGCGGTGCAACAGTAAAGCCAACAGGTTTTTTGGTAGTTGCAAACGGAAATGTAAGATACCTTCCTGTTTCAGGCAGTGTTTCAGCTCTCGATAAGGTGGTTGACCTTATGCCCGGTATTATTGATAAGCTCAATACTGCTCTTACAGACCGAAAGTCAAAGAAAAAAGAAGAAAAAGAAAAGATTGAAATAATCGACTAAGGGGTTATTATATGCACTATACAGAGCGCGACAAAATTCTTATGCAGGTCCAGAAGCCCACTCGCTATACAGGGGGTGAGCTTAATGCCTGTATGAAAGATAAAGAAAAGGTTAAAATCAGATTTGGATTCTGCTTTCCTGACCTTTATGAAATAGCTATGTCACACTTGGGTATAAAAATACTGTATCACACACTAAACGAAAGAGAAGATACATACTGCGAACGTGTTTTTGCACCCTGGACTGATATGGAAGGGTTTATGAGAGAACGAAATATGAAGCTTTTTGCCTTGGAGACAGGTGATGAAGTATCAGCTTTTGATTTTCTCGGTTTTACGCTTCAGTACGAGCTTTCATACTCAAATGTTGTAAATATGCTGGATCTTGCAGGAGTTCCTCTTATGTCTGCTGACAGAACTGAGGTGCATCCTTTTATTTGTGCGGGTGGTCCCTGTGCATATAATGCAGAGCCTATTGCTGATTTTATAGACTTCTTTATGCTTGGAGAGGGAGAAGAAGTTATCCACGAAATTATGGATGAATACAATATTTGGAAAGAAGAAAATGGAACAAGAGATGAATTTTTGCATCGCATTGCAAAAATAGATGGTGTTTATGTTCCGTCTTTTTATGATGTGTCTTATAATAAAGACGGCACGGTTTCTGAAATTCGTCCAAACACACCCGATGCTCCAGAAAAAATCAGAAAGAGAATTGTAACTGATTTTTCAAATGCTTTCACACCGGAAGAAATTATTGTACCTTTTGGCGAAATTGTTCACGACCGTGCCGTTTTAGAGGTTTTCAGAGGATGCATCAGAGGTTGTAGGTTTTGTCAGGCAGGATATGTATATCGCCCTGTTCGTGAGCGTGATGCAGACAGGCTTTTAAAAATTGCAGAAAGTCTGCTTACTTCAAGCGGTTATGACGAGATTTCGCTTTCTTCGCTCAGTACAAGTGATTATCGTGACCTTCCAAAGCTTACAAATGAACTCATCGACATAACGGAACAGAAAAAAATCAATCTTTCTCTTCCGTCTCTCCGTATAGATAATTTCTCTATGGAGCTTATGAACCGTGTTCAGAAGGTGCGTAAATCAGGTATAACCTTTGCTCCGGAAGCCGGAACGCAAAGACTTCGTGATGTTATTAATAAAAATATAACTGAAGAAGATATTACATCTTCTGTGCGTATGCTCTTCAAGGGTGGTTATACGAATGTGAAGTTGTATTTTATGATTGGTCTTCCTACGGAAACAGAGGAGGATGTGAGCGGAATTGCTGAACTTGCAGAAAAGGTTTTGTCTGTGTATTTTGAGACGCCAAAAGAAGAAAGAGCTAAGAATATTAATATAACAGTGAGCACATCAAACTTTATTCCAAAGCCCTTTACTGCATTTCAGTGGGACAGGCAGATAACAAGGGAAGAGATGACCTCAAAACAGGATATTCTTAAGGCATCAATTAAGTCAAAACGTATAAGATATAATTGGCACGATAGTAAAACGAGCTATCTTGAGGGTGTTTTTGCAAGGGGCGACAGACGTCTTGCGCCTGTTATAAAACGAGCAGTCGAGCTTGGTTGTAAATTTGACGGCTGGGGTGAATATTTCAGGTTTGACCTATGGATGCAGGCTTTTGAAGACTGTGGTATTGATCCTGATTTCTATACTTCACGTGTTCGTGATTATAACGAGGTGCTGCCTTGGGATCATATTGATGTGGGAGTTACAAAAAGCTTCTTCAAAAAAGAAAGCGAAAAGGCGCGTAGGGGAGAAACAACAGGTAACTGCAGAGAAAATTGTGCCGGCTGCGGAGCTGCATCCTTTAAAACGGGGGTTTGCTATGAGTAAGTATATTTTAAAATACACCAGAGATGAACGAGTAAAGTATATTTCTCATCTTGATTTTATTCGTATGTTTCACAGAACTGTGAGAAGAAGCGGTGTGAATTTTCTTTTTTCGGAAGGTTTTAACCCTCATCCTGTTATGACTGTTGCAATGCCTCTATCTGTTGGAGTAACATCAGGCGGAGAATATATGAAGGTTGGATTTGCCGATGATTTTTCCCCTGAAGAAATAAAAGAAAAAATAAATAACTCATTTCCTCCGGGCTTTCAGATTACTGAAATACATAAGCTCGTAGGTAAGGAAATTGATCTGACAAAAATACGATTTGCCGACTATACCGTTTCTGCAGAATTGCAGGAAGGTGGTGTAGTATGCAATCCGGAAACGGTTTTGGAGCAGAAATCTCTTGTTGTTATGAAAAAGACGAAAAGCGGAGAAAAGCCATCGGATATCAGACCCCATATTCATTCGCTTTCATTTGTTTCATTCGAAAAAAATGTTGCAACATATAAAATGCGTCTGTCTTGTTCCAACGACTATAATCTTAAACCTGAAACTGTTATAGACGCTATGAGAAGTTTGTGTGATGAATTCCGTCATACGTTTTTATGTATACACCGAGACGGACTTGTTTTGGAAAGGAACTGATATAAATGATAACAAAATCATTGATTTCT
Source organism: Clostridia bacterium (assembly GCA_045648165.1). Classification (GTDB taxonomy): domain Bacteria; phylum Bacillota; class Clostridia; order UBA1381; family UBA1381; genus RGIG9115. The sequence continues at coordinate 34,359 of JAZRNL010000020.1, read as the reverse complement.
ATGATTTATGAGGCGGCGTCTATACAAAGATGGAACGACCATATCAGACCTTGGGTTGGATTTACCGAGCTTGATAAGCAGTCTCATAAAATGTTTTACGCATACGTACTGGCTAAGTGTCAGGGTGATGAGGTTGATTATCAAAAGCTCATAGAGGGCGGAATTTTTGAATTTTTCCACAGGATAATTGTTACCGATATCAAACCGCCTATTTATCATAAGCTTGTAAAAGAAAAAGGAAGTCAGCTTAATGAGTGGGTATTTACCCAGTTAAAAGATGTGCTTTTGCCGCTAAATGGTGATTTTTTTCAGCGTATGATGGAGTATTATCGAAACCCTGAATACGCAAAGCTTGAAAAAGAAATTTTAAAAGCTGCCCATTATCAGGCATCATACTTTGAATTTCAAGTGATTTACCCTCTTAATAAAGAAACCTACGGCATTGAAGCTGTAAAAAGAGAAATGCATCAGGGCTTAGCCGCTTGTGATACATTTTCTGGTTATAAATATTTCATGGGAAGCCCGTATTTGAAAGAATTTCTTCTGCTTTTGGGCAAGCTTCGTTATCAGCAGAGATGGTCTAAGGCTTCGAGGGTCCCAAATACTTTTGTTATGGGGCATATGCTTGTTGTGGCAATTCTCTCATATTTTTCTTCACTTGAGGCCGGAGCGTGTAAGAAAAGGTGTATAAATAACTTCTTTGGTGGACTTTTCCACGATATGCCGGAGGTACTTACACGAGATATTGTTTCGCCGGTAAAATCAGGTGTGGATGGCCTTGACGACATAATAAAGAGCATTGAAGATGAACAGGTTGAGAGCACTATTTATCCTCTGTTGCCCAGAAGCTGGCACGGAGAAATACGTTACTTTATCCAGGATGAATTTACATCTAAGATAATAAAAGACGGTGAGGTTATATTTGTTCGCTCTGATGAAATTAGCGACAGATACAACAGTGATGATTTTTCTCCAATAGACGGTGAGATTATTCGTTGTTGCGATCATTTGTCTGCGTATATGGAGGCGTATCTTTCTATGGAATACGGAATACGCCCTCGAGCGCTTATATCAGGCTATACAAACCTACGCCTTGCATACGAGAAAAAAATTGTTGCAGGTATTAACTTCGGAGAAATGTTCAGATATTTTGAAATTGACTGCTAAATAATATGGAAGATAAAAAAATACTTACGCGCGAACAAACTAAAGAAAAAGCTTTAAGGTATCTTGAATTCAGAAGTCATAGCGAATATGAACTTCGCCAAAAACTCAGGATGGCAGGCGGTATTGAGGAAGACATAGACTTTGTTGTTGATTTTTGCAATAATTATGGCTTTTTAAACGACGAAAAATTCGCTATTGCACTGGCAAAAGATTTGTGCAATATAAAAAAATGGGGAAAAAACCGCATAAAATCCGAGCTTATCCATAAGGGGATATCCCCAGAGTTTACTGAAATTGCTCTTTTGGAAATTTGTGATGACGAAGAAGAGCTTTTGAAGCTTGCACAGAAAAAGCTAAAAGGCGATTTTGAAAGAAAGAACTGTGATAAAGTCATCAGGTACCTGATTTACAGAGGCTATAACATAGGTGATATAAAAAATGCAATAGAAAGGCTGAAATCAGATGAAATATAATATCGGAATGATTTCTCTCGGATGTGCCAAGAACAGAACGGATTCTGAAACCATGCTTGGTATTCTGGCAGATAAAGGATATGATATTGTATCCGAACCATCAAAGGCTCACATTCTTATTGTAAATACTTGCGGCTTTATTGAAGCTGCTAAGCAGGAATCAATTGATACAATATTGGAAATGGCAGAGTATAAAGACGGTAATTGTAAGCTGCTTATTGTTACCGGCTGCCTTGCAGAGCGATATAATGAAGAGGTTTTAAAAGAATTCCCTGAAATTAATGCAATTGTGGGTGTAGGTGATTACCACAGAATTGCCGAAATTATAGAAAAAGCTTTAGAAGGAGACAGACCTGCAGTTTATGGACATATGAATTGCGACGTTCCTGAAGGGCTTCCAAGAATTTTGACTACAGGAAACACAACTGCTTATATAAAAATATCTGAGGGTTGTGACAATAACTGTACCTATTGTGCTATACCCAAAATACGCGGAAAGTACAGAAGCCGAAAAATTGAGGATATTCTATCGGAAGCGAATGATCTTGCATTATCAGGCGTTAAAGAGCTTATAGTAATCGCACAAGACACCACCAGATATGGTATAGATATTTACGGTAAGTATTCACTTTCTGAGCTTCTTGAAAAGCTATGTAAAATTGATGGGTTCGAGTGGATAAGGGTTCATTATTTCTATACCGAGGCTGTAACCGATGAACTTATAGAGCTTTTTGCAAAAGAGCCAAAACTTTGTCCTTATATTGATATGCCAATTCAGCACATTAATGATACAATACTGCGCAGAATGGCGCGACGTACCACAGGTGAGCAAATTAGAAAAACTATTTCAAAAATGCGAAATACTATTCCTGATCTTACAATAAGAACCTCTCTTATTGTTGGTTTTCCTGGTGAAACCGAAGCACAGTTTGAAGAGCTTTGTGAATTTGTTAAAGAAGCTCAGCTTGAAAGGGTGGGTGTATTTGCTTTTTCTGAAGAAGAAGGTACTCCGGCGGCAAGCTTTGACGGTAAAATTGATGAAGAAACAAAAAACAGACGCCTTGACACATTAATGGCTATTCAAAGAGAAATAAGTCTTGAAAACAATAAAAGTAAGCTCGGAAAAACGATTTCTGTTCTTTGTGAAGGCTATGATGAAGAGAGCTTTCTTTACTTTGGCAGAAGCCGTGGCGATAGCGTTGATGTTGATGGTAATATATATTTCGCAGCAGACAGGGAGGTTTTCCCCGGTGAATTTGTAAATGTTGAAATTCTCGATTGCGACGAATATGATCTTACAGGTAAGACTGTATAATTTTGAAATCAGAAAGGATTTATTATTATGAATACACCTAACAAACTAACAGTTCTTCGTATGATTCTTGTTCCCCTTTTTATGATGTTTGCACTTATTGACGGAGTAGTATGGCAGATTGTAGCTCTCGGAATTTTTGCTCTTGCTTCATTTACCGACTACCTTGACGGTAAAATTGCCCGCGAACAAGGACTTGTTACCACCTTCGGCAAGTTTATGGACCCTTTGGCGGATAAACTCTTAACAACTGCTGCATTCCTTGTTTTTATGGATAAGGAACTTATATCTTCTTGGGTTATTATAATAGTTCTTTTTCGTGAATTTGCCGTTAGCGGCATCAGACTTGTTGCTGCAGGTGCCGGTGAAATTATTGCTGCAAGTTATTGGGGTAAACTTAAAACAGTTTCGCAAATGATTGCAATTATTCTTACCTTTGTACTTATTATTCTTCCTGTTTTAGGGGAAACTATCAATTATATCATTATTAATATCGCTGTTTGGATTTCAACTGTACTTACTTTGGTGAGTGGTTGGGATTATATATATAAAAATAAGAATTTATTGCAACTCAAATAAAGAGGAAAAACTATATGAGTATACAGATTGAAGAAAAGAAATACCCGTTCAAGCTTCTGTTTTTGTTAGTTTCTGCAATTTGCTTTTGTTTTTTGGTTATATCGGGATTGTTTATTTCCATTGATGTAGCAGGCGTAGATAAAGGCGATGTTTTCATAATAGAGGACGGATGTACAGTAAACCGCACAGCTACTGAGCTAACTGATAAAGGTATAATAAAGTTTCCACTTGTTTTCAGATTGATTTCCAGAATAAATGGCACTGACATGCAAATACGCCCCGGAAGAGTTGTTATAAAAAAGGGTATGAGTTATTTTGAAATTCTTGATCTTTTATCAAACCCTGAAACAACACTTGCAAAAGTTATTATTCCTGAGGGTTTGGAATTAAAGGAAATTGCAGGCAAACTTTCGGATTTTGTAACAGAGGATGAGTTTTATGAAGCTTTAAAAGCAGATTATAATTATCGTTTTCTCGTTGGTGTTTCGGATAGAGAATACAAACCGGAAGGTTATTTATTTCCGGCTACGTACGAAATCAAAAATGGCATGACAGCTATAGAAATCGTTGATATGATGCTTAAGGCTTTTGACGATTCGTTTAAGGATGAATATTATATGCGAGCAGAGGAGCTTGGCAAGTCTGTTGATGAGATTGTAACACTTGCTTCAATAATTGAACGCGAGTCAAATTCCGGTGCTGATCGTGCGAAGGTGGCAGGTGTATTCTACAACCGGCTTAATCAGAATATGCGTCTTCAGTCCTGTGCTACTGTTCAGTATATTTTAAAAGAGCGCAAGACAGTGCTTTCAACTGCCGATACGCGGATTGAATCTCCCTATAACACCTATCTCAATAACGGATTACCGCCGGGACCTATTGCATCGCCGGGAGAGGAGTGTATAAAGGCGGCTCTTTATCCTGAGGAAACTGATGCTTTGTATTTTGTTCTTGGAGCAGATGGGAAACACATTTTTTCAGCCACATATGAAGAACATCTTGCAGCAAAAAACGGAGGTCAGTAAATGATAGAATATGAAAAGGATGGCATAGTTAAGGAATACGTTACTGACTATATAAGAGCATCCCTGAAAGGTAGGGAAGGTATTCTTGCCCAATTAGAAGAGTATGCTAAAGAAAACGCTATTCCAATTGTTCAACCCGAAACCTCAAAATTCATCGAAACATTTATAATGTCAAACAAACCAAAAAAAATACTTGAAATCGGTTGTGCAATTGGGTATTCATCAATAGTTATGGCAGCAGCTTCGCCTGAAACTGAAATAATAACTCTGGAATTTGACGAAAAAATAGCAGATGTTGCAAAAGAAAACATAAAAAAAGCAGGTCTCGCTGGCAGAATTAAGGTAGTGTATGCAGACGCAAGGGATTATATCCCTTATATGGACTGTGATGAATGCTTTGATCTTATTTTTCTTGACGGTCCGAAGGCTCATTATATAAATATGCTGGACGATTGTATGCGCCTTCTTAAAATCGGTGGAATTCTTATATGTGATAACATTCTTTATAAGGGTATGACAGCGGACGACAATTTGATTATAAAACGAAAAATTACAATTGTAAAACGTCTGAGAAAGTTTATTAATGAGCTTACTACCCGTGAAGATATGGAAACCTCAATACTCACAATCGGCGATGGTATGACGGTTTCAGTGAAAAAATATTAGGAGAAATTTAAATGGAAAAACCTGAACTTCTTGCTCCCGGTGGGAGTCTTGAAAAGCTTAAAATTGCAATTGACTACGGGGCAGATGCGGTGTATGTTGGCGGAGAGGCTTTTTCTCTCAGGGTTGCCGCAGAAAATTTTACAATACCGGAACTTATAGAAGGGCTTCGTTATGCTCACGATAGAGGCAGAAAAGTATATCTTACTGCAAACATTCTGCCCCACAACAGTGACATTGAAGAGTTTAAATCTTATCTCGACGAAATAGCACCACTTGGCTTTGACGGAATTCTTGTTTCCGACCCCGGTATGTTCGCTTTGGTTAAGGAAAAATGCCCCAATCTCGCGATTCATATCAGTACACAGGCAAATAATGTTAATTATGCATCAGCTCAGTTTTGGAAGAGGATGGGAGCGGACCGCGTTGTTCTTGCCAGAGAAATGAGCTTCAAAGAAATTGCAGAAATACGAGAAAAAAATCCCGACCTGGAGCTTGAAGCTTTTGTGCACGGGGCTATGTGCATTTCATACTCCGGACGATGCCTTTTGTCGAATTATATGACAGGCAGAGACTCAAATAAAGGTGCCTGCGCACATCCGTGCAGATGGAACTATTCCCTTGTTGAACAAACCCGTCCCGGTGAATATTTCGATATATATGAAAACGACAGAGGAACATTTATATTCAATTCAAAGGATCTTTGTATGATAGAGCATATTCCTGAGCTTGTAAAAAGCGGAATTACCAGCTTAAAGCTCGAGGGAAGAGTTAAGACGGAATACTATGTTGCAACCGTTGTCGGCGCTTACAGACGGGAAATTGATAAATATTTTGCTGATCCTGATAATTATACTTTTGACGGAACTGAGCTCCATGAGCTTATGAAAGTAAGCCACAGGCCGTATATAACAGGATTTTATTTCGGACGTCCGGAAGGTAAAGCCCAGGTCTACACGTCTAATTCATATATCCGTCATTATGACCTAATCGGAATTGTTACTGACTATGATGAAGATACAGGTATAATGACAATTTCTCAAAGGAACAGATTTTATCAAGGTGAAGAAATTGAAATAATATCACCTGGAAAACCTTGTTTTTCGCAGGTTGTAGGTGAGATGAAAAACGATAAAGATGAAATTATTACGGTTGCTCCTCACGCTGCTATGATAGTAAAAATGAAAGCAGATAAACCTGTTGTAAAAGGCTCTATGCTAAGAAGAGGAGAGATACCGCCGGAAGGAGACGGTGAGTAATGAAACAGTGCAAAAGATGCGGTCGTAAGCTACCTAACGATGCCAGAATATGCGCATATTGTGGTTTAAAACTACAGTCCGACGGTGGTGGAACGAAAAGAACTGCTGCTTCTAAAAAAACAACTTCAAAAAGTGACAGTTATGATCGATACAGGAAAAAGAAGATGCAACTTGAAGCGAAGAAAAAACGCCGCAGAAGGCGTATACGACTTTTAATTTTCTGGCTTATTGTCATTGCAATTTCAGGCGCAGTATTTGGTGGAATGTACGCGAATAAGAATTATAACTCAGTTGTAAATCCGTCATCGGAATCTCCTGCAGAAACTCAGCCTGAAACAACCGAAAGTGTGAAAGAGGCAGTTTCTTCCGCAACACCGGAAGTTACAAAAGAGCCTGATGCCACTCCTAAAGCTACTGATAAAGCAGAAACTTTAGACGAAAAAGTGGAGAAGAACGGATGTGCTGTATATGAAGATGCATCTTATGGATTTAAGTGTGCATATCCCGCAGAATTTGAGGAGGGTACACTTAAAAATAATAATACAAGAACCAGCTTTACAGATAAAGACGGCGGTGCTGACTTGTTAATTAATTTTGAAAAAATCGGCAAATCAAAAACTCCAGAAAAGCTTCTTGAGGAGTATCTTAATATAATCGGAGTTGACCCGGATGTTGATAATTGCGGTGCAAATTTTTATTCTGTAACATTTACAAGAAGCGGCAGAATTTATCACAGAAAAGCCATTATTGCAAATGATAAATACATATATTATGACTTTATGTACGACCAGGGCTCAGACAGTAAATCAAGATATGAAGATTATATTGATTTTTTGGACTTGTATCTTGAACAAGGAAATAAAGGATTGCTTAAAAAAACAAATTAACTTTTTATAAGAATTTGTGCTTTTATTGATTTTGTTTTTGAGGAGATTTGATTTATGAAATCAAGCTATTTGATAAAAAGATTTTTACCTTACTATAAAAAGTACAAATGGATACTCATTCTTGATTTGTTTTGTGCTATGCTCACAACGGCCTCAGAAATAGTTTTCCCTCTTATTGTTCGCTATATTACGGACCTTGGAGCAAGTAATATTCATTCACTAACAATGGTAATTGTTTTGAAATTGACCGCCTTGTATGTTGTACTCAGAATTATTGATACTGCCGCAAACTATTATATGGCAGGTGTAGGTCACATAATGGGCACCAAGATGGAAACAGATATGAGAGCTGATTTGTTTGAACATTTGCAAAAGCTTTCCTACTCTTATTATTCAAATACAAAAGTCGGGCAGATAATGTCTCGTATTACGAGCGACCTTTTTGATGTTACTGAGTTTGCTCATCATTGCCCTGAAGAAATACTGATTACTGCAACAAAAATGATTATATCATTTTGCATACTTATGAGTGTAAATATTCCTCTTACACTTATAGTGTTTGCAATAATACCGATTATGTTCTTCTTCTCGCTCCGTTATCGCAATCGGATGAAGGAAGCCTTTAAAGCGTCAAGAGTTCAGGTCGGGGAGCTTAACTCTCAGGTTGAAGATAGTTTGCTCGGAATCCGCGTTGTAAAATCCTTTGCGGCGGAGAATGCAGAAATCGAAAAGTTTCAGAAAGGAAATGAAAAATTTCTTAATATCAAAAAAATTGCATACTACTGTATGGCTGGTTTTCAGACTACCAACAAATTTTTTAATGGTGTAATGTATATAACAGTTGTGGCGTTTGGTTCGTACTTTATGATTAAAGGAAAAATCACACCCGGTGACCTTGTAGCGTATCTTTTGTATGTAACAACTTTTTTAGCTTCTATCAAAACAATTTTAGACTTTATGGAGCAGTTTCAACGCGGTTTGACGGGGTTTGAACGTTTCGTTGAAATATTGGAGATTGAGCCAGATATAAAGGATTTGCCGGATGCAGTTGAGATTGGTGATGTAAGAGGCGACATACTCTTTGACAACGTAAGCTATATGTATTCCGATGGCGAGGAAAATGTGCTGGAAAATATCAATATTTCAATTAAAGCCGGGCAAAGCATTGCGGTTATTGGGCCTTCAGGTGGAGGTAAAACTACGCTTTGTAATCTTATACCAAGATTTTATGATGTTACATGCGGCAAAATATTTATAGATGGAAAGGATATAAAAACCGTTACAAAAAGCTCACTGCGAAAACAAATTGGCATAGTTCAGCAGGATGTGTATCTTTTCTCAGGTACAGTGCGTGAAAATGTTGCATACGGACGCCCCGGAGCTTCCGACAATGAAATTATTGATGCAATAAAAGACGCAGGCGCCTATGAGTTTGTAATGAGCCTTCCTGAAGGTCTTGACACTTATGTCGGAGAACGCGGAGTTAAGCTTTCAGGCGGTCAAAAGCAGAGAATAAGCATTGCGAGAGTTTTTCTTAAAAATCCACCTATTCTTATTCTTGATGAAGCGACATCTGCCCTTGATAACGAAAGTGAAAGAATTGTACAAGCTTCTCTTGAACGCCTGTCTGCCGGAAGGACGGTTATTACAATAGCTCATAGGCTTTCAACAATTAAAAATTCTGACTTAATTCTTGTGCTTACTGAAAATGGTATAGAAGAGTCGGGCACACATTCAGAGCTTTTGGAAAAACGGGGAATTTACTATAAATATTTTAATATTTAATAAATGGTCAATAAATTTAAAGCATAAGTGTTTTTTGATATATAATATAATCACTAAATAATGGGAGGTTATATATATGGATAATTACTTTTGTTTTACAATAACATTAAAATATGTAGTATTCCCCTGTATAGCAGACTATATATGTGTAGTGTTGTAGGCTTCACCTAATAAATATATTAAATAACGAGAGAGTAACACACACCTTGTAATTTTCAATTCTATTTTTCCTTTCTTAATCATATAATTTATAAATTAAATTTGGGGGTATAAGATTGATAATTATACGTAAACGTGTTTTGTATATTGTGTGTTTCGTTTTTGTTTTTATTTGCTCTGCCGGTATTATTATAGCAAACGCAACTTTGAAGCATAGGGTTATAACTGTAATTGTTGATGCAGGTCATGGGGAGCCTGATGGAGGAGCTGTGGGTGTAAGTGGCATTGTTGAGAAGGATGTAAACTTGCAGATTGCAAAAAAAACTGAAGAGGTGCTTGAGGGAAAAGGATTTAACGTTATAATGACCAGAACGGGCGATAGCGGTATATTTGACAAAAATAGTGAAACTATCCGGGATAAGAAAAAAAGCGATATGAAAGAGAGGCTAAGTATTATGACTGATTCCGGAGCGGATTTATTTCTCAGCATACATATGAATTCATTTGAAAGTAAATCTGCCCACGGTCTTAATGTTTTCTTTACTGAAGAATTTCCGGAGATAAGATCCCTTGCAGAAAGCATACAGGTCAGAATTTCAGAAATAACATGCGCGGAAACCCATGCCGTAAAATCAGCTGATAACAGGCTGTATCTTATGAAAAATCCTCCAATTCCTGCAATACTTGCAGAGTGCGGCTTTTTATCAAATCCGGAAGAAGAAAAAAAGCTTGTTAATGAGGATTATCAGTCAAGAATTGCATGGGCGATGGCTGAGGCAATTGAAGATTATTATAAATAATTGTTTTTATTATATGTTTTTGTTACAGATGTATTGTGAAAATCATACACAAATATTAAAAAAATAAAAAATCACTTGATTTTTCCATAGTTTTGTGGTATAATAAATCAACAGTTAAATAAGCTTTGACAAAAGAGTGAGCAGGCTGCTCACTCTTTTGTACTTAAAGCTTTAAAAATGCGAAAGGAAGTGATGCCGTCTTGACAGAAGCGGTAAGAATTGCATTCGAAACGGGGGACAAGATAGCAGAAAAGCTTGGTTGTTTTCTTGTTGATGCTGAATTCGTCAAAGAAGGAAAAGATAACTTTCTGAGGCTCTATATTGATAAAGAGGGCGGAGTTGGCATTGATGAATGTGAAATGTTCAGCAACGAATTTGGCGCCTTATACGACGAAATAGATCCTATTTCTGAGGAATATTTCCTGGAAGTATCTTCTCCTGGTGTTGACAGAATTCTTAAAACAGAAAGAGAATTTACTTACTTCAGCGGACGAGAGATTTCAGTTAAGCTATATGCACCTATTGATGGTAAAAAAGAGTTTGACGCCGTTCTCACCGGTTTTGACGGTAAAATCGTAACAGTTAAGACGGAAAGCGGTGATATGTCTTTTCCGAAGAAAGACGCTGCTTTTGTAAGATTGGCATTCAAAATATAGAAGGGATTGGTAATTAAAAAATGAAAAAAGGTTCAAAAAAACAGGAACAGGAAACTTTGCTTCAGGCGCTTGCTGTGCTTTGTAAGGAAAAAGGTCTTGAAGAGGATGTAATTTTCGATGCTTTGGAAGCTGCTATGCTTGCTGGCTACAAAAAGAATTATGTTCAGTCACAGAATGTGCAGGTTAAAATTGATCGTGCTACAGGTATAATCAAGGTTTATACTCAAAAGGAAGTTGTTGAGGATGATGCGGTTTTTGATCCCCAGATTGAAATTTCCATTCTCGATGCTAAAAAAATCAACGCAGCACTTGAACTTGGTGATTTTGTTGACGTTGAAGTAACTCCGGATGATTTCGGTCGTATAACTGCTATTACTGCAAAGCAGGTTGTTACACAGCGTATCCGCGAAGCGGAAAGAGAAATTATTTACAGGGAATACAACGAAAAAATCAATGATATTGTTTCCGGAAGTATTCAGAAAATCGATAAAGGTAATGTGTTTATAGACATCGGTAAAACCGAAGCAATTCTTCCGGTGAGTGAGCAACCTGTGGCTGAACGTGACGAATATCATATCCATCAGGTGCTCAAGTGTTTTGTCCGTGAGGTAAGGAATGGCACGAAGGGTACACAAATCGTCCTTTCAAGAACACATCCCGGACTTGTGAAATGTCTTTTCAACCGTGAAGTTCCCGAAATCGAACAGGGAATAGTCGAAATAAAGAATGTGGCAAGAGAGGCAGGCTCAAGAACGAAAATTGCAGTTTATTCTGAAGATCCAAACGTAGACCCTCAGGGTGCATGTATCGGACCTAAGGGTATACGAGTTCAGAACATAGGCGAAGAGCTGGGCGAGGAAAAAATTGATATTGTAAAATACAGCGACGACCCTGTTGCTTATATTACAGAGGCTTTAAGTCCCGCTAAAGTAATCACAACTGTAATTGACGAAGTAGAAAAAACTGCACAGGTTGTTGTACCGTCAACTCAGCTTTCTCTCGCAATTGGTAAATCGGGTCAGAACGTCCGCCTTGCAGCAAAGCTTACTGGCTGGAAAATTGATATTGTAACTTCGGTAGATGATCTTCGTTATCCCGGAGAAGCATACAGTTCTGATGAAGAATAATATATTTTATAAGGAACGGTTTTAAATATGAATAAACATACTCCCTTGAGAATGTGTATGTCTTGCAGAGAAATGAAGCCGAAGGACGAGCTTATAAGGCTTGTATCGGTAAACGGAACTGCAATCATTGACGAAAAATCAAAAATACAAACCAGAGGCGCTTATGTTTGTAAATCAGAAAAGTGCATTTCTCTTTTAAAGAAGAAGCGAGGCATAGAACGAAGTCTTAAGTCTGATACAGATGGCTTATATGAAAAAATTGCAGAGCTTATAATAGAATAAGGAGAAGTTATGGATAAAATTCTGGGATTTATAGGCATCGCGAAGAGAGCCGGTAAAGTGGCCGTTGGTTCCTTTGTATGTGAAGCATCCATAAAGTCAGGAGTATCAAGACTTATAATTATTGCAACTGATGCTTCTTCAAAAACAAAAAAAACGCTTACTGATGCCTGTAATTATTATAACGTACCGTTTCTTGAGTTTTCCGATATGGAATGTCTTGGCAGAATAACCGGAGGCGGTGAAAAGGTTGTTGTTTCAATTAACGACAAAGAATTTGCCAAGGCAATTTACGATAAAATTAACTCATTTATGAGAAAGGATAGGTGATTTATTTGGCAGAAGCAGTATTGAATGTAAAAACTGTAGCTAAAGACCTTAAGTTAACAGCTAAAGAGGTAATGGAAAAGCTTGCCGAATACGGACAGGATATTAAAAGCCCTACTGCTGAGATTACAACACACCAGGCAGGTCTTATAGTTGATATTTTTTCAAGTCAGCACGTTATGGAAAAAACAGAGTTTGTAGGACTTGTAAGTGCTGCGGTTTCGGAAAGAGTAAAGATTGAGGCTGATGCGAAAGCAGCTGAGGAAGCAGCGGCTAAGGAGAAAGCTGATAAAGCTATGAAAGCTAAAATTGAAGCTTCGAAGCCTGCTCCTACGGAAAAGGATATTGCTCTTAAAAAGGCACAGGAAAAGGTAGCTAAAGCTGCTCAGGAAAAGCTTGAGGCAGAAAAGAAAAAAGAAGAGAAGCCTGTTCAGACTAAGGCACAAAAAGAAGCAAAGCTCCAACAGAAGAAAGAAAAGCCTGCAGAAGTGCATGCTGCAAAATCTGAGCCTGTGCCTGAAGAAAAGAAGGTTCGCCGTGAAAAGCAGAAAAAACGTCCTGCCCAGAAACAGTCGGGAACACGTATTGAATACATTGGTTCTGATGAGTCTGAAGTGGATTCGCATGTTATTAAAACCGAAGAAGATAAAAGATATGTTGATACCAGAACTTCCACTGTTGAAATTGAAAAAATTGAAAGCACAGAACGTATAGAAGAGCTTGTAACAGAAAAGAATATTAAATATTCAGGAAGAGATAAGCAGAAGTCTAAACGTGGGAAACAATCTAAGGAAAACTTCGACGCTAAGCCTGATCTTAAAAAGGTAAAGGTTGTTAAAGAAATAACTGAGGTTGAAGTACCAGAAACAATTACCGTGGGTGAATTTGCCCAGAAAATCGGTAAGGGCGCAGGTGAAATTGTTAAAAAGCTTATGATGCTTGGAGTTATGGCTACAATTACCCAATCCATTGATTTTGAGACTGCAGCACTCATTGGCGAGGATTTCGGTATAACTGTTAATCCTGAAATTGTACTCACAAAAGAGGATATTCTTTTTGAACAGTTCCAGATTGAAGATAAAGCTGAAAACTTGAAAGAGCGTCCCCCTGTAGTCGTGGTTATGGGTCATGTTGACCACGGCAAAACTTCACTTCTTGATGCTATTCGTGACACGTCAGTTACTTCAACAGAAGCCGGCGGTATCACTCAGCATATTGGTGCATATAGTGTGCGTCTTAATGACCGTGACATAACTTTCCTTGACACACCGGGTCACGAAGCATTTACTACAATGCGTGCACGCGGAGCTCAGGTAACTGATGTTGCAATTCTTGTTGTTGCTGCAGACGACGGTATTATGCCCCAGACAATTGAAGCTATCAACCATGCTAAAGCAGCTGGTGTTACAATAGTTGTTGCTATTAATAAAATAGACCGCGAAGGCGCTAATCCTGATCGCGTTCGTCAGGCTCTTGTTGAGCACGAACTTGTTCCGGAAGAATGGGGTGGTGACACAATTTGTGTTGAGGTAAGTGCTAAAATGAGAACAAACATCGACGGACTGCTTGAGATGGTACTGCTTGTTGCTGATATGAAAGAGCTTAAAGCAAATCCTGACAGAGAAGGTTCCGGTACAGTTATTGAAGCCAGAGTTGATAAAGGAAGAGGTCCTGTTGCTACTGTTCTTGTTCAGAACGGTACCTTGAATGTCGGTGACATTGTTATAGCTGGAACAGCAGTTGGTCACGTAAGAGCTATGATTAATGATAAAGGTCGACGTGTTAAAACTGCAGGCCCGTCAACTCCGGTTGAAATTCTTGGTCTTTCCGAAGCTCCTACAGGCGGTGATAGATTCTTCGTTGTTCAGAACGAAAAGCTCGCTCGTGAAGTTGCTGAAAAGCGCCGTGACGAAATTCAGGAAGATAAGTTTAACAGGGTGGTTAAGGTTAGTCTTGATAACTTATTCAGCCAGATTGACGAAGGTAATATGAAGGAGCTTAACGTTATCATCAAAGCTGATGTTCAGGGCTCTGTTGAGGCTGTTAAGCAATCGATTGAAAAACTTTCAAACGAAGAGGTTCGTGTTCGCGCTATTCACGGTGGTGTAGGTGCTATTAATGAGTCTGACGTTATGCTTGCGAATGCATCTAATGCAATTATAGTTGGTTTCAACGTACGTCCCGATGCCGGTGCTCTTTCAGCGGCTGAGCGCCAGGATGTTGATATAAGACTTTATAGCGTAATATATCAGGCTATCGAAGAAATTGAAGCTGCTATGAAGGGCATGCTTGACCCTGAATTTAAAGAAGTAGTTATTGGTCATGCAGAAGTACGCCAGACATTTAAGGTTTCCAGTGTGGGTACGATTGCGGGTTGCTATGTAACTGATGGTAAAATTGTTAGAAACGCAGGTATCAGACTTGTACGTAACGGTATTGTTGTTCACGAAGGTGAGCTTTCAAGCCTTAAGCGTTTCAAAGACGATGCTAAGGAGGTTTCTGAAAACTTCGAGTGCGGTCTTGGAATTGATAAGTTCAATGATATTAAGGAACAGGATATAATTGAATGTTACATCATGGAAGAAGTCCGCAGATGAGAGGATTAATATGGCAAGAATTGATAAAATAAATGAAGAGGTAAGGCGTGAAATTGCGGCAGTAATACGTGAGCTTAAGGATTCAAGAATACCTATGATGACGAGCGTTGTTGCTGTAAATGTTACAAATGACCTTAGATATGCCAAAGTATATGTATCGGTAATGGGTGATGAAGAAACAAAAAAGCAAGCGCTACTCGGTCTTAAAAGCGCGGCAGGTTTTGTTCGTCGTGAACTTGGCAGGCGAATTGATCTTCGTTATACACCTGAGCCTGTGTTCGAACTTGATAATTCAATCGAACACGGTGCATATATAAACAGTTTGTTGAAAGGCGATAAGAAATGATTGAAAAAATTAAATCTTATATTAATCAAACTAAAAGCGTTGCGGTGCTATGTCATATAAATTCAGACGGTGATGCACTTTGCTCTTCCTTTGCCCTTGCAGATGTTCTTACTGCAATGGGCAAGGAGGTAGTGTGTATACTTGAAGAAGAACCCGGCACGAAATATGACTTTCTTGGCGGCGATTATATCGTATTTTCCGAAAAAGATATAAAGGAATATGACTTGTGTATTGCAGTTGACTGCGGTGACGTTACACGTCTTGGACGTAGAATAGAAATATTTAATAAGGCTAAGGTTACTTTTAATATAGATCATCATAAAACTAATAATGATTTTGCGATGATTAATATTGTTAAACCAACGTACTGCGCAGCGGCAGAAGTGCTATCAGAGCTATTTGAACAAATAGGTATCAAACTCAGTGATAATGCTGCAAGGCTTTTGTATATTGGTATAATGTCTGATTCCGGTTGCCTTAAATTCGCAAGCGTAACATCTGAAACCCATATTTGCATATCAAAACTTCTAAAGTTTAATTTTGACCATGCAGAAGCAAATCATCTTTTGTTCGACAGTCAGACTATGGGGCTCGTTCAGTTGTCAGGTCATGTTATGTGCAATGTCGAATGTTTTGAAAACGGACTTATCTCTTTTATTCAAAGCGATGATGCATTACTTAAAAAATACGGTGTTGAAGAGTCAGAAGCGAACGTTCTCATTAACATACCCCGTAAAATTAAAGGCGCTGAAATTGCAATTGAATTAAAAGAACGTGGCGGAGTTGTAAGAGCAAGCCTTCGTTCAAACGGTAAGGCGGATGTTAACCGTGTTGCAGGCCTCTTTGGCGGCGGTGGACATGAAAAAGCTGCCGGAATAACTTTTGAGGGTAGAACAATGGAAGAAGCGAAAGCGCTTCTTATAAACGCCGCAAAAGATGAGCTTAACCGCTCTGTTTTGTGATTTGGAGGTATGTTTTGGAATACAACGGTGTTGTTTTACTGAATAAGCCTATGGGACCTACATCCCATGACATGATTTATGAATTAAGACGAATATATTCAACAAAAAGAGTGGGGCATACAGGCACTCTTGACCCAATGGCGACAGGGGTATTGCCTGTATGTATCGGAAATGCCACAAAGGCTTCAGATATGCTCCTTAGTGAAAAAAAAGAATATATAGCAGGCATTAAATTCGGAATAGCTACCGATACGGGAGATATAACAGGTAATACTATTGCAGAAACCGGAGTAATCCCTGACAAATCTTCACTTTTGAATGTTTTGCAGTCGTTTGTTGGTGAATATATGCAGATCCCGCCTATGTACAGTGCTAAAAAGGTCGGTGGTAAAAAGCTATGCGACCTTGCACGCGAGGGTAAAACTATTATGAGGGAACCTGTTCCTGTACAAATATTTGATATAGAGCTTCTTGATTCAGAGGGTTGTGACTTTGTATTTCGTGTTGCTTGCTCAAAGGGTACATATATCAGAGTTCTATGTGAAGATATAGGAAAAAAACTTGGAACTGTTGCTTGTATGTCATCTTTGATTCGCACAGGGAGCGGTGATTTCAGAATTGAGAACACTTATACCATAGATGAACTTAAAGCTTTAAAGGAGAACGGAACACTCTCCAAAACGCTTATTCCGACAGAAAAGCTTTTTGATTATCCGGAAATAACTCTTAATAAAAAACAATCCGATAGAATGAAAAACGGTGTATTCGTTTCTCATCCTGAAATATCTAATGGCGGATTATACAAGGTTTTTGATTTTGAAGGAGTTTTCTTTGCTATAGCCGAATGTGTGGAGGGTAGACTCAGGATCAAAAAGTCATTCCGTGGGTAGGAGATTAGTAAATGACTATAATTTATAACGGTGCGGAGTTTGTGGAATTCAAAAAAACGGCCATTGCACTTGGTACTTTCGATGGACTTCATATCGCACATACAAAAATAATCAATAAAGCTGTTGAATATGGAAAAAAGCATAACATACCCTGTGGAGTTATGCTTTTTGACAGTATTCCTGCAAACAGTTTATTCGGTAATAAGACATTGCGGCTTCTTAAGCCTGCAGACAGAAATGCACTTTTATCGCATCTTGATTTTATATACGTTCAGGAATTTAATAAAAGTTTTTCAGCCAAAAGCCCGGAAGAATTTATTTTATATCTGAAAAATGTACTTCATGCTGAGTTTATTTCTATTGGCTATAACTACAGATTTGGAAAATTAGCATCAGGTGATGCAGAGCTTTTAAAGACTCTTTGCGCAGAATTTGGAATTGAAGTATGCATTGCTGATGAAACTGTGTATTCTGGTCGGCCCGTATCCAGTACAAGAATTAGAGAATTGATTTCCGAGGGTAATGTAAAAGAAGTATCAGAACTTTTAGGACGTAACTTTTTTTTGACGGGGAGGGTTATAAATGGTTACAGAAACGGTCATAAGCTGGGTTCTCCCACGGCAAATATTGAGCTTGATGAAACTGTAATATTGCCTAAATGCGGCGTATATGCAGGGTTTTGTATCTTTGAAGGAGAACGATATAAATGCGTTATAAATGTTGGCGATAATCCTACATTTGATGGAAACAAAATCACGGTTGAAAGTCATTTGCTGGACTTTAGCGGTGAGATCTATGGTAAGGAAATTAAAGTTGAATTTATTAAATATTTAAGAGAAGAGATTTGCTTTAAAACGGCGTCAGACCTTGCGAAGCAAATAGCTTTAGATATACAAAATACTGAAAGGGAATTGATTGATTATGAATAATGTAACTGCAGTAATTCTTGCGGCAGGTATCGGCACAAGGATGAAATCAAAAACTCCTAAGGTACTTCATAAAATATGCACACAGGAAATAGTAAAATATGTAATAAGTGCTGCAAAAGACGGCGGATGCGATAAAATTGTCACAGTAATAGGTCACTGTGCCGATAAAGTCAGGGATGCACTTGGTGAGTCTACTCTTTTTGTAAACCAGATTGAGCAGAAGGGTACAGGTCACGCATGTATGCAGGCAGTTCA
The DNA here is from genome assembly GCA_045648165.1 of Clostridia bacterium. GTDB lineage: Bacteria > Bacillota > Clostridia > UBA1381 > UBA1381 > RGIG9115. The sequence goes on along the minus strand of JAZRNL010000020.1, from coordinate 15,882 downwards.
TGAAATGGACGGTGAATACACTGTTGTTTTTAACGGCGATACACCTTTACTTAAATCTGAAACCGTGAAGTCTGTGCTTGAATTTCATATTTCAAGCGGAAATTGTGCAACGGTTATTACCGCAGTTGTTGACGATGCAACTGGTTATGGTCGTATTATCCGAGATGGTGAAGGTAGTGTTACTGGGATTGTTGAGCATAAAGATGCAAATTCTGAACAACTTCTTATTAATGAAATTAACTCTGGAATATATGTGTTTAATACTTCTGAACTCAAAGATGCACTCCAGAAGCTTACATCTGACAATGCACAAGGTGAATATTATCTTACCGACACACTTTCTATCATTCTTGGAAGCGGTAAAAAAATTGGCGGATTTGTTGTATCCGATACTGACGAAATTCTTGGTATAAACGATCGGGTTCAGCTTTGTTTGGCAGAGAAGATAATGCAAAAAAGAATTAATGAAATGCATATGATGAACGGTGTTACTATTCATTCTCCTGAGACTGTTATAATAGCACCGGGGTGTAAAATTGGTCAGGATACAGAAATATATTCTGATGCTGTTATAGAAAACGGCTGTGAAATCGGCTCTGACGTGGTTATAACAAGCGGCTCAAGGCTCACAGGTGCCAAAGTTGGAAATGGAGTATCTGTCCAGTGCTCTGTCATAATGAAATCTGTTGTTGGTGAGGGTACAACCGTTGGCCCCTTTGCATACATCAGACCTGATTGTGTAATTGGAAAAAAAGCTCGAATTGGTGACTTTGTAGAGCTTAAGAACTGTAACATCGGTGATGGAACAAAGGTTTCTCACCTTACATATGTAGGTGATGCTGATGTTGGAAACAGTTGTAACTTCGGATGTGGAACAGTTACTGTTAACTACGATGGCAAAAATAAGTACAGAACCGTAATTGGCAATAATGTATTTATTGGTTGTAATTCAAATCTTGTTGCACCTGTAGTTTTAAAAGACGGTGCATACACTGCGGCGGGTTCCACAATAACAGACGAAGTCCCTGAAAATAATCTTGCAATCGCAAGAGCGCGTCAGGTTAATAAATCTGTATGGAAAGACCGTCGAAGCGAATAATTTACTGGAGAATTAAAAAATGTATCTTGTAGCAGGGCTGGGTAATCCCGGCAGTGAATATAATATGACACGTCATAATATCGGTTTCGCTACAATAGACTATATTGCAGACCGATATAAATTTCAGATTAAAAAGCTCAAATATAAAGCTCTTTTCGGCGAGCTTAATGTGAAAGGTGAAAAGGTGCTTTTCGTAAAGCCTCAGACGTATATGAACCTGAGCGGCGAAAGTATCCGTGATTTTTGCAGCTTTTATAAAATTCCGCCTGAAAATGTAATTATTATATGTGATGATATTTCTCTTCCTCCCGGTAAAGTGAGGATTAGACGAAAAGGCTCGGCGGGCGGACACAACGGGTTAAAGTCGATTATCTATCAGCTTAACTCTGATGAATTTCCCCGCGTTAAAATAGGTGTTGGGAGTCCTGTTCATAAAGAGCATGAGCTTGCTGATTATGTTCTTGGCAGATTTTCAAAGGATGAAATTCCTGTTCTTGAGGAAGCGATAGAAAAATCGAGCAAAGCTGTTTTTGAAATTATCGAAAAAGGCGTTGACAGCGCTATGAATAAATTCAGTTCTTAAGTAGTATAAAGGAGTGCGGAGCATAAACTGCACTCCCTTTGGTTTTGGAGGAGAAATGAAGCTTAATCAGGTTTTAAACGAGAATAAATCGTTTTGTGAAATTAAAAACTTAATAGAGAACAAATCATTTCCCGTTGTTGTAACTGATGTGTGCGAAGCGGCTCAGGCGCATCTTATATCCTCTGTTGTGGGAATATCCGGCAAACGAAGTCTTGTAGTGTGTTATACAGACACAGAAGCAGGTGAGATTTATAAAGAGCTTTCATTCTATTCTGAAAAGGTGTGCCGTATGCCGTCTTCTGAATTGATTTTTCATGATATTGAAGCTACAGGACTTGAATGTGAACACAGACGAATAAGAGCTCTTAGCAGTTGGGAGAATGGCGGTATAATGGTAACCTCAGTTGAGGCGATGATGCATTATACTGTTTCCTACGAACATTTTAAAAACGACAGGCTTCTATTAAAAACAGGTGATATTGTTGATATTGATGAGCTTAAAGAAACGCTTGTTTCAATGGGATATGTTAACTCTCTGGAGGTAGATGGTGTAGGATTATTTTCTGCCCGTGGCGGAATTGTTGATATATTTTCACCGAATATGAAGCTTCCTGTCAGGATTGAATTTTTTGACGATGAAATAGACTCTATCCGTGTATTTGACTGGGAAACCCAACGTAGTGTAGAAAATACAGAATCAGCTCTTGTTCTTGTTGCAAGAGAGCAGGTAATGTATGAAGAAGAGCGAAATCGACTAATTGAAAAGCTCTCTTGCCTGGTTACGGAATTCCCAGAAAATGAGGCTCTTAAAAGTGAGCTTGAAAAAGCAGAAAACGCCATACTTTTTCCGTCTGTAGATAAATATATAAGCACGATTTACGGGAAGATTCCCACAATTCTTGATTATGCAGAGGATTGTATGATTTTTGTTGTGGACCCCAAAAGAATTAAAGAACGCTTTGAAAACTTTGTTCATGAACGCACTGAGGTTATTGCTCAATTAACTGAGTCCGGCGTAATAGTAAACGGTGGTGATAATTATTATCCTGACGGCAAAGTTATATATAAAAAGCTTTCGGAGTCAAATTCAGTTCATATTTCGACAATGGGAGATGGAATAAGTCTTAAGGCACGACAAATAGTTTCATTCCATGGTAAGCTTGAATACTTGTATGACGATTTATCAAAATGGCAGAAATCTGGATTTACCGTAGTTATTCTTGTTCAAAATAAAGATAAAGGTAAAAATCTTTCCGGTGTTTTGAGCGAACGAGGATACAACTGCATAGTTTCTGATGATGGGAGTATAAAAAAATCGGTAATAAATATTCTTCAGGGAGTTTTAAAAAACGGTTTTGAATATGTAGATTCAGGTTTTGTTGTAATATCTGACAGAGAAATCTTTGAAACGGGAAAGGCTCGTCGTATTTCTAAGGATGATAATACAAAACGTATCAAATCTTACAATGACATAAATCACGGTGATTACGTAGTTCATCGCTCCCACGGAATCGGTATTTACGATGGTATCCATAAAATGACCGTCAATGGTATTTCAAAGGACTACTTAAAAGTGGTTTACCGTGATAACGATGTTTTGTATGTCCCAGTAGAACAACTTGATTTACTTTATAAGTATTCAGGCGGAGAAGAAAAGACCGTTCGGGTAAATAAGCTTGGCGGCAAGGAATGGAGTAATACAAAAAACAGAGTTAAAAAATCAACTGCCGAAATGGCTAAAAAGCTTGTTGCTTTGTATGCTGAGAGAGAAAAAACAAAAGGTTTTGCCTTTTCAAAAGATACAGTTTGGCAAAGAGATTTTGAAGATGCCTTTGTTTATACCGAAACCGATGACCAGCTCAGGAGTATAGATGAGGTTAAAGGTGATATGGAGAAAGACCGACCAATGGACAGACTTTTGTGCGGAGATGTTGGGTTCGGCAAAACTGAGGTAGCACTTCGAGCCGCTTTTAAAGCTGTTATGGATGGAAAGCAAGTGGCATATCTGTGTCCTACAACAATACTTGCTATGCAGCATTTCAATACATTTGCAGAAAGAATGTCGGATTTTCCTATTACTGTTGAAATGCTTTCCAGATTTCGTACTAAAACCCAGCAGGACAAAATAATTAAAAAGCTGAAAACCGGTGAGATAGATGTAATAATCGGCACACACAGGCTTTTGCAAAAAGACCTGGAATTTTATGACCTTGGACTTCTTATTATAGATGAAGAGCAGAGGTTTGGAGTTGCGCATAAAGAAAAGCTTAAGGAACTGAAAAAGAGTATTGATGTTCTGTCTATGACAGCAACTCCTATCCCAAGAACGCTCCATATGTCTATGATTTCGGTGCGTGATATGAGCGTGCTTACTCAAGCTCCACAAAACAGATATCCGGTGCAGACCTACGTTATTGAAGATGACAGTGCTGTTATAATGGATGCAATACGCCTTGAATTGTCAAGAGGTGGTCAGGTTTTCTATTTGTATAACAGGGTGCAGGGGATTTATAAAAAAGCGGACGAAATTCAAAAAAATTTCCCTGACAAAGTAGTTCGTGTTGGTCACGGAAAGATGGATGAAACACAGCTTGAAGATGTGATGCATGGTATGGTGATGGGAGAGACAGACATATTGGTTTGTACTACCATTATTGAAACCGGCCTGGATATCCCCAATGCCAATACTATTATAATTGAAAATGCTGATAAAATGGGATTGGCGCAGTTATATCAGTTACGCGGCAGAGTAGGACGTTCAAATAAAAAAGCGTATGCTTATCTTACCTATAGAAAAAACAAAGAAATGACTGAAACTGCACGAAAAAGATTGCAAGCTATAAAAGAATTTACTGAGTTCGGCTCCGGATTTAAAATAGCTCTTAAAGACCTTGAAATCCGTGGCGCAGGTGATATCCTTGGAGCTCAGCAACATGGGCATATGGATGCAGTAGGTTATGATCTCTATTGCCGAATTCTTAAAGAAAGTGTCGACGCGGCAACTGGTTCTGAGGTTAAGGAAGAAACCGATGTATCAATTGATGTTTCTGTTGACGCTTACATTCCTGAGCGGTATATATCTGCCGCTTCTCAGCGAATTGAAATGTACAAAAAAATATCTCATATAGAAAACGAAGATGATGAGTTTGAAGTTGAGGACGAAATGATAGATAGGTTTGGAGATATTCCAAGGGCTGCACAAAACGTTATTCTTGTAGCTCTTCTTAAAGCAAAAGCAAAGCTTGCCGGAATATCCGAAATAACGCAAAGGGGAGATTTGCTCAATATAACCTTTGTAAAAGCAAATATACCTGTTCTAATAGGATTAGTAAAAGGTGAACCTCTTAAATATAAATTTATTCCGGGGGATATACCGAGAATAAGAATAAAGCTTACAAATCCTGAAAAAGTTCTCAACGAAGCAGATGATTTTGTAAATATGCTACTCGTTTAAAAAGTAGTTGCCGGACAGCTAAATGCTGCCCGGCAACTCTGTATATTGTTAGTTGCACATGCAGGTTACAATCACGATAATGATAAGTACCCATAAAATCATGTCTAAGTCAAAGTTTCCGCAGCCCTTGTTGCATCCGCATCCTTCCATGATAAGTGCCTCCTTTCTTGTGATGTAGTATATACTATGCACTTGATTGCTTGATGGTGAACATTTACAAAAAACAGTGTATTCTATTGACAAGTATCCGTGTTTGATATATAATTGACCTATAAAATATGAAAGGATGATAGCATATGACATATGCAGATGCGTTTCACAAAATCAAAGCTAAGCTTGCAGATATTGACACAAGTTCATTTGATGACGATTTTGCAATTCAAGTAACAATTAAGGATGAAGATGCAGCAGGTACTTTCTATGTAGCCTATATAAACGGGGAATTCTTTGTTGAACCTTATGACTACAGAGATAACGTAGCGGCTATTGATATAACTGTAGATAATTTTCTCAAGCTTGTAACGGGCAGAATAAAGGCAGAAAAAGCTCTTGATGACGGACGTATTGATTGTTTTGGCGATAAAGTTGCTGTCGTAAAACTCAGCGGAATTGTTAAGACGGCTAAAAAGTCTAAACAGGTGATAAAGGATGAAAAGAAAACGTCTCTCAAAAAATCAGCAGAGAAGAAGCCTGCTGTAAAAAAAGCAACTAAAAAAACTACCAAATAACAAAATAATAAAAAAGGCAGTTCATTTTGAACTGCCTTTTTGTTTTTTTTATAAAAGTAACTTATCAGTCTTTTTTTATTTTATCAACAAGAGCTTGGATTTTCTGCACGGGATTAAGAAGTTCGCTGATTGTTGAATCGTGATTCATTGTGTTAATAAGGAGTGAAATGTATTTTGCCATTTCCACTTCACAGTACCAATCTCTTTTGTTAAGACCGGGCTGACGGTAAACGAGGTTGGTTGTAAACACTTTATCTATTATACCATCGGCATAAGCTCTGTCAAACACTTCCAGTCCATTTGTGAATAAACCAAAGGTTGTGAACACAAATATTCTTTTTGCGCCCTGTTGCTTGATTTTGCTTGCAACATCTATCATTGACTCGCCGCTTGAAATCATATCATCTACTATGATAACGTCTTTGCCGTCAATCTCGCGGCCTAAGTATTCGTGGGCTTCAATAGGATTTTTGCCATCTATTACTACACTGTAATTTCGTCTCTTATAGAACATACCAAGGTCCAATTTAAGAACTGCAGAATAGTACATTGAACGCGACATACCGCCTTCATCAGGGGAGATAACAACAGTGTGATTTTTGTCAAGCTCAATATCAGGCACTGCCCTGGTGAGAGCTTTGATCATCTGATATGTTGGTTGAACATTATCGAAACCGTGAAGAGGGATTGCATTTGATATTCTGGGGTCGTGAGCGTCAAATGTGATGATGTTTGCCACTCCCATTTGTACAAGCTCCTGGAGCATAATCGCAGCATCAAGTGACTCTCGGCTTGTTCTTCTATGTTGTCTGCCTTCATAGAGCATAGGCATAACCACAGTAACTCGCCTTGCTTTACCGCCCATAGCGCCTATTATTCTTTTAAGATCCTGAAAATGGTCGTCGGGGCTCATATGATTTTCGAATCCATACATTTTGTATGTAACACCGTAGTTGAAAATATCACAGATAATGTACACATCGTGACCTCTTACAGATTCGTTAATAACGCATTTACCTTCGCCTGTACCGAATCTTGGGCAATTTACATGAGTAACATAAGTTTCTTCGTCTTCAAAAGCTCTGAAGCTCTTGAGGTATCTGTCGATTTTAGCTGTAATATCTTCAGCGCCCTTCATGCTGATAATACTGAGCTTACCATAAATTGGTGTGCCGTCCAATGTGTTTGGCATAGATCACATCATTCCTTCCTTAAAATCCCTGTAGCAGAATTAAAAATTTTTTTCTTATATTACTATAACACATATTTCGACAATTTTCAAGTGATAATTTGGATTAATAAAAAATATATTTTCACTATATTTTGTGCTATTTTTATAAAATGGTAATTTTTTTCACAAAATCAGTGTTTACAAATTGTTAAAAAATTATACCTTAAAAATTCATTGACAAATATTTGAATGGGATATATAATATAAACAAAGGTCAAATAAAGTCAAAATCAAAAATTACAGGGGTTGATTATATGGGTATGAGTGATAAAATTGAAGCTTTTATTTTACAGCTTCTTTGTGATGAAGATGATTGGATAGAGTTAAAGCGTAATGAACTTGCAGGAATTTTTGATTGCGTTCCTTCGCAGATAAATTATGTGATATCAACAAGATTTTCTCCTGCAAACGGCTACGCTACGGAATCCCGACGTGGCAGTGGAGGTTATCTCAGGATTAAACGTATTAAATCAGAGAACGGTCTTACGGAATATATATCGGGGATTGGTAACAGTGTTGATGCTGTAAGCGCAGCAGGACTTTTGTCTTCACTGACATCTTTAGGTCTCATTTCTCGAAGCGATGCGGAAGTTATTCTTGTGGCAGTTTCTGATAAAAGCCTTATAATTAATCAGCCCTACAAGAATATAGTCAGAGCAGAAATATTAAAAAATACACTTTCAAAAGTGTGCGAAAGGATGGAAAGATAATTATGTTTGATTTTTATGATTTTTTTAGCGGAGCCAACTTTTTCCCGTCAGCTACAGTTTATAGAGATGTTCCACGATGTCCCATATGTGGAGAAAGTTTTTCTGATTTTAAAAGAACAGGGAAACTTGGTTGTTCGGAGTGCTATAACACATTTAAATTTCCGCTGGCTGAGGTTTTAAGACAAGTTCACAGAAATCCAATACATCATGGAAAAATCCCCGGAAATATGAGAGCTGAGTTTTCTAAAAAACAAAGATTAACAGAGCTTAAGGTTTCTTTACAAGAGGCTGTAAAATGCGAAAACTACGAAGAGGCGGCCAAGCTTCATAAAGAAATTCTTGAAATTGAGAAAGGGTGAGAGGTATGATTTGGTACAAAAATGAAAATTCTGAAATTGTTATAAGCACACGTGTACGTCTTGCACGAAATATAAAAGGGGTTCCGTTCCCGCACCGCCTTAGAGATAAAGAAGCATATGTGAAAAAAATTAAAGATGCAATTTTTCTTTCGAATTCAACACTTTCAAAGGATTTTAAGGATGTTAACTTTAAAGAATTATCAGCTAATGATAAGATTTCCATGGTTGAAAAACATCTTATTAGCTCAGAAATGCTTAGGCAAGATAATCCTGCAGCTCTTGTAAATAATGACAGTACCATGAGCATTATGATCATGGAGGAGGACCATATTAGAGAACAGGTAATTCTTGGTGGATACAAAATTGATGAAGCTTATGAAATTTGTAACCGGGTTGATGATGTGTTGAGCGAAAATCTTGACTTTGCATTTGATGAAAAGCTCGGTTATCTCACCACTTGTCCTACAAATGTTGGTACCGGTATGAGATTATCCGTTATGCTTCATTTGCCTGCTTTAACTATAACAGGTCGCATGGGAAAACTTATGAATTCAGCGGCAAATGTTGGTATGACTGTACGAGGATACTATGGCGAGGGAACTCAGGCTGATGGATGTTTTTATCAGGTGTCTAACCAGATAACCATGGGTGTTTCGGAACAAGAAATTATTTCTCGTGTTAAGAACGCTACAGACCAGATTGTTTCTTTTGAAAAAGAAGCCAGAGATGAACTTCTCAAAGAGAATAGAAATCAAATCGAGGATAAGGTATGGCGTGCTTATGGATTATTAAAGTTTGCAAGGGTAATTTCTTCAAAAGAGGTTATGGTACATCTCTCTGATGTTTTAATGGGAATAAATATGGGTATAATTACATTTGACACCAAAATTCCGGTTATGGAGCTGATTGTTAAATGTCAGCCGGGAAATCTCACAAATGGTGAAATTTCACCTGAAGAGAGAGATGTTATGCGTGCTGAATTTATACGGAGTAGTATTTAAGGAGGTATAAATATGCTAAACTCTAATTTTACTGAAAAGGCGAAAGCTGCTATAAATCTTGCCCATGATTGCGCATGTGAACTTGGGCACGGATATATTGGAAGTGAACACTTGCTACTCGGCCTCATTAAAGAGGGAACAGGAGTTGCTGCAAAGGAACTTGAAAAAGCAGGGGTTACTGAAAGCGCAGTTAAAACAGAAATTGAAAGAATAATCGGAAAAGGTATAAGTACTGATGTTTCCGTTCAATTACCTCTTACTCCGAGAAGTAAGAGAATACTTGAGATGAGCGCTTTTGAATCAAGGAGGCTTGGTCATGGATATGTTGGAACAGAGCATATTCTGATGGCAGTAATTCATGACGGCGACGGAGTAGGTGCCCGAATTTTAAGAACTCTTAAAATTAACACAGGCGCGTTTTACAACAATATTGTTTCTGCATTAGACGGTAGTGAGTCTGAATTTAAGAATAACACAATGCCAAAGCAACACAGGAGTGGTGAAAAAACTCCATCTCTTGATCAATATGGCAGAGATTTTACTCAAATGGCAAAAGATAATAAATTTGACCCGATAGTGGGGCGTTCAGATGAAATTGACAGAGTTATTCAAATCCTCTCAAGGAGAACTAAAAATAACCCTTGTCTTGTTGGTGAACCGGGCGTTGGTAAAACTGCAGTTGCGGAAGGACTTGCACAAAAAATTGTTTCAGGGAATGTACCTGAACCTCTTCTTAATAAACGTCTTGTTTGTCTTGATTTGTCGAGCCTTATTGCCGGCTCTAAATACAGAGGTGAATTTGAAGAACGGCTTAAAAAGGTTATAGATGAGGTGACTGCATCTAAAGATATTATTTTGTTTATTGATGAAGTCCACACAATAGTTGGTGCGGGCAGTGCTGAGGGAGCTATGGATGCTTCAAATATTCTGAAGCCTTCTCTTGCAAGGGGAGAATTGCAACTGATTGGTGCAACAACCATAAATGAATATAAAAAACATATAGAAAAAGATGCGGCTCTTGAAAGAAGATTTCAACCTGTTATTGTTGGTGAACCGACTGTTGATGAAACAATTGATATTCTAAGAGGTATAAGAGATAAATATGAGGCTCATCATAATGTTAAAATCACAGACGGCGCTCTTGAAGCAGCAGCAAAGCTTTCTTACAGATATATAACAGATAGATTTTTGCCCGACAAAGCTATCGACCTGATTGATGAAACTGCATCAAAAAAACGTCTTTCCGGTCAGGTGCGTCCTGATTGCCTTAAGGTGCTTGAAAAACGTTTGGAAGAGCTGCAGAACGAAAAACAAGAAGCTATAATCGGACAGGATTTTGAAAAAGCGGCTTTACTTCGCGATGAAGAAAAAGAACTTAGTGAAAAAATAGATGCAGAAAAAAAGGATTGGGAAGACGGTGGTGCTTCTGGCAGTCTTTCAATCACGGAAGATGATATAGCTGACATCCTTGCAGACTGGACAAACATTCCTGCCGGCAAACTAAAAGAGGGGGAGATGGAAAAACTTAAAAATCTTGAGCATACTCTACATGAAAGAGTTGTTGGCCAGGATGAGGCCGTTGTAGCAGTTGCTAAAGCTATCCGCAGAGGAAGAGCAGGCCTTAAAGATCCTAAACGCCCTGTTGGTTCTTTTTTGTTCCTCGGTCCTACAGGTGTGGGTAAAACGGAGCTTTCAAAGGCACTTGCCGAAAGTATGTTCGGTTCTGAAGATGCTCTTATCCGCGTAGATATGTCTGAATATATGGAAAAACATTCTGTTTCAAAATTTATCGGTTCACCTCCGGGATATGTCGGTTTTGATGAGGGCGGCCAGCTAACAGAAAAAATCCGTCGAAAACCCTATAGTGTTATTCTTTTTGATGAAATCGAAAAAGCTCATCCTGATGTGTTCAATATACTTTTGCAGGTGTTGGAGGATGGAATTTTAACCGATGCTCAGGGCAGAAGAGTTGATTTTAAGAACACTGTTATAATTATGACATCGAACCTTGGTGCTAAGAGTATTATTAATCCAGGAACAGGAAAGCTCGGTTTTTCAAAAACACAAACTGAAGCTGAAAACAACGGAATTAAGAATAAGGTCATGGAGGAAGTAAAACATTCATTTAAGCCAGAATTCCTCAACAGAATTGACGAAATTATAGTATTCTCACGTCTTAGCAGGGAAGATATCGAAGCTATCGCCTCGATTATGTTGTCAGGGCTTACAAAGCGCCTTAAATCTAATGGAATAACTGTAACATTCCACGATAGTGCAATCTCAAAAATTGCTAATGCAGGATTTGATCCAGTATATGGCGCACGACCACTGCGTCGGGCAATTCAATCTCAGATTGAGGACCTTATAAGCGAAAAAATCATTGATGGGCTTGTCAAGACTGATGATAAAATCACAGTAGCAGTTGAAGACGGAGAATTTGTTGTGAAATAATTATTTTAAAAGTTATTTACAATTTTAAAAAAACTATTGCAAAATATTGTGTTTTGAAGTATAATAAACACAATATATTGGGGGTGTATTTCTATGAAATGTCCGTATTGTAATTTTACTGAAAGTAAGGTTATTGATTCTCGTCCTGTTGATGATGGTGGTTCAATCAGAAGACGGAGAGAATGTTTGAAATGCAACAAACGTTTTACAACTTATGAAACGCTTGAAACAATTGCTCTTGTAGTAGTTAAACGTGATATGTCACGTCAGCCATATGACCGTAATAAGGTTCTTGGCGGACTTATGCGTGCTTGTGAAAAAAGACCCGTTTCTCTTTCTCAGATGGAAGCAATTGCCGATGATATCGAAAGCGAACTCTATCAGCTTATGGTCCGAGAAATAGAGAGTAATACTATTGGTGAAAAAATCATGGAAAAGCTCAGACATCTCGATGAGGTTGCTTATGTAAGATTTGCTTCTGTTTATAAGAGATTTAACGACATTGAAACCTTTATGGAAGAGCTTCAGGAGCTTAAAAATAACAAATAATCAGTAATTGCGGCGGATGTTTTTCATTGCGCCGCAATTGCGGGTTTTGAAAGGAATTATTTTATGGAACGCACAATTGCCGCAATTGCAACACCGCATGGAAGTGGCGGTATATCGGTTATACGTATAAGCGGAGATAAAGCTGTTGAAATTGCTAACAGTATATTTACGGGTGATTTGTTATTCGTAGAAAGTCATACGGTACATTATGGATTTATTGTAAAAGATGGAATATATATAGATGAAGTCCTTGCAACTGTTATGAAAGCGCCTCGTACGTTCACACGTGAAGATGTTGTTGAAATAAGCACGCACGGTGGAATATCTGTAACAAACAGAGTTCTTGACTGTATAATTTCTGCAGGAGCATCATATGCAGAGCCTGGGGAGTTTACAAAGCGTGCTTTTATGAACGGTCGTATTGACCTTGCCAGAGCTGAAGCGGTTATAGACCTTATTAACTCGGAAAACCACATGGCAGAGCGAAATGCCGTGAGCCAACTAAGAGGCACGCTTTCTTATGCCATTGAGAATATGAGAGAAGGGCTAATAAATCTTGCGGCTCATATGCAGGTTTCTATTGATTATCCTGACGAAGACCTTGAAGAGATAACAATCCACGATATTTTGCACTCACTCACAGACTCTTGTGAAAAAGTAAAAAAACTTATTGCATCTGCAAATAACGGAAGGATTATTAAAGACGGAATAAAGACCGTTATTGCAGGTAAGCCAAATGTAGGTAAATCTGCACTTATGAACAGAATTTCAGGAGTTGAAAAAGCAATTGTAACAGATGTTGCAGGAACTACACGTGACGTTATAGAAGAAAATGTATCTTTTGACGGAATTCCTATAAAATTGATTGATACTGCCGGAATTCACGAAACAGACGATTTAGTTGAAAAAATTGGGGTGGGTAAGTCGGTTCAGTCGATTGAGGACGCAGATCTTGTTATTTTACTTATTGATGCGACCGGTCCTCTAACTCTTGATGATAAAAAACTGATCGAACAAACATCTCATAAAAAACGCATAATTGCGGCGAATAAGAGTGATATTACGGTTTGCCCTAAAATTGAAAAAATTGCAGATGTTTTGATTTCTGCCCAAACCGGAGAGGGAATAGAACAACTGATATCCTATATTAAGGATTTATATTGCCTTGGGGAAATTAATTCGGGTAGGGGCGAAATTATAACAAATATGCGCCATAAAGAGGCACTTATCGGATGTGAAGAAGCTTTAAACAGAGCTATTATCGCGATTAAAGATGGATTGCCCCAGGATCTTGCAGCTATGGATATAAACATAGCAATTGATTGCCTTGGAGAAATAACCGGAGCTACCGTTTCGGAAGATATAGTATCTGCAGTATTTAGAAATTTCTGTGTAGGAAAATAGCAAGAATAAAAGCTGTCTCAATTAAAAGAGACAGCTCTTATTCTTATTGGATAAACATAGCATCGCCAAATGAGAAAAATCTGTATTTTTCATTAACTGCTATATTATAAGCATTCATAATATTATCTTTTCCCGCAAGAGCACTTACAAGCATAATAAGAGTGGATTCGGGCAAATGGAAATTAGTTATCAATGAGTTAATAACATTGAATTTCTTTCCGGGGTATATAAATATATCCGTCCAACCTGATTTTTCTGTGAGCGGTAAACCGTCAAGACCGGCAGTTTCCAGAACTCTTGTGGCAGTTGTACCTACTGAAATAACTCTTTTCCCTTTTTCTTTTGTCCTGTTAATAAGTTCAGCCGTCTCTGCAGGAAGGTTGTAAAATTCTGAATGCATTTTATGATCCTCGATTTTATCTGCCTTAACAGGTCTGAATGTTCCGAGACCTACGTGAAGAGTAACAAAACCTACATTTACTCCTTTTTCTTTGATTTTGGAAAGAAGCTCGTCGGTAAAATGTAGCCCGGCAGTAGGAGCTGCGGCAGAGCCGTCATTTTTTGCATAAACTGTTTGATATCGTTCAGGGTCATCCAGTTTTTCAGTGATATAATGGGGAAGGGGCATTTCTCCCAGCTTACTTAGAACATCTTCAAAAACGCCCTCATATTCAAACTTGACCAGTCGATTTCCTTCATTTACAATATCGAGAATTTCAGCTTTTAATTCGCCGTTACCAAATACAAATCGATGCCCGGGTTTTGCTCGTCTGCCCGGCTTTAGAATAACTTCCCATTCTGTAAGACTTTTCTTGCTTAAAAGAAGGAATTCTATTGCTCCGTCGGTATCCTCGCGCTTACCATACAGACGCGCGGGAATAACTCTTGTATCGTTAAGTATAAGTGTATCCCCGGGGTTCAGATACTCTGTAATGTCTGTAAAGTGTTTGTGTGTAACGTTACCGGATTGCTTATCTAAAATCAGCAGTCGGGAGGAGCTTCTGTCTTTCAATGGAGTTTGCGCAATAAGCTCCTGGGGTAAATTGTAGTAAAAATCATTAGTGTTCATATTTATTGTGTTTTCTCCCATTCTTCAAGAGCTTTCTTTCTTTCTTCAAGCAGTTGGGAACGATTAGAAGGAATTTCAATTTTGTCTATTCCTTTAATTATTCCAGCTGCAATGGCTTCAGCAGTTTTTTGCTGATATGACGTTGAAACCATATTTGAAAGCTCTTTTTCATTTGAAATAAATCCTACTTCTATAAGAACTGCAGGCATTATGGATGAGCGTGTTACGAGGTGTTCAGACTGTTTTACTCCGCGGTCTTTTGATTTTAAATTTCCAATGAGATATTCTTGTATATATTTTGCAAGATAACTGCTTTTAAGTTTGTAGGAAGTATCGTTATTAAGTGATGCATAGAAAGTTTCTGTTCCTGATGCTTCAGGATTTGATTCTACTGAATTAATGTGAATACTTATAAATGCGGCGGCATTTGAATTATTTGCAAAATTTGCCCTTGCCTGAAGGGAGGGATATTCGTCTGTCTCTCTGGTAAGCTTAACAGTATAACCACGGCTTTCAAGAACTGTTTTCACTCTTTTAGCTATTTGCAAAGTGAGAGTTTTCTCTAAAACAACATCTTCCCCTAAACGACCTGTAGCTCCGCCGTCTTTTCCACCGTGACCTGCGTCAATGACAATCAGCTTATCACTGTTTTTATGCTCTGCATAGGGAATATCCGTAATTGTGACAGGCTGTTGTGTTTCGAGGGGGATAGGAGTTGTGGTTGGGGTAGGAGATGGTTTGGTTGAACTTTGGTTATTGTTTACAACCGTGACCTTGGTACTTGGAGAACCGGATGTACCAATCTTTACTGTGAGAGTGTTATTCGAAATGGTAACTACTGTTGAAGATATATTTTCTGCATCAAAAACAAGTCTTGCGCGTCCGTTCTCAAATCCAACCCTGATTTTGCTTATGCCGTTTAAATCCACGGCATATGCAGAACTTGTTTTGTAGTTACATTTGTATATATCAACAACTAATCTTGTGGGATTAGAAAGGATAAATCCTTCAACCTTTCCGGGAGTTCCGCTTATAGTCGCTTTTGCAGTAACCGTTTCGTTTCCTGTGTCAGAGTATGTAAGCTTTGTTATATTTGCTGTTACGCCGGTGTCAGATCCTGGTGATGCGGAAGGTTTTAGAGTTGTTGTCGGTTTTGGTGTTGATGGTGAATTGTTTGATATGCTAATTACTGGGTCATTAAATTCAACAGTCATTTGAAGACTTTCGGAAATAAACCGTACAGG
>JAZRNL010000019.1:0-8355 GCA_045648165.1 Clostridia bacterium | reverse complement strand
TTTGCAGTGATATTATATTTGTCTTTAAACTGTGCGAAGCACAATATCACTCGGCGTAGCCGAATATAACTGCATAGCAATATAACTTGCCGTAGGCAAATATAACTGAAAAAAGACATCCATTGGATGTCTTTTTTCTGGAGGTGCCACCCGGATTTGAACCGGGGAATAAAGGTGTTGCAGACCTTGGCCTTACCACTTGGCTATGGCACCGATTAAAACAAAAGACGCGAAATGCGTCTTTTGTACTTTTGGAGCGGAAGACGAGATTCGAACTCGCGACGTTCACCTTGGCAAGGTGACGCTCTACCACTGAGCCACTCCCGCATAAGCTCTTTTCCTTAAAAAAGAACTTGGTGCCTCCGAGTGGAATCGAACCACTGACACAGGGATTTTCAGTCCCTTGCTCTACCGACTGAGCTACAGAGGCATATTGAACAGAAAAAAATGGCGACCCGGATGGGGCTCGAACCCACGACCTCTAGCGTGACAGGCTAGCGTTCTAACCAACTGAACTACCGGGCCATTTGGTGGGAGTTACAGGGCTCGAACCTGTGACATCCTGCTTGTAAGGCAGACGCTCTCCCAGCTGAGCTAAACTCCCGTATTTTTTCTGTTCAAAAATGCCGTTACTATTTAACGACGAGCTTTATTATACCATAGGGGTACGTGTTTGTCAACACTTTTTTTTTAATTTTTTAAGCATTGTATAACTTTGCTAATGATTTTTTTATTTTCATTTAACCATTGTTGTAAATGTGACAAGACTATGGCAAAAAATAGATGTTTTAGCTTTAACATTCCTTAGTTATTAAATAACGCATCCCGCAAAAAACTACAAGCAGCACTCATTACATCGTAAGCTTAAAATAACAACAACTCGGTATTGACACAAGGTAACAAATGTGCTAAAATAGTAATTGAGTAATTCAGACGGTTGCGGACGAATTTTTCGTCTGAGGAAAGTCCGGGCTCCATAGAGCAAGGGTGCCGGCTAACGGCCGGTGGAAGTGATTCCAAGGACAGTGCAACAGAGAATGGATGGGCGTATTGGCTTTCAGCCAACATACCCGATTGTGGAAATGTGCGGTAAGAGCGCACAGGGACGATGGCAACTGAAGTCCCGTGTAAACCCCACCCGGAGCAACCCGAGGGAACAAAAGGCCTGCTCGGCTTCCCAACAAGGGGCTTGAGACCTGCGGTAACGCAGGTACCAGATAGATAACCGTCAGATACAGAACCCGGCTTACAGAATTGCTCACCATTTAACAAAAAAAGCAGTGTTGCTGAGAGCAACACTCTTTTTTATGTCTGAAGTTGACAGTGTTATATTTAATTGATATAATATGTGTAAATATTCACGGAGGTTTAGAATATGAATACATTACAAACAAATAAGAACGGCGGTTTTTCTGCTTCTTTTTTAAAGCTTATTGCTTGTATTTTTATGACAATAGACCACATGGGAGCATACCTTTTCCCCAGGATAATATGGTTTCGCATCGCAGGGCGGATTGCTTACCCTGTTTTTGCATATTTTATTGCTGAGGGCTGTGCTTATACCAGGAATAAGATGAAGAGGTTTTTGCTTCTCCTTATCCCCGGCATTTTGTTTGATATAGTTTATTTTATTGTTTTTAAGGAGCAATACGGGAATATATTCCTTACATTTTCACTGTCGGTTATTTCGATTTATACCCTGCAATGGGCAAAAAAGGAACTTGCATCAAAAAGCGCATTTAAGGCTCTTTTTTCTGCCATTGTCTTTATAGCCTTCATTGGGGCAGTCTGGGCTATAAACAGGGTATACCACGTTGAGTATGGCTTTTATGGAGTGCTTGTGCCTGTGTTTGCCTCAATGTTTGAGGGCGGCGACAAAAAAGATGTTCGGCTTCTTTCCTTCTCCGCAGGACTTATTCTCCTCGCCCTTAAAATGGGGATTGCCAATATTCAGATCTGGAGCCTTATGGCAGTTCCCCTTCTTGCACTTTATAACGGCGAGGCGGGGGTTAAAAAATTTAAGTACGGTTTTTACATCTTCTATCCCCTCCATCTTATATTGATATGGCTTGCAGGTTTCATATTGCAATATGTATAACACAAAAAAATGAAACACTCAAAAAACATACAAAAAATACGTAATTTTGAAAACCCACTTGTAAAATAGGAGCTTACGCTATATAATATTTTTTATGCAAAAACGAAACGGAGATCAGGTTTTATGACGAAAAGAGAAAACATAAGAAACATCGCAATAATTGCTCACGTTGACCACGGCAAAACAACACTTGTTGATGCTATGCTTGCACAAAGCGGCACATTTCGTGAAAATGAAAAGGTTGACGAAAGAGTTATGGACTCAAACGACCTTGAACGTGAAAGAGGTATTACAATACTTGCAAAAAATACTTCACTTTATTATAAAGGAACAAAGATTAATATAATTGACACACCCGGCCACGCGGATTTCGGCGGCGAGGTGGAACGTGGGCTTGAAATGGTTGACGGCGTACTGCTCTTAGTTGATGCTTTTGAAGGCTGTATGCCACAAACAAGATTTGTATTATCAAAAGCCCTCGCCCTGAACCTTCAGCCTATTATAGTTGTGAACAAGGTTGACCGCCCCAATGCCCGCCCCTATGAGGTAGTAGACGAAGTACTTGAACTTTTCATTGACCTCGGCGCAACAGAAGAGCAGCTTGACACTCCCGTAATTTACGCATCAGGCAGAGACGGTTGGGCAACAGCGGAATATAATCCAGAGCAGCCGAACACCGACCTTACAGAGCTTTTTGAGCTTATTGTAAATGCAATCCCCTGCCCCGACTGCGACGATAACGGCCATTTCCAGATGCTTGTATCAAATATTGATTATGATGAATACACCGGCAGAATTGCAGTAGGAAAAATCCAGAGAGGCAGCATATCAACAGGAGACAGAGTTGCCATCTGCCGTGAGGCGGGAAAAGTGGATTATGGCAAGGCTACAAAGCTCTACACCTTTGAGGGACTTAACAAAGGCGTATGCGACACCGTTGGTGCAGGAGATATGGTTGCAATTTCGGGAATGGCGGATATAAACATAGGTGAAACATTGTGCTCTCCCGACAACATCGACCCATTGCCCTTTGTTAAGATAGATGAGCCCGTGTTGTCTATGACATTCAGCGTAAATGACAGCCCATTTGCAGGCAAGGAAGGTAAGTTCGTAACATCACGTCATCTTCGTGACAGACTTTTTAGAGAGCTTGACTCAAATGTAGCTCTGAGAGTGGCGGAGACAGACACAACAGAAGCCTTCACAGTATCGGGAAGAGGCGAGCTTCATCTTTCCGTCCTTATAGAAAATATGCGCCGGGAAGGATACGAATTCCAGGTTTCAAACCCTGTTGTAATCTATAAAAAAATAGACGACGTTCTCTGCGAGCCCATTGAAAGGCTTACGGTGGACGTGCCCGATGAATACACAGGAGTTGTAATGGACAGTGTAATTAACCGTAAAGGTGAAATGACCAATATGTCACCTACTGCCCAGAATTATACACGAATTGAATTTTTAATCCCCTCCCGAGGCCTTATCGGCTACCGAAATGAGCTTTTAACAGCCACAAAGGGAACGGGAATTGTAAATAGCATACTTGAAACGTATGAGCCTTACAAAGGCGATATTCAGGGCAGAACACGAGGCGCACTTATTGCCTGGGAGGACGGAGAAACTATAACCTACGGTCTTTATAATGCCCAGGAGAGAGGAACTCTTTTCATAGGTCCCGGCGTAAAGGTTTACGAGGGTATGATAGTAGGCGAAAATGCACGTCTTGAGGATGTGGTGGTTAACGTGTGTAAGAAAAAGCACGCAACAAACACAAGAGCTTCCGGCTCCGACGACGCTCTCCGCCTTGTGCCGCCAAGACTTTTCAGCCTTGAGCAATGCCTTGAGTTTCTTGCAGATGACGAGCTTCTGGAAGTAACTCCCGAAAATCTTCGTATGAGAAAACGTATTCTCAAAACAGATTTAAGAGCAAAAGCAAGAGCAAGAAAGTAAGGTACCCAGGTTATGGAATATGCATTTTTATTGTTCGAGCAAATAGGGATAATGTTCCTTATCATACTAATTGGCTACATTTTATTCAAAATAAATATAATAAACGAAACCGGAAGAAAACAGCTATCAGAAGTATTGCTTACAATAGTTATTCCATCAATCGTAATAATGTCGTACCAGATAGATGTTACTCCTCAAGTTATGGAAGGAATACTGTGGTCGTTTCTTCTTTCCGCAGTATCTATCATACTGGGAATATTAATTGCAAAAATCTGCATTAAAGAAAAAACTGATAACTTTCGTATGTGCAGAATGTGTGTAGGATATACCAACTGTGCTTTTATGGGAATTCCCCTTATTGAAGCGATTTTCGGTGCCGAGGGAGTTTTGTACCTTTCTTCATACATTATACTTTTTAACGCTTTTGCCTGGACCCACGGTATAATGCTTGCAACTGACGAAAAAAGCTTTAAAGGGCTTCTTAAGGTAATGAAAAACCCCACTATAATTGCTGTGGCTTTGGGACTGCTTTTATTCGTAACGGGAATTAAGCTTCCTAAGATAGTTGCATCGGGCCTTGACTATGTAAAGATGATGAACACTCCTCTTGCAATGCTTGTGGCAGGTGCTACTATAGCGGAGTCACACCTTTTAAAAGCGCTTAAAGAGCCTAATGTTATGTTTCCTGTGGCTCTTAGGCTGATTATAGTTCCTGTGGTCGTGGTGGCGGTGTTTAAGCTTCTGCCCGTACCGTCGGAGGTTATTTTCACCACCAATATGATAGCCGCAGCGTGCCCCACTGCTACCATTGTTACATTGTTTGCAATACGATATAACAGAAACGCAGTAAGAGCATCGGAGATTTTTGCAATTTCCACACTCCTTTCGGGAGTGACCATACCGATAATAGTTCTTTTGTCGGGATTTGTGTTTAATTTATAAAACAAAAAAAAACGCATTTCATTAATAAAATGCGTTTTTTTAATTAAAACACTCCTGACAAGAATATTTCAATTCCTATGAATATAAGAATACCGCCGCCCAGTATGCCGGCCTTGCCTGAGAAACTCGTACCTGCAGTTTTCCCGATTACCACACCGCCCAGGCAGATTACAAAAGTTACCGCCGCAATAATTAATGATGCGCCAAGAGCAAACAACACATTGTAATGAGCAATTGCAAAACCCACCGACAGAGCATCTATAGATGTTGCAATCCCCTGAACAAGAAGCGCTCCGAAGCCTACTCCCCGACGGGAACACGGACATTCATCTGTATTCTTTATTCCCTCAATAAGCATTTTTCCGCCAATATATCCAAGAAGCAAAAGCGCTATCCAGGGAATGAATTTTTCAAACGCCTTAAAATGCTCCATCACAGTATGGACGCATACCCAACCAAGCATAGGCATAAGCGCCTGAAAGAAAGCAAATAATCCCGCAATCCCAAAAAGTTTTCTTTTTTTCATACAAGGCTCATTAAGCCCGTTTGCAAGAGACACGGAAAAAGCATCCATAGCAAGACCTATGCCAAGGAGTATATTAGTTATAAAAAATCCCGTCATAATCAATTCTCCATATTATTCAAACTTCATCTATTTTAGCACAAAATAAACTTGTTGTCAATTAAATAATATGCAGAAGAGAAGGCTTTTAATAACCTTCTCTTTTATATAGCTATCTTATGCTTCACGCATATCTTCAATTTCAAAAAAATGGTCTGCATAGTATATAAAAAATACTTACAAGATTATTCTGACCCTCGCCAAGCTCCGGAATAGCCGAATTTATTCATATAATAAGCTGCCCCGAAACAAATCGAGGCAGCTCGTTTTTATAATATCAAGAACAAAGAGATCATTTCTTCAAATGCAAATCCACCCGATGTCAACTCTCGCTTTGATGGCTTAAGTAACTAAATTCAACAGAAACAATCATAACTCCGCCCGTTCTGCACAATTTTTAACCATCCCCTTGGATTGTGCGCCGGCTTTTTAAACAGCGCCTTGTTTTCCGGTTAGTGAATAAGATTTGATATATACACAACTGTGCAGGAAATAAGCGAAACCGTAAGCAAACCTTTTCCTTTATAAGCAAGGATAAATGCTACCGCAACCCCAACCCCCGCAGAAAGAATACCCCCGGTTGACGAAAACACATCCGGGATAGTCATCGCCCCTAAAACTGCAAACGGTACAAAATTCAGAAAAGACTTTATGTATGGGTTTGTAATCTTTTTTCTGAAAAAAGTAAGAGGCAAAAATCTTATAACATATGTTACCGCCGACATAATAACCATAGCCGCCAAAAGTTTTAAACCTGTCATACGGTGTATACCTCCTTTTCGGGATACATAACTGCGCCTGCACCTGCCGCCATAACCGTGGATATTATAACTCTCCAACCTCCTGAAAGATTACAAAGCACGGGAGTTATGCTTATAATACAGCTGATTACCACCGCTATGAGTATAACAAAAAGTATGGGCTTTGATTTTTTTGCGGGAGGCACGATTATTGCAATAAACATTGCATAAATTGCCATACCCAGGGCAAGCCGTACACTTTCCGGAAGTATTGAACCTGCAAATCCGCCAAGAAAAGTCCCGAGAGTCCATCCGATTACGGGAAGCGTCATTATACCAAGAAAATATCTGAAACTCACCGCATCCCGTCTTTGCATTGCAAGCGCAAAGTTTTCATCAGTAATGCCAAAAGACATTATAAGCCTTTTAACTGTGTTTGTCTCAGGCTCCACCTTCTGAGACAGGGATAAAGACATTAAAAGATATCGGATATTTATTATAAATGTAGCAAGGGCAAGTTCAAAAAGTCCTCCGTTTCCGCTTATAATATCAATACCTGCAAACTGACCTGCACTGGTTAAATTCGTAAGGGATATTATAACCGCTTGCAGAAGAGAAAGCCCTCCACGGGTTGCCATTATACCAAAAGCAAATGATACCGATATGTAACCAAGACAGATAGGTATTCCGCCTTTTAAGCCTTTTATATATTCTTTCAATTTATTCAGTACCTTTCAGTTAAAAAGGATTGTCACAGGACAATCCTTTTTGTTGTTTTAAAGTGAGTTTATAGTTTCCATTACCTTTTCAAGCATTGCCTTGTACTTTTCACCCTTTTCACGTTCTGCATCAACTACAGCCTGGGGTGCTTTATCTACAAAACCTTTGTTTGAAAGCTTGCCTTCTACCCTCTTTATTTCGCCTTCTAATCGCTTCTTTTCTTCATTCAGGCGAGCAAGTTCTTTTTCACGGTCTACAAGCTCATTCATAGGCAGGAATATTTCGGCTGACGGTACAACGATGTGCACTGCGCCGCTATCAATTCCATCCTTGCTTCCTACAACCTGAACTTCAGATGCAGAAGCCAGCTTTTCAAAGAATGATACTCCGCTTTCGAAAACGTCTGCCTTGTCTGTTACAATAATTGTTTTCGCTTTCTTTGAAGGTGGAACATTCATTTCAAGGCGGCGGTTTCTGATCGCAGAAATCGCATCCATAACAAGCTGCATCTTAGCTTCGTCATCCGAGAAATCAAGCTTTGCATCATACTCGGGCCAATCGCTTATCATAATGCTTTCGCCCTCGTGTGGAAGATGGAGCCAGATTTCTTCTGTGATAAATGGCATAAATGGATGCAGGAGCTTCATTGTGTTTGAAAGCACGTATGTGAGAACATACTGAGCAGTTTTTCCGCTTTCGCTTTCTTTATCAAAGAGCCTTGTTTTTACAAGTTCAATATACCAGTCGCAGAAATCGTCCCAGATAAAGCTATAGAGATTTGAAAGTGCAACACCAAGCTCAAAATTATCAAGGTTATCTGTTACAGATTTAACTACCTTATTGTATTTTGAAAGTATCCACTTATCAGAGAGCTCAAGATTTTCAAAATCGGGGAGCTTATTCTCTGTTACCGTAAGGTTCATAAGAGCAAATCTTGATGCATTCCATATCTTATTTGCAAAGTTACGGCTTGCTTCAACTCGCTCCATATAGAAACGCATATCGTTACCCGGTGCATTACCCGTTGCAAGAGTGAAACGGAGTGCGTCTGCACCATACTGGTCAATTATTTCAAGGGGGTCAATACCGTTGCCAAGAGATTTACTCATCTTTCTGCCCTGGCTGTCACGCACAAGACCGTGAATGAACACATATTTAAACGGTTCCTTGTCGGTATGTTCCATGGCGGAGAATATCATTCTGGCAACCCAGAAGAAGATGATGTCATATCCGGTAACCAAAACGCTTGTGGGATAGAAATAATTGAAATCATCTGTTTTTTCAGG
>JAZRNL010000018.1:0-7371 GCA_045648165.1 Clostridia bacterium | reverse complement strand
GCCCAAATATCTGAAACGCGGCACTTCTGTTCCATTATGCAAAACGCTCTCATCCCACATAGAAAGCGGACGTACCCATACCCCTCCCTCGCCATAGAGTGCTTTGTACACAACCATTTTTTCCATTGTTTCTGAATGGGTTGCAATTTCTAAAAGCTCGTATTTATTTCCTTTAAAACGTTCATAAATTCCTTTTTTCATAACTACCTCATAAAAATGGCAACAGAAATATCTGTTGCCATTTTTCTTATCTATTGTTAATAATTTTAGTAAGCTCAACAGGGTCAACGATTTTGCCGTCTTTATAAACACGCATATTTCCTGATGCAATTTCGTCGATAAGGATAACTTCACCGTTGTTGTAGCCAAATTCAAACTTAATATCCCAAAGGTCAAGACCAAGAGTTTTAAGGTCGTCTGCAACAATCTTTGTGATTTTAAGTGTCTGATCCTTCATACTGTCGAACATCTCCTGTGTCATAACACCGAGAGCCGCCAAACCTTCACTTGTTACTAAGGGGTCTCCCTTTTCGTCGTTCTTGAAAGTACATTCAACATATCCGCCGGGAAGGACTGTTCCGTCTTCCATATATTCGCCATATCTGCGGATGAAGCTGCCTGTTGCAACAAGACGGCAGATAACTTCAAGACCATGACCGAAAACTGTTGCAGGAAGAACTTCCATTGTAGCTTCTTCTATATTGGCATCAACAAAGTGAGTTTTGATGCCTGCTTTTTTGAGCAAGTCAAAGTAATAAACCGAAGTTTTGAGATTGGCTTTACCAATACCCTCAATTGTAAGACCTACAGAGTTTTCACCGGGATCAAATACGCCGTCTTTTCCTGTACAGTCATCTTTGAACTTAAGCATAACATTGCCGTTTTCCAGTTCATAAACGTCTTTTGTTTTTCCTTCATATAACTTTTTCATTAAACATTGCTCCTTTTCCACCAAACATTAAGTTTGCTTTAATGAATTTATAATACCACTTTTTTTACAAAATATCAATAACTCTTTCAAATTTTGTCATTTTCTACAAGGGAACAGGGCTACGATAAAAATTTTTGTTTCAGAATAGTATTTCATCATATGATACAGGGAGAGCCGTCTGTTCCGGAGTAATAACCTCCGCTATCACACTTGAATGTGTAATAAAGCAAACCCTTGCATAAGCAAACTCTCCGATTTTATCATAAATTCTGCCGGCGCTGTTCGTTCCGTCAAACACTGTGTGGCTGCTGTTTGCCACATACCCGATAGTTTCGATATAGGGAAGCTCCACCTTTATTGCTTCACTGTCGCACTCATTATCCGGCTCTTTCACAAGCTTCACCGTACCGCCTACCTTAAAAGGCTTCATTCCGAAATAATGTCTCTGCCCCACTATTGTTATATAATTTCCGTTCATATAAAACACCTTCCTCTATTTGCATTATACAAAATCAGGTGTCCCATAAACAGTACAAAAAAAGAAGTTCTCTTTTGAGAACTTCTTTGATTTGTACTTAACCAAGCTTTGCAAGCTTAAGTGCGAGCTGTGACTTCTTTCTTGCAGCTTTGTTCTGATGAAGAAGACCTTTAGTTGCACACTGGTCAATCTTCTTAACTGCCGCATTAAAAAGTACCTTTGCTTCGTCTGCATTTCCTGCTTCTGCAGCAGCTTCAAATTTCTTAACTGCTGTTTTCAAAGCTGTTTTGTGCTGCATATTGATAAGAGTTTTCTTTTCAATAACCTTAACACGCTTTTTTGCTGACTTGATGTTTGGCATTAAATCCACCTCCGAAATACTAAAATTCTAATACCGTATCATTATAGCATACTTTTTTTAAAATTGCAAGAACTAATTTTTCTTTGGCGAATTTTTTAGTCTTTTACCATATTATTTTAATTTTAGTGCCTCATTTTAGTATAAATTGCACTTTTAAATGAGGCAATTGAGAAGTAGCAGAAGAACAAGCCCTGCTATATTGTATAACGTGAACACCGCCAGATACTTACCCACCCTGCTTCCTTCGCTTCCCATATAAAGCTTAAGCGATATAAGGCTCGCAAGGGATGCAACGGGAGTTCCAAGGCCTCCTATATTAACACCTGCAAGAAGCCCTTGCCAGTTTTGAGTAAAAGGAGCAAGAAGCGCCGCGGCAGGAACATTGCTTATAATCTGGCTGGTTAAAACTGCTGCGAGCACTGTGTTTCCGGAAAGAAGACCTTCCAAAAAGCGACTTATAGCAGGTATTCTGCCAAGATTTCCCGAGAACACAAAGAAAAACACAAAGGTTAAAAGCAAACAATAGTCTGTTTTTAAAATTATTTCTCTGTCAATTATCAAAAGCACAACTACCGTCACTGCCGCAGTGATGCCATAATGCACAAATCTGAGAACTGTGAGAATACTGAGGAAAAATAAAAGTGTATACACCAAAAGCCGCTTTTTGTCAACAGGGGAGCCGGATTTTGCGGATGGCTTAACATCTGTGTGCCTACCCGCAAGGGCAAAAACCGTAACGAACACAAGGCTTAAAAAGCCATAGGGCAAAATGCATCCGAGGAACTCTCCCATTTCAAGATTATAAGCAGAATACAAAAACAAGTTCTGCGGATTGCCTACAGGAGTTAACATACTCCCGAGATTTGCGGCCACCGTCTGCAACACCGCGGTTTTTATTATAAGCCCCCGTGAGCCTGCGCCTGAAAGTACCGTCACTGCAAATGGCACAAGCGTTATAAGAGCAACATCGTTTGTAATCAGCATAGAGGAAAAAAATGTAAGAAGTACAAGTATGACGGATATACTCCTCGTGTTTTTAACCCCCGAAAGCAAGGTTTCTGACAAAGTTTCAAAAAATCCGCTTTTCTGAATTCCGGAAACTGCAGACATAAGGCAAAATAAAAGTACAAGCACCCGGAAATCAATATAACTTATGTACCGGGCATCCGGAAGTACAAAAAAACACGATATAACTGCACAAATTCCCGCAATCACAAATGTGGGTTCTTTTTTTATAAAGCTTTTCATATGTTATTTCCTTTCAGTTACTATAGGAATTATACATCTTTTAATATATATTGTCAATAAAAAAAGAAACAAGAGCATCCGAAGAATGCTCTTGTTTCAGTTAAAGGGAAGGTATAATGTAAATTTGAAATTTACAAGACTATTTTATCCGGATTATTTTAAATTATACATATATTTGTATTAAAAAAAACATTGACAAATGCCAAAAATTTGTGTATATTATATATAGTAATTTGTCGAAATATATCAAAAAACGGAGGTATTTAAAATGAAATTAATCTACGATGTAAACGACAAACCAAAATTTGGACAAATCCTTATCTTTGCATTCCAGCAATTGCTTGCAATTCTGGCTGCAACAATTGCCGTTCCTTCAATAATCGGCAACGGTATGTCACAGTCTGCAGCGCTCTTTGGTGCAGGCGCAGGAACTATAATCTATCTTCTTTTCACAAAGTTCAAGAGCCCTGTTTTTCTTGGTTCATCTTTTGCCTTCATCGGCTCTATGTTCGCAGCTTTCGCCGGCGCTGCCACTGTTGAAGCCGGATATCTCGGCTTATTAATGGGTGCGGCATTTGCAGGTCTTGTTTATGTAATTCTTGCAATTATTGTAAAGCTTGCAGGTGTTAACTGGATAAGCAAACTCATGCCCGCCGTTGTAATCGGACCCACGGTTGCGATTATTGGCCTTTCACTTGCAGGAAATGCAGTTGGCGACATTTTGAAATTTGCTGAATTTGACGCTGCAAACTCCGTTTTTGTTATGAATACACACGGTTGGGTAGGTCTCATCTGCGGACTTGTAACAATTCTTGTAGTTGTTCTTTGCTCCGTATATGGTAAAAAAACATTAAAGCTTATCCCCTTCATAATCGGTATTCTCGCAGGTTACTTAGTAGCTACAATCTTTACCCTTATAGGTCTTAAAACCGGTAATGAAGCACTTTTGGTTATCGACTTCAATGTGTTCAACAATATGCAGTGGCTCCCCGACTTTACATTCCTTAAAGCTTTAAAGGGAATGGGAGAAATTGATGCACAGTATATAGCAACAATCGCAGTTGCATACACACCTGTTGCATTCGTTGTTTTTGCAGAGCATATAGCAGACCACAAAAACCTTTCTTCTATTATAGAAAATGACCTTCTTGAAGAACCCGGTCTCCACAGAACACTCCTCGGTGACGGTATCGGTTCTGTTGTGGGCGCACTCTTCGGCGGCTGCCCCAACACAACATACGGCGAATCAGTTGGTTGTGTGGCTATTACAAAGAACGCTTCAATCGTTACAATTCTTACTACTGCTATTATCGCAATTATCGCTTCTTTCGTAGCTCCGTTTGTTACATTCCTTGCTACAATCCCTGCTTGCGTTATGGGCGGTGTTTGTATAACACTTTACGGCTTCATAGCGGTTTCCGGTCTTAAGATGCTCCAGAATGTTGATCTTAACAACAACAAAAACCTCTTTGTTGCATCTGTAATTCTTATTACAGGTATCGGAGGTATGGCTCTTCAGATTGGAGCTATTAAGCTTACATCTGTTGCATGTGCTCTTATATTTGGTATTATAATAAACATTATAGTATCAAAAGCACCCGACGTGGAACAATAAAGGAGAAACTATGAGTAACGTTGTAATTTTTGACCACCCTCTTATTCAGCATAAAACTACTATACTTAGACAGACCTCAACCACGAACAAGGAATTTCGTGAGCTTGTGGAAGAAATCACAATGCTGATGTGCTTCGAAGCACTTCGCGACCTTCCTCTTGAGGATGTGGAAATAGAAACTCCCATTCAAAAAACTGTTCAGAAAATGATTAAAGGGAAGGACCTTGCGGTTGTACCTATCCTTCGCGCAGGTCTGGGAATGGTAAACGGACTTCTCAATCTCGTGCCCACTGCCAAAGTAGGTCATATAGGAATGTACCGTGACGAGGAAACAATGCAGCCACAGGAATACTACTGCAAGCTTCCTCCCGACATCGACAAAAGACTTATAGTTGTTGTTGACCCAATGCTTGCAACAGGCGGATCTGCTATTGATGCAATTCGTCAGATTAAATCTTACGGAGGAAAACAGATTAAATTCCTTTGTATGATTGCAGCACCGGAAGGAATTGAAGCCCTTTCAAAAGAACATCCCGATGTGGAAATCTACTGCGCAAACGTCGACAAAGGCCTTAACGAAAAATGTTATATCGTGCCCGGCCTTGGTGACGCAGGTGACAGAATTTTCGGAACAAAATAAATTAACAAATCCCCTTAGAATAAATTTCTGAGGGGATTTGTTAATTTAATCTCTTTTATCATCTGTTGCGGGGTTATTGATAAGCTTCCCGTTTTCTTCAAATCTTGAACCATGACAGGGGCAGTCCCAGGAATGTTCCTGCCTGTTATATTTAAGTGCGCATCCCATATGAGGGCACCTTGGGGCAGTTGGAGTAATGAGCCCTTTTATCGATTCAAACATATTTAATGCAAGCTGAGGATGAAATACTGACCTTGAGGGCGAATAAACATCTGCATACTCACTTTTTCTTCCCTGTATCATTTCCGTCAAAATCATGGCAGAAACCATAGAAGACGACATACCCCATTTGTTAAATCCCGTTGCCACATACAAATCAGGCGTTGATTTTGAATATTGCCCGATATACGGAATTGAATCAAGAGTCATACAATCCTGTGTTGCCCATCTTGATACCTCTGCTGAGCCCGGATAGTACTTTCTCGCCACTCTTTCAAGCTCTGCCCAGTTGCCGCCTTTGCTCCCTGTGCGGTGGCTTCCACCCCCAAGCAGTAAAATATCGTTATGCTTCCTGAAAGAGAGCCCGTCATTTGCTTCATCCACATACATATCTTTAATAGTTGGCACATTCTTAAGCCCCAAAACATAAGACCTGTGCTGATACATTTTAAGAAAATATCCTCCGTGCTTGTTGATGAACGGAAAATGCGTCGTCACAATAATTTTTGAAGCTTCAATCGTACCTCTGTTTGTGATAGCAGTATGTGGTTTCAGTTCAATGACCTTTGTATTTTCATATATCTTTAAATCCTTTGCCAAGGTATAAGCAAGCTTTAAGGGATGGAAATTACCCTGATTGCTTACTTTAACTGCTCCTGCAACCGGGAAAGGCAGCTCTGTTGTTTCACTGTATTCGGCATTGCACCCGATTTTACCAAGCGCTTCAACCTCTTTTTCTATTAAGCTTCTGTTATTTATAGAATATACAAAAGAATTGCACATATTATAATCGCAGTCTCCATCACGGGCAATGGTTTGCAATTTTTCCGTTGACTCTTTCTGGCTATGATAATAAACCGATGCTTTTTCAACACCGTACTTATTAATTATCTTATCATATATAAGACCATGCTGAAATGTTATTTTAGCAGTTGTTCCATTGGTTATACCGCCGCATATCCTGTCTGCTTCTGCCAGTACACAGTCCACTCCTGATTGCTTCAACATATATGCACATAAAACTCCGCACATTCCCCCACCGATAATTAAAACATCGGTTTTTATATCACCCTCAAGAGAGTTGAATTGTAATTTTTGAATATTTTCGTTCCATATAGATTTCATTGTTTTCACCTCTGTTTTTATTATACCAACTTTCTCCGTAAAAATGTCTTTTCATAATATTCACTTTTTTTATATCTTAACATATACTAAAAGTGGGAGGTGAAAAATATGTCAAACTTTGGTTGTAATTGCAAAAGCAGTTGTACTCTGCTTTCTATAGTAGCAAGCTTAATAATCGGTATAATCACGGCATTTCTTACTATTACCGCCGCTATTACCGTTACACCTGCATTTTTGTGGGTTGTATTGGGTGTTGCTGTAGTGTATCTGGCTATACTTCTTTTTACACGTGGCAGAGACAGTCGCGGATGCGCTTGCTCCATACTGCCCGTTTTGCTGGCGGGTATACTGGGTGCTATTTTAGTAGCTGTAATCCTTTTAGGTATCAGCTTCGCTGCAACAAGTATTATTGGTGCTATTATAACGGGTCTGCTTCTTGCATTCTTGTCTCTCATATTCACAACAACAGCTTGCCTTGTAAGCTGCGAAGCGGGTTGTGACGACTAAACAAAAATGGAGCTATGATTACATAGCTCCATTTTTTTTGTTTTTTAATTATTTCTCAAGTACTCCAAGAAGTCTTACAAACAGCGCTGCTGCCTGTGCTCTTGTTGCATTGCTCTTAGGAGCAAAGCTTCCGTCTGCATTTCCTATAAGAATACCAAGCTTGTTTGCTGCTACAACTGCATCTGCTGCATACTCAGCAATCTGATCATTGTCTGTGTATGTAACATCGCCTTCTGCTGCTACTTCA
>JAZRNL010000017.1:0-25253 GCA_045648165.1 Clostridia bacterium | reverse complement strand
CATCAGGAAGAAGAAAAATATATATTTATTGTAGATGATAAAGTAAAATTAACAGATGAACAGATAAAAAGAAATATAACAAAAGAATATAAAATAAATCCTAAAGAAATAAGTAATCTTGAAAGAAAAGAGAGAAATTTGATACTGAAGAGTTTAAAGGAACAATTTTCTATAAGGCAGTTGGAACGAGTGACTGGAATATCAAGAGGGATAATACATAAAAGTTGACAAAAAATGTGCGTCCCCATTTGTCGCATTTGTCCCATAAAGGCAAATATGCAGAAAATGTAGCGAATAAGATTTTGGAGGATCTAGAAAATGATCCTTTGGCAGATGGTGAGGAACTTAATCTCATTGGATATAGTGGTGGTGGTCAAATTGTTTTGAATGTTTGTGAATTATTGCAAGGAAAAGCAACGGTTGATAATTCAGTTTTAATAGGTACACCTGTATCGGAACTTACACTAAATAATACAGGGGAAACAACTATGATATATGCTGGATTTGATCCGTTATCTTGGAATGTTTCATGGTATCCTATAAGTTTAGAATTTGCAGGTTGGATTGGTCACACAAGTTATTTTAATAAAGATAACATAGGAAAAGTGGCAGATTTAGTAAACAAGCATATTGATTAAGAAGGGAGACATTATATGAAACAAAAAGTCATTAACATCATAACATATATTGTTTCAGCCCCAATAGTTCTTTTTGAGTATTTTGTTTTGTTTTGGTTTTGGGGTGGAGCAGATGCTTTTAACTTTATATTAACACCAATAGTTTTTGGTATATATTTGATTGTCGTATTATATTTAAATAAAAAAAATAAGGTTAAAAGTTCTTTAACTTTGCTTGTGAAACTTATTTATGTATTAATCTTGCCAATATTAACAATAGTTACGGTGTGGCTATTTGCCATTATATTTGGTATTAACATTATAATTTGGTAAACAACAACCAATGATTTCACTCAGAGAGGTAGATTTAAAGTCTGCCTCTCTATTTTTTTAAATTTTTGTAATTTGGTAAATGACAAATTGATATGTTTTTGGCTGATTTAGGGGTGTTTCTCAAACCTTAAAAAGCTGAAACCCTTGATACAAGCGGGTTTTGGAGTGTCGTTTAGAGGGACAAAAGGGGACGTACATTTTTTGTCAAAAGGTGGTCAGACTGTCGAATAATTACATCAAACTCATTGAAATTGCAAAAGAAAAAGGTCTTACACTGCTAAGCGAAGAAGAAGCATACGCTACTATATAACACAGAAAAAGCATCCG
This sequence comes from Clostridia bacterium, assembly GCA_045648165.1. GTDB lineage: Bacteria > Bacillota > Clostridia > UBA1381 > UBA1381 > RGIG9115. Next base: position 23,976 of record JAZRNL010000017.1, on the reverse strand, counting down.
AACAAAATTCGGATGCTTCTTTAATCTTCGCTCTTTTCTTTAAGAAACTTTTTATCCGCCTCGGTAAGTTCTGCCTTTTCAAGCATATCGGGGCGCTTTTGCTTTGTTATTAAAAGCGATTGCTCTCTTTTCCATTTTTCTATGTTTTTATGATGCCCGGAGAGCAATACTTCCGGCACGCGCCTGCCCATAAACTCCTCAGGTCGGGTGTACTGAGGATATTCCAGCAGTCCGGAAAAATGAGATTCATCTGTATATGAGCTTTCCTCCGCAAGAACTCCCGGCACCATACGTGCAACTGCATCTATTACTGCCATTGCCGGTATTTCACCGCCGGTAAGTACAAAATCACCGATGGAAATTTCCATATCCACAATCTCATCTATAATTCTCTGGTCTACTCCCTCATAATGGCCGCAAAGAATAACAATATGCTTATATTCCATAAGCTCTATTGCCGTGGCTTGATTAAAAACTCTGCCTTGAGGCGTCATATACAAGGTAAAAGGTCTCTCGCCTATGCGGTCACACACATCCTTCCATGCATTGTATATAGGCTCGGGGGTCATAACCATACCACCGCCGCCGCCATAGGGGTATAAATCAGTTTTACGGTGCTTATTAAATGCAAAATCACGAATATTTATAAATTCAAGACCGATAAGACCGGCCTTTTCAGCTCTTCCGATTATACTGTTACCTAAAACAGCTTCGAGCATCTCAGGAAACAAAGTGAGCACGTGAAAAGTTTTCATTTAATCCTCCAGACCTTCCGGTATGTTCATTACAATTTTTTTGTTTACTATATCAGTAGTCAGAATAGTACCTTCATTTGCAGGAAGATACCGGGGTTTTCCCTTTTCCGGCTTTACCTCATAAACGTTTCCTGCACCTGCAGAAAATATATCTGTAACTTCGCCTACAGCCTCTCCGTCCGCTCCGTATACCATACAACCAATAAGGTCTGCAATGTAGTATACACCTTCAGGAAGAGGCGGAAGAGCAGATTTTTCCGCAGAAAGTATACAGTTTTTGTAAAGCTCAGCCTCTTCAATAGAATTGAGCTCCTTAAACTTCACTATAAGATTATTCTTCTGGTATTTTATTTTACTTATAGTAAGGGTAACAACTTCGCCGCCTTTTTTTGTTGTAACCTTTTTTATATTTTCAAAATCCTCAGGCACATCCGTCCAGGCTACTACCTTAACCTCGCCGCGAAGTCCGTGAGTATTAATTATTTTACCAACTTCAAGCATTTGTTTCCCTCCTTGATACAACATTTGAAAAAAATCCGCGGAAAATAGCGGATTTTCTCAAATATTGCGTTGTGAAATCAGATGATTTCAACACTTACACGTTTGTTTTCACGATTTGCCGCAGCCTTTACAACAGTTCTGATAGCCTTTGCTATTCTTCCCTGCTTGCCGATAACCTTTCCCATATCGCTCTCAGCCACTCTGAGCTCAAGAACCATACCGTCTTCGCCATCAACCTCTGTAACTGTTACAGCATCGGGATTTTCAACAAGCGATTTTGCAATAAGTTCCAATACTTGTTTCATCTGAGTTACCTCCTAACAGAAGCTATTAAAGAATGTTTGACTTCTTCAAAAGAGCTTTTACTGTATCAGTGGGCTGTGCACCGTTACCAATCCACTTCTTAGCCTTATCAGCGTCGATGTTGATTGATGCAGGCTCAGTCATGGGGTTGTATGTTCCGATTTCTTCGATAAATCTACCGTCACGGGGATATCTTGAATCTGCTACTACAACTCTGTAGAAAGGAGCCTTCTTAGCACCCATTCTTCTAAGTCTGATTTTTACTGCCATTGCAATTCACCTCCATATTTGAAAATTAATATTTAAAATGAATATAATCCATTTTTAACGGAATTTACGCAGACGGTTAAGCATTTTCTGCTGTTTCCCGCCTGATAACTGCTTCATCATCTTTTGCATATCTGCAAACTGCTTAAGAAGCTGATTTACGTCCTGAACTCTTGTTCCGCTACCCTTTGCAATTCTTATTTTACGGTTAGCATTAATAATAGACGGCTTTTCTCTTTCCTTCTTTGTCATTGACTGGATTATTGCCTCTATATGCACAAGACGTTTTTCATTCTCTTCGGTGTCTACCTTTTCAATCATTTTTTTATCAACACCTGGAATCATACCTACAAGCTGGGATATTGAACCCATTTTTCTGATTTGCTTAAACTGTTCAAGAAAATCGTTAAGGTCAAAGGTTTGAGCTTTAATTTTCTTTTCAAGCTCTAATGCCTTTTCTTCATCAATTGCCTCCTGAGCTTTGTCGATAAGCGTGAGAACATCACCCATACCGAGAATTCTCGAAGCCATACGGTCGGGATAGAAAGGCTCAAGATCAGTAAGCTTTTCGCCTACAGACGCAAGCTTTATAGGCTTGCCCGTTACGTGCTTTACTGAAAGGGCAGCACCGCCTCTTGTATCGCCGTCAAGCTTTGAGAGAATAACGCCTGTTATATCAAGCTCATTATTAAAGCTCTCGGCAACATTAACTGCATCTTGACCTGTCATAGCATCCACAACAAGGAGAACTTCTCTGGGATTAACCTCTGCCTTAATAGCTTTCAGCTCATTCATAAGCTCTTCATCTATATGAAGACGACCAGCCGTATCTATAATCACGGGGTCATTGCCGTGAATTCTTGCATGCTCAACCGCCTGTTTTGCAATTTCAACAGGGCTTACATCGGAGCCGAGAGTAAAAACTGCGGCATTTACCTGCTCGCCCAGAACCTGAAGCTGCTTGATAGCCGCGGGACGGTATATATCAGCCGCAACAAGAAGGGGTCTCTTGCCCATTGATTTTATGAGGTGCTTTGCAAGCTTACCTGTTGCAGTTGTTTTACCTGCACCCTGCAAGCCACACATCATAAACACCGTGGGAGGTCTGTTGTCAAACTCAAGCCTTGAACAATCGCCACCCATAAGTGTTGTTAATTCTTCATTTACGATTTTAACTATCTGCTGACCGGGAGTAAGAGATTCCATAACCTCCTGACCCACAGCTTTTTCTGACACTGAATTTACAAAATGCTTTACTACCTTGAAGTTTACATCGGCTTCTAACAGCGCAAGCTTTACCTCACGCATAGCATCTTTTATGTCTTTTTCGTTAAGCTTTCCTCTGCCACGGAGCTTTTTAAACACACCCTGAAGCTTATCACCTAAACTTTCAAATGCCACTTAATCACCTCAAATCAAAGCTCGACTATTACTTGTTTTGTAAGAGATTTGAGCTTCTGCAGCTCAAGTTCCTGACTCTCACCGGCGGCAAGTTTGTCTGCTACCGCATCTATATGCTCTATTTTATCTTTTATTCTTTCAAATCTGCCTGCAAGGCCAAGCTTTTGTTCAAATTCTGAGAGCTGTTTTTCGCCCCTCTTTATAAAATCACGAACTCCCTGACGGCTTATGCTCATTTCGTCGGCAATTTCTGCCAAAGACAAATCGTCATTGTAGTAATATTCCAGCGCCTCAAGCTGCTTTGGCGTGAGTAGCTGGCCATAAAAATCCATAAGTAAGCTTATACTTAAATCCTTGCTCATAAAACCCACCTCATCTGTAAAGGTTTCGGACTTTACACATTATACACTAACAGTTTCGTTATGTCAAGCCTTTACGCAAAAAAATATTCCTTTTTTTAATTTTTAACAAACTCATAGGTTCATTATTCTTATTATTGTACACATTAGCAAAAAATCACCCAAATCATATTATACAGATAAGGGGTGATTAAATTGAACTATTCAGAAATATATGCTTTTTTGCTTACATTGGGAGCAGGGCTGGCTACTGCCATCGGGAGTATAATAGCATTGTTTGCAAAACAGACTAACACAAAAATGCTTGCTTCGTCCCTTGGTTTATCTGCAGGGGTTATGATATATGTTTCCATGGTAGAATTATATCCGAAAGCCTTCGACTATCTTTGCGCCGCCTACGGCGATGCACCGGGGAGCATAGCTGCCACCTGCTCGTTTTTCGGAGGAATTGTTATAATCGGACTTATCGATTATCTTATACCAACTGCAGAGGGTGATATAGGCAATAAAGACAGCTCAGAGGGCTTAAAAAAAATGGGAATTATTACAGCCCTCGCCATTGCCATACATAACTTTCCGGAAGGACTTGTAACATTTACGTCCTCAATCAGGGACACGGGGATGGGTGCTATGATTGCAGTGGCTATTGCCATACACAATATCCCTGAGGGAATAAGCGCCTCCATACCTATTTTTTATGCCACGGGAAGCCGAAAAAAAGCATTTCTTACATCTTTATTTTCAGGGCTGACGGAGCCGCTTGGAGCAGTTGCAGGATATCTGATTATGCGTCCGTTCCTGACAGATGCTCTGATTGGCATACTATTCGGAAGCATTGCAGGAATTATGATGTTCATATCAATTGAAGAGCTTCTACCTATGGCGCGGGAATATGAAAAAAGTAAAATCACAATTCTGAGCGTGATTGCAGGAATGCTCATCATGGCAATAAGCCTTATTATGTTTATATAGTTGACAACAGAGCATTTTTATAGTAGAATTATGGTAACACTTTTTGAAAGGAAAATATATAATGAACAGAATTGCTGAATTTATGAAAGTTTCAAGAGAACAATATATAAAAGATTTTGATGATACCTTCGGCATTGCAGAAAATGCTTATGAGGGCATCACAATACCTGCGCGTGCCACATCCGGTTCTGCGGGATACGATTTTAAAGCTCCCTTTGATTTTACTCTTGCTCCCGGCGAAACAATAAAAATCCCCACCGGTATCAGAGCAAAGATTGATGACGGCTGGGTGCTTATGATTTTCCCGAGAAGCGGTCTCGGTTTCAAATATCGTCTTCAGCTTAACAACACTGTAGGAGTTATTGACAGCGATTATTTTGGCAGTGATAACGAAGGTCATATAATGGTTAAAATGACCAACTGCACAAATGAAGGCAAAACAATAAGCCTTAAAGCAGGTGAAGGCTTCGCACAAGGCATTTTTATGCCCTACGGCATAACAGTGGATGATGATGTTACCGATGTGAGAAACGGCGGATTTGGCAGTACGACAAAAAAATAATTTTGAAATTAAGAAAAGAGCCATATTGAATTTCTTCAACATGGCTCTTTTAAATTATCTTTTATTTGCTTTTGCGTCTTTGATTGACTGCTTCCATACTGCCCAGAATGTTCCTGCAATAAAGATTGAAGTATATGCACCGATTATTATACCTATAATAAGGGGAAGTGCAAATTCCTTGATTGCATTAACACCGATGATATAAAGAAGTACAATCGTGATGAGAGTAGTAATAGTTGAGTTGAGTGTACGTCCCATACTTTCACCTATACTTATGTTTACAATATCAGCAATCACACTGTTCTTCTTGCCGCCAAGCTTTTTCATATTTTCACGGATACGGTCAAAAATAATGATGGTGTTATTGATTGAATAACCTATAACCGTAAGCATAGCCGCAATAAAGGTTGTGTTCATAGGAATGTTTGTAATAGCATATGCCGCATACATAACAGCTACATTAATTGCAAGACCGATAATTGCCATAAGGGCTGAAATCCATTCAAATCTTATTGCAATGTATATAAGGATGCAAAGGATAGCAATGAGAGCATACATAATTGTTTTCTGCTGAACTTCCTGACCGAAGCTTGCGGATGCGCTTGATGATGACATAAGAGCGCTATCGTCGATTGAATACTTTGTATAAATAGCATTCATAACCTCATCAAGGTTTTCAACCGGCGGTGTTTTGATGATAACCTGAGTATCAACTGCCGTTTTTTGAACTGTTACCTTAACACCTGTTTCAGATTCAATGTACTTTGCAAGCTCGTCGTTGTCATATGCTGTACCGAGCTCGAGCTGCATACGTGTACCGCCGAGGAATTCAACGTCGTAGTTGAATCCGCCGTTAATTATCAAAAACACTATACCGATTACAACAATTGCAAGCGGGAGAAGAGTATACTTCCATCTGTTAGAAACAAAATTAACATTCTTCATTATTCAGCACCCCCTGTTTTTTTTACTTCACGGTAAAACAGTGAACGCTTTGAAATTCCCATACCTGCAAGCTGTCTTAAGAGAAGCTTTGTTACAACAATCGCTGTAAACATACTTACAACAACACCAATACCTAAAGTAATTGCGAAGCCTGTAACTGTACCGATACCTGAAGCATAAAGAACAACACAAGTGATAATTGTTGTTACGTTAGAGTCGAGAATTGCAGAGAAAGCTTTGTTAAAGCCTGCTTCAACACCTGCACGGATTGTTTTTCCGAGACGGAGCTCTTCTTTCATTCTTTCAAAAATAATTACGTTGGCATCAACCGCCATACCTATTGAAAGAACGATACCTGCAATACCTGAAAGGCTGAGGTTTATGCGGAACACACCGAGGATAAACGCCATAATTCCTACATAAATTGCAAGTGAGATAGCTGACATCAAGCCGGGGAGACGGTAAATGATAATCATGAAGAGCATTATAAGAATTATACCGATACCCGCCGCAAGCAAGCTCTTGGGAAGAGCTGTTTCACCAAGCTCAGCTCCTACAGTTTCCTGAGTTATAACACTGAGGTCAAAGGGGAGATTACCTGATCTGATTGTGCTTGCAAAAGCTATTGCATCATCAAGAGTTTCAAAGCTTCCAGAGATGATACATGATTTTGAGTTAATACCTGTTTCTGCATAGCTTGCATCAACCATAGGTGTTGAGATAACTGTATCGTCCATCTTGATGGCGATATAGTTTTCACCTGTTGATGAAAGCTGAGCCGCAGCTTTTGTAGCTTCGGTAAACTTCTGTCTGCCTTCGTCGGTGAATGTAAGCTCCACATAATTCTCTGCTGCCAGTGAATTTTCGCTTACCTGACCATTAAGACCTACTGCATTTTTAACTGCTGTACCGTCAAGAATTTCTTCTCCTGCAGCATTGCAGAATGTAAGCTTTGCAGTTTTGCCGAGAGCTTCGGCTGCTGCGTCTGTATCAAATACTGAAGGGATTTCGATTGTAATTCTTCCGCCTTCTGATTTGCTTATTCTGGCTTCAGTGTAGCCAAGGCCTTGAATACGTCTGTTAAATACTGCCTCTACTGATGCCATTTCTTCTTCTGTGGGGTTTTCGTCGTTTGCCTGGAAAGTAATAACTGAACCTCCGGCAAGGTCTATACCCTTTCTGATACCCTTTTCTTCGTCAAATATACCGCTATATGATTTACCCGCTATGCTAAATCCGATAAAAGCTACATAGTTAAGAAGAATAGCGATAAGGATTACGAAGCAAAGCACTATAATACTTTTCTTTTTCATTCCTGTTTCTTCCTTTCGCGATAGTGTGGACTAAACTCGTCCGATTAAACTCAGCCTGCAATAAGAACCAATACCATTGTTGTGATAAGGAACAATACTGCAAGAGCTACAGTTATCTTAGTCATGAATGACTTCTTTGTGCTTCCGCCGTTCATGCTGAAGAAAGAATCATTAGCAGATGAGCCTGAAATGCCCTTCATACCGGGATCCTTACCTTCCTGACCGAGAACTACAACTATCAACAAAACTGCAACAACAAGATGAAGTACTGTAAATAATGTTGTCATTATAGGAACCTCCCTCCGTAAAAAAATGTTCTGACATACCCAATCATTATATCATATTTTAGAAATAATGCAAGTGTTTTTTATAAATTTCTTTATTTTATGTGTATTTCCGTCAATATGCACACAATACCAAAAAAACACAACTGCAGTTTGAACCGACCCCCAAAAGTTAGACCAAAAATCTAACAATTGGGAGGTCGGTTCAGTTAGCAGTTGTGTTTTTTTAATCACATTCAACATCGTCTGTAAATTTATGTATCACTATTCCCGTTGCAGGCTTGGGGAAAATAGATACAGAGCGTTTTGGAAGCCTCTCACCTGTTTCAGTCATTGCATTAAACTGCGGTGGTCTTATGGGGTTTACAACAAACATACATGTGAATTCTCCGCTTTCCACTGCTTTTTTGCCTTCATCAAGGCTTCTTGTATAATCCACTCGCTCCTCTTCGTTCTGAGGGGTAATTCCAAGCTGCTCTTCAAGTATCAGTTTGTTAAGCACTGTAAGGTCGAGATGCCTGTAACTGTCAGATGCTTCGGGCATAACCGATTCAAGGTACTTACTTCCCTTGAATGTAAACCTGTAAAAATAATCCTGACCTGTATACATAGCAATTTTTGTTTCCTTACGCTGAGTTGCAATCTGCTTACGCATAGTTTCGCAAATATCATCATCATTAAGGTCGACTATGATTTTTTCCACGGTAAAATTATCTGTAAGACCAGCTATAAGATAAACCTCAGAGAATTTTTTACTGCATTTCACAAGTCTGTGTACGGGAAGATGAATACGACCGTCATCACCGGAGTCTGAAATAAGTGCCATCACATAGTTAAACGACTCCCTACCCGTATATCCCGGCTCGGACATTTTCATCTTTTTATATTCAAGGCAGGCTTCATATCTGTTATGACCGTCCACAATAAAAAGCTTTTTATGGGAAAGCTCCCTCTGTATCATACTTGTTAATTCTTCGGAATCTATCACCCATAGCTTATGACGCTTATCGTTTGTTGTAACAAAGTCCATATCTGCAGGCTTACAAGTTATTTCAGCCATCATAGACGCAATGCTCTTACTGCTTTCGGTATACATACAGCTTATAAGACTGTTGTTTGACTGACATGCTTTTATAAGGTTAAGACGGTCATTTTTAGAGTCTGTACTCGGTTCTTCGCAAGGTACAACTATTCCTTTACCATAGTCTGTAAGCTCAAGAAGCGCCACTATACCTCTGTTATAATAGTTCTCACGGTTTACTGTAACAGTTTCTTCATACACATAGTATGAAGGCTTTTTCTCTTTCACAAGAACTCCGTCTCTTATGCAACCGTCAAGAAAATCACGGGTTTTTGCATATTCGTCGGGGGGATTTGATTCCTTATTCTGCTGCGCTACAAGCCGTACTGCATTATACGCATTCAGGTCGTAGTAACTATCGGTTTCTTCTACTGAGAGTGCATCGTACGGCGGCGCCATAACGTCTGCTATGTTATCTATTTTTTCACTGTTGTACCTGTAGCCTCTGAAGGGCTTGATGTTTGCCATACGGTTATCTCCTTTTTTCTATAAATTGTATGATTTAAATTTTTAATATGCGCAATAATATTACTGTGAATGAAAAATCATTCATCAAATGAAAGGATGTCTGCCATGAATAAGTATATGAGCTTCGCCAAAGGTATGGCGATCGGGCTGGCTGTAGGTGCCGCCACAGCAATAGTAATCGATCCCATAAGCGACAAGCAACGCCATAAGCTTCAGCGCAAGACTGAAGGAGTCTTCAGAAGCATCGGAAGCGTTATTGACACAGCTATGGATATGATTCATTGAGACACAGCCATAGGCAGAGAAACCCTCAGCCTATGGCTCTTTACATTATACTTAATTTTCCTGGGTTTTTCAAGTAATTATTTTAATATTAAAATAATATTGTATACTTGCACACACACAATGCCTTTTATTTGTTATTTTTGATGAACGAAACGAGTCTTGATGCAGTTTCAAATACTTTTAGCTTTACAGTTATTCCGTTTATAACAGTAGAGGTTTCATTGTCAATATACATATCCATCTCTTCAGTATCACCAAGGGAAGAATTTGTAAAACACAGGGGCGGTGAAAGAACGCACCACCAGTTTTTACCCTCTCCTCTGCCTAATTTTACACAAGCAGCAGTATACTTCCCCTCGGGCAAAATGAAACTCTCATACCTGCGTCGGTTTACATAATATTTGCTATATGTAACCTCCGCTTTATAAGGCGCATCTTCCTCGAAAAGCACCTCGTTAGCCATTTTTTCTAATTGTAAAAGCTCGGGGGTACTTCCCTGCTTTCTCGCAAGATCAGTAATTCTGTCTCTTACCTGTAGCTTAAGGGACTGGTCTGCCTCACTGTCGCTGTTTGCTATTACATGAAGCCTTACAATATTATTTTCAAGCTCATCCGCCGTAAATCCGCACCATAGTCCCAGAAGAGCAAGACTTATAAGAGAAAACACAAATGCATAAATAATTTTTCTCAAAAAAATCCTTCCTTTCACAGGTATTATACCCGTGAAGGAAGGGTTTTAAACTCATATGAATATAACCAGCTTGCTGGCAACATAATTAAGGATTATAACAATAACATTTGATGCAATTTTTACGGGCATATCAGGAAATTTTATAATATCCACAAATACAAGCACAATCACCACATCAAGAACTCCCGAAAAAAGCCGTGCAACAAAAAAACTGAGGAGCTGAAAAATCCCGCTGTTTTTAGCCTTTTTATCCGCTTCAAAAACAAAATACTTATTTGTTACAAAAGCGAACACCACCGACAAAAACCAAGCACACACATTTGCCGGAACGGTGGTTTCAAAGCTAAAAAGCCTGCTTAGCACATAGAATGATATAATGTTTATAAGTGTGGTAAGTCCGCCAAAAATCAGATACAAAATTATAGTTTTATATTTTTCAAATAAGGTTTTCATACCCTCTCTCCTTTGAAAAAATACAGTTGATTGCACAGGGCACTCAACTGTATTTTCATTTTACGATAAATCCTGAACGTATATAGTCTTTACACCGTCAGCTTTAGGAGCTTCGGGAACAACCGCTTTTCCATCACGGATATCAAAGAACTTTTGCGCAACCTGGGGGAACAGTGCATAGCTGAGCACATCTTCCTCTGATTTTGCAATATCCTTTGTTTCCTCAATATACTTAGGAAGTTCAGGCTCAAGAAGGTCTGCAGGTCTGCAGGTAATAACCTTGTCGTCACCGATTGCAAGCTTTCTTACCTCTTCATTCACCTCGCCGGGAAGCCTACCATATTCACCGCGAAGCATTCCCTTTGATTCTTTTGATATCATCTTGTATCTGCCCATAAGAACGTTGAGAACAGCCTGTGTACCAACTATCTGGCTTGTAGGTGTTACAAGAGGAGGATAACCAAAGTCTTTTCTTACTCTGGGTACTTCTTCAAGCACCTCGTAGTATTTATCCTCTGCATTTGCCTGTTTAAGCTGTGAAATAAGGTTTGAAAGCATTCCGCCGGGAACCTGATAAAGAAGGGCATTGGGATCAACGCTTAAAACCTTGGGATCAAGAGTACCTTCTGCCTTCATCTTATCAGCTACTTTTCTGAAATGAGCTGCAGCATCACTGAGCTTTTTAAGATCAAGACCTGTATCTCTGTCTGTCCCTGCCATAGTGGCAACCATAGCCTCTGTTGAGGGGTTTGCAGTACCGTTTGCAAGTGGTGAAAGGGCACAGTCGACAATGTCAACTCCTGCCTGAGCCGCCATAAGGTTTGTCATATCACCTGTTCCTGCAGTGTTATGTGTATGAAGATGTATGGGTACGCTTACATTTTCCTTAAGCTTCTTTACGAGATTATATGCATCGTAAGGAAGAAGAAGGTTTGCCATATCCTTGATACAGATTGTGTCTGCACCCATTTTTTCAAGTTCACAGGCAAGACGTACAAAGTAGTCAATATCGTGAACGGGGCTTACGGTGTATGAAAGTGCAGGCTCGCACATTCCGCCGTATTCTTTAACATATTTGATAGCCGCCTCTAAGTTTCTTGTGTCGTTAAGAGCATCAAAAACACGAACTACGTCTATACCGTTTTCAATTGACTTTTTGCAGAACTGCTCAACAACGTCATCTGCGTAGTGCTTGTAACCAAGAATGTTCTGACCTCTGAAAAGCATCTGAAGCTTTGTGTTAGGCATAGCCTTTTTAATCGTTCTGAGTCTCTCCCAGGGGTCTTCGTTCAAAAATCTCATACAAGCATCAAAGGTAGCTCCGCCCCAGCACTCAACTGACCAGTATCCGATTTTATCAAGCATTTCAAAAGCGGGAATCATATCTTCGATTTTCATTCTTGTAGCCGCCTGTGACTGATGAGCATCACGAAGAATTGTATCTGTAATAAATAATTTACTCATGTAAAAATCCGTCCTTTCTGATTATTTAAGGAACAGTGTGAGGAATGCTCCTGCTGCAATAGCTGAGCCGATAACGCCTGTTACGTTGGGACCCATAGCATGCATAAGCAAGAAGTTCTTGGGGTTTTCTTTCTGACCCACAGTCTGAGAAACTCTTGCTGCCATAGGTACTGCTGAAACACCGGCAGAACCAATAAGGGGGTTGATTTTCTCTTTGAGGAACAAGTTCATAAACTTAGCAAGAAGAACGCCGCCTGCTGTACCAACTCCGAACGCAACAACACCCATAGCTATAATCTGAAGTGTTTTTGCTGTGAGGAATATTTCTGCAGTAGCAGTAGCGCCGACTGATATGCCAAGGAATACTGTTACGATATTCATAAGCTCGTTCTGAACTGTTTTTGAAAGTCTTTCACAAACGCCGCACTCACGGAGAAGGTTACCAAGCATGAGCGAACCAACAAGGGGAGCTGCTGAAGGAAGGAGAAGTGCAACAAAGGTTGTAATGATAATTGGGAAGATTATCTTTTCTGTCTTTGACACTTCGCGAAGCTGCTTCATTTCAATCTGTCTTTCCTTCTTGGTTGTAAGAAGCTTCATAATGGGGGGCTGGATATCGGGCACAAGTGCCATATATGAATAAGCCGCAACCGCGATAGGACCTAAAAGGTCCGGAGCGAGCTTTGATGTTACATATATAGCAGTGGGTCCGTCAGCACCGCCGATGATACCTGTTGAAGCCGCTTCAAAAGGTGTGAAGCCGAAAAGCTCTCTTGTTCCGATAAATGTAATAAAAATACCAAGCTGTGCAGCTGCGCCGAGAAGCAAACTTTTGGGGTTTGCGATAAGGGGACCGAAGTCTGTCATAGCGCCTACACCTATGAATATAAGACAGGGGTAGATGCCGAGCTTAACACCAAGGTATAAGTAATCAATTAGCCCTGCGGTTATAACTTCACCTGCTTCATTCGGTGCACCGCCAAACTGCGCCCAATGTACATGACCGCCTGCAAAAAGTTCCGAATGATACATCTCTGCACCCGGCAGATTTGTAAGAAGCATACCAAAAGCGATAGGCAAAAGAAGTAAGGGTTCAAATTTTTTAACAATGGCAAGATATAAGAGTACGAATGAAATGAGAATCATAATAAGGATTCTCGGATCGGCAACAATTGCCGCAAAACCCATATCTGCCAAAAACTTAGTAAAAAGTTCCATAGTTTTTCGCTCCTTTAGTTATTAAATAGAAAATAAATTATGCAATTGTGCAAAGAACTGTGCCTGTTTCAACGTTCTGTCCCTTTGAAACTGTAACTGATGTTACCTTACCGTCACATCCTGCCATAATTTCATTTTCCATCTTCATAGCTTCAAGAACGAAAAGAACCTGACCTGACTTTACAGTATCGCCAACATTTACTTTAACATCGAGGATTGTGCCAGGCATAGGAGCTGAAACCTGCTCACCTGCACCTGCAGCTGCAGGAGCCGCGGGAGCCGCAGCGGGTGTTGCTGACTTTGCTTCGTTCTCACTTACAAGCTCGATTTCTACTTCATACATTGTTCCGTTTACATTAACATTATACTTTTTCATAATAAAATTCCTTTCTTAGTCTGTTATTTCTGCTTGATTGACAAAATTCTGATACCTGAAACATCTGCTCCGTTTTCCTCTGCCACTGCCGCCGCGATTGCCGCTGAAAGTTCGCCTTTATTTGCAATAACTGCAGCTTTAGGTGCAGACTGCACTGCTGCCTGTTTTTCTGGAGCAGTCTTAATTAATTTCTTACAAATCGCACCCATTACCATACAAATAACTATTATGGCAATAAGACCTACAAATGTAAGACCAAAGCCAAAAGCCGTTACAGTAAGGTTACTGTAGGCTTCCGCTGCCGCCAATTCGATTGTTCCCATACCTTAAGTCCTCCTTTTCTGAATCTGGCTGATGTTACACAAATGCGTAAAGTAATAAATTGCAAAGTATTAATAGCTTTTCCAGGAGTATCTGTTGTATACGCCGAAAAAAACTTCGTTATTTTTTTCACAATTCATTCAAACCTGTTCCCTTGTCCGGGAATGTATTTACACCCCATCACCATCTGCAAAAGCTTTCAGCCACTCAGCTTAAGTGAATTGATGACGGAGCTAAAAAAATATATTTTGCCTTAGCCCGAGCAAACACAACAGGCTGAAATCAAGGCTGTTTTTATTGATTTTTATTCAGTTTTACGACAAAATTTTACTTATTTTCGCAAAAATCCTAAACATTTCTAATTGTATCAAATGTTGAAAAATTTTACAATATATTTTTAAATTCCTTAGCGCTTTCTTAGCGGAAATATTTTTATTTTGTTACATATTTCTCTTTTCTTGTTTTTTTTTTAATAAGGTATTGATTTTTTTGCTTTATTATAGTAGAATACTTTTGGTTTTGAAAATATGAAAGGAACTGATATTTATGTACATAGGAATTGACCTTGGAGGAACAAATATTGCGGCAGGCCTTGTAGACGAAAGTGGAAAAATCATCGCATCCGGCTCAACACCTACCCTTGCAACACGTCCTCTTGACGAAATAGTAAAAGATATGGCTATGCTCTCAAAAAAAGTAACTGAGGATGCAGGCTACACAATGGCAGACGTTAAAGCTATCGGTATCGGAAGCCCCGGAACAATTGATCACGCAAATGGAGTTGTTACTTACTCAAACAACATTCCCTCCTTTACAAATGCTCACGTTTCGGAGGAATTTAAAAAATATTTTGATATCCCCGTAAACATCGAAAACGATGCAAATGCAGCAGCTTTTGGTGAATATATTGCCACAGGTGCCAAATCATCAAGCTTTGTATTTATAACTCTTGGCACTGGTGTTGGCGGTGGCATTGTTATCAACGGCAAGATTTACAGAGGATTTAACAATGCAGGCGCAGAACTGGGACACACTACCATTGTCATGGACGGCGAACCCTGCAGTTGCGGAAACAACGGTTGCTGGGAGGCATATGCTTCTGTAACAGCTCTCATTCGCCAGACAAAGGAAGCAATGGAAAAGCATCCCGAAAGCCTTATGAAAAAAGTTGCAGATGAAGAAGGCAAGGTAAGCGGAAGAACTTCATTTATGGCGGCAGCACAAGGTGATAAAGCGGCTCAGGAAGTGGTTGATAACTACATCAAATATGTAGCAACTGGAATTGCCTCTATGGTTAATATATTCCAGCCCGAAACCCTGGTTATCGGCGGCGGAATAAGTAAGGAAGGGGATACTCTACTCCTCCCCATCAAAGAAATTGTAGACAAGATGGACTACAATAAATATATGCCAAAAGTTGATATAAGAATTGCCAAGCTCTTCAATGACGCAGGTATAGTAGGAGCGGCACTTGCGGCTAAAAAATAATATTGACTAAGATGTTACTTCCCCGGTAGCATCTTTATTTTTTTGTAAACTTTAAATGAATTATAATACAAATATTGCAATAACCACAATAATGTGGTATAATAGGAATATAATACTGAAACGGAGGTTTCGGAATGTATAATTATTCTGACATTACACCGCAAATAACAGCCTGGGCGGATATATGCCGAAACAACAGTAGCATTGATAGCACCCTTTATGAAAAATACGATGTAAAAAAAGGTCTCCGTGACATTAACGGAAAAGGCGTACTTACCGGACTTACTGAAATATCAGAGATACGCCAGACAAAGGAAGAAAACGGAAAAATAATCCCGTGGCACGGCGAGCTTTTTTATCGCGGCTACAATGTGGAGGATATAATCAACGGATTTATAAAAGATGGAAGATTCGGTTTTGAAGAAGTGGTTTACCTGCTCCTGTTCGGAGATTTGCCAAATGCTGAAAAGCTTGAAGAGTTTAAACTCACTTTGGCAGAATACAGGACCCTGCCTACAAATTTTGTGCGTGACGTTATAATGAAGGCATCAAACAGCGATATTATGAACGCCCTTGCAAAAAGCGTTCTTACCCTTGCTTCTTACGACGGTAATGCAAACGACATATCACTTCCAAACGTACTTCGTCAATGTCTGCAGCTTATATCGGTATTTCCGTTGCTTTCAATCTATAGCTATCAGGCATATAATCACTACTGCAACAATCAGAGCCTGTTTATTCATGCACCGGGAGACACTTTGTCAACTGCAGAGAATATTCTGCAAATGCTGCGCCCTGATTCAAAATATACAAAGCTTGAAGCACAGGTACTTGATATGGCTCTCGTACTCCACGCAGAGCACGGAGGTGGTAATAATTCGACTTTTACAACAAGAGTTGTTACAAGCTCCGGAACTGACACTTATTCCGCAATTGCCGCAGGTCTTTGTTCCCTTAAAGGTCCAAAGCACGGCGGCGCAAATATAAAAGTCGTACAGATGTTTGACGAAATGAGAGAAAGCATTGGCGACTGGAAAGACGAAGAAGAAATCAAAGCATATCTCAGGAAACTTCTCCATAAAGAAGTATTTGACCGCTCAGGACTTATATATGGTATGGGACACGCAGTTTATTCCATATCTGACCCCAGAGCACGAATATTCAAGCGATTTGTGGCAGAGCTTTCTGAAGAAAAGCATCTCACCGACGAATTTAATCTGCTTGCAAATGTAGAAAAGCTTGCACCCGGCGTTATCGCAGAAGAAAAGCAAATTTATAAAGGCGTAAGCGCTAATGTGGATTTCTACAGCGGATTTGCATACAAAATGCTTAACCTGCCCCCTGAGCTTTACACTCCCATATTTGCTATGGCAAGGCTTGCAGGTTGGAGTGCTCACCGGCTTGAAGAGCTTATAAACACCGGAAAGATTATAAGACCTGCCTATATGAGCGTAGCCCCTGAAAGAAAATACGTAAACTTTGACAAAAGGAGATAAACCAATGTATACCTTACAAGAAATATGCTCTCAATTTGATGTTTACACCGATATTAACAATTATTGACTTCCACAATACACCTGTACGTGTAGAGCAGTTAAAAGCTGCAATCAGTAAGAATGCCGGCGGCAGACTGCCTAACAGAAAAAGAATTTGAACTTCTTCCGGTTTCTGCGCTTCTTCTTACATATGAATGCGGAACAAGGTTTCTTGCAGACCACTTAAACGAAGATATATACTTTAAAGTACATCGCGAAAACCACAATCTTGACAGAGCAAGAACTCAGTTTAAGCTTGTGGCAGACATAGAATCAAAGCTTGATAAAATAGCTGAAATCGTAGCAAAATATGTATGATTGAAAGGATTGGTTTAATTGAGCAAACAAATATGTTTGTCAAACAAAAATCTTAAAGTGACAATTTCGACTATGGGTGCAGAATTTAAAAGCATCCTGAAAGACGGAAAAGAGCTTCTTTGGGAAGGCGACCCTTCCGTATGGTCCGGCCAGGCGCCGGTTCTCTTCCCCATCTGTGGCGGACTAAAGGATGATAGATTTATATTCAAAGGAAAAGAATACACCTTGTCACGCCATGGATTTGCACGAAGAAGTGAGTTTGAAATTGAAACCATTTCTGATGAAGAAGTTACATTTCTTCTCACTTCAAATGAAGAAACATTAAAAAACTATCCATTTAATTTTGAATTTCGTATTACATATAAGTTAGAGCATACAAGGATTTGTATAAAATACGAAGTCCTGAACACGTCTGATGAAGTTATGTATTTTTCTGTAGGGTCTCACGAGGCTTACAGTTGCCCGAATGGAATTGAAGAGTTTTCTGTTATATTTGAGCATCCCGAAAATCTGGATTACAATATACTGTCAGACAAGGGGCAGCTTATGGAAAAAACAAACACATTAGGCGAAAGCATAAAAGAACTCCCTCTTAAAAACAAGTATTTTGAAAATGATGCTCTTGTTTTTACAAGCCTCAAATCAAGAAAGGTAACACTGAAAAATAATACTGCGGGGTATTCAATAGACGTGGAATTCCCGGGCAAGGATTATTTCCTTTTATGGACAAATCCGGGAGCAAAATATATATGCCTTGAGCCATGGTGCGGTATTGCAGATTTTGAGAATTCAGATTACGACATCACAAAGAAAAAAGGCATTAATGCTCTTGAACCAAATGAAGTGTTCACAAGAGAGCATATAATCACATTTTAATAAAAAAAGCTTCCTCGGCATATGCCGAGAAAGCTTTTTTATTATAATTAATATTAACCTATTATTTCTTCAACAACTGCATAAGCTGCAGCATCTCCATTTGCGTCAAGACCGATTAAAAGCACATACATTTTTTTGCCCATTTCATCAGCGTCTACAGGATGATTTGATCCAATTTCAAAAGGAACAGGTTCAGGATAAATCTCAAGTCCTGCATCCTTCCATATTTTTACCATACGTTGGATTGAAGCCTGGATTTGCTCTTCTGAATATGGTTCATCTCTCCACTCAGCAATCAACACTCTGCATACGTTTTCAGGACCCAGAACCTCAGCCGTTAAATTCATTCCGCCTATAGAACCATCGTTGAGCTCCGCCATATGGCCTCCGGCTTCATATTTGTATTTAAAATTATTGAGATTCAATGTACCTGTTACGGTTGCCGGTACCTCTTGTGTTTCTTCTGCAGAATCTTCTGCTGGCACATATACAGGTTTAGACATAATAACTGTCTGTGTTTCCGCATCCCACTGAACTGTTGAGCCAAGCTTTTCTGCAATAAATCTAACAGGTGTATATGTTCTATCATTTTCGATAAATGCAGGGCTATCCAACATTTCTTCAACGCCGTTTACTACTGCAACTGCAGAATCAATAGTGAGCTTTATTTCAACATTTTCGCTCTTTACCAGAACTGTTCTTGTTTCACCATCCCATGAAACCTCTGCGCCAAGGTTTTCTGCTACAAATCTTGCAGGAAGCATTGTGCGGTCGTTTCTAATAATAGGCTGAACATCGCTTTCTTTAACCTCGCCAAACACGTTTGCTGAGTTCTGACCGATTGAAAGAGTAAATACTTCTGCTATGGCATCTTCTTCCGACTCATAAACAACATCTTCCACAGCCTCATACACTGTTTCATAAACCACGCCGTCAACAGGTGCAATTTCAAAAGCAAATGCCGCCATTCCACCAAGCATTCCCACACCCGGCACTAAGCTTAACATTACTGTCACCAACATAATTGATACAATTTTTTTCATTCTTTTCATCTCCTATTTTTATTTAACAGTGTTCAACACTGTTATATACATTTTAATCTTCTGTTTTCTCTTCCGGAGAAAGGATTTCATCTTCCTGTACCGATTCAGGCTCGTTCACGCTTTTTAAAATAGTCATAAATTCCTTGCCTGTAATCGTTTCCTTTTCGAGAAGAAAATCCGCAATTTTATCAAGAGCTTCGCGGTTGGATTTTAAAATCTCAACTGCGGTTTTATAGCATTTATCCAAAATCTCTCTTATCTCTTCATCAACCTTAGACATAGTTTCGTCGGAACAATTAGGAACACGTCTTCCGTCAAGAAACTTGCTCTGTATGCTCTCCAAACCAACCATACCAAAACGGTCGCTCATTCCATAGAGGGTTATCATATTACGTGCCATTTCCGTTGCCCGTTCAATATCGTTTGATGCTCCGGTTGTTTTGGTGTTGAACACAACCTCCTCTGCAGCACGCCCTGCAAGAAGGACGGTTATTTCATCTGTCATTTCGTCCTTGTTCATAAGATACTTTTCTTCTTCGGGAACCTGCATAGTGTAGCCCAGAGCACCCATTGTTCTTGGTACGATAGTAATTTTATGAACCGGGTCAGTATTTTTCGAAACTGCAGTTGCAAGAGCATGGCCAACCTCATGGTATGCTACAAGCTTCTTTTCCTGTTCCGACAAAATACGGTCCTTCTTTTCTTTACCTGCTATTACCACTTCAACTGCATCTGCCAAATCCTCCTGGCTCACAAGCTTTCTACCCATACGCACTGCACGAAGTGCCGCTTCATTTACCATATTAGCAAGGTCTGCACCCACAGCTCCGCTGGTTGCAAGAGCAATCTCGTGAAGGTCTACTGCCTCTTCTTTCTTAACATTTTTGATATGAACTTCAAGAATTGCCTCACGGCCTTTAAGGTCCGGCTTTTCAACAATAATTCGTCTGTCAAATCTACCGGGACGAAGAAGTGCCTTATCAAGAGTTTCGGGACGGTTTGTTGCCGCAAGGATTACTATACCCTTCGATGAATCAAATCCGTCCATTTCTGATAAAAGCTGATTAAGAGTTTGCTCGCGTTCATCATTGGAGCCCAGCTGATTATCACGGCTTTTGCCAATAGCATCTATTTCGTCTATAAAAATGATACACGGGGCATGCTGACCTGCCTGCTTGAACAGGTCACGGACACGGGATGCACCAACGCCCACAAACATTTCTACGAATTCCGAGCCTGAAAGGGAGAAAAATGGGACATTTGCTTCCCCTGCAACTGCTTTTGCAAGCAAGGTTTTACCTGTTCCCGGTGGTCCTACTAAAAGAGCTCCTTTAGGCTGCTTTGCGCCAATGGCAGTATATTTGCCCGGATTATGAAGAAAGTCTACAATTTCGTTAAGGGATTCCTTTGCTTCTTCCTGGCCTGCAACGTCCTTAAAGGTTACGCCTGTCTTATCCTGCATATACATTTTTGCTTTTGACTGACCCACGCCCATAATTCCGCCGCCACCCATCTTTTTGGATAAAGAACGGGAAACAAGGAAAAACATTCCGTATATAAACAACATCGGCAAAATCCATGCCAGGAAAAACTCAAGAATGGGATTTGAATACTGAATGGGGGTAGAATATTTTACCCCTGTATCGTCAAGGAGCTGATAAAGCCTGTCGTCAGGGATATAGCCCGTATAGCAAACCTCCTGCTCGTCACTTCCCCCGCCCCAGAGCTTTAAAAGCTTATCTGTGGTAGTATCTGCCTCCTGCTTCTTTTTAACGATTGTGATCTTATCCGCCGAAAGAGATACTTCCTCCACCTCTCCTGATTTTATCATAACAAGAAATTCACTGTATGCAATTTCTTTTGTTTTGGGAGAGTTTACTGAAGTAAGAAAAAAGTTCAGAAGCACCGTCGCTATAACTGAAACAATCAACACCGCTATAAATGGATTTTTCTGCGGCATTTTATTGTTCTTATTTTTATTTTTATCTTTTTCGTTCATAAATTAGTCCTCCATGCCGATTTAGCATGTTTATTTTACCACTTAAACAGTGAATTTGCAACCGTTTTAAAATTTTATGCCGATTGTTTACAAAAAATTCACTTAATTCTCTTTTTTACCTTCAATAAAATAGGTTGCTTCCATATCTGCCGTAGAAAGGGCAAATGCAAGAGGATACATTTCAAATGCAGCTCCCACATTCCGAGCATCTTCAGCTCCGGAAAATCCCATATGGTATCTAATTGCAAATGCTTCTTCACGGGTAAGACGCATATATCCATTAATTATGTAAACTGATTTTTCTCCATGACCGTAAGGCATTTTGTCGTCATATTCAAAGGTAGGCACCTGAATCCATTTGCCGCTTTCATCCTTAACATTTCTTGTTCCGGGCTTATAGCAGTTTATTTTGCAAAGGTCGTGAAGAAGTGCAACTATTGCTATACTCTCTTCTGATGCCTCAAAACCGTAAATTTCTTTTACCCTCTGCCTTAACATATAGTCTGTCAGGCACTCATAAACATTTATGCTGTGTTCTGCAAGGCCTCCCACATAAGAACCGTGAAATCTTGCACTTGCGGGGGCAGTGAAAAAGTCACTTGACGGCCCGTCGATATATTCAAGAAGCTTATCTGCTCCGGGACGTGTTATTTTGGAATTATAAATTTCAATGAATTTTTCTCTCATAAAGAATTCCTCCAAATTACACAAAAGGGTGTTGCTTACACAACACCCATTAATTTGCGTTTATTATTTAGCAGCTTTTGCCTTTTCTACGAGCTGTGCAAATGCAGCGGGATCAGCAATTGCAATTTCAGAAAGCATCTTTCTGTTCATTTCAATACCTGCTTTTTTGATGCCGTTCATGAATGTTGAATAGTTCATTCCGTTCATCTTAGCTGCAGCGCTGATACGAGCGATCCAAAGTCTTCTGAAATCGCGCTTTCTGCGCTTTCTGCCTACGTATGCATTCTGCATTGAACGCATAACAGCCTGGTTAGCTGTTCTGTACTGCTTGCTTTCAGCACCTCTGAAGCCCTTTGCAAGCTTTAAAATCTTTTTATGTTTTTTGCGTGTATTTAAAGCACCTTTAACTCTTGCCATGTGTATTAACCTCTCTTTCAAATTTGTGTTTTAACAAAAACACCGGATAATTTCTGACGCGGCTTTTCCTACCGCAAATTATTACTTATAAGGGATAAGCTTCTTGATTACAGCTGCATTTGCTGCACAGCAATAAGCCTGCTTTCTGAGATGTCTCTTTCTCTTTGTAGACTTCTTGTTAAGAATGTGTCTTCTGAATGACTTATTCATTTTTACCTTGCCATTCTTTGTAAGAGAAAATCTCTTAGCTGCACCTCTGTGTGTTTTTATTTTCGGCATAGTTTTTCACTCCTTAAATATTAATTGTTTACAAGCCATCCGCAGTTTACGCTTTAGGCATAAGGAACATTGTCATATTTCTGCCCTCAAGCTTGGGAGCACGGTCCATAGTGCCATACTCGCTTGCCTGCTGGGCAAAACGTGTAAGTAAAGTCTCGCCAATTTCGGAATGGGTAACCTCACGTCCTCTGAAGCGGACAGTAACCTTAACCTTATCACCATTTTTAAGAAAACGGATTGCATGGTTACACTTCGTGTTAAAATCGTTTGTATCTATTGAAGGTGAGAGCTGAACCTCTTTGATGTTTATAACCTTCTGGTTCTTTCTGCTTTCCTTTTCCTTCTTGGCAAGCTCAAATTTATACTTGCCGTAGTCCATAATTTTACATACCGGCGGCTGAGCCTGGGGTGCAATTTTAACAAGGTCGAGACCTTTTTCTGTTGCAAGCTCAAGAGCCTGAGCCGCAGACATTACTCCCAGCTGACCTCCGTCTGCTGAAACTACTCTGATTTCCTTATCACGAATTTCCTCGTTGATCTGAACTTCCTTACTTATAATTATTCCCTCCTGTCTATGGAACACAAAAAAAACGGATGCAAAAACATCCGCAAACAAACAAAAGAACACTGTCTGTATTTACCGTAAAACCTGCGTCGTACGGTGAGAGCGGACGCTCTGCTTGTCTTTAACACCGAAATTATACCAAAAGAAAAGGCTTTTGTCAAGCATTTTTTAATTGTAATTGTATTTTAGTCAGTTTCACCAAATCATAACTTTCCCACGTCTGTATTATATGACATTCTGTAGCCAATTCCGCTCTCCGTTTTGATATAAACGGGGTTTGAAGGGTCAGCTTCGAGCTTTTTCCTTATATTGGTAATGTTTACTCTTAAAATTTTATTATCCCCCCGGACATACGGGCCCCATATCTTTTTAAGAATATGTTCATGTGTAAAAACATTTCCGGGCTGACTGCATAAAAGCTCCACTATTCTGTATTCCACAGGAGTCAGCTTAACTTCTCTGCCGCTTCGGATTATTCTGCGCTTTGCAAAATCAATTTCAAGACCGGGAGCCACAAACTTTTTCTCACCGCCAAACCTTCTATGAACCACCCTTAACCTTGCAAGAAACTCCACTTTGCTGAAAGGACGCACTATATAATCTTCCGCACCGCCATCAAGAGACTTTGCTTTTACCTTATCGGAGGTAATGGGAGATACAACAACAAAAGGAATACTGAGCCGGTCCGAAACTTCTCTTGCCTCTTCAAGTCCGGAGACGTCTGTTATTACAACGGAGGGCAGTGTATGT
>JAZRNL010000016.1:0-34417 GCA_045648165.1 Clostridia bacterium | reverse complement strand
GCATAGCAGGGTAGCTAAGTACGGACGGGATAAACGCTGAAGGCATCTAAGCGTGAAGCCCCCTTCAAGACAAGATTTCCCATAGCGTAGGCTAGTAAGACCCCATGAAGACTACATGGTTGATAGGCCGGAGGTGTAAGTGCAGTAATGTATTTAGCTGACCGGTACTAATAGGTCGAGGGCTTAACCTAAGAAATTAGGATAGGAATAAAGGTAACTATCATCGAGCGTTGTTCAGTTTTGAAGGTTTAACAAATCTTCAGTAAGGATAAAGAGAGAAGCCGAATCCGGTGACGATAGCGAAGAGGAACCACCTGTACCCATGCCGAACACAGAAGTTAAGCTCTTCAACGTCGATGGTACTTGGCGGGAGACTGCCCGGGAGAGTAGAAAGTTGCCGGAACCGGTTCTTTATCCTGATATTTGGCCCGTTGGTCAAGCGGTTAAGACACCGCCCTTTCACGGCGGTAACGCGGGTTCGATTCCCGCACGGGTCACCACGAGCCTTCTTATTTAATAAGAAGGCTCATTTTACAAGGGCCTTTAGCTCAGTTGGTTAGAGCATCCGGCTCATAACCGGACGGTCCCGGGTTCGAGTCCCTGAGGGCCCACCAGAAAAAACGACTTGTTTCGACAAGTCGTTTTTTCAGTTATATTTGCCTTTGGCAAGTTATATTGCTACGCAGTTATATTCGGCTTACGCCGAGTGATATTGTGTTCGCACAGTTTAAAGGCAAATATAATATCACTGAAAAAAGAAGGGGATGTAAAATAATCCCCTAAAACGGACAGGGATCTCATTTTTGAGGGCTCTGTTTAGTTTTAGGGATAAAACATCCACTTGCATCCACTTAGGGACATACCTGTTATGGTTGTTTTTAGTTATATTGCCTTGTGGTACAGTATATTACTACGCAATGATATTGGGATTATGAATGATATTGCTTTGTTGCTGTGGTGTAGAGATTTTTGACTTATTGTATTAAAATATTGATTTTTTTAGGAGTAATAATTGACAATATATCCAATGAATGATATAATTGTATCAAATACTTCATAAGGGGTAAATTTATGATTTATAAAAGAATAATGCTTGATGAAACAGATGAAAATGCGTATCTCACTGCGTATGTGGCTGATAAAATCTCCGGATTTACCAGAAAGGCAATCCTTGTAATTCCCGGTGGAGGATATGGAAAAGTGTGTTCTGACAGGGAGGGCGAGCCCATTGCTCAAGCATTTATTCCATATGGATACAATTCTTTTGTTCTCAGCTATTCAACAGCTCAAACTTCAAAAAATGTCTTTCCTTCTCAGCTTATCCAGGCTTCAAAGGCAATAGCACATATAAAGGATAATGCAGAGGAATATGGGATTGATCCCGATAAAGTATTTGTAGTTGGATTTTCTGCAGGTGGGCATCTTGCCGCAAGCCTTGGTAGCTTGTGGGATTTGCCTGAAATTTATAATGTATTTGATATGCCTCAAGGTTATAATAAGCCGGCAGGTACGATGCTTATATATCCTGTTATAAATAGTCATAATGGCTCTTTTAAAAATCTTTTAGGCACAGAAGAACCAACGGGTGAGTTGCTTGATATTGTGCATATCAACAAGCAGATAAGCGAAAAATCAAGTCCAATTTTTATGGTACACTCATCAAATGACCAGTCAGTAAATGTTAAGAATTCTCTGTCTGTAGCTGAGGCGTGTGCCGAAAAAGGAATACTGTTTGAGCTACATGTTTATCCCGATGCACCACACGGCGTGGCTCTTGGGAACGAGATAACAATGTGTGGCAATACCAAATATAATTACCCCGCAATGTCAAAATGGGTGGCACAAGCAGCAGAATGGGCAGAAACTGTTAAATTTAAATAATATTCATATAGCAATATTATAAGTTCAGGAGGAATGTATTTTGAAGATAGCAATCGGAAACGACCATGTTGCAGTTGAGATGAAAAATCTTGTTAAAGAACATTTAGAAAAAAAGGGTTACCAGGTTATAAACTTTGGAACTGATACAAGCGAGAGCACAAATTACCCTGTTTACGGCAAAAAAGTTGCCGACGCAGTAGCATCTGGTGAATGTGATTTTGGCGTTCTTATTTGCGGAACAGGCGTGGGTATTTCCCTTGCAGCAAATAAGGTAAAGGGTATAAGAGCCTGCGTTTGCTCAGACCCATATACTGCTCGTCTTACACGCCTTCACAACGATGCAAATATTATTGCTTTTGGTGCTCGTGTTATAGGTCCTGAACTTGCACTTATGATAGTTGATGAATTTTTCAAAGCAGAGTTT
This sequence comes from Clostridia bacterium, assembly GCA_045648165.1. GTDB lineage: Bacteria > Bacillota > Clostridia > UBA1381 > UBA1381 > RGIG9115. The sequence goes on along the minus strand of JAZRNL010000016.1, from coordinate 32,112 downwards.
GAGGGAGGACGGCACCAGACGAGAGTGGATATGATAACAGCTATTGAAAACGGCGAAGAAATTTAATCTTTTAGTATAATTAATCAACATAAGGTTCTTATATATGTATGTTCCAAGCTTATGTTATTAAAGAACAGATAAAGCTTGTTAAAAGGTAAAAAGTTAATAATTCCGCATAAGCGGATTAAAAATGGAGGAATATAAAATGTCAAATTTAAAAGTAGGAATTCAGCTTTATTCACTTCGTGACAAGATGGCTGAGGATATGTATGGGACTCTCAAAGCTGTTAAGGAAATGGGATATGATTATGTGGAACTTGCAGGTTATTCCGGAAAATCTGCAGAAGAAATCAGAGCAATGCTTGATGAGATAGGTCTTGAATGCATTTCTGTTCACCAGCTTATCACTCCAGAAAATGGTGGCATGGAAGCAGTAGAGTTTGTAAAGACTCTTGGTGCAAAGTATGCTGCAATTCCATGGTATAATGCTGAAGAATTCAATAAAAATTGGGATGCGACAATTAAAAAATTCACTGAGGCAGGAAAGTTTCTTGCAGAAAACGGACTTTCAATGCTCTATCACAACCACGATTTTGAATTCCAGAAAAAGGATGGAGAAATCATTATTGATAAGCTCTATAGCACAATTGATGAAAAGTACTTAAACCCTGAATTTGATACATGTTGGATTAAATATGCGGGCTATGAGCCGGTTGAATATCTTGAAAAATACAAAGGCAGAATAAACGTAGTTCACATTAAGGACTTTTGGGCAAAGAAGCTTGCAAATGGCCCTGTTTATGCGCTTATCGATAGTGAAGGTAAAGTTGAAGAAGAAGATAAGCCGGCTGAGGGTGCAAGAGAATTTGAATTCAGACCTGTTGGAAGCGGCATGCAAGATGTTAAATCTATCGTCGAAGCTACAATCAAAGCAGGAGCAGAATATATCATCGTTGAACAGGATGACTGGTACGAAGGTGATAACCTTGCAGATGCAAAGAAGAGCCGTGAATACCTTAAGAGTTTGGGATATTAACAAAGAATTTGCAGAGCGTTGCTCTGCAAATTTTTTGGTTTAAAAAACCTTATAAATTCCAAAAATTAAAAAGAATATTCCTCCGTCTTTTGAACAAAATATGAGTGTAGTCGATGAAAGTCGACACGTTAATATAGATATTTTAAAATTTTAGGAGGAAACAAAAATGAGTAAGAACAAGATTATGGTTCCTGAAGCAAAACAGGCAATGGAAAACTTCAAAATGGAAGCTGCAAGAGAAGTTGGAGTAGACCTCAAGCAGGGCTACAACGGTGACCTCACTTCAAGACAGGCAGGTAGCGTAGGCGGTCAGATGGTTAAAAATATGATCAAGGACTACGAGAACAAAATTAAGGCGTAAGCATTATTTTTGTAAAAAAAGGGACAGATGTGAGAGAGATTTCACATCTGTCCCTTTTCCTTGGAAAGGAGCTCAATATGCCTGAAAACAAACAAGAAACTCCCGATTTGTACTTCTACACCTCTATACCCAAAATCCACCTGGAAAACACAAATAAATACGACCTCTACGAGCGAGCGTTCTTGAAAAGGGACGAGTGCAATAATTGTGAGTACTGTCTCAATACAACTACTTGGGATTGAAAGATAACCCAACACTTGATGGTTGGGTTATCTTAATTTTCTTGGATGAGTGTATCCATTTATAAAGACTGCCTTTGGTAGTCTTTTTTAAATTCACAAATAGCACCGAATTCATTATGAATTTGGTGCTATTTCTATATCTGAAAGGAGGTGATGATATGAACAAGAAAGAAAAAGAACAGGGACACTATATATTTAGAAAATATATACGCAATCCCAAAACTGGCGAAATTATTTATGCCAGTGCCTACGGCAAAAAAGCATTTAAAATATGGGTGAAAGATTAAGTAGTATTCTTCGTCGAATACTGCTATTTTTATGCCCGAAAGGAGGTGATTCGATGGCAGTACACAGCGGTGGAAAGGTCGGCAAAGCAGGCAAGATATAAGATAGTAAGAACTCGTCAAAGTCTGCAAAAAGTAAAGCAGCCAAAATTCTAACTGACCATATAGCTAAAAAACATTAGTCTAATGTTTTGTGTTTCAGCACATTAGATTACAAAAACCTGCACATACTAATAGACTTCAGTGTGTGCAGGTTTTTATATGTTATTTAAGTTTGCTATTAAAATTTGGATAATCAAGATATAATAGAAATCCGAACCCTTCACCGATTGGTAGAAGGTTCGGATTTCTACTGTTTGGTGCGGATAACAGGACTTGAACCTGCACAGTATTGCTACCACTAGAACCTGAATCTAGCGCGTCTGCCAATTCCGCCATATCCGCATACAACTATGGATTATACCAAAAAGTTCTTGATTTGTCAAGTGATTTATAGAAAATAATTTATGCAACAAAGGTCGGCTTTTGCCGACCTTTGTTGCGGTTATAATCTATACAATTCTTATATGGTAGTGTTCAAGCCAATGATTTACCTGTAGCAGGAAGCCGATAAATTGCGGGCCTGCCATAAGCTGACCGAAGAATGGTTTGCCATAGTCGGAGTGCCCCATACAGGCGGCTTCGATTTTCTTTTTGTCGCAAAGGGCAAGTATGGGCGCGTTGGGATTTGATATGGTTTCAAGCATAACATTTCTGACCATTTGTTCGTATGCCGGGTTATGAGTTTTTGGATATGGGCTCTTTTTACGCATAAGCACATCGTCTGGCAAAATCCCACGAACTGCTTCGCGAAGAAGACTTTTTGATACATTGTTCTTGTTTTTTATGCTCCAAGGAACGTTGTAGACGTATTCTGCTATTCTGTGATCGCAGAAAGGAACACGAACTTCAAGCCCGCTTGCCATACTCATTCTGTCCTTTCTGTCTAAGAGATTTGTCATAAACCAATTAAGATTAAGCCATGCAATTTCTCTCCTGCGTGCCTCTTCCGGACTATCACCCTCAAAACGAGGGGTTTCTGCTACAGACTCTTCGTATCGCATAGACGAATATCCGTCAAGGTCAAGGGTTTTGGCTACCTCAGGATGAAGTATATTTTTTCGCATTTCAAGGTCGTAACACCAGGGAAAAGCTCTTGTTTTAAAAGCTCTTTCATCCCGAAACCATGGGTAACCACCGAATATTTCGTCACTACATTCGCCACTTAAAATTACTGTATGACGGTTTTTAATCATCCGGCAGAAATACAAAAGAGAAGCGTCAACATCTGCCATACCCGGTAAATCTTTTGCTTCCACACACTCGTTCAAATAGTCGAGCATAATGTCGTTATCGCAGAAAAGGTAGGTGTGGTTGGTGTCAAATGCTTCCGCCATACGTTTAACCCAGGGTGCATCACTGTCGGGTTGGAATGAGTTAGCCCTGAAGTATTTATCATTATCTTTATAATCGAAGGAGTAGGTAGATAGCTGTTTGCCTTGCTTCTTCATTTCTATGGCACCAATGGCGGAAATGACACTGGAATCGAGCCCGCCCGATAGTAATGTTCCAATTGGCACGTCGGATACGAGCTGACGTTTTATACTGTCACGTACAAGTTCTCTTGTTTTTTCCACAGTATCATCATAGGAATCCCTGTGTTCTTTGCCCTTAAGTGAAAAATATTCATTTATTTTTATGCCATCACGATTTGCAACAAGATATCTGCCCGGGCGAAGTTCTTTTATGTTCTCAAACACGCCTATTCCTTGAGTGCGCGCAGGGGAAAGAGCAAATATTTCGCAGAGACCTTCTTTTGAAATCTCTGCACGGAAATTGGGGTAAGCAAGAATTGCTTTTTGTTCCGATGCAAAAACAATCGTATCTCCCTGCAGTGAATAAAACAGAGGTTTAACACCGAAGCGGTCACGGCACATAAAAATTCTCTGCCTCATAGAATCCCAGATGCAGAAAGAATATATGCCGTTGAGCTTTTCGGCACAGTTTGTTCCGTAATGAATATATGAATACAAAAGGACTTCGGTATCTGATTGCGTTGTAAAACAATAGCCATATTGCATAAGTTCTTTTTTTAACTCGTTAGTATTATATAATTCTCCGTTATATGTAATAACAAACTGATATCCCGAAACCGTTCTTTCCATAGGTTGACTACCACCTTCAAGATCGATGACTGCAAGTCGTGAATGGCCGAAAGCCGCATGCTCGCCAACCCATTCGCCGAAGCTGTCGGGGCCTCGGTGGCGTAGCGTTTTGGTCATCAAATGGGTGATGCGGCGGTGTTTTTCTCTGTCAGAAACGAAATTATCTTTAAAATTTATATAGCCAGATATTCCGCACATTAGTTATCACTCCTTTAATAGATGGGGCTGCACTGTAGGCAGCCCCTGTTTATATTACATAATATGATAAAGATAAGGTTTTTGTGAATTTAAATTGTGAGAATTCCGTTTTCAGATTCAATAAGCATCAGGACTTTTTCTTCACGTCCGTTAAAGGCATTAATATATATAATATAATTTCTGCCTGCAAAGCTTCCGTGAAACTCATAGCATAGCACTTCTTCAAGGCTATCCTTGGGTATAAGAGCCAGGTTCCCTGATTTGTATTCCAGATGCGGGCTTAGCTTTGATGCGGCTTCCTGCATAGTGATTGCAGGCGTTCCGATTGCACGGCTTTCGTGGTTCATAAGATATCCACCTGTTTCTATGCCCAGGATTTCACCGTTATCAAGTGCCACTTTAACTTTTATAAGGTCGGAATAGCATTTGATGCCATCCTGTACGTAGGCGAAGTTAATAACTGCTACACCGTCCAGTTTTTCGTAATAGTTCTCCTCCAGAGAATAAAATCCATTTTGTTGCAAAAATTCCTGAGCAAAACGCGTTGCTTCTTTAAAGCTTAACTTTTCTTCTTTAACCTCTCTGTTTTTTATGAAATAAATAACAAGCCCGCCTTTTTTTGTAATACTTACGCACTGTCGTTCCTCAGAATCTGTGCAAAAGTTATAGGCGTCCATAGCGGTATTTGTTGTATCGCCGTCGTATATTGCAAGTTCGGGGGGGAGCTTTAAAAATTCGGAGGCACGTCTTCTTGCTTCCTCTACATTTATTTCCGTAGCCTCCGAAAGCATAGGCGACTGGATATTTTCTATATGTTCAGAAAAAGGGCCGTCGTATATGAGAGATGGATATTCCTGAAAGGAGGTTTCTACATTTTCAAGATTTTCTATAATCCCGTTTGCGGCATATGCCACATTAATCCCGTTTCTGGCAGTAAATGTAACATCGCCGTTTTCCACTGCAGTACGTGTTTCAGAAAGGGCTTTACTAAGCTGAGCCGCGTACTCCGTCAGGTTTGCAATATCCTTATACTGTTCATCGGAAATGTTTTCGCCGTTGATAGCATTTTGTGACAGAACGTAGGTATAGTCACCCACCTGTGACAGAAAGCGTGAGGTATTGTCAAGCTGGAGTGCGCCTGTGGGAAGTTCGCCAAGGCAAGCCTTCGCAGAGTTTGATGTGCGATAAATATTTCCGGCAAGATGTGCAAGCTGAGCCGGGGATGAAACAAGCATACTTTTGCGAAGGTCTGTTTCTATATTTTCTACATATTCCGTCATTTCGTAAAAGGAACGTGCGTATTGGTTATCCAGCTGAACTTCTAATTTTTGTTTTTCTTTTAATTGATAGATTGCAAAAATTCCGGCACCCACAAGGAGTACGCCAAGGACTGTATAGATAATTGCCTGACGGCGCATAGATTTGTCAGAATACATAAGCTACTCCTTTCATTTGCAGAAACGGTGTCTGCCGATAACTTTAATAAGCGGGCGTGACCATATCCATGCGTTTGTAGCAGTATTGGGATTAAAATAATAAATTGCACCACCCGATGGATCCCAACCGTTAAGTGCATCCCTGCAAGCTTTGTAAACTGTGGATTTGGGGTCAATTGGCACGTTTATCTGACCGTCGCTAACTGCAGTAAATGCCCCGGGCTGATAAATAACACCGGCAATTGTGTTGGGAAAGGAGGAGTGCTTTACACGGTTCAGAATAACTGCAGCTACTGCTACCTGTCCTTCATACGGCTCACCTCTTGCTTCGCCGTTTACGGCTCTTGCCAACAGTTGATTGTCGGAAGCTGTAGCGGCATAAACTCTTACAGGGGCCTCAATGTAAATAAATTTTGTAACAACAGCTAATGCCATTATAACACTAAATAGTTTTTTCAGGTTAATCATTCCTTTCTAAATTTTTCTTTGTTATTTTCTTCTGTTTTTTAGAAAATTATGTATGATATAAATAAAAAAAAGAAACTGTTGCGTGAAGCAACAGTTTCAAAAATAATTATTCTATTGTAGCTTTTTTTGCTGCAGATAGTGCTTGACTTATGTTTTCTGCACTTATGACCGTAATCCCTTGAGGGGGGGTTACGCCTCTTAGTGCCGCTTTTGGTACGATTGCCTTTGTAAATCCAAGCTTTGCGGCTTCTGTGAGCCTTTTTTCCAGCTGTGATATGGTTCTGAGTTCACCGCCCAGGCCTACCTCACCTATAAATATCATATCGGGAGGGAGGCATATGTCTCTTAAGCCTGTTGCAATCGCCATACACAGTCCAAGGTCGATTGCAGTTTCGTCAAGCTTAAGGCCGCCAGCAACGTTTATATAAATATCCTGATTTGACAGTTGAAGCTTTGCCCGCTTTTCAAGCACGGCAGTCATAAGAAGAAGCCTGTTTATATCTATTCCGGAGGACATTCTCCGTGGATTTCCAAAGCCCGTGGGTGTAACCAGAGCCTGTATTTCAGCAAGTACGCCGCGGCTTCCTTCCATTGTGCATACTACTGCGCTTCCTGAAGAGGTCATCTGCCGTCCGTCCAAAAGCATGGCAGATGGATTTTCTACTTCGATTAGTCCTTTTGACTGCATTTCAAACACGCCGATTTCGTTTGTTGAGCCAAATCTGTTTTTAACACATCTCAGAATTCTGAATGCCATTTGTCGGTCGCCCTCAAAGTATAGCAAGCAGTCTACCATATGTTCAAGGACCCGTGGGCCTGCCAGAGAACCGTCTTTTGTTACGTGGCCTACGATAAACATTGAAATATCATTTTGCTTTGCAATATACATAAGAAGATTTGTAGCTTCGCGGACTTGCGGTACGCTGCCGGGAGCTGACGAAATATCCTGCCTGTGCATTGTCTGAATAGAGTCTATTATAACTATTTCAGGTTTTATGGCTGTTATGTAGTCTGCTACAGTTTCTATATCTGTTTCGGAAACCAGGTAAAGATTTTCCCCTGATACGCCAAGGCGTTCTGCCCGAAGCTTTATCTGCCCCTCCGATTCTTCCCCTGAAACATAAAGTATCTTCTTATCCTTTGATGCATTCTCGCAAATCTGCAAAAGAAGTGTGGATTTTCCGATTCCCGGGTCGCCGCCTACGAGAATAAGTGAACCCTTTACAATTCCGCCTCCGAGAACTCTGTCCAGCTCTCCGATACCTGTGGTGTAACGTGTGTAATTATCAATTTCGACCTGTTTAATAGATTTTGGAAGGGAAGAGGGAGCCACTCTTGCAGATGATGGCTTGTGAGGTGATGGCTCATCATTTACAATAGTTTCCACAAGAGTATTCCATTTGTTACAGCCGGGGCATTTTCCCATCCATTTGGGGCTTTGATAACCACATTCCGAGCATATATACTGAATTTTACTTTTAGCCATTGGAGCCTTCCTTTCATTTATGATAGCTTTGATTATTTATTATTTTATATCCTCTGTAAATCTGCTCTGCAAGAACAACCCTCATGAGCTGGTGGGGAAGTGTTATTCTTCCAAAACTCATACGGTGGTTTGCTCTTGCCTTTACCTGGTCTGAAAGACCAAGTGACCCGCCTATCACGAAGGTTATACGGCTGGCAGTGTTTGAGGCTTTATTTATAAAATCTGCAAGCTCCTCGCTTGAATATACCGTGCCCTCAATGCACATTGCAACGACTGCACCGTCTTTGATTTTCGAGAGGATTTTTGTGCCTTCAGTTTCTTTTATTTTTTCAATTACCTTTTGAGAGGCGTTGTCGGGGATTTTTTCGTCGGGAATTTCTGTTACCGATAACTTCACAAAAGCAGAAAGACGCTTTGAGTATTCCTCAACAGCGTCTCTGAAAAACTTTTCTTTAATTTTGCCTACAGCTATTATATCAATATTCATATCTGTTTCCTTTATACTGCAAATCGTGTTACGTTGTACCGTGACGCAACCGATAGATTAACATTTGAAAAACCTTCAGAGCATAATGCGTTATGAGTAGTTATTTCTGCAATTTCCGGGGTGTTGTTTTCCCGGCTCAGGTGCGCAAGCATAATGCTTTCCGTTCCACAGTCTGCAAGCCTTACTGAAACTTTTGCAGAAAGCTCGTTTGACATATGCCCGTTTTCTGAAAGAATACGTTGTTTAAGATAATAGGGATATGCTCCGAAACGAAGCATTTCTACATCGTGATTTGATTCAAGGATAATCTGCTTACTTCCCTTTAGCTCGTTAAATAATGTGTCAGGCATAAAGCCTATATCAGTTGCGAGGGTGTATTTATTGTTCTCTGCAAAAAAACTGTAACCCACCGGATCTGCCGCATCGTGGGGTATAGAGAAGGGGTGTATATTAATATCTCCTATTGAAAATGTATCCCCCGGGCATATATTATTAAAAAGCGAGGGATTAACTTTGCCGGGGTTCATAGCGGCAAAAGTTTTTTCTGTGGCATATAGGGGAATACCGTACCGCCTTGCAATAACTCCTACACCGCAGGTATGGTCGCTGTGCTCGTGAGTGATGAGCAAACCTGAAATATCTGTAGGAGCGAAGCCCGCTTCGTTCAGCTTTTCAGTAAGCTTTACTCCTGAAATTCCGCAATCAATAAGCAGGGTGGTTTTTCCGTCAGAAATAAGAGAAGAGTTTCCCGACGAACCGCTTACAAGAGACATAAACTGTATCATTTGGAAACTCACTCCTTTTTTAATCAATATTATCCATTACAGTGACGCGCTTTATATTTGCACCAAGGCGGATGAACTTTTCTTCAAATCGTTCATAGCCCCGGTCAATATGATATATGTCAGTGATCTCTGTGGTGCCTTCAGCCATAAGCCCCGCAATAATCATAGCCGCACCGGCGCGGAGGTCAAGTGCGCGTACTGCTGAGCCGTAAAGCTTTTCAACGCCGTCGATAATTGCGAGTTTACCTTCAACACGTATCTGAGCACCCATACGCTTAAGCTCTCCGCAATATCTGAAACGGTCTTCCCACACACCTTCGCGGGCTGTGCTTGTGCCGCTTACGGTTGAAAGGAAGGTAACGAGCTGGGGTTGCATATCTGTGGGATAACCGGGATATGGCGTTGCCACAAAGTTAATTTTTTTAAACACTTTGTTTTCAGGGACAAAAACACGTACACTATCGTCGTATTCATAAACCTCGGCTCCCGATTCTACAAGCCTTGCGGTGATAGGCTCAAGATGCCTCGGAATTACGTTAGTTATAGTAACATCACCTCTGGTTGCAGCGGCGGCTATCATAAATGTACCTGCTTCAATCTGGTCAGGTATAATGGTGTAAGTTCCGCCTCTTAGCTTTTCTACACCCTTTATTCTGATAGTATCAGTACCTGCACCCCTTATACGGGCACCCATTGCATTCAGGAAGTTTGCAAGGTCAACTATGTGTGGTTCCTTTGCCGCATTTTCAATAACAGTAGTACCCTTTGCTTTAACTGCCGCAAGTATGGCGTTAATTGTAGCGCCCACAGAAACAATATCAAAGAAAACATCTTCGCCTATCAGTTTTTCTGCAACTGCTTCACCGGTAATCATACTGCCGGTGACTTTGATTTTTGCGCCCAGAGCTTCGAATGACTTTATGTGTTGATCTATAGGACGTGTCCCGAAGTCACAACCTCCCGGGAAATCCATCATAAATTTCCCGAAACGTCCCAGCAATGCGCCCATAAGATAGCTTGAGCCTCGCATTTTACGGGTAAGCTCTCTTGAAGGTTCAAAGCTGTTAATTTTAGAGCCGTTGATTTCCACTGTGTTTTTATCTATATATGTCACTTCTGCTCCCAGAAGCTGGAGAATTTTTATAAAGAGCTTTGTATCCTGTATGTCAGGGACGTTTTCAAGTCTGCACTTATCATCCAGAAGAATACAGGCAGGGATGATTGCAACGGCAGCATTTTTTGCTCCGCTGATTTCAACAGTTCCCGAAAGACGGGTACCGCCCTTGATTATAAGCTTTTCCATTTACCATTCACCTCTTTTGCCGGCAGGTCAAACCTAACCTGAGTGTATATCAATCATACCATAAGTAAAAATGTTTACTTGCAAAGCAAGACCTATTACAACATAAGCTTAGAATATACAAATATAGGTAGCTTATGTTGATAATAAATGCAATATATTGTATTTTATCAGTTGCATTTATTATAACATAATTTTGTATAATGTAAAGTAAAATTACAAAAATTTAATCATATTGAAAAAAATCCCCAAACGAAAAAACAGCCCGGCCATACGGCCAAGCTGTAATCTTCAGACAAATTGCTTTCAGACAGCGCGTACAACCTTACCTGAACGAAGGCAACGAGTGCATACATAAACTGATTTAACAGAACCGTTTACTACTGCTTTTACCTTTTTTACGTTCGGTTTCCATGCACGGTTTGATCTTCTGTGAGAGTGACTCATCTTGATACCGAATGTCACGCCCTTGCCGCAAATCTCGCATTTAGCCATTTATTACACCTCCAAGTATAACAATTCATAGATAACAAAAGTGATTTTAACATAAAACAAAATAAAATGCAAGGGTTTTGTAAAAAAAAGTTTATTTCAACCCCTTTTTTTCAAAAAAAACATTGAATTGCACATATAATTTAAAAAAACAAAAAAAAATTCTATATATTTTTCAAAAAAAATTTACTTTTTGCTATTTAAAAATTAAAAAAGATGTTGTATAATAACTATGTATGTATAAAACTTCGTTTAATATGTTTCGAAAGAGGTATTTTTATTTTGAAGAAGGGGAGTAAAGCTAATGGCTAACAGCGAATTTAAAATTGCTCTTACAAAAATAATTGAGGCGTTTCAGCTTGAAAAAGTTTTTGAGTCAAATAATATAGATAAGATTTATATTTCATCATCAGACCTTAACCGTCCGGGACTTCAGATGGCAGGCTTTTTTGACTACTTCGATACAACCCGTATACAGGTTATAGGTAAGGTTGAATGTACTTATCTTGAGCAGTTTTCAAGTGAAGAGCGAACAGAAATTTTCGATAGGTTTTTCAGCCATGAATTTCCTGTTATTATAATTACTCGTGATATACGGGCGTTCCCTGAGATGCTTATTGCTGCGGAAAAATATAACCGTACGGTTCTTCGGACTGAAACGGAAACTTCCTCTTTTATGAGTGCGCTTATAAGATACCTGAATGTGGAGATAGCGCCACGCCGCACACGTCACGGAGTGCTTGTGGAGGTGTATGGCGAAGGTATTCTTATTATGGGCGAAAGCGGTGTAGGTAAAAGTGAAACCGCTATAGAGCTTGTTAAAAGAGGCCATCGCCTTGTGGCAGACGATGCAGTTGAAATTAAAAGGGTTTCCGACAAAACTCTTGTTGGTACTTCTCCCGATGTTATACGTCACTTTGTCGAACTCCGAGGCATAGGCATAGTGGATGTTAAAGAAATTTTTGGTATGGGAGCTGTAAAAAATACCGAGAGCATAGATATGATAATCCACCTTGAACCTTGGGTTGAGGGTAAGCAGTACGACAGATTGGGAATGGTGGACGAATATACAAATATTATGGGAATAAACGTTCCGTCGATTACAATTCCGGTGAAGCTCGGACGAAATCTTGCCGTAATTGTAGAGGTTGCGGCTATGAATAACAGGCAGAAGAAGATGGGGTATAATGCGGCTGTTGAGCTTAACAACCGTCTTATGCGTGAAATGGAAAAGAATATGTCTATGGAGGAACCGGACATTGTTTGATGAAGCATTAAAAAATAAATTGAGCGCAGAATTTGAGGGGATACTCTTTGATGAGCCCCTTAAGAAGCATACCACTATGGTAGTGGGCGGTCCTGCTGACGGATTTTTATATGTGGCTGAAGAGCAGATTGAGCCGGTAATTAATTTTTGCCGCGATAATGATATAGCTTATCATGTAATGGGTAACGGTTCAAACACAGTGGGCAGAGACGGAGGTTACAGAGGTCTTATACTTTGCGTGGGCAGAAAAATGAATTCAATAAGCCTTACAGACGAAGTAACTATTACTGCAAAGGCAGGGATAAAGCTATCTGCCGTAGCTGAATTTGCAGCCAAAAACAGTATAGGAGGATTTGAATTTCTTGCAGGGATACCGGGCAATCTTGGCGGTGCAATCGTTATGAATGCAGGTGCATACGGCGGTGAAATCAAAAATCTCATTGTGAGTGTTTCGTGGTACGAAAACGGAGAATTCCGCACAAAGCCGTCAGAGGAGCTGGGCTTTGGATACAGGAAATCATATTTTATATCAAATCCCGGCTGTGTAATAACCGGTGCTGTCCTGAAAGGTACAGAGGGTTGTGAAGCAGATATCAGAGAGCAGATGAACGAGTATCTTAAAAAGCGTTCCGCATCCCAACCCCTTGAATACCCAAGCTCCGGAAGCTTTTTTAAGCGCCCTGAGGGTTACTTTGCAGGAAAGCTCATTCAGGATTGTAATTTGAAGGGATTTACAGTTGGCGGCGCCGCAATAAGCGAAAAGCATGCAGGCTTCGTTATAAACAAAGGTAATGCCACAGGAAAGGATATACAAAATCTATCTGACCATGTAAAGAAATGTGTAATGGAAAAGTTCGGAGTAGAGCTTGACCATGAGGTCAGATTTTTAGGATGTGATGAATAATGCAATTAACAATAGTAACAGGTCTTTCGGGTGCCGGAAAGTCTCAGGCTCTTCGGTTTTTTGAGGATATAGGTTGTTTTTGTATTGATAATTTGCCTCCCGTGCTTTTGCCGAAACTTATGGAAATGTATATGTCTATAGGTGAGGTCAATTCAAGAGTAGTGCTTGTTATAGATGCACGTGTGGGTAATATGATAGAGCAGGTACTTGAGCATGTTCGTATGATAAAAAAGCAAGGGCATGAATGTAATATTCTTTTTCTGGAAGCCAATGATGAAACCTTGGTGGGACGGTATAAGGAAACGAGAAGAAGCCACCCTCTCGAAACAGGCGGCGGACTTCTCGACAGTATAAAAGCAGAACGCGAAATGCTAAGGGAGCTGTATAATTCTTCTGATGTTGTAGTTGATACAACGGATATGAAAATGCGAGACCTTTACAATAAGCTGAGGGATATTTATGTGGATAGCTCAAAAATTTCCGCTATCCGTATAAATGTAATGGCTTTCGGCTTCAAGTACGGCGCACCTTCTGATGCAGATCTTGTTTTTGACGTGCGATGCCTCCCTAATCCTTTTTATATTGAAGAGTTAAAGCATAAAACAGGTAATGATAAAGAGGTTCAGGATTATGTGATGCAATTTTCTGAAAGTACCCAGTATCTTAAAAAGCTTGAGGATATGCTGGAGTTTCTTGTCCCCCTTAACATAAAAGAGGGTAAGCTGACGCTGACTGTTGCTATCGGATGTACAGGCGGAAAGCACAGAAGTGTAACCTTTGCAAACAGGGTTATGGCTTATCTTGAAGGTCTGGGATATAATGCAAAATGCGTGTACAGAGATATTGATAAAGAATAAAAAAGAGGTAAACAATGTCTTTTTCTTGGGATATAAAGCAAAAGCTTTGTAAGCTCGCTTCCGACTGTCCTTACTGCGTTAGGAGCGAGCTTGCAGGGGTCGTGGGTTTTTCAGGGGATTTTTCTGAAAGCCGATTGAAGCTTCTTACAGAGCATGGGCTGCTTGCCCAGAGAATAACAAACGACCTTAAAGAATGTATTGGTGTATCACCTGCGGTTTCGGGTGAAAAATCAAAGAGAATACTGATTGAAGACAGTGCCGTGCTTGAAAATTTAAGGGATTGTCTTTTTTTGGCAGATGAACAGGCAGAGAATGAATTTGAGGATGAAATATTAAAGCTTGACTGTTGCCGTGCGGCATATATAAGAGGAGCTTTTCTGAGTGGTGGCTGTGTTCTTGACCCTGAAAAATCATACCATCTTGAATTTGATACAAAGTATAATAAAAGTGCGGGCAGATTAAGCAGACTTTTGCAGAATATGGGATTTCCTGCTAAATCTACATATCGTAAAGGTCATTATCTTGTGTATCTCAAAGGGTCCGAGGCAATAGCCGATATTCTTGGACTTATGGGTGCCGGAGCCGGCGCTCTTGCTATGTATTCTGCTCAGATGGAAAAGGAAATCCGCAATGCAGTTAATCGTCAGGTGAACTGCGAAAATGCCAATGCAGAAAAGCTTGCAAAGGCAGCAGGGCGTCAGCTTGCAGCAATACGGAAAATTATGTCAAAGCAAGGACTGGGATTTTTGCCGGATAATTTGCGTGAGCTTGCGGAACTCAGACTTAAAAATCCGTACGAAAGCTTGCAAAAGCTGGGTGAGATGCTTGTACCCCCATTGGGTAAGTCGGGTGTTAATCACCGTATGACAAAAATAATAGAAATAGCTAAAGATTTATAAAAAGAAAAGGAGGCGCAGACATGGCTGATTTTGTACATCTTCATACTCATACTGAATATAGCTTGCTTGACGGCGCGGCAAGTATACCTAATTTGATTGCAAAAGTAAAAGAGCTTGGAATGAGCTCTGTTGCAATAACAGACCACGGAGCCATGTTCGGCGTTGTAGATTTTTATAAGGAAGCAAAAAAGAATGGTATACACCCGGTTATAGGATGTGAGGTATATGTTGCACCGGAATCACGGTTTGTTAAAAATGCAGGTGATGGGAAATACTCACACCTGGTGCTTCTTGCTGAAAATGAAACAGGCTACAAAAATCTTATAAGCCTTGTATCAAAAGGTTATACAGAGGGTTTTTACTATAAACCGAGAATTGATTTTGAACTTTTAAAGGCTCATAAGGAAGGTCTTATTGCCCTTTCTGCCTGCCTTGCAGGTGAGATACCCAAAAAGCTTATTGCAGGTGATTACGACGGTGCCCTTAAGCTTGCAAATAAGTATGCCGATACGCTTGGCAGGGATAATTATTTTATTGAATTGCAAGACCACGGAATTGGTGAACAAAGGCAGATTCTGCCCCGGTTAATTCGTCTTGCAAATGAAGTGGGAGTAGGACTTGTTGCAACGAATGACGTTCATTATATTTCAAGAGAGGATGCCAAGTATCAGGATATATTAATGTGTATTCAAACGGATAAAACAGTCCGTGATTCTGAACGTATGAGATTTGAAACGGAGGAGTTCTATCTTAAATCTCCTGATGAAATGGAAAGGATTTTTGGAAACATTCCCGAAGCTCTTGAAAACACGCAGAAAATTGCAAACAGATGCAAAGTTGACTTTGATTTTGAAACAAGACATCTGCCGAGCTTTGAAGTTCCGGATGGTAAAGAAAGCTTTGAATACCTATGTTCGCTTTGCCGAGACGGATTGGCTGAAAGGTACGAAAATCCTGATAATTCTATGTACAAAAGGCTTGATTATGAGCTATCTGTAATAAAACATATGGGTTTTGTAGACTATTTCCTTATTGTGTGGGATTTTATACGATATGCCCGTTCGGTTTCCGTGCCTGTGGGGCCCGGCCGAGGCAGTGCAGCAGGAAGTCTTGTTTCCTATTGCCTGCATATAACAGATATTGACCCTATAAAGTATGAGCTTATTTTTGAAAGATTTCTTAATCCCGAAAGAGTAAGTATGCCTGATATTGATATAGATTTTGCCCCCGAGGGACGGCAGAAGGTTATTGACTATGTAGTTGAAAAGTATGGGGAGGATCAGGTTGCCCAGATAATCACATTCGGAACTATGAAAGCAAAGCTTGTTGTCCGTGATGTAGCACGAGCTCTTGCTCTTCCATATGCAATGGGTGATGCTGTTGCAAAACTTATACCCAACGACTTTAAAATAACTCTTGATGAGGCTTTAAAGGTAAGCTCAGAGCTTAAAAAGTTATATGATAATGACAGCGATGTAAGAGAACTGATAACTGTTTCAAGAGCTCTTGAAGGACTGCCGCGTCATGCTTCAACTCATGCGGCAGGTGTGGTTATAACTGGGGAGCCTATTACAAGATATGTACCTGTATATAACGGTAAGGATTCAGTAACAACGCAGTTTACAAAAGATACAGTGGAGGAACTGGGACTTTTAAAAATGGACTTTCTTGGACTTCGCAATCTTACGGTTATTGAAAATGCAGTAAAGCTTGTGGAGAGAACGCACGGTATAAAGCTTGATGCTGAAAAATTTGACTATAATGAGCCCAAGGTATATGAGCTTATTGCATCCGGTAATACCGATGGCGTATTCCAGCTTGAAAGCGACGGAATGAAGGCTTTTATGCAAGAAATGAAGCCTGATTGTCTTGAAGATATCATTGCCGGAATTTCAATCTACCGTCCGGGACCTATGAACCAGCGTCATAGTTATATCCATAATAAAAAGCATCCTCAGGATATAAAATATAAGCATCCCCTACTGGAGGATATTCTTAATGTAACTTACGGATTTATGGTGTATCAGGAGCAGGTTCTTCAGATAGTTCAGTCTCTTGCGGGATATTCCCTGGGCAAGGCAGATTGTATGCGCCGTGTTATAAGCAAGAAAAAAGCTTCCGATATGGAAATTGAGCGTAAAAACTTTATTTACGGTCTTGACGACGAAAACGGAAATGTGATTATAGAAGGATGTATTCGTAGGGGTATTGACGAAAAGGTTGCATCTTCAATATTCGATGAGATGAGTGACTTTGCAAACTACGCTTTCAATAAATCCCATGCCGCGGCATACGCGGTTGTGGCATACAGAACAGCCTACCTCAAAACCTTTTACCCTGAGGAATTTATGGCGGCACTTATTTCAAGTATTGATGACCAGGGTAAGATTAATGTGTACCTTAAAAATTGTGCAGAGATGGGAATTGACAGGCTTCCGCCGGATATAAACGAAAGCTATGACAGCTTCTCTGTTAGTGACGGAGCAATACGATTTGGACTTTCTGCCATTAAAAATGTGGGCAAAAACGTGATACAGAAAATTGTAGAGGAACGCGACAGACACGGCAGTTTCAAAAACTTTGCTGATTTTCTGGAACGTATGGCAGGAGGATATCTCAATAAAAGAGCTCTCGAATCTCTTATAAGATGCGGTGCATTTGATTCTATGGGAGTAAAGCGTTCCCAGCTTATGCAGGTTTATGAATTTGCTCTGGAGGGAATTGCCCAGACAAAACGCAACAACATAGATGGTCAGATGAGCCTGTTTGATATGGGCGGAAGCGCGGAAGAAGCTTTTGATATTGAGTATCCCGATGTGGAAGAATTCAGTAAGGCTGACCTTCTTGCAATGGAAAAGGAAACAGCAGGTATTTATTTTTCCGGTCATCCTCTTGATGAATATGAAGAACGCATAAGCCAGATAACCCGTGACACTATATACAAGCTTATAAGCGCGTCTGAACGCGATGAAAACGGAGAATACAGAGTTGTGGAAGGCGGGATTTCCGACGGTGATTCTCTTGCTGTTTGTGCAATTATAAACAGTATGAAGGTTAAGACCACTAAAAGCGGTGCGCAGATGGCTTTCCTTGAGATTGAAGATATTACAGGCACTGCAGAAGCTATTGTTTTTCCTAAGGTGTATGCTACATTTTCAGGGAAGCTTAAAGAAGGCGGCATTGTTGTAATCAGGGGTGCCGCATCGGTGAGAGCAGACGAAAAAGCCAAGCTTACAGTTGATGAAGTAATGCTTATAGATGATATCGAATTAAAAAGTTATTCAAAGGTTTATGTGAGAATGGAAACCAACAACAAAGATTTGATTTCTGCTCTGGGTGACCTGGCTTCCCGAAACAGAGGAACCATCCCCGTTATCCTTTATTTTAACGACGAGAAAAAATATGTGTCTACCCCAAAGGAATACAGCGTAAATATGTCGAAAAAATGTGCAAAATCTCTTGAAAAGCTATTTGGAACAGGCAATGTTATAGCAAAATAGTAAAAATACTTGAAAACGCCTGTAATTTTAAAAAAACCTATTGATTTTTTTGACTAAATAGTTTAAAATAGAACACAATCGGAGTATTTTGAAAAAAATTATTATGTAGGGCAAGGCGGAAGTAACAGAGCCGCTAAACCTGTAAGGAGAGCAAAAATGTGGATTGTTGTTTATCTCGTAAAAGGGATTGAGGCTGTTCTTGAGATTAGAAATCTTCTTGAAAGCCACGGCATTCTCGTTATGATTAAGAAGAAGACGAATGACGATGAAAGTCAGGCGTTTTATGATATTCTTGTGCCGCAAACAGAAGCGGGGGAGGCACAGGAACTGCTGATAATGAGTGAAAGGGATTGAGGAAATGGAAAATAGAATCAAAACAATCGGTGTTCTTACCAGTGGTGGCGATGCCCCCGGAATGAATGCTGCAATAAGAGCTGTTGTTCGTGTTGCGGCTTACCACGACATCCGTGTTATGGGTGTTAAAAGAGGATATAACGGTCTTATTAACGGGGACCTTATAGAAATGAATGCAAGAAGTGTATCAGATATACTCCAGAGAGGCGGCACGGCGTTATTTACAGCACGTTGTCGAGAGTTCAAGGAGCTTGCAGGCGTTAAAAAAGCTGTAGGCGTTGCTAAAGTTTTCGGACTTGATGGCCTTGTTGTTATAGGCGGTGACGGCTCATTCAGAGGCGCAAAGGATTTGTGTGCGGAAGGTCTCCCCACGGTAGCAATTCCCGGTACTATCGACAATGATATTGACTGTAGTGAATACACTGTAGGTTACGACACCTGTCTTAATACCGTTGTAGAAGCGGTTGACAAAATCCGTGATACTGCAACCAGCCACGACCGTTGCTCTGTAATTGAGGTAATGGGCAGAAATGCAGGTTACATAGCGGTTAATGCAGCTATTGCCTGCGGTGCGGATGTAGTAATTATTCCCGAATATGAATGGAATTTTGATGAAGATATTATAAGGCCTATTCTTGAAGGTAAGTCAAGAGGCAAGCGTCATAGCATAGTTCTTGTTGCTGAAGGGATCGGAGGCGTTATTGAACTTGCAAAGGAAATTGAAGAAAAAACCGGCATTGAGTCAAGAGCAACAATCTTAGGTCATGTCCAGAGAGGAGGAAGTCCTACAGTTCGTGACCGTGTTACTGCAAGTAAAATGGGTGCTCACGCTGTTGAGCTTCTTCTTGAAGGAAAGAGCAATCGTGTGATTTGTATAAAAGACGGTAGAATTACCGATATGCCCATAGAAGAAGGTCTTGCACAGAAAAAGACACTTCCGGAAGATATGATAAAGCTCGCAAAGAAGCTTTCTGTATGATTTCTGCGGGATAGGTGTGCGTAAGCACTGCCTGTCCCCTTTTGGTATTGGTATATTTTGGAGGCATTTTATGAAAATTTCAATACTGGATTCCGCCACACTTGGCGATGATATGTGTTTTGATATGATAACCTCTTTAGGTGAAACAGTTATTTACCCCACTACTTCTCCGGAGGAAGTAGTTGACCACATAGGCGATGCAGAGGTTATTGTAATAAACAAGGTTAAACTGAATGCTTCGAACCTTGTTTTTGTTAAAAACCTTAAGCTTATATGCGTTGCGGCTACCGGATACGATAATGTGGATACTGAGTATTGTAAAAAAAGGGGTATAGCGCTTTGTAATGTGGTGGGTTACTCTGCGTGGAGTGTATCGCAGGTAACAGTTGCAATGGCACTTTCCCTTGCCTGCCATCTCACTGAATATTGCAGATATACAGAGTCAGGGGAATATACAAAAAGCGGGGTGCAGAACAAACTTCAACCTGTTTATTACGAGCTCGCAGGTAAAACCTGGGGAATAATCGGTATGGGCAATATAGGGAAGAAGGTTGCAGAAGCGGCAAGAGCCCTTGGATGCAGGGTGATTTATTCCCGTTTGAGTGAAGATGAAAATGCATCTACACTTGAAGAAATCCTGAAAGAAAGCCATATTATATCAGTGCACACACCTCTCACAGAGGAAACCGCCGGCTTAATCGGCGCAAGGGAGCTTGATATGTGTGAAAATAAGCCCATTCTTATAAATGTTGCCCGGGGAGGCGTTTTTGATGAAGCGGCAGTTGCTGATGGGGTAAAATCCGGGAAAATATCAGGTCTCGGAGTGGATGTGTATTCTACTGAGCCATATCCGGAAAATCATCCATATAACACCGTAAAGCATATGGATAATGTAATTCTTACACCCCATATGGCATGGGGAGCCTATGAATCCAGATTAAGGTGTATGACAGAAATATCCGAAAATATAAAATCGTTCTATTCAGGCGGAAGCAGAGGAAGAATTGTATGAAAAACGTATATCATGAAATAAAAAAGGCACAAAGAATAGTGGTAAAGGTGGGAACCTCTACCCTTACATATGAAACAGGAAAGCTGAACCTTAAGCTTATGGACAGACTTGCAATGATTTTATCAGACCTGCATAACAGCGGCAAGGAGATTATACTTGTTTCTTCCGGCGCAATCGGTATTGCGGTAGGAAAGCTGGGTCTTCCCGAAAAGCCTGCAGAAACCCGTTATAAGCAAGCGGTGGCGGCAGTGGGGCAGTGTGAGCTTATGTTCCTTTATGATAAACTTTTTTCTGAGTATAACAATACTGTAGCGCAGATTCTTCTTACGAAGGATGATATTGCAATCCCGCGGCGTAAGAGAAATACTCAGAATACTTTCAATGCACTGCTTGAGATGGGCATAATTCCTATTGTAAATGAAAACGATACTATTTCTGTTGAAGAAATAGAATTTGGGGATAACGACACACTTTCTGCCATTGTTGCAGATTTTGTGGATGCTGATTTACTGGTTCTTTTCTCTGATATTGACGGATTTTATGACAGTGATCCCCATAAGAACAAGGATGCAAAGCTCATAAGCTGTGTAACCGATATTGCATCAGTCCGTTCTCTCGCAGGGGGCGTAGGTTCAAACAGAGGTACAGGCGGTATGATTACAAAGCTTGATGCAGCTGAAATAGCAACAAATTCAGGAATTAATATGATAATCACAAACGGAGAGAACATCGATAGCCTTTACGATATTTTAGAAGGTAAGAGTGTGGGAACTTTGTTTGTTTCCAACAACCATATTGACCGGGAGGATGAGAGATGACTTCACTTGAAGCTATTGGCGAAGCGGCAAAAAAAGCCGCATATGCTCTTGAAGGATGCAATTGTAAAAATGAAGCCCTTACGGCGATAGCAGATGCCTTGGAAGCCCGGGCAGATGAAATACTCGCTGCAAATGCAATTGATATTGAAAATGCAAGCAGAAACGGCGTGCCCGACCCGATGATTGACAGGCTTAAGCTTGATAAATCCAGGATTTATGCAATGGCAGATGGAGTACGTAAAGTAGCAGAACTTGACGATCCTATAGGTGAGGTAAAGCGTATGTGGAATCGTCCTAACGGTCTTGTAATCGGTGAAAAAAGAGTACCTCTCGGAGTAGTGGCAATTATATATGAAGCCCGGCCTAATGTAACTGCTGATGCGGCAGCGCTTTGTCTTAAAACTTCAAACAGCGTTATCTTAAGAGGCGGCAAGGAGGCAATAAATTCCAACATTGCAATAATGAAGGTAATGCAGGATGCAGCATATGGTGTAGGTGTTCCGGAGGGTAGCCTTAACATAATAGAAGATACTTCAAGGGAAACCGCAACTGCTCTCATGAAATTGTCAGGGTATGTTGACGTACTTATCCCTCGCGGTGGAAAGGGTCTTATAAAAAGCGTGGTGGAAAATGCCACAGTTCCCGTAATTGAAACGGCGGCAGGAAATTGCCATGTTTATATAGAAAAAACGGCAGATCCCCAAATGGCAAAAGAAATTCTTATAAATGCCAAGGTGTCAAGACCGTCTGTTTGCAATGCCTGCGAAACTGTTCTTATAGACGAAGAATTCAGCGGTATAAATGACCTTGTAAATTCACTTCTTGAGCACAATGTAGAGGTTCGTGTCTGTGAAAAGGCGGCGAAGCTTTATCCTGATTTACCAAAGGCTACCGAAGACGATTGGTATGAAGAATATAACGATTATATAATCTCTCTTAAGCTTGTTGAGAATTCCGATGAAGCTATAGCGCATATAAACCGTTATAACACAAAACATTCAGAGGCTATAGTTACTAATAATTATGAAATTTCGCAAAAATTCTTAAATAATGTTGATGCGGCGGCGGTTTACGTAAATGCATCAACCAGATTTACCGATGGATTTGAATTCGGCTTCGGAGCAGAAATCGGTATCAGCACTCAGAAAATGCATGCAAGAGGCCCCATGGGACTTGCGGCTTTGACTTCTTCAAAGTATATTATATACGGCAACGGCCAAATTAGATGACAAAAAACATTGACAAAAATCCTCTTATGTGTTAGAATAGGGAAGGATGTGTTTTTTATGGCTTTTAATTTATCTTTAACAAAAGACAGAGCATATGAGCTCCTTGAGCTCACCGTAACAAATGGTGCTCGCCCCGTTATCGTCCTGGAAGATCCTGACGGCGTGGCAGATGATATGATTATAGATTTGATTTTTGCCGACAGAAAGGATACGGCTGTTTTTGACTATAACGATTTTGTTATGAATGAAGCCTTTGACATAGAAAAAATAAAACATCTGAGTAATTATTGTTTTGTAGTAATAAAAGGTGTTAAGTCGCTGTGCGGGAAATCTGCAACGTCTAAAATTCTTGCTGATTTTGTACAGCGGATGGCAAATGAAAGCACAGCAGTGATTTTTACAGGTGAGAGAGCCACATACGAAATGAGCGATTTTTTAAGGATTGCCGGAGAGTATGTGCATTATATAATTACCTTGGATAGCGAAAGGGAATAAAGGAGTAGACCAATGAACAAAAAGATTAAAATGACACTTATAATAAGTACTGCCGTTGTATTTATTATAAGTTTGCTGATATATGTAAGGCAACATAGCGAACTTAAAGTTAAGTACGAGGAAGCAGTGGCTTTAGCTGAAAGTGGTGATTATGAAACAGCCCGTCAAAAAATATCACTTATAGGTGAATATAAAGATTCTGAACAGCTTCTTGAAGAATATACCAATGAAATTGAATATCAGATGGCATTCAAATTTATTGATGAGAATAAGTACGATGATGCATTGGCAATCCTTGAGCGTCTTAATTCCCAAAGCTCAGGCTATAAAGATTCTTCCGATCTTCAGGATTCTGTTGAATATGCCAGAGCTATGTATCTTGCACAGAATGGTGAGTTGACTTCCGCTTATGAAGGTTATAAGCGTCTTCCTACATCTTATCTTGATGTAACTGAACGTATTGCAGAGCTTAGCCGTGCCATTACATTCGTAGATAAGTGGTACTGCAAAGAGCACGCTATTGACCTTGAAATCACAGCTACTGTAAGCCCTGAGAATATTACATATCTCCGTGCTGAGATGAAGGACCGTAACGGATTTTTGCTTGGTACAGAGGATAATAAGCTAACAGGTGAAGGCCTTGTTCTTATGGACGACAGATTTGTATGGAACCTACTGGGCGACGGAACAAGATTTGCAATAATCCTTGAAGATAATAAGCTTAAGGTTGCAAGGCAGCCGATTGTAGACGATAATTATATTGTTACATTTGTGAGAAAGCTTAGTACTTATAATCCGATTGACGGAGATATCAATGCAGCAATAAACCGTGATATTGACGGTGGTCTTAAGAAAAAGAAAAAGTGATTTCTGAAGGGAGAAAACAGTTCTTCAATGAAAAAAATTGTAGGTGTAAGATTTAAACCTGTAGGTAAAATATATTATTTCAACCCTGCCGGTCTTGAAGTAAAGGAGAATGACAGGGTAATTGTTGAAACCGCCCGCGGTATTGAATTTGCAGAGGTTGTACTTGTAAAGGAAATAGATGACGGTGAGTTTGAAAAACCCCTTAAGGATATAGTTCGCATAGCTACTCCTAAGGATGTGGATGTAAATTCCCAGAACAGAAAAAAAGAAAAAGACGCATTTAAAATATGTGAAGAAAAAATCCGCAATCATAATCTCGAAATGAAGCTTGTAGATGCCGAGTATACTTTTGACGGCAGTAAGCTTTTGTTCTACTTCACCGCTGAGGGGAGAATAGATTTCAGAGAACTTGTAAAGGACCTTGCAACTATTTTCCGTACCCGTATAGAGCTGAGGCAAATCGGCGTGAGGGACGAAGCAAAAACAGTGGGCAGTATAGGTGTTTGCGGACGCAATATATGTTGTTCGCAGTTTATGGGTGAGTTCGCTCCCGTTTCTATAAAAATGGCCAAGGAGCAAGGACTTTCACTTAATCCTACTAAGATTTCAGGCGCCTGCGGCAGGCTGATGTGTTGTCTCAACTATGAGCAGGAAGGCTATGAATATCTGATAAAAAATCTTCCAAGAGTGGGAGCAACAGTAAAAACCCCTTCCGGTGATGGCAGGGTAGAGAGCATTAATGTTCTTAAAAATAAGGTGTATGTAAAGCTTGATAATGCATCTGATACAGCTGCTCACGAATTTTTGGGAGATGAGGTAAAAACTCTTAAAAACGGCCGCAAAAATGATGAAATTGATGAATTTGATGAAGAAATTTTAAAATCCCTTGAAGAATAAATGTTTTTGTGGTACAATTTAAAAGTAGACAAGGATCTTTATATATATGATTTTTGCCGAAAGACCTTTTTGCAATTGCCTAAAGGTTTAGAATATAAAGGGAGGTGTTTTTAAATGGCATTTAAGATTACTGATGAATGCATCAACTGTGGTGCTTGTGCTTCAGAATGTCCCGTAAGCTGCATCAGCGAAGGTGATGACAAGTACGTTATCGATGCAGATACATGTATCGATTGCGGTAACTGCGCAAATGTTTGTCCCGTAGGTGCACCTGTTGAAGGCTAATAATTAAATAAAAAAGCTGAACGAAAAATTTTCGTTCAGCTTTTTTTATGCAACAAAGCCATTAAACGGTCTGTGCATTTTTAAACATCCCCATAATCCATGGATGGATCTTTTAATACTTAGATTTCGGGAATTTCTACTTCTACTTCGCGGCCTGCCTTAGCTGATTTGATAATGTGGTCGATAATAGCCTGGTTGTAGAGGATTTCACTTGTAGGAACAGGTGATTTTCCATTTGTATGAACTGCATCTAAGAAAGATCTAAGCTTTTCACGGAAAGCATTCACCGGACGGTCAACCTTCGGAATAGTAGTTTGGATAGCCTCGCCTGCCATGTTATGATAAATGGTGAGGTCACCGCCGACAGAACCGTTCCAACATTCTGTTGAAGGAATTCTGAGGCTTCCCTTTGTACCCATAATGATTGTATCACCGGGTGTGTCGAGGTGCATTGCCCATGCAATTCTGAAGTCGAGGATGATTCCGCCTTCGAGTCTTACAAATGCTGCAGCGAAATCTTCAACTCCGAATATGTCAGCGTAATCTTCTTTACCTGATTTTGTATAGCCAACATAGTCTCTGCTCTTACCAAAGAAGTCAGATGTGTAGCCTGTTACAGTAAGGGGCTTCGGATATCCAATTGCATTGAGCACCATATCGAGTGAATAACATCCGATATCACCCATAGCACCGATAACGCCTGTTTCAGGATCGATAAAAGTTGTGCCAAAGGGGAAAGGAATACCAGTTCTTCTTCCGCCGCCTGTCTGGATGTAGTAGATGTCGCCAAGCTCGCCTGACTGAACAATCTGCTTAACAAGCTTCATATTGGGGTCAAATCTGGGCTGGAAGCCAACTGATACGATTTTACCGCTTGCCTTTTCTGCCTTCATGATTGCAACAGCTTCTTCTGTTGTAACACACATAGGCTTTTCAAGCATTACGTGAACACCGTGCTCGAGAGCGTAAATTGTACACTCTGCGTGAGTTTTGTTGTATGTACATACACATACAGCATCGAGCTCTTCATTGTCAATCATTGACTTGTGGTCGGGATAGCAACGAGCATTTTCTACCTCAAACTTTTTGAAGAATGCTTCTGCTTTTCCGGGGATAAGGTCTGCACCTGCAACTATTTCCACGTCATCAAACTCTTTAAGGCTGCTAACGTGAGCCTCTGCAATCCAGCCTGTGCCGATAATGCCGACCTTAAGCTTCTTGCTTCTGTCGATAACTACCTCGTCTTTTGATACATCTTTGAACTTATCAAGAACGTTTGCCATAATAATAGTCTCCTTTCGACTTAAATTGTAATTATAACATACACCTAAATAATACAATAGTTTGTTTAAAATGTCAATACACAATTTTGACTTAGATTATGCAAAAGTTGACGGTTTTTCCGCCAGATTTATGATATGATTAAATTGCGATACAAAATCGCAAGAAAAAATTAGAAAGGAGATTTTTTTATGAAGAAAAAATCTGAAAACAAAAACATTTCTGCGGAGGCAGAAAACACATCGAAGGAAAAGACAGTAAAGGAAATGAGCGATGCTGAATTTGAACGCTACATTGACGGGATAATGGTTGATGAGCAGAAAGATGAGGTTGATGCAGTATCTGAAAATCAGTCAATGATGGCGGAGGATATCCAGACTCTCAGAGAGGATATGAACAAAATCATTGCAGAGCTGGGAGCTCTCCGTGATGTTGTTGCTTCAAAGCAGACTAAGGAGGAGACCGCTCACTCGGACGTAAAGGCGATTGATCCGAAAGCTGTACCCGTTTCTGCACAGGCAGAGTCATTACCTGTGAACGAAGCAGACAAAGCCAAGCTCTATGACCGGATGATGGCTCAGCAGAAGCGATATCAGCTCTTCAGACAGAAAATGAAGGAACAGGAGGAAGACATCAAAAAGTACTTTGCAGACTTTAACTTTAACTACCTTTATGACAATGAACCTGAGTTCAAAGCAGAGTTTGACAAAATGGGCTCTGTTTACGGGGCATATCTGAAGTATCTTGCCCGTCACACAGCTCCCGGCAGAGGTTTTGTTGAAAATGGTGCAATGCCTGCAATGGCAGCAGGCAGCGTTTCAACCTCACCTGCAGGTCTCCCTGATAAGGAATTTGACGAATATATACGAAACATCCTTGGGGAATAAATCTATATTTAAAGAGAAACCTGCGTATGCCGAGTGTCCTTAGGGATGCTCGGCATACGGGTTTCTTTTTTTTGAATTGATTTGTTAAATTACTATTAATTTTTGTTTTCAGGGGTGGTAATTTCAATTTTTGTATAGTATAATTTAATTATGGTTCAATTGTTCGGAGGGGAAAGGAGCATACTATGAAAATAGAGAGCATGACTGCTGAGGAATATTCTAATGCAGTTATTAATTACAAATCGGCACTGAAAAGTCTTAACGTTATGTTTGAAACAATTAATGAAGAATTTGTTTCACGTTCTATGTCAAATCCTATAGAACACATAAAATCAAGGCTCAAAACACCTCAGAGTATTTCCAGTAAGCTTGTAAAGAGAGGCTGGGAGCCTACGTGGGAAAATGCAGTAAAATATATTGATGACATAGCAGGTATACGAATTATTTGTTCATTTACAAACGATATATATAATATTGCCACGGTTATCGAGGCACAGAAGCATATTAAGGTTTTGCGGGTAAAGGATTATATAACTAATCCTAAGGATACAGGCTACAGAAGCTATCATATGCTAATCGAGGTACCTGTATATCTTTCTTCAAAGGTTGAAACTGTACGGGTGGAAGTCCAGATAAGAACAATTGCCATGGATTTCTGGGCAAGTCTTGAACATAAAATGCGATATAAGTATAAGTCCAGTATTCCGGCAGGGCTTTGTGAAGAGCTTAATGATTGCGCAAATATAGTAACCTTCCTGGACGAGCGGATGGCAAGGCTTAATGAACAAATAGAAAACTAAAAAAAGTGGCATTAAGCCGCTTTTTTTAGTTTGAAAACAAATCATTATATTCTTTGCTCTTTTTCAGTCCCGGTTGGCGTGCCAGAGTGAACACGCGTACGTTTCTTGCCCCTGCATCTGTAAGCGTGCGTGCGCACTCCTTTACTGTACTGCCGGTTGTGTATATATCATCAATGAGAAGTATTGATTTGTTAAAAACAATTGAACTATCTGCTTTGAATGCATTCGCGATATTCTCGGCTCTTTCTCTCGGCGGAAGCTCTGACTGCTTTATGGTATGCCGCACTCTTTTGAGGCAATTGGTATTATGCTCAAGCTCCAGCATTTTTGCAAGAGGTTCCGACAACAGCTCCGACTGATTATAGCCTCTTTCTTTAAGGCGTTGGTCTGATAATGGTACAGGTACAATAATATCAGGATAGTCTGCTTCATCTATCACAGAGTTGTAGTACACATACATATACTTTGCAAAAATATTTGCATAAGCAGTGCAAAATCTGAATTTATACTCAAGAATTTTCTCGCGAATGGGGGAACGGTAGAAAAATGTTGCCATGCAGTAGTCAATGTAATTTCTGTGTTCCTGAAAAGTTGTCCCCACAGGTACTATGGGAAGATGACGGTTGCAGTCTTTGCACACACCGGTTTCCCCGGATATCTCGGCACAGTTTCTTTTTCTCACAACCCTGCCACAGAATATACATTTTGTATATTCATTGCTGTCAAAAATTGAAAGTATGTTCATCTATATAACACTCACCAATGTAAGCCCTTTTTTTCGGGCATATTCCACTGTAAAGGAAGTACCGCCACAGGGTTTGTACAAATAATCAACGCAAACCGAGCTGTTTTCCACAAGGTGCTTGTTCCGCACCTGCATACATCCTCTGTAGTAATGGTCACTCATTACTTTTACTTTGTGTGCTTTTTTTAGTATATCAAAATACTGACTTTTATCGTCATTCATCCATCGCTCATAGTAATCAGAACAGGGTATAACAATAATAAGCTTTATTTCCGGAAAGTTTTTCTGTACCCTCAGCACGCTTTTTGCGGCAAGGTAATCAAAGCCTTTTGCTCCTCCTGTTCCAAAATATAAAAAACCTTCTTCCGCAAGAGTGGTGACGATTTCATCAAGTCTTTCGTCTAAATTTTTATGGATTACGTTGCGGTGTCCTGTAAAGCACACCGTTTTGTCTTTCAAATCATTCATACATCTTTTGCTTTCTTATATCTTTGCCTGTAAACTTAAGAGCATAGAAATGTTCAAAAAATCTGGAAACAAACCTTTGGGTATAAGCCCTTGATAAATCGTCCGGGTCAAGGTTTGTGCAGATTATCATTTTTTTGCCAGACATCATACGCTCATTTAGTATGTCGCAGGCGAATGATGGGGAAAGCTTAGATGGAGCTTCGGCTCCCAGGTCGTCGAGAATAAGAAGCTCACAGTTGTATGCAGATGCTATAAGCTCGTCGTCTGCTTCGTCACGGGGACGGCTGTATCTTTTATTTTCCATTATCTCAAAAAGCTTTCCTGCACTTATATAAACAACGGAATGGCCTTTTTCAATAAGCTCTGTGGCAATGCAGCCAGCAAGAAAAGTTTTGCCTGTGCCGGGTTCGCCGAAATACAAAAAGCTTTTATCATATGCAGCAAAATTTTCTGTCATTTCCTTTGCCGCCTTATACGCTTTTTCTATTCGCATAAAAGGTGAAATGCCGGTTGAATCTTTTTCTTTATCGAAGTACTTGAAATCAAAATGTTTGAAAGAAATCCCACGCATATGTTTTGAAAGGTTAGACTGCTCGTATGTATAGCGAGTTACTTTTGTGCGGTAACAGTCACATTTTTCCTTTCCGATAAAGCCTGTATCCATACATTTTGTGCACTCGTAACGGATTTGGTCATAATCTTCATCAATTCCGTTTTCTTTTATTATTTTGTTGCGTTCAGCTTCAAGCTTTTTTACTGTTTTTTCAAGCTTTTTTTTGATTTCGTCCTCTTTATCAATATTCCGTGAAAGTTCTATTGCAGAGTTCTGACCTGCGGTTACTATGTCCAGCCTGATTTTCTCAAGCTCCGGAAATTTCTCGTGAATTTCCAAAATGCGATTGTTACGGGCAACTTTTGCATCAGACCTTATGCGGTCGTATTCATCTGATATCCTGTCGGTAATACTCTGTGCCATCTACGTTTCCTCTCCTTTATATAAGCTCAAGAACCTCGTCTTTTTTTGCGAGTATTTCGTCAAATCGGTCAATATATGTTTTAGGGTCCTTAAAGTTGAAAATTCTGCTTATTTTGCCGTCTTTTACTATTTTCGTGCTACCGCCGCAACCCACGGCTATGATTGTTTGTGTTTCTTCCATTATGTTTATATTGTAAAAGCTCATAAAACCGGGTTTTGAATAACCCACATTTTCAAGATTTCCTGAAATGTTTTTCTGGCGATACATATAATATGGAACTCTGCCTGTTTCCTGCATTTTGTTTTGTGCATAAGAGAGCATGCTGTTCATAAGCTTGCCTGCTGCAAGCTCTTCTCCCGAAAATCTGAAATCTGCTGATTTTTTTATGCACATTGAGTGAACTGTTATATTCTCAGGGTCAAGCTCCGATACCTTGTCAACCGTGTATATAAAGTCATCAAGAGTTTCGCCCGGAAGCCCTGCAATAAGGTCCATATTTATATTATCAAATCCTGCATCTCGTGCCATTTTAACGCAATTCACCACCATTTCAGGGGTGTGTGCTCTGCCTACTCTTTTTAGAGTTTTTTCATTCATAGTCTGTGGATTTATGCTTATACGTGTAACGCCGCCCTTTTTTGCAGCAATCAGTTTTTCCGCTGTTATTGTGTCGGGGCGTCCTGCTTCCAGGGTAAACTCGTCCAGCCCCCGTTGGGGCATAAGTTTTTTCAGACGTTCAAAAAGCATTGAAATTTGCTCTGCCGAAAGGGTGGTAGGCGTTCCACCGCCGATATAGATGTTCTGAACACTCTTTCCTGCTTTTTTTATTATATCAGAAGTTTTGTCTATTTCAAGGAGCAAAAGCCTCAGGTATTCGTCCATATATTTCCCGCTGACTCTTATATCGGTTGAAACAAAGGAGCAATACAAGCATCTTGTTGGGCAAAATGGAATTCCCACATATATGCTCACGGAATCGGGATTTGCTTTTTTCAAAATTTCCCTTTCGTTTTCTGCTACCGTAATTGCAAGCTGAGCTTTTTCGGGCTCCACCTCGTATAGGTGCGAAAGAAGAGGCACAAGCTCTTCGGTTTTTACTCCGCTTTCTAAAAATTCACGTACATTTTTGGCAGGGCGTATTCCGCTCATAACGCCCCATGGGAGATTTATTTTTTTAATTTTCATCGCCGCATGGCAAAAGCTCTTTGTAACTGCTGAGTCGTAGGCTTTTTTCAGCATTTTTTCTGAGGCTATACCTTGTGTGGAGTAGTGGTAATCGTCGTCATATACCTTCCCTCTGTATGTAACGGTTGTGTATACATTAACGGATTTTTCATCTTTTTCGAAGCCACTGCTTATGATAACGTCTTCGTCCTCTGAAAAAAACAGTCCGCAAAACAAGCGAAGCTTGTCCTCGCATTTATATCCGCTTTGGAAAATCAATATCATTTAACACCCACTCCGACGCATAAAAATCCAACTATATTATATATTAAACAAACTGAGTTGTCAATAGCCTGAGGAGCCAATGCAAAAGACGGTTTAAAAAAGCCGCATTTGTACCATAAATTCGCCGACTTAGAATTGCAAAAAATTAAAATAAAGTGTTGACAGAAAGACAGGAATTGTTTATAATTAAGCCGTAAACAAAGCAAGGAAGGAGTGTGTGAAATGAATTGTACAATTCTTGTTTTCCAGGAAGATAAAACCGTTGAAAAACGTATATGCCGGTTTCTGGAGGAAAACGGATATAATACAACGGGGCTTCGCCACGTTAAAGAAATGTACAATGTTTCGTTACATACATAAGTC
>JAZRNL010000015.1:0-33902 GCA_045648165.1 Clostridia bacterium | reverse complement strand
ATAAGTCAAAATACAAATACTGGTCTCTGTACCATTCTAAATTTTTTACACGTGTACACAAAGCTTGAATAAGCTTTGCCACTGTATCTGTTGTGTAAATAACCTCACCGCCATTGTAGCCATACTCGTTTTCCCCAACGGTCACAACGTTCTCGGCATAATTTGTATGGGTATGTTCTTTGTCGGCTTTGGTATCATATAATGTGTCGTTATCTATCCATAGATTAACAACGTTGCTCCTCAAGTATTCCAATGCTTCATTGAGATTTTTATTTCCA
Source organism: Clostridia bacterium (assembly GCA_045648165.1). Lineage (GTDB taxonomy): Bacteria > Bacillota > Clostridia > UBA1381 > UBA1381 > RGIG9115. The sequence goes on along the minus strand of JAZRNL010000015.1, from coordinate 33,624 downwards.
AAACCATCGGGATATGTCACTTCAATATCATTGCCTGTATGGGTATGGCCCAAATCAGATTTTCCCAACACGTCGTTATTCAGTTGTTGCATATAATTCTCATAATTTTCATGTGTATGGTCTTTATCGGCTTTTTCTGAGTGGGTATGATTTTTATCAGCTTTGTCTGCGTGAGTATGATTTGTGTCAGATTTCATATTCCAAAGGCTGTTTATTTCTGTGTCACAATGCACCAGCGCATTATATAGAGGCCTTTTGTCACCTAAAGCTGTTACACTGATGTCATGATCTGTGTGAGTATGGTCTTTATCAGCCTTTCTGCTGATACTTAAGTTCATATCGGAACGGAGCAGAGAATCTGCATTGACACGGGCCTCCGTTTCTGCAAAAATTTTTCTGTCGAGCATTTCATCGCTTTCACCGCGATGTGCCGCCTCATCTGCCACAAGCTTTTTTGTAAGCTCTGCAACATAGCTTGTGGAAACCTTTTCAGGTGAGGCGGAGTATGCAAACTTATCTGCATTAATTTTAAATGCCATATTTAATACCTCCATTCGGACACCGTAACGTCCGTAAATTTATATTTCCTTTGTCACAACCTCAAGCTCTATTTCCGTAATACACACATCTCCTGTCCCCTCTATTCTGAGCCTCAGAATATCACCCGGAGAGTATCTTACAGGGAGTTTATGCTTCCCTGTTTTATCAACTCCTTTGTGAGGCATCCATTCCCTGTTATTTACAGAGGTGTATATATTAAGAAAGCCTTGATTGATTTTACAACGCACCGTCACATAAATAACGGATTTATCCATAAAAGTATCGAAAGTAAGCTCCGGAGTCTCGGCATAAAAATCACCATATGCTCCTTCATTAAGGCAATAGATTTTTGATTTGTCGCAAACATAAACCTTACCGCCGTAATAGTCTCCGCTTACAATATCCATATCTGAAATTTTACTCCAGAGATTCAGCTCCGTGTCATAAATGAGAAACTCTCCGCCTCCGTCTTCCTTTACACAACGGGCATAGTATCTTCTTCCGTCGGAAAAAGCCTTGCAGGAAATATACTTTGTATTGAGCTTGTCAGAAATTCGCCTTGGTCTGCTGCCGGAATAAATATAAAATCCATCGTAGTAAAGCCATATAAGGCATCCTCCCACCTCGGCAATACTGCCTCCGTCTATACTGCCCGCGGCATATGTTTTTTCAATTCCGAAATCAGAGGGCAAGGAGCCATAAACCACGTGTATTATATCCGGTTTGAAAACCACCACTCTGTTCTGCCAGGAAGCTATCCCAGTAAACTTTCCGGGGGTCCCGGTTGTGGCGGTCCAGCTATCAGAGGATATTCCTGCATATTTATAGAAATCAAAGGGAGAACCGGGAGATGAAGAAAATATTTCTTCACCATTATTAGAACATAGCCACAAACGGTTATGAGCTACGCACCCATAGGTAGAATAAGGCATAAGCTTTGTTATTGTTCCTTGCACCTTTTCTGATTCTACAGTGTTTGCAGCCCAACCGTTACAAGGCTGACCCTTTGAATTTTTAAGAGTAACCTCTAACTTCATAATACCTTCATAATTTCCGCCTACGTACTCAATATCTGTAATACTTATACTTGCAGGGCTTTTGGTATTTGAATAGTCGAGGCTGCTTTCGGGAAAAAATGTATTGTTTTCCTCTGCCAAGCCTGTGAGTCCGCTGAGTATTATACTGTCCCCCTCAGAAAATATTTTTTTAAATTCTTCTTCATTATATCGTCCATCGACGCAGTCTATGTAGATATAATCCTGATCACCCTCGTAATTAAACCACATTTTACAAACATAGGAAGCAGGGTCTATTCGACCATCACTAACACGATTTGACTTCATAACATAACTGTAGCCTTTAAGTTCTGGCATTACAATAATTGCACCGTTATAGTCAACCGCGTCTGAGAAATAGTTTATATCGTCCCGCTTTGACTGACCGTTTATATATATTTCGTATTTCCCGGAAGTGCTGTTCCGTACCACACCTGAAAACCCCGTAACAGCGCTATCCAGCCTTTTCGGAATAATCATCTTAACTGCTTCAATTCCATCAGGCAAATCAAGCTCCATATCCATTGGCGATTTTAAAGAGCATATACAGGGATACTCCCGGTGAGAGAGATTTTCCATATCTGAAAACTCCCCGCCGGAAGTACGGATTCGGCGGTTAAGTCCTGAAAATCTATTTATAACAGCGGGTACCGCTGATTGATAAATATTCTTTAACTTCATAATCTCACATCCGTTCCGTTATGAACTAAATATTAATATTCACCGATTTCCCTTGCACCTGCGGCAGCCTTTTCCATCTTCTTCTGAACCTCGATGTTTCCGTCAATACTGCGGTTTATAACCTCTGCAAGCTTTCTGGGAACCTGAACTGTTTCGCCAAGTTTAATTTCATATACCTTGCCATCACAGGATGCAGTTGTCGTTGTTCCGATTTTTTCGCCTCCTAAAGGTATGTTAACCGCAACCTTTTCGTTCATATATTCCTGATACTTTTTGTTGTTGAGCCTTCTTCTTTCCTCAACGCTCTTTGTAACTTTCTTTGTTTCTGTTGCCATAATAAATTTCTCCTTTATTTATAATAAATTTTAGCGCCCTCAAATTTCTTTTCGGACAATCCTCTTGATGGAATGGGGTTTCTCATAAGAAAATACCTCATTGCGTCATAATCATGGTCCTCGCAATTTGTATCAATATCCTCAGGGATATTTTTGTCGTAAACAAGGGCAGGAAATGTCCTTAAAAATTCACGACATGTGTCAAACACATAAAGCATAGGGTAACCATTTTCATCAAACGCAAGCCTGTGATGTACCTGCATTTTCCCCGGTATACGCTTATGATCGCCCTTTTCAAAGAATACGCCCTGCTCTTCAAACAAGTTTATAATAGTTCCTGCCTTTCCTCGGCTTTCGTCCCAGATTGCAGGGTCGGCTATACCAATTATTCTATTCCCTTTTTCTTCTGACTCCTCAATTTCTTTAATCATTTTTGCGATTGACGAAGGCTCCATTCTGACGCCTGTGTTTGGTTGGTCCGTACAGCCGTAAAGCTGACGGTACAAGTAGCACACACCCTGCTCATCCACCGCCCACCACTGTACTGCAAAAGGTCTTGTGTAGCCGTAGTCAAAGCTTCTGTACCGTTTCCAATGCCTTGGTATAACAAATGGACGGATAACATGGGTATTGCGTCTGTCCTCATATTCGGGATGGTTTTTCCACTCAGTAAATACCTGCCCGGAAAATGTATCCCAATCTCCGTATAAAAGGGCATTTTTCTGCGCCTCAGGCAAAGATGCAAGATTTGCAAGATAGTTCGGGTCATTAGATAAAAGAGCCTGATTGTCAAATACGGAGGACGGAATAAACACCCGTGTTCTTTCAACTTCCTTGTTCGATCCGTCGGGAAGCCGTATCTGACTTTTAAAATATATTGTTGTATTTGGCGGCCCGGCAGTTATAAATCGTTCCTTAACCCAACCATGACCGATACCGCCGGGGTTCGCCGTGGCACGTATATAAACTCTCACACCCTCCCCGTCGGCACGGTTACGGGATATTAAATATTCATATTCCTCACGGGTAAAATGAGTAAGCTCATCAAAGCCTATAAAGGCAAAGGACAGCCCCTGATAGCTCAGGTGGCTGTCCCTGTTCGGCATCGAGCCGAAATAAATCCTGGCACCGGAGGGGAATTTCCATACGTGTTCCGTTGAATTGTAAACCGCATCAGGAAATGCCGCGCTGTAAATACGCCTCGATTTCTGAATCAGTTCCCTGAGCTGGGGAATTGTTTTTCTGAAGATAATACCCTTGTAATGAGGAATATGTACCTGTCTGAGCGCCTCTGCCACAAGAGCGTCAGACTTACCGCCACCGGCGGCGCCGCCGTAGAGCGCTTCATATTCGCTCCGTGATTGAAACACCGCTTGCCGTGGCTGTGGTTTCCAGATTACATTCATATGTAAAAATCCTCCTGCGAATATGAATCGCTTACGTAGACTGCTCCCAATCAGCTTTCGCAATTCTTCTGCTTCTTGGGGAAATTAACTCACCACCAAGTAGGCGGGTTTCATTGCAAAAATCCGTTGCAGCATCGCAATTACTTCTTTGTAAGTGTAGACAAAGACTCGTATCTGAGCAGATAAAGGGGCTCAAGGATTTTTGCCAGGTGGTATGCCTTCCAAGACATAGTACCTCTCTGATTGAGGGGGTCAGAGCTTCCGGCAGAGCCGAGAGCTTTTGTTATGTTTTCAATATTTGCCTTGGGGCTTGTTACACCGTAGGCGTCCTTTGCAATAAAGAGGTTACCGTAAACAGGACTGTTGTTTGCGCCACCACCATCTGCGGGATATATTGCTGTGTCGATTTCAATTGATGCATCCGGAGTTTCTGAAAGTTTAATGTAAGCCTCGCCGTTTTCTCCTGCGGTTGCAGATGATACAACGTAGATAAATCCGTTTACAATAACGCTTCTTCCTGAAAGAGCCGAAGCCTCTGCGGATGAAATATCCTCCATGATATAAATGCGCTTGTTTTCTGCATCAATACTCTGCACCGTAAGCTCACTGCGGTTCTGTGCAAGGTCAGTACCTCTGAAAACCTTGGCATCGGGAGTTTCTACAAATCTTACACCATAAAGTTCACCGATTTCTCCCTTGTAAATATTCTTTGTGTCTGCATACTCGTGGGGCTTTTTCCAGTTTTCGTCAGACTGGATATCGAAGGTTACATCAGGATGCACAATTGCAACATAATAACCATCGTCGAAGGGCACAGCCTTGTTTCTCTTAAGCTGATTAACTGCCTTTCTTATATCAGTTACAGTAAGTCCGTTTGTGAGCTCCGCTCTGCTTGCAACGCCGCCTGCATAAAGCACATTTGTACCTGCTGCAAGAACGTCTTTTGTAATATCGTCCAGAGTTTCTGCCGCATTTCTTCCCAAAAGGTCGTTCATTTTAAGAACTTCAGGGGAAGGATCGTTCTTGAAAAAGTCAAAGCTATCGGTATAGCTTACATAGTTGCCGTACTGAACGGGCTGAGCAGTAATACGTGTAATGTTAATAGTACTGCCCTTTGGTGTAATACCCTCTGTAAGGGGTTTTGTTGCCTTGGGCAGAGGTGAAAGTCTGTCCCATGCAATTGTTTTTGTTTTGCCTCTTGGTATCTGCACCTTCTGACCAAACTGGTCGTGTACAAGCTTGGTTTCTGCTTTTTTGAGGATGTGTCTGTTAAGAATATCCTGAAATGCAGGTGATGTACCCTTGCCTGTTGTGGTTTGAAGGTTTAGAAGCTTTTCTGTGTCTGTCATAATAAATCACTCCTGAAAAATATTTTATAACCGGTTATGTTCCAAGTATATCACAAATCCGGCGGAAAAACCGTCATCTTTCTGAGAGGGGTAGTCATAAAGCTCAAAAAAAAATCAATTCTTACCTATATAATTAACTAAATGCTATATTTTTTTAAAGATTTTTCTTTTTTCTTTACAAAAAAGCAGTTATTTGATATAATTTTAAGCTGAAGCAATATGATTTTTTCTAAAAACAGGAGTACTTTTTATGTTTCGTAAATGCGGATTATTTTTGCTTACGTTAATGTGCAGCATCATACTTACCACTCCGGTTTTTGCCTGCACCCGGGCAGAATTCGGCAAAATGCTAATCACATTAAATGATAAGCTGGATACACAAGATGAACCCACAAAAATCCCGGAAGAATACAATAAATATAATAAAACCCTGAAAGAAGCAGCAGCTAAAGGACTTGTACCCTTAGATTACATCACTGAAAGTGAGGGGCAGGTAATAAAGCAGGATGCAGCAAGATTTGTATATAATCTTCTCGTAAAAGCAGATTCTCAGTTCGGCATAAATTATGCTCAGGCAAATGAAATTCTTAATTCATGCTACGATAATGCTTACATAAATGAAGAAAACAAAATAGCATATGCATCTATGATTCGTCACGGTATTATCGGCATACGCGGTCAGAGCAATCCCAATGAGGTTTTTACAGATGCGGCGGCTAATGCTTTTATGAAGCAGGTTAACGGACTTTTCCAAAAATCCAGCCCTGTAACTGTAAATGGTAAAACCATAAGCATAGGAAGTTCAGAAAACGAGGTTTTTACAAAGTTCAGAGACCCGGACCGTATTGATGTGGCGAATGATGGCGTAAGCTGGTATATTTTTAATAACAACTACCTTAACTTTATCGCCATCGGGATAAAGGACGGCATAGTATGCGGATACTTCACAAATGCGGCAGGCCTTGACACTAAAAATCTCCCCGAAGTTGCCTCCGGAGTTAATTATACATATACCGCAGATGGCGCTATTGATGGCGTATACTGCAACCTTCCGGAGAGCGGTGCGGAACTTCACCAAAATATAATTTTTGATGTGATAAATGCATACCGTGCAAAAAAAGGGCACATAACATTTATATCAAAATCTGCACGTACGCTTCCCACCATAAAACGCGACAGTGCAGATAAAATGATTAAAATCGTTGTAGGCAACAGCTTTGTGGAAGCATATGAAGAGCTTAAAGCCACTGACGGCGATGACGGAATTTTATCACACCCCTTTGGGATGGCTTCAGAGCTGAATACTGTAAACAATGAAGGTGCATGGGAAATAACTGCCATAGACGCTCAAAATAAAGTAGTTGAGTTAATAAACCTACCGCTTCCCCAGCCTGTAAATCCCACAGAGCCTTTAAAGAATATAAAAACCCCAAAAATAATATCTCCTGCCAACGGAGATAAAACAAAAGGCGGAGCTCTGACGTTAAAGCTTGAAAAACGCTGTGCAGATAAATATTTAGTTCAGCTCTTCAACTGTGAAAGTGAATGTTACGACGTATATGCTTATATAACAACCGATAAGCCGGCGATAGAAATCCCGGAATATGTTCTAACCGCCGGAAATATGTACAGAGCCTCCGTTATTGCTGTAGAAGATAATAAAGAGCTTTTCGGAAATACTGTGGAATTTACTCACGGCAACGCAGAAACGAGAATAAACATAGTATCACCTGTTATGAAGCTCTCCACATATGATGACGAGCTTGAAGTATCTCTTTATTCCTCAGCCTACAGGGATTTCAGGATAGATGTATATGATAAAAACGACAAATGCGTACTAACCCGTGAGCTTAAGGGCTCAAATGAATGTATCCTCGAGCCGCTACCACCGGGTAAATATCATTTGTGCGCAACTGCAATAAGCCGCGCCGATGGCAAAGAAAAAGGTAATGCCTTTACCACCGTGAAAATAATGCCCTTTGAGCCCATTATAAACGAATTCATCCTCGAACCCGGTGAAACCTTTGAATACTACTACGGCGACGGAGAGGAATGGGTATATCTTTACGACACTGAAACAATTGCAGTTACAGAGGAAGTCATAAAAACTGTGGTGGTCCCTGATATGGCAGGCACGCCCGACCCTGAAGAAAACTATATGATGGATGGCGAAACTCCGCTTGCAACATATATGACGGATTATTCAAATCCCTCATCTTCACCTGTGCCATCTCCAAACCCTTCAGAAATTACAAATCAATATATAGAGTCTGTTACAGTTTTTAAAACAAAGATTACTCAAAGAATTCTTCCTGCAACCAAAAGGTTTAAGGCCCTTGCAGGAATATTACCCAAAAACAGCGGAACAAACGGAAGCTTCATACCCGGGACTTCCTCAGGCACACCTACACAAACCGGAAATGCAATTGCGGCAATGGCACTTTCCTACCGCGGCGTTCCCTATCTGTGGGGCGGAACAACCCCCTCCGGCTTTGATTGCTCAGGACTTGTTAAATATATTTGCAACTCCCTTGGCATTAAAAATGTAGCCCGTACATCACAGGAACAATTTGCAAACAGCGGTGTTTCGGTTAAACGTGACGAGCTAATCCCCGGAGACCTTATATTTTTCCAGAAAGACGGCACTGTGCATCATGTAGGAATATATATTGGGAATAATATGTTTGTTCACGCACCTCACACAGGCGACATTGTAAAAATATCCAGCTTGCAGGATGCATATTTTGACAGAGAATATGCCGGTGCAAAGCGAGTTTTCTGATTTGATTTTATTTGTTCGGCAACCTTGCCGGGAAAGGATAACTTTATGAAAGCTAAAGCAAGTGTAAGCAAAAAAAAGAGAAAACGAAGCTCAGTTACTATGTGGATAGTTGCAGTTCTTTGCCTTGTAGCTCTTATATTTATTGTGTATAATATATTTATAGTCCCCAATGTATGGTACGTTATCAGCTACATAATCGGAATCGTTCTTGGCGGGAGCTATATTCTTGTTTGTCTTAACGAGCTTTATTCAACCTGGATATTCACCGACGGGCAGGATTTATTCTTAAAGTGCTGGGATAACTGCTTTTTTCCCTATCAGACTCTGGCAAAACCCCAATTTATCGCCGAGCTTCTCCCTGCAAAGAATATGCGGCTAAAAGTACCTGTAGAAGAAATCGACAAAATATATATCGGAACAAAAACTTTCATAAAACGCAACACAAACGACGATTCATTTCTGGAGGCTGTTGCGCTTTATGAAAACTCCGGCTACAGCACTAATAACAGGATGCTTGAAAAAATCGACATACTTTATATTGCAACAACAGACGGCGACAGTGTGTTTATGAGTGTGACGGATTTTGATGAGAAGGAAATTATCCGACTTATGCGTAGTCTTGAAAAGTCAAATCCCGGTATAGAAATAAAGCTAAGCGGCAAAAAGTACAGGAGCTATAACGGATAAGCATATTTTAATATAGGTTCAATATATTTATATGAAATGCAAATATCCTATGGTTTACAAATTGATTTTGCTATGATATACTCATATTAGCAAATTAATTTGCTCTCTGTTAATAATTTCAGCAAGCTGTATGCTCCCCCGCTTACAGTTTGCAGACACAAAGCCGTGGCTTTAGCACGGCTTTTTGTTTTAGGTTTTGAAGTGGAGATTATTATGAAAAAAAATTTTTATGCGGTGCGCCAGGGGCGCGTCCCCGGAATTTATACTACCTGGGCAGAATGTAAAGACCAGATTGACGGATATAGCGGTGCAGACTTCAAGGGCTTTGCAGAAAAAGCAGAAGCTCTTAAATATCTGGGTATAGTAGCGGAGGATAAATATCCCCGGTGCAGTGCCATTGCATACACCGATGGAAGCTTCTCTGTTTCAGACGGAAGATATGCTTTTGGAGTTGTGCTTTTTGCAGGTGATGAAAAGCATACATTTTCTCAGGCCTTTGAAGATGAGTGCTTAGCACAGATGCGTAATGTGGCAGGTGAGATTGCAGGTGCTGAATTTGCAATGAAATACTGCCTGGAACATAAAATCCCCTCATTGGAAATCAGATACGATTACGAAGGTGTAGAAAAATGGTGTACAGGCGCGTGGAAAACAAATAAAGAAGGAACTATTGCATACAGTGCATTTTATAACAGTATAAAAGACCGCCTTAAGGTGGTTTTTACCAAGGTTAAAGGTCATTCAGGAGATAAGTATAACGATGAAGCCGACAGGCTGGCTAAGGATGCACTGGGAATCGAATAATCAGTTTTTAAACTCTAAAGCGAAAAAAACTCTGCAAAGGGATAGTTATCCCGTTGCAGAGTTTTTAGTTAAATTATTAATAGAGAGGGTATTTATCACAAAGAGCTTTTACTCTTGCTCTCACTTCATCAGCACTGTTTTCAAAATCACAGATTGCAAGCTTTATAAGCTTTGCAATTTCAACCATATCCTCTTCAACAAAGCCACGGCTTGTTGTTGCAGGGGTTCCAAGTCTTACACCGCTTGTAATAAAGGGGCTCTTTGTATCGAAAGGAATTGCGTTTTTGTTTACTGTGATTCCCACTTCATCAAGACGGTGCTCAGCTTCTTTACCTGTTACGTCCATATCGGTAAGGTCGAGGAGCATAAGATGGTTGTCAGTTCCGCCTGATACAAGCTTAAAGCCTTCTGCTATAAGGGCTTCAGAAAGAGCCTTTGCATTCTTTACAATCTGCTTCTGGTATGCTTTGAATTCCGGTGAGAGAGCTTCCTTAAAGCTTACTGCCTTAGCCGCAATAACGTGCATAAGCGGTCCGCCCTGAATACCGGGGAAAATTGCTTTGTTAATTGCCTTTGCAAGCTCCTCATCGTTTGTGAGAATAAGTCCGCCTCTGGGCCCACGCAGTGTTTTATGAGTTGTAGTTGTTACAACGTGTGCGTGAGGCATAGGTGAGGGATGCTCTCCTGCGGCAACAAGACCTGCAATGTGAGCCATATCAACCATAAAATATGCGCCAACCTCATCGGCTATTTCTCTGAACTTTGCAAAATCAATTGTTCTGGGATATGCGCTTGCACCTGCAAGAATAAGCTTTGGTTTTGTTTCAAGAGCAAGCTTACGTACTGCTTCGTAGTCAATTACGTTTTCGCCTTCTGTAACGCCATAGGGTACAATGTTAAAATACTTACCCGACATATTAACAGGGCTTCCGTGGCTAAGATGTCCGCCATGAGCAAGACTCATACTGAGAACTGTATCCCCGGGTGTAAGAAGAGCAAAGAAAACTGCCATATTTGCCTGAGCGCCTGAATGGGGCTGAACATTTGCATATCCTGCTCCAAAAAGCTCCTTTGCACGTTCAATTGCAAGGTTTTCAGCAACGTCTACACACTCACATCCGCCGTAGTATCTCTTTCCGGGATAACCCTCTGCATACTTGTTTGTAAGGGGAGAACCCATTGCCTCCATTACGCTTTCAGATACAAAGTTTTCTGATGCAATAAGCTCTATTTTGTTCTGCTGCCTTTTAGTTTCGCTTATAATTGCCTCATAAATTTCGGGGTCAGTGTTTTTTACATTCTTGAGTTCAACCATTTTTCATCTTCCTCTCGTTTATATTAAATCATTTCTGATAATATCATCATAGGTTTCTCTTTTTACAATAACCTTTGATTTCCCTTCAGATACCGCAACCATTGCAGGCCTTGGCAGTCGGTTATAGTTTGACGACATTGAGTAGTTATACGCGCCCGTTGCCTGAATGGCCATTATATCGCCACGAACAAAGGTCTGTACCTTCCCGTTTTCAATTATAATGTCACCCGACTCGCAGCATTTTCCAACCACTGTTGCAACATCGTTAACGGGGCTACCCGCATGGTTTGCCGCAACCGCCGTATATTCTGCACCGTAGAGAATATATCGCGGATTATCTGCCATGCCTCCGTCGATGCTTATATATTTTCTCACATTTTTAATATCCTTCACATTACCCACTGTATAAAGTGTAATGCCTGCAGAGGCTACTATTGACCTTCCCGGCTCCATAAGTATGAAAGGCACCTTAAGCCCATGCCTTGCACACTCCGAGGCTATAACCTCAGAAACGCTTTTTATATACTCGTCGTAAGGAATTGGATCATCATTTTCTACATAACGAATTCCGAAACCGCCCCCAAGATTAAGCTGTGTTAGCTCTATGCCAAGCTCCGATTTGATTTTAGCCATAAATGATAGCATTATCTCTGCACTGTGGCAAAACGGATCTATATCAAAAATTTGTGAGCCTATATGGCAATGAAGCCCATCAAGCTCTACGTTTTTATATTCCAAAGACTTTTTCACAATCTCAAAGGCTTCGCCGTTTTCAATGGCCATTCCGAATTTTGAGTCTATCTGACCTGTTTTTACAAAGTCGTGAGTATGGGCATCAACCCCGGGCTTTATGCGGAACATAATCTTCTGCACTTTACCTTCTCTCCCTGCAATTCCGTCAAGGATACGAAGTTCATCCTCATTATCAACCACAATATGTGAAACGCCAAGTTCTACCGCCATACTAAGCTCTTGTTCCGTTTTGTTATTACCGTGGAAATATATTTTTTCCATAGGGAACCCTGCCTTATATGCAGTATAAAGCTCCCCTCCCGATACAACGTCTGCTCCAAGTCCTTCACTTTGTACGGTTTTATAAAGATGCATACAACTGAGAGCCTTGCTTGCATAAAGGATAAGTCCGTTTCCGCCGTAGTATTTATCTATTGCCTGCTTATAGGCTCTGCAGTTTTTCCTCAAAAGGTCCTCGTCCAGAACGTATAAGGGCGTTCCGTACTCCTTTGCAAGAGCTACTGCATCGGATTTGCCTATAACAAGATGATTTTTTTCGTTTATACTCAGGTTATCTGATAATAGCATTTGTAATTCCTTTCTGAGTTTTCAAAAAAAGGTTTATTGATTTTCAGCCACAGGAAGCGCTTCTGTTTCCGCTTTTTTGCGTGAACGCCTTGTAATTCGCGGCTTCTCTGTTCCAAGAACACAGTCTTTAGTTATAACAACCTTTTTAATTGTTTTATCCGAGGGAACATCAAACATAAGGTCCATAACAGTTTCCTCAACAATAGCACGGAGACCTCTTGCGCCTGTTCCCCTTTCAATAGCCTTATCTGCTATTGCTGCAACGGCATCAGGTTCAAACTCAAGCGCCACCTTATCAAGGGCAAACAATGTCTGATACTGCTTTGAAAGCGCATTTTTTGGCTTTGTTATAATATCAGTAAGAGCTTCACGGCTGAGCTTATCAAGACGCGCAAACACGGGAAGTCTGCCGATAAATTCAGGAATAAGTCCGAATTTCAAAAGGTCTTGTGGTATCATTTCGCGTAAAAGCTCGCCAATATTCATTTCCTTTTTGCTTTCAACCTTAGCACCGAATCCAAGCCCCGCCTTACCTACTCTGTCACCGATTATTTTTTCTATTCCATCAAAAGCACCGCCGCAGATAAACAAAATATTTGTTGTATTAATCTGCAAAAACTCCTGATGCGGATGCTTTCTTCCGCCTTGGGGAGGAACAGAAGCCTCTGTTCCCTCAAGAATTTTGAGGAGTGCCTGCTGAACGCCCTCTCCGCTTACGTCACGGGTGATTGACGGGTTTTCCGATTTCCTGGCAATTTTATCAATTTCATCGATATAAATTATTCCTCGTTCTGCAGCTTCGATATCGTAATCAGCCGCCTGAATAAGCTTAAGAAGTATGTTTTCAACATCCTCGCCCACATAACCTGCCTCTGTAAGAGAGGTTGCATCAACAATTGCAAAGGGCACGTCAAGAACCTTGGCAAGGTTCTGTACGAGAAATGTTTTACCTGAGCCTGTAGGCCCTATCATAAGTATATTACTCTTTGAAAGCTCTACATCATCCGCTGTGCTTTCGTCCTGATACGCAATACGCTTGTAGTGGTTATACACTGCCACCGACAGAATTCTCTTTGCATCTTCCTGACCTATAACATAATCATCCAAAAATGCTTTTATTTCATGGGGCGTCGGAATATCATCAGAAGCAGTTCTTTCCTTAGGCTTATACATTCCGTCGATAATGTTGCTGCAAAGCTCAACACATTCGTGACATATAAATGCATTTCCTCCCGCAATGAGATTTGCTTCACTCTCCGGTCTGCCGCAAAAGGAACAAATTCTTGGTTTTTTTTCGTCCATATTAAATATCCTTTTAAATTAATTTCTTGATTTGATAACTTCGTCAATCAAACCATACTCACACGCCTCTGCCGCACTCATAAAGTTATCTCTTTCAGTATCTGCAGAAATCTTATCCAAGCTCTGACCTGTGCGTTCGCTGAGGATGGTGTTGAGAGTTTCACGCATTTTTATGATACGGTCGGCGTGAATTTTTATATCTGTTGCCTGACCTTGCATACCGCCGAGAGGCTGATGAATCATTACTTCGCTGTTTGGAAGAGCATAACGCTTACCCTTTGCACCTGCAGCAAGAAGGAATGCACCCATTGATGCTGCCATACCTATGCATATGGTGGAAACATCGCATTTTATATACTGCATAGTATCATAAATTGCCATTCCTGCAGTGATTGAACCACCGGGTGAGTTGATGTAAAGCTGAATATCCTTATCCGGGTCCTTTGCCTCAAGATAAAGCATCTGTGCAACGATAAGGCTTGCAGATACATCGTTTACTTCTTCCCCAAGAAAAATTATACGGTCTTCAAGAAGTCTTGAATAAATGTCGTAAGAACGCTCTCCTCTGTTTGTTTGTTCAACTACTACGGGTACTAAACTCATTAAAATCAATCCTTTCCGGTATATAATCCATTGATTTGCCCTATAAGAGCGAAAAGGGCTATCACAAATTAAATAATATGCGACAGCCCTCCGTTTTTTTTATTATTTCTTCATTGTGGCATTGTTTACAAGCATTTCCACTGTTTTGCTCATAGCCATATCCTTCTTCATACTTTCCATCTCTGATTCGGGAATAAGCTCCTTAAGCTTTTCGAGCTCCATATCATACTTCTTAGCCATATCAACAAGGTTTGTTTCAAACTCTTCAGCATTTACTTCAATGCCCTCTGCCTTCATAATAGCTTCAATTACAAGGCTGCTTGAACATGTTTTTGTTGCCTGCTCACGGAAGTTTTCACGGAATGATTCCATGTTGCCGCCGATATATGAAAGATAAGTATCAATATCAAGTCCCTGATAACGGAGTCTCTGAGCGAAATCATTAACCATGCGGTCAATTTCTTCATTAACCATTGCATCGGGAAGCTCGAACTTTGCAGCTTCTACTACTGCTTCAACAACTGCTGTTTCTGTTTCTGCCTTTACTCTCTCTGCCGCCTGAGCCTCAAGGTTTTCTCTGATGCTCTTTTTGTATTCCTCAAGTGTTTCAAATTCGCTCACTTCTGATGCAAAATCATCGTCGAGTTCAGGAAGTTCCTTAGCTTTGATTGAGTTAACCTTTACCATAAATACTGCATCCTTGCCTGCAAGGTCAGCTGCATGGTATTCTTCAGGGAACTTAACCTCAACCTTTACTTCATCGCCCGTTTTTGCACCGATAAGCTGGTCTTCAAATCCGGGAATAAAAGTGTTTGAACCGATTTCAAGCTCATAGCCTTCACCCTTACCGCCGTCAAAGGGAACACCGTCAACACTGCCGTCAAAGTCGATTACTGCGATGTCGCCAGACTCTACAGCTCTGTCTTCTACGTAGATTACACGTGCGTTCTTCTGTCTTTGTGCTTCTAATTCGCTATCTACGTCTTCATCTGTTACATTGTGCTCAATTTTATCTATTTTTATACCTTTGTATTTTCCAAGCTCTACCTCAGGCTTTGTTGTAACGAGTGCAGTGAAAACAACAAGCTTTCCTGCTTCGATTTCACCGTCGATGTCAATCTCAGGTCTTGCAACTATTTCAAGGCCTGATTCCTTAGCCGCTGCTTCATATGCTTCGGGAAGAACTGCATTTATTGCATCTTCATAGAAAACGCCTGTACCATACATCTTTTCGATTACATTTCTGGGCGCTTTACCCTTACGGAAGCCGGGGATTGCTATCTTGCCTCTGTTTTTTAAATAAACGTTGTTTACTGCCTTTTCAAATACTTCGGCAGAAACTTCAAAGGTTAACTTTGAAAGATTTTTTTCTACTTGTTCTGTTTTTACAGCCATCTTATGAGATCCTCCTGTATTTACGGGTACACTCCCCGCTAATTCTAATATCCGTCCCATTATATCACGGATTTTTTAATATTTCAACGATATTTTGTAAATTTATCATTTTTCCATATTTTATTGGGATTACAAGGCTTTAGTAAGTGCAAATTACATAAAGGTAAACCCAATTCAAAGAAGTTCCTTTAAGAATAATCCCTGTGGTGTTTCACTAAAATCTTTTATAAGCCTTGATTTAAGTCGTCTGCAAAACTCCTCCCGGATTAGGCTATTCTCCGTCAGTTGTTTTTTAAAGCCCCACAAGTGAGTAAATCTCTCATCCTTTCCGGAGCTTAGCTTTTCGAGAGATGAAAATACACTTGCAGTTATTCCCATTTTATGGGCAGTCATTGCCAGAAGCCTCTGCTCTGCAAAAACCATAGGCTTCAGGGTGTCACCCGTAATGCAGGACAACATAAACGAAGTTGCATTTTTTATATATTCAAGTCTCAGTTCTTCGTCACCGAAATATATAAATGCTGCATTGAGAGGCAGCACCTCCCAGTTAAATCCGTCGTCGAAAACTGTAAATTCAGGAGAGTCGGGATAAACATCAGGAGAGAGTGTTTCACTGTGAATCGCACAAAGCCGGGAAGAAGTTTTGAAAAGCTCCAACCCCTCCCACACTATAAAATCCGTGTCTATTGAAACAACCGGAGCTTTAAAGCCCGAAAGTGCATATATCTTCCCTGCCGCCCAGAACCTGACGGGATCAATCCCATCAGGAATTTGGTCAAGATTTGTATTAACCTCCGTCCAACAGGGCAAAAAACCCGAAGCCTTTATAAATGCAAGCCCCGGGGTATCTGTCACAAGTGTTATATCCCCGTTCTTTTCCCGCCACTTAAGGGCAGAAAGAGCAAGGGTAAGAAGCTCATAATCTTCAAGCCCTACGCCATTTCGGGGTTTAGTCCAAAGCGAATGAAAAGCCTTCATAAACCGTCATGTCCTTTCAGATAAGATGAAGTCCATATCCCACATCACCACTTCCGGAAAAAGGTATGCCGGATGAGGGGATTTGTTTTTTCTCAAGATTTATTTCAAATTCGCCTTTGTGTGTTTTTATTATTCCTTTTTTTGTGTGCCTGTCATATTTGAAAACGAATTTATCCTTCACCGTTTTTTTCCTTCCTTCCCTTTAAAAAGCAGTTAACCTCCGCTCCTAAAAGAAATATATTCATACAAAAGTATAGCCATAATATGAGTAAGACTACCGCTGTAAGACTTCCGTAAATATATGAATAATCTGCAAATCGGTTTACATAATATGAGTATCCTGCAGAAAAACATACCCACCCAAGTGCAGAAAAAAGTGCACCAGGCAACTGATTTATAAACGTAAATCCTTTTCCGGGAAGGATTTTATACAAAAGTCCGCACACAACAGCCAGCATCAGCATGTGTATAACCGCGGGGAATGTTTCGATAAAATCCACAACTGATATAAGCCTTGGATTATAGCTAACTGCAAGGCCAAGAAAATATCTTCCGGCAGCCGAGAAAAGCAACGCTGCGGCAATTATGAGAACGAAAAACAGAGTATACACAAACGCAAATAATCTTGTTTTGATATATCCTCGTTTATTGCCTGTTTCATACACGCTCTCAAGGCCCAGAACAAGTGCCATCATACCCTTTGATGCCGCCCACACCGTTGTTACTGTTGCAAAGGATACAACAGAAATTGTGGAACCTGAAAAAATCTCGTTCAGAATTGCGTCGACCGCAGGCATAAGATTTACGTGAAGAAAGGGTTTTACAAATCCCATAATATCCGCTTTATCAAAAGGTATAATATATTTAATTATACTTATGAGCAACATAGTAAAAGGTATTACGGAAATTACAACAAAAAGAGTTGCCTGAGCCGCATATACCGTAATTTTGTGCCGGTCAATTTTTTTTAGAATATTATTGAGAACCGTCCACAGTGCTTTCATAGCATAAACTCCTCTATCTTAATCAAGCTTCAATACTGACATAAACGCTTCCTGGGGCACTTCCACAGAGCCCACCTGCCTCATACGTTTCTTACCTTCCTTTTGCTTCTCAAGAAGCTTTTTCTTTCTTGTTATATCGCCGCCATAGCACTTTGCAAGCACGTCTTTCCGCATTGCACGTACAGTTTCGCGAGCAATAATTTTTGAACCAATAGCCGCCTGAATAGGCACCTCAAATAGCTGACGAGGGATATTTTCCTTAAGTTTTTCAGCCATTCTCCTACCCCTGGAATATGCACTGTCTTTATGAACTATAAATGAAAGTGCATCCACAAGCTCACCATTTAAGAGGATATCAAGCTTAACAAGATCTGTTTTCTGATACCCCGTAAGTTCGTAGTCAAAGGATGCATATCCCTTGGTACGGGATTTGAGAGCGTCAAAAAAGTCGTATATTATTTCGTTAAGAGGAAGTGAGTAATGAATGAGTGCCCTCGTTTCCTCTATATAGCTCATATTATGGAATACGCCTCGTCTGTCCTGACAAAGCTCCATAACATTCCCCACATAGTCTACAGGAACAAGGATTTCCGCCTTTACAACAGGCTCTTCCATATAATCAATTTCCGATGGGTCCGGGAGATTTGTGGGGTTGTCGCACCATATCATTTCTCCGTCTGTTTTGTACACCTTATAAATAACGCTTGGAGCAGTTGTTACAAGGTCAAGATTATACTCTCTCTCCAGACGTTCCTGTATTATTTCCATATGAAGAAGTCCCAGAAAACCACAGCGGAAGCCAAACCCTAAAGCCGCTGAGGTTTCAGGCTCAAACATAAGGGATGCATCATTCAGTTGAAGCTTTGCAAGGGCTTCTTTAAGGTCTTCATAATGCGCACCGTCGGCAGGATATATACCACAATATACCATAGAATTCACTTTTTTGTAACCGGGAAGCGGTTCCTTTGATGGATTTGCGGTAGTAGTTACAGTATCACCCACACGTGTGTCACGGATATTTTTAATACTTGCCGCAATATATCCAACATCGCCTGCTTTAAGATTTTCAGTAGGGATAAGTCCGGAAGGGTGCATCATTCCCACTTCAACCACGTCAAATTCCGCACCTGTTGCCATCATGCGAATTCTGTCACCTGCTTTTAGCGTTCCGTCCATAACACGTACATATACTATAACACCTCTGTAGCTATCATAATAGCTGTCGAATATAAGGGCACAAAGAGGTGCATCCTCATCCCCTTGGGGGGCGGGAATTTCTTCAACTATTTTTTCAAGAACCTGCTCAATATTCACCCCTGTTTTTGCCGAAACTCTCGGAGCATCCTCTGCAGGAATACCGATTATGTCTTCAATTTCGGAAATAACCTCTTCGGGGCGAGCTGCGGGAAGGTCGATTTTATTTATTACGGGAACAACCTCAAGGTTGTGGTCAATTGCAAGATAAGTGTTTGCAAGAGTTTGCGCTTCTATACCCTGCGATGCATCCACCACAAGGATCGCACCTTCGCAAGCTGCAAGACTTCGTGAAACCTCGTAATTGAAGTCCACATGCCCCGGGGTGTCGATAAGATTTAGGGTATAGGTTTCTCCATCGGATGCCTTGTAATGCAGGCGCACTG
Organism: Clostridia bacterium; assembly: GCA_045648165.1. GTDB lineage: Bacteria > Bacillota > Clostridia > UBA1381 > UBA1381 > RGIG9115. The sequence continues at coordinate 14,428 of JAZRNL010000015.1, read as the reverse complement.
CATGGGCCTTTATAGTAATACCACGTTCACGTTCAAGGTCCATATTGTCAAGAAGCTGCTCTTCCATATCACGCTCCATAACCTCACCGGTAAGCTCGAGCAAACGGTCGGCAAGGGTGGACTTTCCGTGGTCTATATGTGCAATAATGCAAAAATTTCTTATTTTTTCCTGTCTTGATTTCAACGGGCATTCTCCTCCGATTGTAAATTAAATGAATTATACCATAAAAGCCATAGATTGTCAAATTATTTTTTATGTTTGTTTAAGTATTATTTTATCAAAAAAAGCAAAAATAAAACCAACCCTTCACAAAATAAACAAGGGTAAGGAATGGAGATTTTTATGAAAAATGACAAAAAAAGAAAAGGCCCCGACTTCGCGGACCTTGGCACAGTAGCCAGCGCAACGGAGTGTACAGGAATTTTATCCTCCGCACCTCAGACGCATGAAGGGCTTGAAGAAATAATGGATACAATGAAGTTCTCCCCAACCGATGCGCCGATGAAAAAGAAAAAATAAAGAACCCAGGTATGCCGAGCGCTCTTACGAATGCTCGGCAGTTTTATTTCACCACAATCAAAATCACCGCAACAGTAACAGCAAGGAATATTCCGCCTATTACCATTCCTGCAAGTCCCCTCTGATTTTCCTTTGTATTTGGTATTGTTCCGGTTTTACGAAGGGCGGTTACAACGGGCTTATAAAGGAGAAGTGTGAGGGCGGTATTGAGTATGCCCTTTAAAAGGTTAAAGGGCAAAAATGCTGGAATAAGCATTGCTGCAACTTCTGCTCTGGGAATTTCCATATACAAAGGTGTTATAAGGTAATTCCATAAAAGCATAACAACGCACATTGATACCACACCGCACAGAAGTCCTGCAATTGCGCCCTTAAGGGTATGTTTTGCTTTGTAAATTCCTGACGCCACACAGGCAAAAGAACAGCTTGAAAGTATATTCATAATCAGGCCTATTATTCCCGTGTCGCTGATTGTTATAAGCTCAATTAATGAAACTACGGCGGATACTGTAACTGCAGAAAGCGGCCCGTATATAAAGCCCCCCATTACAATTATAATATCCTTTGGCTCATATTTGAGAAAAGGCACCATGGGCATTATTGGTATACGTATTAAAAACACTGCAATGAACGCTGCCGCACAAAGCATTGCAAGAGTGGTCATCTTTTTTGTTTTATTCATAAATAACACATCCGTATAAATTTTCCGCCGCTATCAGGCGGTTTTAAAACAATCTAACTATACCACAAAATACCCTGATTTGTCAACACTGTTTCATTAAACAACTATGTTTCCGTTATGTTTCAAAATTCGACAAAACGTAACATAATCTCAATTGATTTTTATATCATTTTATGATACAATAACATACGAAAGGTGGAATACAAAATGAGCAGACACAGTGCCTCGAAAAAGAAAAAAAGTAATAGACTTGTTTTAAATACATTTCTGATTTTTTTGGGAGTTGCCGCTATATGTGCAGGTGTAATATTTACAGTAATATTTATGCCCAGCAGAGAGCAAACTCTGAAAGCTCCCACAGGGGAAACTGCACAGACATCAAGCCCCTCAACCAAATCACCGGTTACCTCATCAATACCTCAGGTTTCTGCTGCTCCCACAGAAGAACCCAAAACCGCTAAGCCAATCTTTTCAAAGATTACTGCATCAAGTACAAGAGAGCCGTACAGAACAGATACAGGGACGGTTACCTATCCCCCTTCAAACACTTCAGATAATAATAAAAATACAGTATGGACCCCTGACCCCGAGGAAGAAACTCCGTGGATAGAACTGTCAGCCACATCTCCCCGGTCTGTTAAAGGAATTGAAATAATCAACGGATACTCAAAAAGCAAAAAATTGTATGAAGCAAACAGCAGAGCAAAAGAGGTGGTCGTGGAGTGTAACGGCGTAAGATACAGCTACACCCTTCAAGATAAGGGTGCAGGAAAAGTTCAGCGCCTTGCATTTCCCGAAACGCTGGAAACTGATGAAATCCGAATTATAATAAACTCTATATATAAGGGTGCAGAATATGACGACCTTTGTATTTCAGAGATTACTCCTTATTGAGAGAAAAATACCACTCACCATAAATTAAACAAAACAGCCGAGCGTTCTTAAGAACACTCGGCTGTTTATTATTAGTTATCCCAGTTCCAATTTTCTCCGTCGTCCATTGTTGCCCAAACTTTTTTGTCAACACTGTCAGGAATGTACTTAGTGTTTAAAGCACTCAAGTCAACCGTTTCATCGGCAAGAGGTTTGGTTGATGCTTCAGGCGCCATAACCGATGACTCCACATCAAAGCTTACAATTTCAATTTCCGGTTTAATGTACTTTTTCATAATCGTTGCCCTCCATTACTCTGCTATAACATAAGGAATAGCAACAATATCTGTTCCGTTTGCCAAGCCGTTAATTTGAATACCTATATTTAATACCCCCTCTATATATGGGATGTTTTTCAAAGCCTTTACGCCCAAATCCTCTAAAGTACGATAACCTCTTTTGAACTCGCCGTTATCTTGCATCTGTATAGCAAAACCAAGGTTTTTGGTGGCTACAGTTTCCTCAGCTTCGAAGTTTCCTATACCCACATATATGTACTGCTCTGTATTATCTTCTTCATATACTCTAAAAGTTCTCTCCATAGTTCCGCAGCTGACTCTCTTATCACTGAAAGTTTTATGCATATACTCACTTACAAAACCTTCAGCATCCAAAGCATTGCCGAGAAATATTTTCGTTCTGGCAGTAGCTACACCGTCACCGCTTGTAACCAGCGTATATACACCGGGTTCAAAATTACCGTGTGTATACTTAACACCTAAATTATCGAAAATGTCGCTATACTTAAATCCGCCTGCCTGACCGATATAGCAAACATCATCGGAAGATATACCTGCCAGGGATCCATTTGTATAATCACCCTTTACCAGCATTACTGTAAGCTCTGTTTCTTGGCTCAGTCTATTCTCTTCGGGCATAGAAACAGAGAAAGTATTATCACCATAGTTGAAGCTTATATTTTCTTCCAATTTGTCATGAGGCGGAAGGGTAGGAGCTTCTTCTGCTCCCGCAACAGTGGCAAATGAAAGCATAGCAGCTACTATAAGAACTCCTTTAATAATTGATTTCATCTATAATCTCTCCTTTTCAGGGCGTAAATGCATAAATATACTCGCTAACATTATAACATAACCCCCTCAACTTGTCAATAAGTTTACGGGGGTTTTTTTCTGTTGAAAATGCAAAAAACTGCGCATTAGTTTTTGTATATTATTACCCTTTAAAAAGATTGATAACATCCCTGTAAGATATAAAGAGCATGAGACCTATAAGGAGCATAAAGCCTATTGCATGAACAGCACCTTCCTTTTCAGCCGGAACAGGCTTGCGTCTTATCCATTCAAGAACTACAAAAAGCAAACGTCCTCCGTCAAGAGCCGGCAAGGGCAAAAGATTGAAAACTCCAAGATTTATTGTGAGGAGCGCAACCAGATTCAGAACATAAAGAAGACTACGGTCGCCGGAATTAACTGCGTTATTTACCTCCCGTACAACGCCAACAGGCCCGGAAACCACATCCATAGACTGCTTCCCGGTTAGAAGCTCCCACACCGTTTTATAAAGAAGCTTCACAACATAACCCGTCATCCGGAAAGAATGTGGAATTGCATTTAAAAATGTAACATCTTCGGCAACAGGGCTGAAGCCTATAAGAAACCTACTGCTCTCTGAAACCGTTCCCAAAAGCTTTTCGTCCCTTTGCACATCCTCTGAATATTCTATAATCTGCTCCGCTGATTTCTCATTTATTCTTTCTTCGTAGATTATATTATCCTCGGTATACGTTATTTTGACATTCTGCACGGAGGGCATAAAGCTAACTGTTTTCTTTTCACCGTTTTCACGGCGTACTGTAAGATTTATTTCACTGTCGCCCTTTATTTCCGACATATAAAGGCTTATATCCTGATACATACTCACCCTTTTGCCGTTAATCTTTATTATTTCGTCTCCGGGGACAATATCCGTCTCTGCTAAATATGTGCCGGGAATAACCGTCTGGATACGATTTGTAAGAATACTGTCTGTCATCCCTGTTATTATGCAGAACAAAACAAAGCCCAGAATTATATTAAAGAGCGCACCTGCCACAAGCACTGTAATACGTTTAGGGCAGGACTGCTCGTTAAAATTCCCCTTTTCTGCAGTATTTTCGCCGTCCTCACCTGCAAATCTGCAAAAACCGCCAAAAGGTATGAGCCTCACAGAATACAAAGTTTCGCCTTTTTGTTTTTTTAAAATAACAGGTCCAAAACCTATTGCATATTCAAGAACGGTGAACCCAAGAGCCTTTCCGGCTATAAAATGCCCGAATTCATGAATGGAAATCATAACAAGGAACATTATTATAGTAACAATCGCTGTAGTCATTTAAGTTAAATTCCTTTCTCCGCATAGCCACGGGCAAACTTATCAGCTTCCAATATATCATCAATTGTGGGATTGTCAATAACAGGCGCCGCCGCCATTGCTTTTTCAAGGCAATGTGAAATATCCAAAAAGCCTATTTTTTCTTTCAGAAACAGCTCTACTGCCTTTTCATCTGCACTGTTGAACACAGTGGGAAGTATACCGCCTTTTTTTCCTGCCTCAAATGCCAGCCTCAGTGCCGGGAAGGTTTCCGTGTCGGGCTTTGCAAAGGTTAGTGATGGGTATTTGCCAAAATTAAGCTTTTCACGGTTTAAAGGCAAACGTTTGGGGTATGTGAGAGCATACTGAATAGGCAGATGCATATCGGGAGTGCCAAGCTGTGCAATTATTCCGCCATCTGCATATTCAACCATTGAATGAACAATGCTTTGTCTGTGAACAAGTACCTCTATAGAGTCATAATCCATATCAAAAAGCCAATGCGCCTCCATTACCTCAAGGCCTTTATTAACCAGAGTAGCAGAGTCAATTGTAACCTTTGCACCCATATCCCAGTTGGGATGTTTAAGAGCCTGAGCCGGGGTTATGGTACAAAGTTCGCCGGATGTTTTCCCGAAAAAAGGGCCGCCTGAGGCTGTGAGAATTATTTTTTCCGCCTTTTGAGGAGTGCTCTGCAATGACTGAAAAATCGCAGAATGCTCACTGTCTACAGGAAATATTTTTATTCCCTTTTCTGCAGCAAGAGCAGTTATGATATGCCCTGCACATACCATGGTTTCTTTGTTTGCAAGAGCGATATTCTTTCCGCTTTTTATAGCTTCTATAGTGGGAAGAAGCCCCGATATCCCCACCACTGCAGTTACAACTATCTCACTGTCGCCATAAGATGCAGCAAACGCCAGTCCCTCTGCCCCCGATACCACCTTGCAAGTTGTGTCGGCAATTTTTATTTTCAGTTCATCTGCCGATCTTTCATCCGTCATACAAACAAGCTGGGGCTTAAATTCACGCACCTGGGCTTCCATAAGTTCAACATTTTTGTGAGCAGTAAGTACCGTGGCTTTCATATACGGATTGTTTCGTATAATATCCAGCGTCTGCGTTCCTATTGAGCCGGTTGAGCCAAGTATTGTTATATTCATTATATCCCGTGTTTCCTTTCCATAATCCTTCTGCCCTGTTGTAATAAGAGCTTCACTTCGTTAAATTTATTCTATACCAAAAATCAGTTAAATTCAAGCACAGGGCAAAAGTTTGTAAATAGTGCATAAGAGTTTCAAATAAATTTTTTTGTTAAATCTATTGTGTTTTTCTATATTTTATGATAATATGATATTCGTATATACGAAAGGACTGATTTTTATGAAAATTGAGACAAAATGCATACAGGAGGGCTACAAGCCTAAAAACGGCGAGCCTCGTGTGCTTCCCATATATCAAAGCACTACATTCAAATACGATTCTGCTGACTATATGGGTAAACTTTTTGACCTCGAAGCAGACGGATTTTTCTACACCCGCCTTGCAAACCCCACAGTTGCTTGCGTAGAAGAAAAAATCGCAAAGCTTGAGGGTGGTGTTGCAGCCATGATGACATCATCAGGTCAGGCGGCAACCCTTATGTCTGTTATGACAATCGCAAAAGCAGGTGACCATATAGTTTGCTCTGCGGCAGTTTACGGCGGCACCTTCAATCTTCTTGGTGTAACCCTGGAAAAGTTTGGAATTAGCGTAACCTTTGTTGATCCCGACGCTCCTCTTGAAGAGCTTCAGAAATCTATCCGTCCCGAAACAAAGGCTGTGTTGGGCGAAACAATTGCTAACCCTGCCCTCAACGTACTGGATATAGAAAAATTTGCAGAGCTTGCACATTCAAACAATATCCCTCTCATAGTTGACAACACTTTCGCAACTCCCATTCTTTGCCGTCCCTTTGAGTTCGGTGCGGATATTGTTATACATTCCACATCAAAATATATGGACGGCCACGCAGTTTCTCTCGGCGGAGTTATTGTAGACAGCGGCAAATTCGGATGGCTCGGCAACGACAAATTCCCCGAATTCAATGCGGCAGACGATTCATACCACGGAGTTACATACGCAAAAGATTTCGGCGAAATGGCATTCATTATAAAAGCAAGAGCTCAGCTTATGCGCGACCTCGGCTCTTCCCCATCACCCCAGAATGCATTTCTTTTAAACCTTGGTCTTGAAACACTTCACCTCCGCATGCCGTGCCATAGCGAAAATGCACTGAAGGTAGCAAAGCACCTTGAAAACCATCCTCAGATTTCCTGGATTAACTATCCCGGTCTTGAAAGCAGCAAGTATAAGCCTTTGGTTGATAAATATTTACCAAAAGGAGCAAGCGGCGTTATTTCATTCGGTGTCAAAGGCGGACGGGAAGCCTGCATTAAATTCCTTGACAATCTTAAGCTTGCGGCAATAGTAACCCACGTTGCAGATGCAAGAACCTGTGCACTTCACCCTGCAAGCACAACTCACCGTCAGATGACAGACGAGCAATTATTAGCAGGCGGCATAAGCCCCGACCTCGTACGTTTCAGTGTGGGTATTGAAAACGCAGACGATATAATTGCAGACATAGAAAATGCACTCTCACAAATTAAATAAAATTACTTCCACACAAAAAAACCTCTCAAAATTTTTGAGAGGTTTTTTACATATCAATTATTATCAGTCGTCAATTTCGCTCTGTGTTGCCTTTTCGTAAATTGCAATTACTTCATCCGAGGGTGCTTTGCTGAGAAGCGAAACAACCACACAAACTATAAATGCAACAACAAATCCGGGAAGAAGCTCATATATTCCGGTAATTGCACCGATAGGTGTTACAAACCAAAGAATATCAACAACCGCACCGGCTACAATTGATGCAATAGCACCTGAGTATGTAGTTCTCTTCCAGAAAAGCGAGAGAATAACCAGTGGACCGAATGCAGCACCGAAGATGCCCCATGCATTTGAAACAAGGTTCATAATAGCCGCTGCAGCCTCACCCTTGCTGCTTGCTATAAAGAAAGCAACGATTGAAACTATGATAACCACAATACGGCCCACCCACAAAAGTTCTTTATCAGATGCATTTTTATTGATAAGAGGCTTGTAGATATCACTTGTAAATGATGATGAAGCCACAAGAAGCTGTGAATCTGCTGTCGACATTGAAGCTGCGACAATAGCTGCAAGAAGTATACCTGCAATAAACGACGGGAAAAGATTACGCGCAAGAAGCACAAAAATCATTTCCTGACCTGCACCTCCTTCACCAAGAAGTGAAGCTGCGAACTCTGTTCCGTCTGCAAAAATAAACATTCTGCCAAGGTATGACATAAGAATTGCCGCACCAAGAGCAAGAACAATCCATACAGATGCCACAACGATTGATTTTTTAATCATACTGGGCTTTTCAATTGCCATAAATCTTACAATTATATGAGGCATTCCGAAGTAACCAAGGCCCCACGCAAGACCTGACACAATTTCCTTCCAGGAAGCCGCAAAGAAATCAGGTACAAAAGCATATGGCTTTGTAGAGTCTGCAATATTAGGAATAACCTTATCTAACAGTCCGGCATCAGTGTTGCCCATAGTAACAATCATAATGGGCACTGCAAGAATTGCAACCAGCATAAGCATACCCTGGAAAAAGTCGGTCCAGCATACCGCCTTGTATCCGCCCAGGAAAGTATAAATAAGAATGATTGCCGCAAAAATAATCATTGCCGCCATATTACCAAGATCTGGAAAAAGTGTTACAAACACCTTTGTACCGGCTGAAAAGCCTGATGCAACATAGATTGTGAAGCTCACGAGGAACACAATGGCACAGATAATTTTGAGTGCTGAGCTCTTTGTCGCAAATCTGTTTGTAAGATACTGAGGAAGAGTGATTGAGTCGCCTGCTGCCTTTGAGAACTTACGAAGTCTTTTTGCAACTATAATCCAGTTGGCAATAGTACCGATAGCAAGACCTATACCAATCCAAGCCTGACCAAGACCGAATGCTAAAATACTTCCGGGAAGTCCCATAAGAAGCCATGCACTCATATCAGACGCCTGAGCGCTCATTGCAGTTACCCAAGGCCCCATACTTCTGCCGCCGAGGAAATATTCCTTCTCGCCATTATTTTTTTTGTCTTTAACAAAGAAGAAAACGCCAATGCCCAGCATTGCTACAAAATAAAGAACAAATGCTATAATTTCTCCCATTTTAAATTCATCCTTTCGTTTTTACATATGCAGGGATTATAACACACTTTTTATTAGACTGCAACACAGAACGGAGTACAGACTTTTATCTGTACTCCGTTTATAAATATAACTCGATTACCGCATATATATGCTATTTTTTAGATATATATTATACTGTACTAAAAAATATACCTAAAATAAATTTTTTAAGTTTTAAGCAGATATGCCTTTAAAAACATGGGCATTTTTGCTTCCGCATAGCTCTTAAGGGAGTATTCTCCGTTACATATGCACCAATCGTAAAGAAGCGCTCTTTCGCATAATGCGTATGTTTTTACAATCTCATTTGCCGTTGCAACACTTGTGAGCTCACCATTTGCCTGCCCCTGGGAAACTATGCGTCGGAGAAGCTTATAATACACCCTGTTATGGTCTAAGAGATGCTTTTCTCCTTTTGTTATAAGCTGAGACGAATAAAGCCTTGCAAGCAAATCCAACGAAACGTTGTTCTCTATGTAATCAAACAGCTCACGATTTAAAAACATAAGCTTTTCAAAACTTCCATTCACTGCTTCAAGCTCATCTTCCAGCTCTTTATAGCGCTCATCAAAAAGATACGATAAAGAGCTCAGAAGCGCATCCTTACCCTCAAAATAGTGATAAAACGAGCCTCGCGACGTTCCCGATTCTTCTATAATTTCATCTATTGTTGTATCGTCATAGCCCTGACGGTAAAAAAGCCTCCATGCAGCCGAAACGATTTTTCCCTTTGTGTTTCTGTTCTTCTTAGGCATATTTTTTCTCCCAGTTTATATAATTTTGATAATTTTTCAAAATCCTCTTGTTATTATATCAAATATATAGTATAATGGCAATAGGAAAATTACATTTTTTCATTTTCGAAAGGAAGAAAAGTAATGAAAGCACTTATATTATCCGTTACAGCAGGCTACGGCCATCATTCAACAGGTATGGCAATGATGGAAGTTTTCAAAGCTCACGGTATTGAATGTGAAATGCTGGATACTTTAGAATATATAAGCCGTTTCCTCGGAGAAAGCGTGCAAAACGGCTATCTTTTGCTTACTAAAAACTTAGGTGAAGCATACGGCAAGGTGTTTGATTCTCTCGCAAAAAAAGAAGAACCAAGCAAAAGTTATTCCCCGGAAACCATTATTTCAAAGTACCTTTCAAAAAAGCTTGACAGCTTCATGCTCGATTATAACCCGGACTTCGTTGTAGGAACTCACTCCTATGCAACAGTGCTTATGACTCTTTTAAAAGAGCGAGGCGTTTTAAACTGCCCCACCTTCGGTGTGGTAACTGACTTTACTCTCCACCCGTTCTGGGAGTCCACAAGGCTTGATTATTATATTCTCCCCGATTCACTTCTGAACTCAGCGGCGGAAAGGAAAGGCATACCTGAAGATAAAATTCTACCATTTGGTATACCTATAAAGCAAAAATTCCTTACAAAGCTTGATAAGGAAGAAGCAAAGAAGCGTCTGGGGCTTACAGATAAACCTCTTTTGCTTGTTATGATGGGTTCTATGGGATTCGGCGATATTACTGAGGTTATAAAAACCTGCGACAGTTTGAAATACGACTATCAGATAGCTGTTATATGCGGGAATAATGAAAAAGCAAAAGATGCTATCGACAGCATGAAATGGGAAAAGGATATCATGTGCCTTGGCTTTACCGACAATGTTGACATATATATGGATGCAGCAGACGCTTTGATTACAAAGCCCGGAGGGCTTACCACTTCTGAGGCAATGGCAAAAGGGCTTCCTCTTATTCTTATGAACCCCATACCCGGTCAGGAAGAAAGAAATATGGAATTTCTCGTAAACTCCGGTGCCGCAATTATGGTAACAAAGGGATTTTCTGTGGAGCAGGCGCTTCATCAACTCTTCGGCAACACCTGGCGGAAAGAGCTTATGATCCGTGCAATACGTATGCTTGGAAAGCCCGATGCAGCAAATAAACTCTACGAATTCATAGAAGAGAATGTATACAAAAAACCGTCAAAAGGAGTAGTTGATATATGGAAGAAAGAGTCGCTCTTATAGGAATAATAGTAGAAAATCTTGACTCAGTCCCCGAAGTAAATAATCTGCTTCACGAATACGGGCAGTATATAATAGGAAGAATGGGCGTTCCCCACTCACCAAAAAATGTTAATATTATCAGCATCGCAATTGATGCGCCTCAAGACATAATCAGTGCTCTTTCGGGCAAAATAGGAAGGCTTGACGGAATAAGCACAAAAACAATTTATTCAAATATTAAATGAAAGAAGCTTTTGAATGAGAATATGTAAATCAATAAGGGAGCTTATAGGCTCTACACCCCTGCTGGAGCTTCACTTCCACGGTACGAACGCACGTATACTGGCAAAGCTTGAAGGCTTTAACCCCGCAGGAAGCATAAAAGACAGAGTGGCGGCATCTATGATAGAAGATGCAGAAAGCAAAGGACTTCTGAAACCCGGCTCAGTTATTGTTGAGCCCACGAGCGGTAACACAGGTATAGGTCTTGCGGCAGTTGCTGCATCTTCAGGCTACAAGGTTATTCTCACCATGCCCGAAACAATGAGCATAGAACGAAGAAGCCTTCTTGAAGCATACGGTGCAGAAATCGTTCTTACCGAAGGCGCAAAAGGTATGGCAGGAGCAATTGAAAAAGCAGAGGAGATTGCAAAATCAACTCCGGGCGCATTTTTTGCAGGGCAGTTTATAAACCCTGCAAACCCAAAAGCGCATTTTGATGGAACAGGCCCCGAAATATGGGATGATACCGAAGGAAATATAGATATCTTCGTTGCCGGCGTAGGCACCGGAGGTACAATCACAGGTACCGGAGAATATTTAAAATCAAAAAATCCGGAAATTAAAATAGTTGCAGTTGAGCCGGAAGGTTCTCCCTATCTTTCAAAAGGAATTTCAGGTCCTCACGGGCTTCAGGGAATAGGCGCAGGCTTTGTACCTCAAATTCTGAACACCGAAATTTATGACGAGATTATAACCGTTTCCGACGAAGCGGCATATGAGATGGGAAAAAAGCTTGCCGGATGCGAGGGTATCTTAGCCGGGATAACCTCAGGGGCAGCAGTTTATGCGGCAGTAGAAATCGCAAAACGCCCCGAAAATAATGGGAAAACAATAGTGGCGATATTACCCGATACAGGGGACAGGTATCTGTCGACACCGCTGTTTAAATAAAAAAAGGAGAGGTATAAAAAAAATGAAAACAGAGCTTTTAATTATGGCAGCCGGAATGGGAAGCCGTTTCGGAGGACTTAAGCAGATTGAGCCAATGGGCCCGGGAGGCCAGGCAATCATCGACTTTTCAGTTTATGATGCAAAAGAAGCCGGATTTGATAAAGCAGTTATTATAATCAAAAAAGCCATAGAAAAAGAATTCCGTGAAGTTTGCGGAAAAAGACTTGAAAAAATAATGGATGTGGATTATGCATTCCAGGAGCTGGATAAGCTTCCCGCAGGATATTCTATCCCCGAAGGCAGAGAAAAACCCTGGGGCACTACCCACGCAGTCCTCTGCGCACAAGATAAGCTTTCTGCTCCCTTTACAGTTATAAACGCAGACGATTACTATGGTAAGGAGTCATTCAAAATTGCTCACGACTGGCTTGTGAACAATTCAGGAATGTGTATGGTAGGCTATAAGCTTGGCAACACTCTTACCGACAACGGAACAGTTGCAAGAGGTGTTTGCGTGGCTGAGAACGGAATCCTGAAGCAGATCGAAGAACACACTGCAATCGACAAAAACTCAGGCTTCGCTGAAGATACTCTTGTTTCTATGAATATGTGGGGCCTTAATAAAGACATATTCCCATATCTTGAAAAAGATTTCCACAATTTCCTTGAAACACGCATTAACGAGCCCAAATCCGAGTGTCTACTCCCTGTTACAATCGGCAGAAAGATAACAGAAGAAGGTGCAAAGGTAGAGGTTCTCTCAACACCCGAGCGCTGGTACGGAGTAACCTACAGAGATGATATGCCTGCAGTTAAAGCGGCAATGCAGAAGTTTATCGACGAAGGTAAATATAATTTCTAAAAAATGTCAGTATATGAACATTTTAAATGGAGTAGTTCCAAACAAGGAATGATGTAACCCCAAAAAGTTAGACTTTTTATAGCGTAGTAGTTTTAATGACTGCTACGCTATTTTTATTAAGCCAAGGTGTTGAGCCGATATTGCACCGGGCTCATCCATCCAAGTTTCTCTTTAATTCTCTTTTCATTGTAGTATTTTATAAAGACAAAAGGGGACGGGGACAATGACAATAATGTACGTCCCCATTCGTCCCCCATAACACAGGTTGCAAATCCCATAGGGTATACAGACGTTTTGGCATTTTCAAGAATGTTTGCATCAAACGAAAAAACTTCACCTCGCGAATTCCGAAAAAACATTCGCAATAAATCAAAAAATGGCAATTCCTCTTTCCCAACTTTTAATTAAACTCCCAGTCACACATAAGTATTGGTGAACTGCTTTTTTAATTGAAATAATATTATTTATACTTAGAATTAATAAATCATTAATTTTTGTTGTGTTTGTTTACTTTTTTAATATTATATGTTATAATTAATATACAGATTATTCCATATAAGGAGGTTTGGACTATGAAAAAGTTATTTTGTTTAATAAGTTTAATAATAATTCTTGTTCTTACAATATCAGTATCAGTATTTGCGGGTGATATTCCAAACTCATATTTGGTTGAAGATGACGCACAAGTGTATTTTGGAGAAGTAAAAGAGTTTACAAATAATACTGTTACAATAATTCAAAAAAAGAATATAAAAGGTGAGTTCAAACAAGATAGTGAATATACATATGAAAGAAAAGATTTCACCACACATAAAGAACTTGAAATAGGCAAAATATATTTATGTACTGTTATTCCAACTGAAACATATATTCATATTAGTATATGGGAAGTTACGTCTACTGATACCAAAACATTAGAAGTTATTGAGAACCATACTTTTGCCTATGATATGCAACAAGCATTAAATAAAGGTTCGTTTGAAAAAGCAGAACAAAAGAGATTGGCTAAAATCGAACAATCAACACAACCCGATAGTTCAACTACTTCTGTAATTGGTGGTGCAGATGAGCCAACAGACATAGCAGTTAAATCTAATATCAGTATGTGGGGAATAATTGGTGTAAGTGCTTTTGTTCTGGTATTAATTGTATTGTTGCTTGTTGTTAGAAAGAAAAAATAATCAGTTTACTATACAGCCTTAAACCTACGTGTTTAAGGCTGTTTTTTGTGTGACGACATAAAAAGTAATCAAGCAGACATAAATGAGGACAGTTATCCTTAATATGATTATAATGTAATTTTTAATCAAAGTGAGGTAATGTCTTGTGAACACAAAAAAAGCCTATGAATTGATACAAAATATATTGTCTGGATTACCTGAAAGAAGTAAGCAGTCTGTATTAAACAAATTATTTTCTAATGAAAAGTCCAATGCTGACAATAGTGCTGAAAAGCAAGAACAACTATTAGAGAAGTGCAGACAAGCCAAAATGGTTGACGGGAAAATGGTATGTCCTGATTGTGGTAGTTTGAATACAATTAAAAATGGGTACAAAAGCGGAAGACAAAGATATTTATGCAAAGATTGTACTTCTTCTTTTGGTGATACCAATGACACATTATTCTTTCATTCTCGCCTTTCTGCTGATAAATGGGA
>JAZRNL010000014.1:0-6325 GCA_045648165.1 Clostridia bacterium | reverse complement strand
ATTTATATTCTGATGAAAATACTTATTTTATAGTTGAAAATGGTGAGGCAATTGTTATAGATCCCGGTTGCCCATACGAAAGAATAAAGGAATTTTTAAAGGATATTAAAATAAAATATATATTTCTTACTCACTGTCATTTTGATCATATTTCAGCAGTAAATGACATAGTAAACGAAACAGGTGCTATGGTTTGCTGCAGCAGTGAGTGCAGGGAAAATATAAAAAATGTTAATATAAGCCTTACTCAAGCAGGGCTTGGGAAACCTGAAACTATAGATGAAGTACAAGAAGTTTTTGATACTGGCGATGTTTTTGATTTTTACGGGAATAAAATAATAATAATCAAAACACCCGGTCATACAAACTGCTCGGTTTGCTACCTTTTGAAAAATATATTATTTTCAGGTGATACTCTATTTTTAAAGAGTGTGGGAAGATGTGATTTACCTACAGGTGACGGTAATATGCTTCATCACTCAATTAAAGAAAAAATATATACACTACCAGATGAAACAGTGGTTTATCCCGGTCACGGAAAAGATACTACTGTAGGAAATGAAAAAAAATTTAACTTTTTTGTGAAAGGATAAAAAAATGAAGCTTTCAGAAATTAAGGATATTTTAAATGCTGATGTTTTAACAGGTGAAGAATTAATGTATAAGGATGCAGATTCTGCATGCGGATGTGACCTTATGAGTGATGTTCTTGCATTTGTAAAGGATAAAGCTGTTTTACTTACAGGGCTTATTAATCCTCAGGTTATAAGAACTGCAGAAATGATGGATATAGAGACTGTTATTTTTGTAAGAGGTAAAAAGCCGGATGATTCAATTGTTGGAATGGCAAAAATGAAAGATATAGTTGTAATGACCACCGAATATCCTTTGTATATAGCTTCAGGAAAGCTTTATTCAGCAGGACTCGGTAACTGAAATGGAGGAAGTATATGAACCTTCATTATAAAGTAAACGGTGATGATTTCAGCGTAGCCGGAGAAAATTCAAGTAAAGTTAAAAAAACTCTTAAACAGCTTGGTTTTAATCCTGAAGTTATAAGGCGTGTTGCTATAGCTATGTATGAAGCAGAAATAAATATGGTTATACACGCAAACGGCGGTTACATAGATGTAGAAATCACACCCGACAGAATAAAAATAAATTTATGTGATAACGGCCCCGGTATACCTGATATGGAAAAAGCTATGCAAGAGGGGTTTTCAACTGCAACTAATACAGTGAGAGAACTTGGTTTTGGAGCAGGAATGGGACTGCCAAATATAAAAAAATATTCAGATGAGCTTAACATTACAACTGAAATAGGAAAAGGAACGAATGTTGAAATAATAATAAATGTTTGATATTTAATTAAAGGCTGGTGTTTATTATGGATAATTATTGGCACTCAGTTACTCTTGAAAAAGATTTATGTAAGGGTTGTACAAACTGTTTAAAGCACTGTCCTACAAAAGCAATAAGAATTCAGAATGGTAAAGCTAAAATTCTTAAAGAAAGATGTATTGATTGCGGAGAATGTATAAGAGTTTGTCCTTACAGAGCAAAAAAAGCAGTAACAGACGAATTTAAAATACTTGATAATTTTAAATACAATATTGCACTTGTTGCGCCTGCATTTTTTTCACAGTTTTCATTGGCTGATGATATTAATATAATTATGTCGGCTATTAAAAAAACAGGATTTGACCACGTATATGAAGTTTCCAGAGGAGCAGAGAAAGTAACAGAGAAAACAAAAGAATTAATAGCATCAGGTGAGCTTATGACGCCAACAATTTCAACTGCATGTCCGGCGGTAGTAAGGCTTATTTCACTTCGTTTTCCAAATCTTATAAGTAATCTTGTTCCCCTTCGCTCGCCTATGGAAGTAGCAGCAAGGGATGCAAGAGAAGAAGCAGTATTAAAAACCGGACTTAATGAAGATGAAATAGGAGTTATATTCATTTCTCCATGTGCTGCAAAAGCAACTGCAGTTAAAAACCCTGTAACTGTTAATAAATCATATGTTAATGGCGTAATATCTGTAAATAATCTTTATAAAAAGATGGCGCATGAAATAAGTCGGCTTACTGGAAATGAGATTGAAATTTTAAGTAAAAGCGGCAGAAAAGGTATTATGTGGGCGATTGCCGGAGGTGAGGCAGCTGCAACAGAAACTCCTAAAAATATTTGCGTCGACGGAATACATAATGTAATAGATGTTTTAGAAGCGGTTGAAGATGATAAATTAAGAGATATAGAATATGTAGAAGCTCTGGCATGCCCCGGCGGATGTGTTGGAGGACCTTTAAATGTTGAAAACAGTTTTGTTGCAAAATCACGCTTAGAGCGTATATGCAGAGAAATTCCGGAAAATGAAAATGTGGAATTAAGCGATGGTGTTTTATGGGATAAAGCACTTGTTTACAGACCTGTTATGAATCTGGACGATGATGTTCATAAAGCAATGGAAAAGGCAATGGAAATAGAAAAAATTTATGAAAATCTGCCGAAACTTGATTGTGGATCCTGCGGTTCTCCCGGTTGTCACGATCTTGCAGAAGATATTGTAAGAGGATACGCAACAGAGTATGATTGCATTTTCAAGCTTAAAGAAAGAATAAATATTCTGGCAAAGGAAATGCTTGAGCTCGACGGCAAATACGAAATGACAAAAAAAGACGATTGAGGTGATTTCAATGACCTGCAAAGAGCTTTGTAAAAAAATAAATGGAAAAATACTCTCAGGTAATGGAGAAAGAGTATTAAACGGCTGTTATATAGGAGACTTGCTAAGCCTTGCAATGAGTAAGGTTCAGGAAGATAATCTATGGATTACAATTCAGTCTAATATAAATATTGTTGCAGTTGCATCACTTACAGATGCCGGATGCATACTTATATGTGACGGATTTTCGCCTGATGAAGATGCTCTCAAAAAAGCAATTGATGAAGATATAGTGATTATAACATCTGACAAATCTGCTTATGACATTGCCATAGAGTTTTATAAAAACTAAATTAATAGGGGGTGTTGTTTTTTCAACATCCCCTTTTGAAAAAAATATTTAAAAGGAGGTGTTATTGGTTTGAAATTATATTATGATTTGCATATTCATTCTGCTCTTTCGCCTTGCGGTGACAATGATATGACGCCAAATAATATTGTTAATATGGCTTATATAAAAGGTTTGGATGTTATTGCTATAACCGACCATAACACCTGTGGAAATGCGGAAGCTGCAATAAAGGCAGCAGGTGATAATATTCTGGTTATTCCCGGAATGGAAATTGAAACTTCGGAAGAAATTCATGTAGTTTCATATTTTCCGGATATTGAAAGAGCAAAAGAAGCAGAAAAGATAGTAAAAGCTCACCTTCCATTTATAGAAAATAACGTTGAAATCTATGGTAATCAGTTTTATATGAATGAGGAAGACGAAATAATAGGTGAGGAAAAATCCCTTTTGGTAACTGCAACTACTTTAGATATTTATGAAGTTTTCAAACTTGTGAAAGACTGCTCTGGAATTGCAGTACCTGCTCATATAGATAAACAGTCGTACAGTGTTATATCAAACCTCGGTCTGTTACCCGGGGATATTGATATAAAATCTGTAGAAATAACGCCGCGAAGAAGAAATTTACTTGAAAATGAATACAAGGAGTTTAATATTTTATCAAATTCTGATGCCCACTACCTTGAAAATATACTTGAAAGAGAGTTTTACATAGAAATAACCGGAAAAAATGCCAAAGCAGTACTTGATTTTTTGTGCAAAAAGGAGTAAATTTTTTTTTTAACAAACTTAGTTGCAATTTTTGTAGTTTAATGATATAATGTAGGGTGAAGATTGATGTGCATTTGCATCAGTTGTATTTTTAGGAGAAACGGAGGTCTATTGATGGAAGAAAAGAAAACTGTACCTTTTAACGGTACAAAGGAGCAGGAAAAAGAGCTTCTTGAAGTAATTGCTGCCCATAAAGGACAGGAAGGTGCTACCATACCGGTACTTCACAAGGCTCAGGAAATTTACGGTTACCTGCCAATTGAAGTTCAGACAATGATTGCGGAAGGATTGGAAGTACCCTTGGCAGAGGTTTATGGTATTGTAACCTTCTACGCTCAGTTCTCGCTCAATCCAAAGGGTAAATATAAAATTGGTGTATGTCTTGGTACAGCCTGCTATGTTAAGGGATCAGGAGATATACTTGAAAAAATAAAGAGTATTCTTGGTATTGATGTTGATGAATGTACTCCAGACGGCAAATTCTCTATCGAAGCAACACGTTGTATCGGAGCGTGCGGACTTGCACCGGTTATAACAGTTAATGATGATGTTTACGGACGTCTTGTTGTAGATGATGTTGAGGATATTATAAAGAAGTATCAGGATATGAACTAATTTTTTTGCCGATATGTGTGAAAAAATAACAAAAAGAGGTAAAGGCTTATGAAGGAAATATCACTTCATATTCTCGACATTCTCCAGAACTCAGTTACTGCCGGTGCATCTCTTGTAGAGCTGGGAATAACAGAGGATAAAGATAAAGACTTGTTCAGATTTTACATAAAAGACAATGGTGTGGGAATGGATGAGGAATTTTTGAAGAATGTAACCAGCCCCTTTACCACAAAGCGTACAACAAGAAAGGTTGGGCTTGGAATTCCTCTGCTTAAAATGGCAGCGGAAGGAACAGGCGGCAGCATTGATATAAAATCTAAAGTCGGTGTGGGAACTATCATAACAGCTGATTTCTCATATAACCATATCGACAGGCAGCCTCTCGGGAATATAGTGGATACGGTGTTTACAGTTGTAACATCATATACCGATACGGACTTTTTGTTTATTCATAAGGTAAGAGAAAAAGAATTTAAGCTTGATACAAGAGAAATGAGAGAAATACTCGGAGGCGTTCCTTTTAACGACGCCGGAGTAATGCAGTGGCTTCTCGGCTACTTGAAAGAAGGAGAAGAGGAGCTTTACGCCTTATAGAAAATGTAGGAGGTTTATCATATGAAAAGCTTAGCAGATTTGGAAGCAATCAGACAGAAAAATGTTGCCGGAGTTGGAATGAGACGTGAAAACGAAGGAACAAGAATAGTTGTAGGAATGGCTACTTGCGGTATTGCAGCAGGTGCAAGACCTGTAATGACTGCTTTTGTTGAAGAAATAGGAAAAAGAAATCTTCAGAATGTAACTGTTGTTCAGACAGGTTGTATAGGTGTTTGCAGACTTGAGCCTATTGTTGAAGTTTACGAACCCGGTAAAGAAAAGGTTACATATGTAAAAATGACACCGGATAAGGCAAAGCAGGTTGTTGCAGAACATGTTGTAAACGGAAAAGTTATTGCTGAATATACAATCGGTAACGCTCAGTAATTATCATACAGAAATTTGAAAGGAATGATATAAAACATGGATATGGTAAGAGGTCACGTTTTATGCTGTGCAGGTACAGGTTGTACTTCATCCGGTAGCGCGGCAATTGTAAACGAGCTTGAAAGCCAGCTTAAAGCAAATGGTCTTGATAAAGAAATAAAGGTTATCAAAACAGGTTGTTTTGGTCTTTGTGCTCTTGGTCCTATTATGGTTGTATACCCTGAAGGCGCTTTTTACTCAAGAGTAGAAGTAGAAGACGTTAAGGAAATTGTTGAAGAGCATCTTCTCAAGGGTCGTATAGTAAAAAGACTCCTTTATCAGGAAACAATTCAGGAAGATGAATCAATCAAGTCACTCAATGAGGTTGACTTCTATAAAAAGCAAATGAGACTTGCGCTCAGAAACTGTGGTGTTATCGACCCTGAAAATATTGACGAATATATCGGAACAGATGGTTATAAAGCTCTCGGTAAAGCTCTTACAGAGATGACAAGAGAAGAAGTAATCGAAGAAATTTTAAAATCAGGTCTCCGTGGACGTGGCGGCGGCGGCTTCCCCACAGGAACAAAATGGAAGTTCACTTATAACGCAGTGGGCGATAAGAAGTATGTTGCTTGTAATGCAGACGAAGGTGACCCCGGTGCGTTTATGGACCGTTCAATCCTTGAAGGTGACCCTCATGCAGTAATCGAAGCAATGGCGATTGCCGCTTATGCAGTAGGTGCAGACCAGGGCTTTATCTACATAAGAGCAGAGTACCCCATCGCAGTTCAGAGACTTGAAATTGCCATTGCTCAGGCTAAGGAATACGGACTTTTAGGTGATAACATTTTCGGAACAGACTTTTGCTTTAACTTAGAGCTAAGACTTGGTGCAGGTGCATTTGTCTGCGGTGAAGAAACAGCTCTTATTCACTCAATCGAAGGACATCGCGGTGAGCC
>JAZRNL010000013.1:0-36803 GCA_045648165.1 Clostridia bacterium | reverse complement strand
ATGGGTCAGTCACCTAACTCAAAGGGTATTTCGCTTCGTACTTTCAACCGTAACTTTGAAGGTCGTTCAGGCACAAAAGACGGTCAGGTATACCTTGTGTCTCCCGAGCTTGCGGCGGCATCGGCTCTTACAGGCTGCCTCACTGACCCCAGAACTCTTGGCGATATGCCTGAATTTGAAATTCCGAAGCAGTTCGATATAAACGATAATATGGTTGTACCCCCTGTACCCGAAACCGAAATGAATACTGTTGAGGTCCTTCGCGGCCCCAATATCAAGCCTTTCCCCGTATCAGAACCTATGTCTGCAGATATTTCTGCGCAGTGCGCTCTTAAGGTGGGAGATAATATAACAACCGACCATATTATGCCGGCGGGTGCAAAAATACTCCCCTTGCGTTCAAACATTCCTGAAATTTCAAAATACTGCTTCGCAGTGTGTGATGAAACATTCCCTGCCCGTGCTCTTGAACTGAAAAAGAGTATAATCGTGGGCGGTGTGAATTACGGTCAGGGCTCATCCCGCGAGCATGCGGCGCTTGCACCGCTTTACCTTGGCGTAAAGGCAGTTATAACAAAGTCATTTGCCCGTATCCATATGGCAAATCTTATAAATGCAGGTATTGTACCCCTTACATTTGAAAATGAAGCTGATTATGAAACAATCAGTCAGGGCGACGAGCTTGAAATCAAAAATATCATAGAACAGATAACATCAGGTAATTCCGTAGTTGTAACAAATAAAACAACAGGCGCAGAAATTAAAACAATTGTATCATTGTCCGAACGCCAGAGAGCTATGCTTTTAGCCGGCGGACTTCTTAACTACACAAAGCAGAATGGAAAGGATTGATTTAAAAATGGCATACACACCTGAGATTGAAGCAGCTCTTGAAAAGTTTGCAAAAATTCTTGAAGAGCAGAATGTAAGAATTGAAAAAATGAAGCAGGAGAAGGATTTTATCGACTATGAAAAGCTTGATAAAATCGTAATCGGCGTTTGCGGCGGTGACGGAATAGGCCCTGCAATCACAGACGCAGCACATAAAATTCTCGAATTTCTTCTTGCAGACGAAATGGCAAAGGGTAAAATCGAATTTAAAGTAATCGACGGTCTCACCATTGAGAACAGAGTAGCAGCAAATAAAGCTATCCCCGACGATGTTTTAGACGAGCTCAAGGCTTGCCACGTTATCCTCAAAGGCCCTACGACTACTCCCAGAGCAGGAGATCCCTGGCCCAATATCGAAAGTGCAAATGTTGCAATGCGTAAAGAGCTTGACCTTTTTGCAAATGTTCGCCCTGTTAAGGTTCCCGACCAAGGTATCGACTGGACCTTCTACCGAGAGAACACCGAAGGCGGATATGCAGTAGGCTCAAAGGGCGTTAATGTAACAGACGACCTTGCAATCGACTTCACTGTTGCCACAAGCGACGGAAGCGAAAGAATTGCAAGAGCTGCATTTGAATATGCTAAAAAGAATGGTAAAACAAAGGTTACTTGCGTAACAAAGGCAAATGTAATCAAAACTACCGACGGTAAGTTTTTAAGAACCTGTCAGGAAGTGGCAAAGGACTATCCCGGAATAGAGCTTGACGACTGGTATATTGATATTATGACCGCAAAGCTTGTAGACCCCAAGAGAAGAACAGGTTTCCAGGTAGTAGTTCTTCCTAATCTCTATGGCGACATTATCACCGACGAAGCCGCAGAGTTCCAGGGCGGAGTAGGAACTGCCGGAAGTGCAAATATCGGTAAAAGGTATGCGATGTTTGAAGCAATCCACGGCAGTGCACCCAGAATGGTTTTGGAGGGCAGAGATAAGTATGCAGACCCTTGTTCCATAATCCGTGCAGGTGTTATGCTGCTTTCACATATCGGATATCAGGCTCAGGCAGATAAGCTCGAACGTGCTCTTGATATTTGTATGTACGAAGAAAAGAAGCTCACCATCACAGGCCGTGACACGGGCTGCACAGGTATGGAGTTTGCAGAGTACATTATGGATACTATTAAAAAGCTTTGATTTGTTACTTTTTAATCAAAAGGAAGAGGTAAAAACGTGATAAATAATCAAAAACAAGTGCCTGCGGTAGTTATCAAACGTCTGCCCAGGTATTACAGATATCTCAGCGAGCTTCTGAAGCTGGATATAAAGAGGATTTCATCAGGGGACCTCAGTAAAAAAATGAATGTAACCGCATCCCAGATTCGCCAGGATTTTAATTACTTCGGCGGCTTCGGTCAGCAGGGCTACGGCTATAATGTGGAGTATTTGTATAATGCTATAGGTGAAATTCTCGGCCTTAATAACGAAAACCGTGCAATTGTAGTAGGAGCCGGAAATCTTGGCAAGGCTCTTGCAAACCACGACGCTTTTGAAAGGCGTGGCTTTAAAATACTGGCACTGTTCGATGTAAACCCCGAGGTTTGCGGCGTTGAGGTAAATGGTAAAATGGTTCTTCCTCTGGATAGGCTGGAAAGCTTTATTACCGATAATAATATAAACATAGGAATTCTCACAGTCCCCAGCAGTTTTGTTAAGGAAACTGCAAACAGGCTTGTAGCTGCAGGTGTGCAGGGTATGCTTAACTTCGGCTATACTGAGCTGGAATCGGATTTTGGTGTGCCTGTTGAGAATGTACATTTGTCGGATGCTCTTATGACCTTGTCGTATAAGCTTAAGAAATAGTAAAAGGAGTTATAATCATAATGAAAATTTTAGTAACAGGCGGTGCCGGATATATCGGAAGCCACACTTGTGTGGAGCTTTTAAACAGCGGCTATGAAATAGTTGTTCTCGATAACCTTTCAAACTCCTGTGAAAAATCTCTTGACGCAGTAAAAGTAATAACAGGTAAGGATTTCCCCTTTTATAAAGTGGACATGCTTGATTTCGATGCTATGGAAAGGGTTTTTGCAGAAAATAAGTTCGATAGCGTAATCCATTTTGCCGGTCTTAAAGCGGTGGGCGAGTCAACCCAAATCCCTGTAAGGTACTACCATAATAACATAACAGGTACCCTGAACCTTCTTATGCTTATGGAGAAGTATGATGTAAATAATATCGTATTTTCAAGCTCTGCAACGGTTTACGGTTCTCCGGAAACTGTGCCCATCACAGAGGATTTCCCAAGAAGCGCCACAAATCCTTACGGCGCTACCAAGCTTATGATAGAGGATATTTTAACTGATGTAACAAAGGCGAACCCAAAACTGTCGGTATCACTTCTCCGCTATTTTAACCCCATCGGTGCTCACGAAAGCGGAATAATAGGTGAGGACCCAAAGGGAATTCCCAACAACTTGCTTCCTTATATAACCCAGGTGGCAGTTGGTAAGCTTAAGGAACTGTCAGTTTTCGGAAACGATTACGACACAGTAGACGGAACCGGTGTGCGTGACTATATTCACGTAGTTGACCTTGCAATCGGCCATCTTAAAACAGTTGAGCATTGTACAGGAAAGCCGGGCGTTCATATATACAATCTTGGAACGGGTCAGGGCTATTCGGTGCTCCAGATAGTAGAAGCCTTCAAGGCGGCAAGCGGCGCTCCGGTGCCCTATAAAATAGTAGACCGCCGCCCGGGTGATATAGCAGAATGTTATGCCAACCCTGAAAAAGCAAAAAAAGAACTGGGCTGGATAGCAAAGCGAGGCATAGAAGATATGTGCCGAGACTCCTGGAACTGGCAAAAAAATAATCCCAATGGGTATGAAGAGTGACAAATGTCACTCTTCAGCGATATAAAATCCTCACGGAATTTGCGATATATCCATGGGGATGCGATATATTGCGATATGTCCTTCGGAACGTGAAAAAGCGAGTATATCGCAAAAAAAATTGTGTAAATGCAGAGAGATAAATGTCACTCTGCAATTTTATTAGTCTGTTTTTACCCAAAAGGTGCAATGTTTTTTGGGCAAAATAATGGTTGAAAAATGCTTTAAAAAATGTTATTATAATTACAAGGTGGGTTACTATGGATTTTTTCGTGTAATCACATTGTAAAATTATTGTCAAAAAATACACCTTGGAAGTCAAAAAAGATGATTGTTTGAGGTGCGTTTTTATGGTACAATAATACGTACGATACGAGGAGTTTGCATTGTTTAAAAATATTCTGCCTGGGGCAGTTAATATAAATGTTTTAACTTCAGTAAATTTTTATAAGACTGAGGGAATTTATTTCCTGTCAAGGTCTTAAAAAGGTCGTTGCGGCATACTGCATTGCCGGTCGCTTTCGGCTCTAAAAAAACGGCGGTGCGAAAACATTTAAGGAGTGGTAACTTTATGAAAAAAACTTCTAAGCTGCTTGCATTTATTATTGCATTCTCAATGATTGCATCTACAATCGTTTTACCGGTTGCTGTAAATGCCGCAGAACTGACAAATCTTGTTGTTGGAGGTGATATGGAATCATTCGACGTCGGCTATTCATATACAATCGAAAAGAAAGATCCTTCAGATAACATTATAGCTCGTAATGTTGATGTCGGCGATCATTCATGGGAAATCGTTGAAGTAGACGGCGATAAAGCCATTAAGGTTACATATGAAGCTGAGCCTAAAACAGGTAAAGATGGTGATGGAAACATTATCTACTCATCAGTTCAGCCTATTGTCGGCGTTGCAGTTAATCCTGGTTTAGGTTATTACTACGTTGCTGTAGATGCTAAAGCCGCAGAAGGTGTTAATATTACTAGCTCTTCTGTGCTCAGAACAGACACAAGTAGTCCTTTGTGGGCAGGTGCAACATTAACCTCCACCAAATGGAGTACTATGCAAGGTGTTGTTCAGAACACAAATGCAAATGCTAACGTAGAGGCTCGATTTCAGGTAGTTTCAAACAGCCAGAGAAAACCTTTTGATGTATACATTGATAACTACAGAGTTTATAAGCTCACACTCGCGGAAGACAGTGCAACAGATGTGGCTATTTCTGGTACACTCACGCTTTCAGGCCCTCAGGAGCTCGCTCTCACAGCAGGTAACATCAAATTCTCTGACGGAACTAATGAAGTTACAGCTACAGATGTAAGCTATGGGGACGGACAGTGGAAAATCGGATACGAATGTCTTAAATATTCCACTCAGTATACAGTTACAGTTACAACAGGTGTAACTAATGCATCTGTTCCTACATACACAATAACAACCGAAGAAGAGCCGGCTGATCCGGTACCTACTCAGGCACCTACCCAGGCACCTACTCAGGCACCTACTCAGGCACCTACTCAGAATCCCGAGGATAATCCTATAGATGCAACCTGTACATTCACGTATGATGCAGGAAGTACTCATTCTAGTTCAACCAAAATAGAGCTTACTGCAGTTGACGGAATTTATTCAATACCCGGTAATAACAGAGACCAACATAACCGTTATACATTTGGTAAAATTAGCATTTATCACAAGTTAGTAGGAAACTACTATGTAACAGCTGAAGTAAAGGATGCAACTGGAGGAAACGAAACTAGTCCTTTAGTGTACAAACCTGTAATAGGACACTCAGATACATCCATAACACTCTCTGCAAATGAAGGCTTTAATGTGGCAGTTTCTAACTGGACTAAAGTTGGTTACCTTATGGTAGCTAACCAGACTGCTGCTACAGATCATGCACGGGGTAGAGCACATCTCGGATTCGACGTCAGAGACGCCGGCGGAGATGGTTTGCTTGTAAGAAACTTCAAGGTTTATGAAATCCCTGCATTCACAGCTACAGCTGCAATGGATGTAACAACAGATGTTGCGCTTGACAATGCGGTAGCAACATTTACGTTTAACAGAGCTCCAAAGGCAGAACTCGTTGCTGCAAACTTTGCAGTTACAAACGGCGGTGCGGTTGCTGCTAATGATATTACAAAGGTAAGCGACACAGAATACACTGTTAAGCTCGTAAGCCTTGCAAGCGGCACATCATATAACGTATCACTTGTAGATGTTAAAGACGAGTATGGCCAGACTGCTGCAGCTTCAGTTGATTTCACAACGGAAGAACAGACAGTTACTCCTGATCCCGGCCCTGGCGTAAATCCTAATCCCACACCCGGACCCACACCCGGGACTACACCAGAACCTACACCCGAGCCTGGTCCCGAACCCCAGCCGTTACCTGATAATCAGCCTAACGTGTTGGAAGGCAGAACAGGTCTTGAGTATTATAATGGAAAAGGACCGGTACAAGACTATAACTCAGAAACCGGCGTATGGACTGCAAAAGCAGACGTATTGAGACAGGCTTCAGGTAAAGTAAGATTTGTACATGTTAATACTTTCTTACACAATGCAGAATACGATGTAGAAGTTCAGTTAAGATATGCAGCTCCCGCTGAAGAAGGCGTTGTAAGAAAAGGAGTTCCCAATATCAGTGTTGAAGGTTCAGCCGGTGCTGGTGGTAGCGGATATTATGTATCAGGCGGCGATATAACTGACGAGTGGAAGACCTTTAAATTCAGAGCTACTACAACATCAGGTGTAGCTGGTGCAAAAGATGGCGATAGGATTGGAGCTATCCATATTGGTGTTGAGCTTCCCCGAAATGGTTACGATATTGAAATTAAGGGCTTATCTGCAAAGCGTACTGCCGGTGAGATGACTGTTACAACTTCAGTCGAGAACGGCGGAATTCTTGATGCAATAGATGGCGGAACTATTACATATAGCTTCTCGCATATGCCCTATAAGATGAGCAAAGAAAATGTTTCTGTAAGTCTTGCAGAGCCTCTTGTAAATTCTGAAGTTCAGGTTCCTGATTTCACAGTTGCAAAGGTTGACGACAAAACTTATACAGTTACATTCCCTGCAGGCAGTCTTGTGTATGGTCAGAATTACGAAGTAAGTCTTGTAAATGTTCAGGATATGTATACAAATCCTGCAGTATCAACTCTTACATTCCTCGCATCTGAAGAGATGCCGGCACCTTTGCCGAACATTGTAGCTAACAATACAAACCTTAAGTATTACACAACAAATAATGATGTAGTTTACGATGCAGAAACAAAAGTTTGGACTGCAACTGCAGAAGAGTTAGTTAACACTAAAAGTAGTGTTGTAAGATTTACAAGCGTTGGAAGCTTCTTACACAATGCAGAATACGATGTAGAAGTTCAGTTAAGATATGCAGCTCCCGCTGAAGAAGGCGTTGTAAGAACAGGAGTTCCCAATATCAGTGTTGAAGGTTCAGCCGGTGCCGGTGGTAGCGGAGATTATGTATCAGGCGGAGACATAACTGATGAGTGGAAGACCTTTACATTTAAGGCTACTACAAAATCAGGTGTAGCTGGTGCAAAAGATGACGATAAGATTGGAGCTATCCATATTGGTGTTAAGCTTCCCAGTAAGAATTACGATGTTGAGATTAAAGACATCGTTATCAAAAGAAACATGGGTGATATGACGGTTGCAGTTGATGGTATTGAAAATGGTGCAACAGGCATCAGACCCGATGCAAAGATTACCCTTGATTTCTCAAATGAACCCTTCAAGCTTAAGGCAGACAGACATCTTGTTCTTAAGGAAGAGGGCGAAAAGGTAACAGGTAAGATAGAGTTAATTCCTGATCCTGAAGATAAAACTGTTTATACAGTTTTATTCAAAGATCTTAAGCTTGGCACTGCATACAATCTTAGCCTTGCAGGAGTGTACGATATTTACGGAAGCCCTGCAGAGTACAGTGCAAGCTTCACAACAACACTTGTATATAACGTTTTGAAGGAAAATGGTTTTGACTATAGCTTTGAAACCGGCGATGCTCCTACAACTAAGGGTACTATTACAGCCCAGGCAGTTGAAAGAACTGAAGACGGACCGAAGGTATATGATGGCTCAAAATATGTTAAGGCTACAGGTATTGAGGGCGACGGCGGAGTTTACTTCGCAATCGGCGCTGATAGTGCTTCAAAACTCGAAGTTGGAAAGGAATATGAGTTCTCATACTATGCAAGAACACCTTACGACGATGGCGAAGTTGTAACAGGAGCAGCTTCAGTAGTATTCTCATCAGAAACTGAAGGTATATACTTCGAAGAAGTTGAGCAGTCTGAAACCACCATCGACAGTACAGGATGGACAAAGGTAACCGGAAAATTCAGAATTTGTTCAACAGATGAAGCTCTTAACTACGCAGCTATCAGCATAGGAACAAAGGTTTCAGGAGTATCTGAAGTATACTTCGACTACTTCAATATAGAAGAAGTTATTCCTGAATTCAAGATCAAAGCAGACCCTGCAAACGGAGCAACTGATGTAAGAACGGCTGTAATGAACTTTGCATTTTCAAATGCTCCTGCAGAATTTAATGCAGAATACATTGAAATTTCAGATGCAATTGTAAGCGGATTTGAAAAGATTTCTGACACAGAATATAAAGTAACATTTGCAGATACAAAATATGGTCAGAAGCATGTTGTAACTCTCAAGAGAGTTTACGATACTTACGGTCAGTTTGTTGACGGTTTCACAACAGAGTTTACAATGGGTGCAGAGCCTGTAGTTCCCGATAATAATTTGGTAGCAGGTAAAACAGCTATGGAATATTACAAAGGAAAAGGCGCTGTACAAAACTATGATGCAGAAACCGGAATATGGACCATTTCCGGTGCAATATTGGCTGAATTAGGTAGCGACACTATTGTAAGGTTTGCAAACCTTCCCGGATTTAAGAACGGCCTTTCATATAGCTTTGAGGTTAAAGCAAAATATGCAGAGCCTGCAGAAGAAGGGGTTAACAGAACCGGCGGAATTTCACTTTCAGTTGAAGGTGAGGCCGGTGTACATGGTAAAGATTATGTGGTTTTATCCGGCGAAAATATCACCGACGAATGGCAGACATTTGTTGTTGCCGGAACAGTTGTAAAATCCGGAGCAGCTGATGAAGAACAAATCGGAAGAACACATATAGGTATTAAGCTTCCCGGTAATGGCAGTGATATCTTAATTAAGGATATTGTTATCAAAGAATATATCCGCGATATGACTGTAACACACACACCGGCAAGCGGTGCAACAGAGCTTGATACAGACACAGAAATTGCTGTTAAGTTCAGCAATGAGCCTTACAATTTTGATACCAATACTCTTGTTATCAAAGACGAAGAAGGCAAAACTGTTACATCAGGAATTTCTGTAGCAAAGCTCAACGAGTGTGAATATAATATCATTCTTAAAGGCTTAAAGATTGCTACAAAGTACACAATTGAGTTTGTAAATGTATTAGACGTGTACGGTCAGTCACTTGTAGCTGAACCTATAGTATTTACAACAACAATGTCTTCAAACATGGTTGAAGATAAGAGCTTTGACTTCAGCTTTGAAAACGAAGACGCATCATTCCTCGCCAAAAGCGGTACACAGACCTTTGAAGTAGTAAGTGCATCAGATGTGCCCACAGAAGCGCCTCATGGTGATAAGATACTTAAGATTTCAGATAGAGGCTCAAATGCTATAGCTTATATTGGCGGAATCGGAAGCGGTACAGAGAACGCAGTTGAGGCAGGAAGAAGATACCTGGTATCATTCTATATCAGAACTGCAGACGACGAAAACGGTATTGGAACAACTGATATGGCAGATGTATATGTAGCTGCAATAAATGACAGCACAGTAGTGCCTGCTAATCCGAAGAATACAACTACAACTGCAATTGACAGAAACTGGCAGTGTCTCTCATATATTGTTGATATGGTTGAAAACCCGGCAGGTATCGATAACAAGGGTATTACTATCGGTATAAAAGTTGCCGGCACTTCAGCAGTATATGTTGATAAGCTTGTATTTAAGGAATATATCCCTGAAATCAACACAGTTACAACTCCTGCAGATGGCGAAACTGCTGCGGTTACAGGTGTTGTAAACTACACATTCACAACTGCACCTCTTGAGTTTACTGCAAAAAATGTTGCAATCACAGGCGGATTAGAATTAGTTCCCGAAGTGGTTGAAGTGGTTAAGGTTTCAGACACAGTTTATGAAGTAAGATTTGCAAACATTGAGCTCAGTACAGAGTATACTGTTTCAGTAACCGGAATTGCTGATGAATACGGACGTGACCTTTCAAAGGAAATCACATTTAAAACATACTCAGGAGATCTTGAGTCTGATAAGAACTTACTTGCCGGTTCAAACCACGGATTTGAGCTTTCACCTCTCGGCGTATTCACAGGTTACAGCGGCGGAGTATATGGTAACACTCAGCTTAACGGCAGTGAAATTTATACAGTTGTCGGAGAAGAAAACGGTATCGCTCCTTATGAAGGTTCACAGATGCTTAAAATTGAAGCAAACGGCGATACAAATGAAATGTCATATCGTTTGATTAACGTAGGCCAGAAACTTGAAATCGGCAAACGGTATCAGCTCTCATACTTTGCAAGAACTGTTAACCCCGGTGAAACAGTTGGTGCATCTATAGACACAAGCCGTGCAAGCGTAAGCACCAACTTGATCAACATTAGTCAAATTTCTTCAAATAATTCTAAGATTACAAATGACCAGTGGACTAAGGTTACAGCAGTGATTGAAATCGTTAAGAATGCAGATGCAACTGTTGCAACACCTACCAACCAGGGATTCCATATGGGTGTTAAGATAAGCGGCGTAGACGTTTATATTGATAACTATCAGATAATAGAGATACCTGCAGAAGAGCTTAGTATTGTAAAAGCAACACCTAAAGCCGGTGACGTAGATGTAGATATCAACGTAGGAAAGATTGTTCTTGAATACTCCGAAGCACTTGCAAGTGACTTTGATGTTAATAGCGCAATCAGGGTATTCAAGGGTAGTGAGGATGTAACAGAGGCTATTGTTAAAAATGTTGAAATGGCATTCGGTAACGGCTCAATTATAGTATACTTGAATGAGCTTGAAAACGGATCTGTTTATAAGGTTGTAGCAACAGATGTTATGGATTACCTTGGCAGAAAGGTAACAGACGAAATTGCATTCACAACAAAGAGTGCAGTTTCAACAACAGGTGCTAAAGTATTTGGTGAAGGCGGCGTAGCCCTTGATCCTGCAACAGCTACTCACGATCAGGTAAGAACTGCGACAATCAATGTTGTAAACGCTTCATCTTCAAGCATATTAATGCCCTTGTACATCTACACAGTTTATGATGCAGAGGGAAATCTTGTTAACTCAGGCACAAGCTCATTTGATGCTGAGACTGAGCTCGCAGCAGGCGGCAATATAGACCTGACACACAATTTCGATGGAATAGATCTTGAAAATAAGATACTTACACTTTATCTGGTTAATTCATACAAGAGCCTTGTATTGGCTTCTGAGCCGATAGTATTTGATTTTACTCCAAAAGCGGCAGAATGATTTAAGTAGAAGGGGAGTAACCCTCCCCTTCACAGAATAAAGCAGATAAGAATACATCGAAAGGAAAGATTATATAATGAAAAAAATAATTACTTTATTATTTATGCTTGCAATGCTTGCAACTACTGCATCTGCAGCATATGATATTGATATCGATAACGATACAATTACAATAAGCGGAAAAACCGCACCTAATTCAACAGTTATTGTTGCAATTCTAAAGCCCGGTGATGTAACAACAGAAGTAAATGTTGATTTGATTGCCGATAAGCCTTTTTATACCCAAGTTAACGCGAAAGTTGCTACACTTCTTTCAGGTGATGCAACAATTGAGGCAGATTTTCTTAAATATAAAAAGCATTTCCAGCATGTTGAAGCAGACGACAACGGCGCATATGAGCTCTCACTTCCCGTTGTGCAGAATGCAAGTTATGATATAGCTTTCCTCCTCGTTGAAAGCTATGCAAACGATGCTGATGGAAGTATTATATATGTTCCGTCTGAAGCTACAGAGGCAGAAGCGCAGGCTAAAGTAAGCACCAGTGATATTGACAAACTTATCAAAGCTATTGAAGCATACGATTTTGTATTCGGCCTCGATACATCAAGCGCAGTGTATGCAGATATGAAAAAAGATATCGCAACTGCAATCATCAGAATGAAGCTTGAAAATGCAATAGTAACATTTGATACATTTTCTGATATATCCAATACTAAGAGCTTCAAGAGCTTTTTCAACAAAGCTCTTGCTTACTACACAAGGCAGACAGCGGCAGTTGATGAAATTAACACTTCAACTATTGACAGCCTCAAAGCCATTCTTGAGAAATATGCAGATGATGTAAATGTTCTCGGTACATACGGTCGCCAGAAGCTTGATTTTGCTGCAGCTTATGAAAAATATGGTTATATGAATGTTAATAAAGAACTGGTGGGTGTAATATATGATGATATGCCCTCATTCATCGATGCATTCAACAAAGTTGTAGCTGACCTTAAAAAGGCAGCAAACAATCCCGGCTCAGGCACTAATGGTAATCCTTCACGTCCGGAAGGCCCCGGCGGTGGCGGCGGTGGCGGCGGCTTCGGCGGCGGTATGTCCGTTCCTACCACACAGGGTCCCAAGGTTGAAGATGAAGGATTTAATGACCTTGACCAGGCTCCCTGGGCAGAAGAAAGCATTTTGAACCTTGTTGACCGCGGTGTTGTTAACGGTATGGGTGACGGAACATTCAATCCCAACGGTAACGTAACAAGAGAGCAGTTTGTAAAAATGCTTCTTCTTTCATTCAGCATTGAGCCATCAGCTACAAGCGGCTCGCTCTCAGATGTTGACGGCGGTGCATGGTACGCTCCATACGTAAACACAGCTTATGAGCTTGGAATTGTTAAGGGTGTATCTGATACAGAGTTCGGTGTTGGAATGAACATAACACGTCAGGATCTCGTTACAATGATTATTCGTGCTTGTGAAGCATACGGTCTTGAGATTTCAGAAACTCAGTATGTAAGCTTTGCAGATGAAGGTGAGATTTCAGACTATGCATACAACGCAGTTATGGATCTTGCAGCAGCAGGTGTTATCAACGGCGTAACAGACGGTGTGTTCGCACCTACTCAGAATGCAACAAGAGCGCAGGTATCAGTAATACTTGACAGACTCTATAATGTATAATAATATTGCCGAGTGTTCTATAAACACTCGGCAGTTTTATTTCGCCTTGAGGCGAAGTGGTATAGCTTCGCAGTCAAACTCTGCACACAGTGCAGAATAACACTAAAGCCAAAGGCTTTAATATCACTTTTGAGAATCAAAAATAACTTGACACATTCTGCTTGATATGGTATCATATACATATCAGGCGGTTGCTTGCATTATTACGAAAAAGAGGTTATCAAAATGATTTTAGACAAGTATGAAAACAAAGACCTTTATATGGGTATTCATCCGCTTTTTGCAAAGTGCTTTGAATACGTTGAGGAGTACAAAAAGAACCCTGTACCTGCAGGTACATATGAGATAGAGGGACGTGACCTTTATGTTATGGTTCAGGATTCTCAGACAAGGCTCGAAGGCTTCCTTGAAACGCATAAAAAGTATATTGATGTTCAGGTACTTATTTCAGGTGAGGAAAAGGTATATTGCGACTGGGGCGACGGTCTCGAAACTGAAACTCCTTACAACGAAGAAAAAGATTTCGAATTTTTCAAAGACGGAAAAGATAAAATCGAGTTTGTATTCGCGGGCGGTGAATTTATGATTTTGTTCCCCCACGATGCTCATAAGCCTGCAATGATTTGCGGTGACGAGCAGACTATATGCAAGAAGCTTGTATTTAAAGTGAAAATCTGATTTAAAGCAGGGCAAGATATATTTTGCCCTGTTTTTTTGTCGGCAACATTGCAAGGGTTGGATTTCTACACCCTGCCGCAAAAGAACAGCAAAAAAATAATTAAAAAGAAATTTTAGGTATTTACATTTCTTCTATAATCGTATATAATGAAGCTATTAATATAAAAGTGAGGTTATATCTGATGGAAAAACAGACCAAAGGTGTTACTATCGCCGGAGTTGCTCTGGTTGATGTTATTGTGCGGCATGCCTCTACGGTCTTACTCAGGGCTTTGATAACGAAAGACTTCTTGCGTTTGCGGCAGGTGCAGCGGCAACAAACCTGACTCAGTTAGCGGTGTAAAGTGTAAGGAAGAAATAGAAGAAATTAACAGGACTATACCCAGGAGAACACTGTAACATTCATAAGGGGCTGTTTAAAAAGTCAGCTCACAGTCCAGGGGATGTTTAAAAATAGTGCAGAACGGACGGAGCGAAGTATTATGCGGTTCAATCCGCATAATACCCTGCCCGAAGGTGTACGTTGGTACGCCGAGTGGTGAGTTACGTTCGTATGCGGTGAAGTCCAAATCTACGATTTGGTAAACGACACCCATGCAACAGTGTTCCAAATTTTTAATTTGGGTAACACTACTGCTTTCAATGGCATAAAATAAATAGAAATCCGCAAAGTTGCGGATTTCTACAATAATTTATAAGGTTTCACATTTATGAATGATTATAAATGCTGATTTAAAGCCATTGAACGGTCTGTGCATTTTTAAACATCCCCTTATATTTTTAAATTGCAAGGAGTACTAATGAAAACTGTTTTTATTATAAATCCCAGTGCGGGTAAGAAGAACGACATAACTGCACTTACAGAGTCTATTTACAATTGTACATCACAATCAGATACCGTTGTATATCTTACCCAAGAGCCGGGGGATGCTACGGAGTATGTAAAAGCTTTTTGCAGAGAGAATGGTGGCGGCAGATTTATTGCCTGCGGCGGCGACGGAACTCTTAACGAGGTTCTAAACGGAGTTTTAGGCTTTGACAGTGCAGAGATTGGAGTAATCCCCATAGGTACAGGTAATGATTTTTGCCGCAACTTTGGCGGGGAATACGATTTTTTTGACATACCGTCAATTGTAAATGGAACGGGTGTAAGCTGTGATGCTATTAAATACACAAACTCACAGGGCGCAGGATACTGTCTTAATATGTTTAATATCGGATTTGACTGCAATGTTGCAGACATGACATCGGATATGAAAAAAAAGCCTTTTATTTCAGGCTCCTTTGCATATTTTATTTCCATTTTGTTCACTCTTGTGAGAAAAAAAGGTGCATCGCTTAAAATCGAGCTTGACGGCAAGGTGCGCTACGATGGCAAGCTACTCCTTACATCTATAGCAAACGGCTCATACTGCGGCGGAGGTATAAAGAGTAATCCTTTAGCTGATATAACCGACGGGCTTATAAATATCAACATAATTAAAAATGTGTCAAGGCTCAGGTTTCTTTCTCTCTTGCCCTACTATATGAAGGGTACGGTATTGGAGAAAAAAGGCATAGAGAGATTTATCTCATCGGAAAAATGCAAAAGCATAAAGGTGACACCAAAAGGCGGGAAAATGCGCCTTTGCGTCGATGGCGAAATTACTGATGCAGACAAAACGACCTTTGAAATAGTACATAATGCATTCACTTTTGTGTTGCCAGTTGTTTCAGATAAGGCAGTATTGCTAAAGTGATTGATATATAATTAAAAGCACCCTCGGGTGCTTTTAGTTTTTTGTGATTATCACGGTAATCGGCGGATTGTTTGGTCTGTTATGGAAATCGTGAGTTAGAACTGTATATTTTTTGTGGTCAAGGTTTTTTAAAAATTCCATAACCCTTTCTTTTTCTTCCGTCCCTGAATTTTTGCCGTAATAAACGGTTACAGAAATAAAACCGGTGTTTTTAAGAAGATTCAGTGATTTTTTTATTGCCTCAATTGTTGTATCTGCCTTTGTTTGCAAACTATGGTCTCCGCCGGGGAGGTATCCCAGATTAAAAACCACGCAATCTACAGGCTCTTTTACATATCGGTCAAGTACGGAGTGTGAATCGCAGATAAGCTCTGCATTTAAAAATCCCTCTGTAGTCAGCTTCTTTTTTGTTTCGTTAATGGCAGAATCTTGAATATCAAATGCATAAACACTTCCTCCTGCCCCTACTTTTTTGCAAAGCTTAATGGTATCAAAACCGTTTCCGGCAGTAGCATCAATCACAGTCCCGCCTGTTGGTATGGTATTTATATAATAATCGGTTATATCCTGTGGTTGTATCATCTTATCATCTCCTGTAATCAGTATACTATATCTTCAACAAAAAATCAACATTAGTAGAGAATTTATCTTGATTTTATTGAAATTTTATGATAAAGTAATATATTATGGGGTTAGTGTGTAATTCGGCAATTATGAGACTGCTAATCAATTAAAATAAAGTAAGGAGATGCAAAGATGAAATTCAGAAAAATGGTCAGAAAAATGTTTTGTGGATGCATTGTTATGTCTATGATAATGACAATGGTAGATCCTCTGGTGGTTGTTCAGGCTACCGAGGCAGAAGCTATCGCCACAGAACAAGAACTGCAGTTTACGGTTTCCGAACAGGAAGCACCATCAATTGAGCAAGAAAATACGAATGAAGAAATCGATAATTTACCTGAAACAGGTGAAGAGCCGGAACAATCTGCAGACGAAGAGGAAGGTGCTCAAACCACTGCTGATGTATCAACATCAGAAGAACTGGAGCAGGCTTTGAATGATGGAATTTCTGCAATCCGGATTACAGAGAATTTCACGGTTGACCGTACATTCTATATAGCTCAGGATACATACTTGTATTCAGAAGCTGCGGTTACTCTTACAAGAAGCGCAGACTTTGGCGGCGATATATTTGTAGTAGGTGAAAGTGAAGACGGTATAATTTGTGATAACATTATAACCTTTACCTTGGGCAATCCGGAATCTGATGGACAAAACTTACTTGTAATAGACGGTAATTCTTCAGGTATGACCGAAACTGTATCAGGTACGGTTCTTTTCGTGTGCGGTGGAGCACAGGCCGATATTTATAATGCAAGCTTTATTAATTGTGAAAAGACCGATAATGCGAGAACATATGATGAAAAATACAAACTTCCCTACACAAACCGTGTAGGCGGTGCGGCAATTATACTTGTATCAGGTACGGTTAATATTTACGGCGCATCTTTTACTGATAATAAAGTAGCTGACGAATCAGGCAGTGAAGAGGATCAGATGATAAGCACTCAGGGCGGTGCTGTGTATAGTTTGGGAAATCTGAACATTTATGGCGCAAGTTTTGAAAATAACCACGCAGCAAGAGGCGGAGCTCTTTATAACTACGGAGAAACTCATGCTTACAACGCAGAATTCATTGGTAACAGTGCTTCATACAGAGGCGGCGCAGTGTATATGCCAAGTACTTTATCTTGTATGTTATTTTTAGGTGAAGAAAATGATGTGGTTGAAAGCAGCGTGTTGTTTGACACAAATACTTCAGTCGAACGCGGCGGAGCTATTTTTGCTCAGGGTACTCTTAATGTGAACAACACCCGATTTGAAGGCAATACCTCATCGGGCAGTCACGGCGGAGCTATTGTGGCTTCTGGAAAGCTGGAAGCGGTAGACAAGCCTCTCACAGTTACAAATTCCAAATTTGAAAATAACGGTGCATATTATAACGGAGGTGCTATTTACCTTACAGGTACAGAAGCATACTTTTATAACACGGAGTTTGTATCAAATACTGCCCTTGCAACTGAAAATGAAAGCAAATCAAGATATGGCGGCGGAGCTGTATATAGTACAGGAAGTACTTCGGAGTTTGAACTGGTTACATTCAGAGCTAATAGTTCCGACTTTAATGCGGGAGCTTTTGCTCTATATTCCGAAAGCTCATCAGTGATGACAGATGTAACAGCGGAGTTAAACACAGCAGGAAGTCACGGCGGCGCATTTTATATCAATAAATCACAAGTAGAAATAAATAATGGAATTTTTTCGGGAAACACATCTGAAAGCCACGGCGGTGCACTTTATGCAACTACATCAACTCTAAATATAACCGGTGCAGAATTTTCTGGAAATATATCAGGTGCCAACGGCGGTGCTGTGTCGTTAAACAGTTCCGAGTCGGTGACTATGTCAGATATATCGGTATCAGACAATGAATGTACCACAACAGGCGGCGGCATCTATACAAGCGGCTCCGATTTAAAACTTAACAATCTTAATTTTATCGGCAACACTTCAGGTGCCAACGGCGGTGCTTTCTATTCAACAGGAAGCACAGTAGATATAAACGGTGCACAGTTTTTAGAAAACACAGCCGGCGGAGACGGCGGAGCTATGTCGATTCATACTTCTACAGAGCTTACTATGAATAACATAACAGCTTCAGGTAACAGTGCTGCAAGCACAGGCGGATTTTTGATTAACAAAAATTCCGTACTCTCTATTTATAACAGTGTTATAGATAACAACACCGCGGTGTCAAAAGGTGGTGCTATATCCCTTAACGGTGATGCAGAAACAGGAATTTATGCAACTTATTTTGAGGGAAATGCATGTGGTAATGAAGAAAAGAACGGCTACGGCGGTGCAGTGTTTATAGACGTAAATGGTAAAACAACACTTATTCATAGTTGTACCTTTGATGGAAACATCTCTACATACTACGGAGGAGCTGTATATATTGGTGATACAGGAAGTATTCTTAATATGTACAACAATATAGCAAAGAATAATTCAGCACCAAAGGGCGGAGTTGTTTATGCTACAAAAACCGGTACAGTAGTTACCGTAAATGGTATGACGGTGTCAGGTAACACTGTAACAGAAGGCGGACCGTTAGTATGGGGTAATACTGTAAACGCCATACTTAATATCAATAAAAACAACTTTACTGACCTTGACCATCAGGGTGATATTGATGATGAGTATTGGGCAAACGCAATAGCAAATAAGATTACGGTTTATAATATGGACTTTGCAGTTCCCGGCTATAAGGATTATGGCGAAGAGGGTGAAGGTGAAGAGGAAGAAAGTATTGTAGTAGTTGGTATTACAAGCGCTGAACAGCTTAAAAAAGCAATAGAACTTGGCTATACAAACTTTCGCATAGATGCGGATTTTGAAATCGACAGAACGATTTACATAACAAACAATACTCATATTTTTGCAAATGAAGAGCGCACACTCACAAGAAGCGCAGATTTTGCAGGTGATATGTTTGTGATCGGAGAGGATTCTAAAGGCAATGCTCCCGAAGAACCTGTAGTGCTTACTCTGGGAAAAGAGGATGCAAATGCAAACAATATGCTTACCATTGACGGAAATTCTGATAATATGACGGTAGATGTGTCAGGAACAGTTTTGTTTGTGTGTGAAGCAGGACAGGCAGACCTTTATTCCGATATAACAATTAAAAACTGTAAAAAGACTGCAAATTCAAGAACTCTTGATGAAAAATACGGGCTTTCATATACAAATCGTATAGGTGGCGCGGCTATGATTGTAGCTAAGGGGACGGCTAATATTTATGGCAGTGTTTTTGAAAATAATACCACAAATGACGAGATTGACGATACAGAAGAAGGTATGATAAGTACACAGGGTGGTGCTATATACAGCTTTGGACCTTTGAATGTTTATGATGGTAAATTTATAAATAACCATGCGGCAAAAGGCGGAGCTATTTATAACTACAGAGAAACTCATATTTATAACGGTGAGTTCAAAGGAAACAATGTATCAGACCGCGGCGGCGCTATATATATGGCAAACAGTGTACATTGTAAGGTAGTTTTGGGAGAGCCACTTTCCGGAGAGGCATCTAAAGTAGTCTTTGACGGAAACACTGCGGGATACAGAGGCGGTGCAGTGTATGCTCAGGGTGTATTTAATGCTAATAATACAGAGTTTAAAAATAATACTGCCACAAATACAGGCGGAGCTTTAACAGCTTACGGCCATAAGGATATTACAGACGAAAAAACGGTGGTTGTTACAAACTCTGTTTTTGAAAATAATGAGAGTGCCGGAGGCGGTGCAGTAGTTCTTTATTCACCTGCAACTTCTTTGTTTAATAATGTTACATTTACAAGCAATATATCATCAACTACAGGCGGTGCCTTTGTTGCAAATTCGGCGGATGTAAAAATGTATAACAGTGCTTTTACCGGAAATAAAGCTACCAGCAACGGCGGAGCTTTTATGGCAAGTGCTGCAAATGCTTATATGTCAGGTATAACATTCAGCGGAAATAAGGCCGGAGGTAACGGTGGAGGATTGTATTCCACAGCTTCAACCATTGAAATAGACGTAGCTGAATTTGATGGTAACTCTGCACAGGGTAATGGCGGTGCCATAAGTATGCACAGATCCACAGAATCCCAGATTGCATCAAACCTTATCCTTAATAAGATAACAGGAACAGGCAATACTGCCGTGAATTTAGGAGGATTTTTGTATAGCAACCACTCTCTGCTTAATATGTACAACAGTAATATTACCGGCAACCATTCAAACAACCATGGCGGCGCTATGTGTATGCAGGGTGTTGCAGAGACAAATATATATGCCACAAAGTTCGTAAATAACAGTGCCGGAACGGCTGGTGCAGAAATCAACGGTGGTGCTATGTATGTATATACAAACGCTACAAATACCCTTATGCATAGTTGTACCTTTGACGGGAATTCAGCACCTAATTTCGGTGGTGGATTGTATGTTTCAAACGGCAGTTTATTAAAAATGTATAATACAACTGCTAAAAATAACACTGCAGCTAAGGGTGGATTTATGTATGAAACCACAAAAGGTACACAGGTAACTATGAGCGGCACCACAGTGTCAGGGAACACTGCATCAGTTGGCGGTCCCATTATCTGGGGTAACACTCCCAACGCAACCCTCACAATCAATAAAGAAAACTTTACTGACCTTGACTATGAAGGTGACCTTGACAGTGACTACTGGAATGGAGCAATTGTAAATTTACTTACGGTTAATGAAACCTCAGAGGGTGTTCCAAGATATCAGGATTATAATAACGAATTATATGATGAATTCACCGAAGTCATTGATGTTTCATCTGCATCAGAACTTGAAACTGCAATAAACAGCGGTGTTAAAAACATCCGTGTAGTAGAGAGTTTTGAAATAGACAGAACATTCTATATTACAAAGGAAACCGTGATTTTCACAACTGCTTCAAAAACTTTGAAGCGTGCAGATGATTTTGCAGGGGATATGTTCATTATAGGTATGGATGCGTTGGGCAACAGTTCTATTGCTGCCGGTGTGACCGCAAAGCTTACTCTCGGAAACGAACATTCAGAAAGCTCTGATTTACTTATAATCGACGGAAACAGTGAAAATATGGCCGTAGATGTTACAGGTACAGTTCTGTTCCTGGAAGAAGGCGGACAGATAGATTTATACAAGAATGTTTCAATAGTAAATAACCGCAAGGTGGGTAATGTAAGGATTCTTAACGAAAGATATCTTATAAACAATGCCAACCGTGTTGGTGGTGCGGCTATTATAGTTTCAGACGGTACAGTAAACGTTTACGGAGCTAAATTCAAAAATAATATCTGTAATTCTGAGAACACGGCAGAAGGCGCTGCTGAATCAGAACGTGATTCGTATTTGGGCGGTGCGGTTTACAATAAAGGTACGTTCAATATTCATAGCGGTGTATTTGAAGGAAATGAGTCTGCCCGCGGCGGGTTTATATATAACAATCGTGCGCTCAGAATCCATAGCGGACAGTTTATAGGGAACCATGCAACAACTTATGGCGGTGCAATTTATCTTGCAGGCTCGCAGTTCAGTCAGCTCTATGCAGGTAATTCAGAAACCTCCGGAAAGAGTGACACCATATTGTTTAAAGACAATACTTCAGAATCTAATGCAGGTGCATTATACTGTGCGTCAATGGCAGTTGCCGTTTTGTATGGTGATATAACCTTTGACGGAAATAAAACTCTCGCAGGTAGCGGTGCTGCAATATGCAGCTATGGTATGACAAGTGCAGATAATATTGTTTTTAAAAACAATTATGCTTATAGTATGGGAGGCGCAATGTATGTTGCAAATTCCAACGAAGATATGGTAACACGTATTGTAACCGTTAAAAACTCTGTATTTGATAACAACATAGCAAGAAGAGGCGGTGCCATCTCAGTTTATGCATCAAACGAGGAATTATCCGAGGGTGGTATCGTGGAAATCATAAATTGCGATTTCACAAAAAATAAAGCTGTTAATACCCAGGATACTCCTGTAACAACCAATGTATTTGGCGGAGCGGTTTATATAACGCGTAAAGGCTCACTTACCATAACTGACTCTGATTTTGAAGAAAATGAAGCTTTGTTTGAGGGCGGTGCAATTTATAGTGCAGGTGAAAGTACAACAAATGTTTCAAATTCAACATTTACAAAGAACAAAACTGCTGATGAAAACGATGCTAAAGGCGGAGCTGTCTCTGTGCACAGTGCCGACATTAATTTTGACGGCGTAAGCTTTACTGAGAACTCAACCTGTAAAAATGGTGGTGCCTTGTATGTTTCATATACCACAGCATCTCCTCTAAATTCTCACGTAAGTGTTAAAAATTCAAGCTTTGTTCAAAATACTGCCGGCAACTGCGGTGGTGGTATTTACGGTACAAAGCATAAGGTAGAGGCGGAAGAAGATGAGATAGTTAGTATTTATAACACTACATTTGACAAAAACAATGCAGTATTCGGCGGCGGTGTATATCTTACATCTTCTGCTGATGCATATATGAAGAATGTAATATTTACAAACAATACTGCTACTTCAGAAACTGAAAATACATACGGCGGTGCTATGTGCCTTGCAGTATCTGCAGAGGCTGAAATTGACGGCGCTGAATTTACAGGTAACAGTTCTTCTTACAGTGCCGGTGCAGTTTCTATAAATACATCTGCCCGTGCTGCTATGAACAATATTACTGCAAGTTCAAACAGTGCACCGGTAAGTGCAGGTTTCCTTTATGTGAATAATGCAAAGGTTGATATGTATAACAGTGAAATCACCGGTAATGCAGCAGGTGTTAACGGTGGTGCGATTGCAATGTATAATGCGGCGGTTTCAAATATTAACAATACGTTGTTTGATGGTAATATAGCCGGAGGTAACGGCGGTGCAATTTATGACTATACCTCAGAAACCGAGGCTATACTCCATACATGTACATTCAATAATAATAAATCATCTAATTTTGGTGGTGCTATATATGTATCAAACGGTGCTATCATGGATGTATATAATATTGTGGCTAAAGATAACGAAGCTTACAGAGGCGGTGTTATGTACGAAACAACAACCGACACCACAGTAACAGTTAATGGAATGAAAGTAAGCGGTAATGTGGCATCAGATGCAGGTCCGATTATCTATGGTAATACAATAAAGTCTATACTCAATATTCATAAGATGAACTATATAGATGAAGATAGAAACGATACTGCTGACGACTATTATTGGGATTATGCCATAGAGAATAACCTTACTGTGAACGATATATCGGGAACAGACGAGGAAATTCCTCCGTGTGATGCATATGTGCCAAGAGCAGATGATGAGGAGGAAGAGAAAGAAAAACCTGTAGTGCCTGTAACTGATGTATTGTCTCTCGGACAAAATTCCAGTGATGCAACTATAAA
Organism: Clostridia bacterium; assembly: GCA_045648165.1. Classification (GTDB taxonomy): domain Bacteria; phylum Bacillota; class Clostridia; order UBA1381; family UBA1381; genus RGIG9115. The sequence goes on along the minus strand of JAZRNL010000013.1, from coordinate 13,352 downwards.
CGCAGCCTATGGTAAACTTCCAAGGCTTGATAACTCTTCAAACTTTATGAGCAGAGGTGTTACTGAGTTTGATAATATCAATGGAGAAACTGTTACTGTTGATTCGTTTATTTCCCATGCTGATGAAACAGCTGACAATGTAAGCGTTGGAGCAGGATTACTCTTATATCAGGCAATACTGTATAAGCAGGCGCATCCTGACGAAAATGTTAATATAAGTGTGGCATCTTTCAGATTTTCATCCCTTGCCGCAGTTAATATTAATCGTAACAGCCGTTATTTTGGTTATATGCGGAACCTTCCGGGGCAGGATTATGATAAATACGGATTTGTTCGTATATCATATCTTTTGATAACTGCAGCGAAGATGGGTATTAATGTTACTGCTGTAGGTCAATTGGATGGATATCCCCATCCGGCATCAGAGCCCACGTTTGATGAATATATGGAGTCATTTATGGACTATCCTTGTGACCCTGCATATGTGGCAGACGGTAAGGTTAAGGATTATCTTAATTTTGAGCGTTGTGACTGGACATCATACGACAATAAAGCAGCTACGGATATGATGCATACCAAGATGGTAGCGGTATCACATTACCTTGATATGAATGGAGAAGCGCATAAAAATGCAGTGTGGTCATCATCTACAAACCTTGACGGTATAGGTGCTAATGCAACCAACGGTAATAATAAAATGCAAACGGCTACTATAGTTTCAGATCATGAACAAATTTACCGTTCTACTTACAACTATATAGAAATAGTTGCGGATTACTGCGGTCAGGAGGATGTTTATATTTTCCGAACTCTTGTAGCAGATATGAGCAAAAACCAAATTGACCTTATAGAAGCCGGACGAGGTAACGAGATAGCGCCTGATAAACAGATCGTATATCTCGGCACTGAAAACGACGATGTGTTTGAATTATACTTCGCACCATTTGGCGGAGACGTTGTAAGCTGGACAGAATCCTACAACCCATATTGTAAGTATATACGTAAGTTCAGCAATTCCGACGATTATGTTACTTTGATATGGAACAGTGCAAACTACGATAAGTCCACACCTATCGTACTTCAGCTGGAGGAGATGATTCACAGAACATTTACTGAGAAGAAGAATCCTCAGAACGCAATTTATACAAACCTTGAAGCTTTCGACACCTCTGTATACAAAAACTTTGTTGTGGGACAAGACATAAGATATATGTCCCTTAATAAACTGGAGCTTGGAAAACTTCATAGTAAGGACTTGCAGCTTTCATATTCAGAAAACGGCAAGAGGGAATATGTTTCAATTCTTTCGTCTATAAATATGCATGGCGGTGCAATGTCATATCAGTCTAACTATGTTCTTGTAATTAAGGAGGATAGCGGTGAAGAAGGCAGTGTGTACTTTACTATAGCCGATCAGACCTCCACAGGAATGGTTGAACATACTTATGGAGAAGAAAAAACATTCATTCCTGACACAGACGAGGACGGATATTATTATAAAGAATGTATCCACTGTGATAAGCGTTTGATTTTGGATGGTATACACCGTCCCGGCGATTGGATTGTAGCAAAGGAGGCTACAGTTCTCCAAAATGGTATTTCATATAAGAAATGTACGGGATGTGATCAACTTCTTGAAGTAAAAGAGGTTGTAGGTGTAGAAACTAATACCGATGCTTTAAAGGCTAAGTATTTTACACATGACGTTCTTACACCAGTAGAAATAATTGCTGTTCCGCTTACCTTTGAGGCAATTGTCAGCGTTCCTGAGGACATTAATGACAGAGCCGGTATAATCGTAGGTAACTATAAACAAGACGCAGATAATATAATCAGCTTTGAAATATACTCCCAGGGCAGACCCAGACTTTATTATAAAGTAGGCGGAAAAGCTGAGAGCTGCGTGTTCGATACTGATATCCGATCAAATAGCCAGGAGCATATAGCAATTGTTATTAACGATCTTGAGGCAACTTTGTATGTAAACGGAGAGGCGAAAGAAACCAAAACCCTTACACTCTCACTACCGGAAACAGTGAGTGACCTGAAACTGGGTGGCGACAATCGTCAAAGAAACACCCAATATTTCAAGGGTGCAATATATTCTGTGGCATTATTTGCTGATGCAAGAACTGCTGAAGAAGTAAAGCTGGATAGTGTATTGCTCGAAGAGAGCGAGGACTTGCTCCTGAATATTAACGACTTTGGTACAGACAGTTCAGAGGAAGCTGCACAATCATATACATCTGTTGTGCCCGGGGGCGAAACATTTACGGAAAGTAAGTATCATACTATACAAACGTTGGAAGCAACACCCCATACTATCGAAGCCACTGTACATGTTCCTCTGGACATGACAGAACGTGCAGGTGTAGTTGTAGGAAACTACATTGGAGGAACGGCTGATCAGCTTGTGGTGGAAATATATGACTCCGGCAGACCGAGAATGGTATTCAGGAATGGCGGACGAAGTGTTGACTGTGTATTTTCTGCAGATGTGAGATCCGACGGATTCAGCCATATTGCAATAACCGTAGATGATACTACGGCAAAGCTTTATGTAGAAGGCGAGTATGTAGAAACCAAGACGTTAACAGCTCCTCTGCCGGTGACTGTTTCCGGATATAAAATCGGCGGAGATAACCGTGCAGGAAATGTTCAATACTTTAAAGGAGAAATTCAGTCGGTTGCTTTGTTCAGTGATGTGAGAGAAGCAGATGAAATAAAAAAGGATGCAGTTTTAGTTACAAAGGATAGCGACGGATTGCTCTACTCCGGATATTTCTCCAATGAATTATCAGAATTCAAAGCTATCAGCGGAAGAACCTTCACCGAAACTGATGTGAAAGGTATAAGCCCGATAACAACAACACCTAAAACTTTTGAGGCAGTATTGAATATACCTGAAGATACAGACGGCAGAGGCGGAGTAATTCTGGGTAACTACGAGGTTAACTCAAAAGACCTTGTGAATTTTGAGGTGTACGATGAAGGAAAGGTGAGGTTGTATTGGAGAAATAAATATAATATATACTCTCACATATTTAATACGGATGTGCGCTCAGAGAATCCTCTGCATATTGCTCTTACGGTAGATGGGCTTAATGCTACATTGTATGTAGACGGGGAAGTGGCTGAAACTGCAACTTTGCCAGCGCTTTTACCTGAAATTTCTAAGGATTATAAGGTAGGCGGAGATAACCGTAGCGGAAATGCCCAATATTTCAAGGGTACTATCTACGGTGTGGCACTGTATAGTAGAGTTAAAACTGCTGATGATATTAAAAATAACTTTATGGCAGCGGATGAGAGTCAGATATACAAAGAGTATTTCACTGCATCAGGTAAAGAAACATCGGCAAATAATCTTAAAGGCAAGAAGTTCTACCCTGTAATCAATTCATCAATTCCCCTGAAGCTGGATGCCGTACCCTTGACATTCGAGGCTACAATTAATGTGCCAAAGGATATTGACGATCGTGGCGGTGTAATAGTCGGAAACTATGCTATTAACCGAACAAGCTCCATAAGCTTTGAGATATATACCGGCGGACGTGTAAGACTGTATCATAAAAAAGGTACCAAGGTTGAAAGTTGTGTATTTGACACCGACATAAGATCGGATAAAATGGAGCATATTGCGATAACCGTAAACGAAAAAGAGGTTACATTGTATGTAAATGGTGTGCCGGCAGAAACAAAAACTATGATAAACCTTATGCCGGAGGCAAAGGATGCATTAAAAATAGGCGGAGATAACAGAACGGGAAATGTTCAGTATTTCAAGGGTATAATCGGTTCTGTTACACTTTTCAGCGATGTAAGAAGTGCAGATGAAATACGTCGTGATGCTATAGGGGTAAGCGACAGTGAAGATAATCTTCTTTGCAATATGAATTTTGCAGAAGGAGTTTGCCCCGGAAGTATATTTGGCGGAGGTCATATGGTAAGCGACTGGATAATAGTTCGTGAACCCGATGATGCTGCGTGTGGACTTAAGCATAAAAAATGTATGGCATGCGGAATTGTGCTTGCTACAAAAGAATATATCAATGATGATGCTCAGAGCGGATATCTTGATTACACAAATATTGGCCCCGGACTTAAGCTGACATCTAATGACGACGCATATAGCATTGATAAAGTATTTGACACAACACCGCTTACTTACGAAGCTACCATAAGAATTCCGAAAACATTTAAAAACAGAGTAGGCGTTCTTGTAGGAAACTATGATAACAGTATATCGGACCAGGTAAACTTTGAAATATACAATAATGGTAAGCCCCGTCTGTATATAAAAACAAACCGTGTGGCATCCACTTATCTGTTTAATACAGATGTACGTTCCGACAGTATTACTCACATTGCAATAACTGTAGATAATACGAGTGCAATTCTTTATTTAAACGGCGAAAAGAAAGAAACTGTAACTCTAAATACTGCTATTGGTAATTCTACTTCAAACTTTGTTATCGGCTCCGATAATCGACTGGTAAACCCTGTATGGTTTAACGGAGAAATATACTCTGTGAATCTGTTCAGCGATGTGAGAACTGACGAGGAAATTAAGCTTGATTCAATTATGGTAACTGCCGATACGGAAGGATTGGTATTTTCAAAAACATTTTATGAATGATTGTGCACATCTTGTTATCAGGAAAAATAAGAATTCCTGCAAAAAAACGTTTTTAATGTTCATACTAAGGCAATAGATTGCCCCACTTGTTTTGGGGTAATTTATTGCCGGTATGGAAATAGCATTTGGAGGGAATATTGATAAAAATGAGTAATATAGCAATCTACCCCGGGTCCTTCGACCCATTTACAAACGGACATCTCGATATGGTAATAAAAGGCTCAAAGCTTTTTGATAAGGTGCATATAATAATCGGTGTGAATGCAAATAAGAAAAGGTCTTACGACAGTGCACTTATGAAAGAAGCAATTGAAGAAACACTTAAAGAAAAAAACTTAACTAACTGTGAGGTTTATGTTTACGAAGGTCTGGTTGCCGAATATACCAAGGAAAAGAATATAAAGTATATGATACGTGGCCTGAGAAATAATATGGACTACAATTATGAGGAAAATATAGCCGAAATAAACAAGCTTATAAATCCCGCTCTGGAATATGTTTATTTCCGCGCGGAAAATGTAGCAGTTTCCTCATCTATGGTAAAAGAACTTAACAGTTTTAATAAGGATGTATCAAAGTTCGTTCCTGAGCCTGTGCGTAAACTTATGAAATAATTATAAAACCGTGAAATTTTGCATTTCACGGTTTTTTTATACGTTTTCGGGCAAACTATTCCTGAAATAAAAAACAAGGAGACAGGGGACGGCTCTCTGTCTCCATTATATGAAAGGAATGGTAATATGGTAGAACAGGATACAATAAAGCTTTTAAGAGAGTGTGATGCAGGGGTTAAAATGGGGGTAAGCTCAATTAATGATGTTCTTGATAATGTACAGGATGAAAGGTTTAAAAAGGTTCTTACCACCTGTCTTGAAGAACATAACAAGCTCGACGGTGAAATCCAGCAGCTGCTGGATAAATATCAGGACGATGGGAAAGACCCGAATCCTATGGCGAAGGGTATGTCGTGGATAAAAACAAATGTTATGCTTGCAGTTGATGAGTCGGACAAAACTGTTGCAGATCTTATGACCGACGGATGCAATATGGGAGTTAAATCTCTTAATAAGTACCTCAACAAGTATGAGGCGGCAGACGAAGTTTCAAAGGATATAGCAAAGCGTCTTATAAATCTTGAAGAAAAACTTGCGGTAGATATCAGATGCTACCTTTAAAAAATACCGTTGAGGGTTGCCTCGACGGTATTTTCTTAAAATCAGAATTTTGCGAATTAGTGTGAAAGTAACAAGTAATTTTATGATTATGTCTTGTAATTACGCGAAAAAAGAGTATAATAAAAATACAATGTAAGTTCAGATTAGTTTATATAAACAAAACTATTTTTTGATTGGAGGTTAATATTATGCTTATAGATTTTCATACACATGCATTCCCCGATAGAATTTCTTCAATAGCAATGGAGAAGTTGTCATATGCAAGCGGCGGACTTGAGCCGCAGAGCAAGGGGACTGTTTCTTCCTTAAAGGAGGAAATGGAGAAAGACGGGGTGAATGTTTCTGTTGTTCTTTCCATTGCCACAAATCCGAAACAACAAACAAATGTGAACAATTTTGCAAAACAGGTAAATGACGAAAATTCATTATTTGCTTTTGGTTCTGTTCACCCGGAGGCAGAAGATGCGTTTGAAGAACTGGAACGAATTTCAGCAATGGGCTTGAAGGGGGTGAAGTTTCATCCCGAATATCAGAAATTTTATGTTGATGATGAAAAGATGAAACCTATTTATAAAAAAATCTCATCCCTTGGTCTTATAACAGTTTTTCATTCGGGATATGACTACGGATATGCACCGCCGTATCACTGTATGCCCGACAATCTTCTCGGAGCTTTAAAATGGTTTGATTCTCCGGTAATTGCAGCCCATTGGGGAGGTGTGAACTGCGGAGCAGAGGTTATTAAAAAGCTTTGCGGAAAAGATTTATGGTTCGATTTGTCCTTTGGTTACGGCACTATGCCAAAAGCAATTGCCCAGGAAATTGTGGACAGGCATACGCCTGACAGGCTTGTTTTTGCATCCGATATGCCGTGGCACAGACCAAGCTGGGAAAAACGGCTTATAGAAACTCTGGATATTTCGGAAAGTGATAAAGATAAAATATATTATAAAAATGCTTTGAAGTTGCTGAATATTTCAAATGCCTGAATAAATATGTAAAACCACCGTTCAGGATTTGCCTCAATGGTGGTTTTTTAGTGCAACATCAGCTTTTTGCTTTCGATTTGAAAATAACAGATGCAATAAATCCCGTGATTATTGCGGCGGCTATTCCTCCTGCGGCAGCAGTGAGGCCACCTGTGAGTATGCCTGTAAAGCCCGATTCTGTAACTGCTTCCCGGACGCCCTTACACATTGTATAACCAAATCCTGATATTGGAACGGTTGCACCGCAGCCTGCAAAATCAACCAGTGGTTTGTATAGCCCGAAAAGCTCGAGAAATGCACCTGCCACAACAAACGAAACTAAAATCCTTGCAGGAGTAAGCTTTGTTTTGTCAATAAGCACCTGACCTATGGCGCAAATAAATCCTCCTACCAAAAATGCTTTTAAATAGTCCATATTTACCTTCTTTCTATTATAACCGCGTGTGCAATTCCCGGTATACTCTGCCCTTGGAGAACCACGGTCGGATTCATAAGTGCACCGGTTGCCATTGCAATGATTTTTTTTCTTTTTCCGCTTTTCATTTCATTAAGAATATGCCCGCATAAAACACTCCCCATACATCCGCAACCGCTGCCGCCGCTGTGTACATCCTGACCTTTTATATCATAAATCATTTTTCCGCAGTCGTTGTGAACAGAGCTTATATCGTAGCCGTCTTTATTCATAAGCTCCATTAAAATATCACTTCCAAGAACGCCTAAATCACCTGTAAAAATACCGTCATAGTCTGCGGGCGAAGTCTTTGTATCTTCAAAAAGTGCGGTGAGGGTATCAATAGCAGCAGGAGCCATAGCGGCACCCATATTCAAAATATCTGTAATGCCAAGGTCAACAATTTTTCCGATAGTTGCGTGAGTAACTGTTATGTTACTGCCCTCAGGTGAAACGATGGCGCAACCGCTTCCCGTAACCGTCCACTGTGCAGTCGGAGCGCGCTGGGCTCCGTATTCCAGAGGGTATCTGAATTGCTTCTCTGCGGAGCAGAAATGACTTGAAGTCATAGCCGCTACATTTGTTCCAAACCCTCCTGCCACAAGTGCGGAGGCTACACAAAGGCTTTCCACCATGGTTGAACAAGCACCGTACATTCCCAAAAACGGGACGTTAAAATCGCGAATTCCATAGTGGGTTGCAACGCATTGGTTCATAAGGTCTCCTGCGAGAATAAAGTCAACTTCAGAAGGCTTAAGCTTTGCCTTTGAAAGGGCAACCTGAAATGCCTCATGCTGAATTTTGCTCTCTGCCGCTTCCCATGTATCCGCACCAAAGCTGTCATCTTTGAGTATTACGTCAAAATCCTCTTTCAGAGGTCCGTTGCCTTCTTTAACGCCCACTACTGAGCCCGAAGCTTTTATACAGGGCGGGTTCTCAAAAATTAGAGTTTGTTTGCCGATTTTTCCGTTCATAACTTGTAGTTCCTTCCTGTTGTTTCTTTTTTTAGTATTGACTTTAATATGACAATTTATGTACAAATTATTAAAAGTGGATGTTATCTACTTGACGGTTAAGCAGATAAGTGATATAATGTCACTTAGTGTAATATGATGTATTAATCAGTATAAAAATGAAAATTGAGTTTAAAATATATATGCTTATCCGGAGGAATAACAGTGAGAAGTAAATTTAGTGTAAAAAGATATTTTCAGGTGCTTGGAATGGGCCTGTTGGTTGTGTTTGTATTCTTTATAGGGATGTTGTTTTTAACCGAAAATCAAATAGATTCTGAGCTTGACCCAACGGAGATTGCAACGGTTGATGCAGAAGCTCTCGACGGAAAAATCAATGTGATGTTCCTTGGTCTTGATGAAAGTGAACTTCGTACCGACTGTATTATGATTGCCTCTTACGATATGGAGTTTAAGCAGGCACGTATACTTTCCATACCCCGTGATACAAGAATGTATATTGGCTCAAAGTACCAGAAAATAAATGCAGCCCATGCAATAAGAGCGTCACACGGCGAAGCTATAGGTGCACAAGGTACGGTTGAGGCGGTAACCCGTCTTACAGGTATTCCCATTAACTATTATGTTGAGCTTCCCTTCGATGCTGTGGAGAAGTGCATAGATATTATAGGCCCTGTAACCTTCGATGTTCCCGACCTTGGCGGCGATGGTGTGGGTATGGTATATGATGACCCTGTTCAGAACCTTCATATTAACATAAAACCCGGGCTTCAGGAGCTTGACGGAGAGCAGGTAGTACACCTTCTTCGTTACAGAAAGGGTAATTATATAAAAGGGAAAACAAGAACTTACAAAAACGGCGACGTTGAAAGAATAGGCGTACAGCAGGATTTTGTTAAGGAGCTTATTGCACAAAAGCTAAATGCAAAACTGATTGCCGATATTCCTTTGCTTTTCAATCAGCTTTCAAAAGAGCTTAAAACAAATCTTTCTTTCAGGGACGTTGTGAGATATGCACCTTCTCTTTCAGGCTTTGATTCCGGTGCTGAGGGTGCTATAAAGATGTGGACGCTTCCCGGTTCTTCGGGCGATATGAATGGTGTTTCATATTTTATCTGTGACCTTCAGGAAACAAAACGTCTTGTTGAGGATGAGTTCGGATTTGATGCATCAGGAATTACAGACGGCAGAAAACCAGGTGCTGATGTTAAGGTAACAGCCGATAAGAAAACATCTTCAAAATCAACACAAAAGGCAACTTCAAAACCACAATCCGATGACGAAGATAAAAAGGCTACAACTAAGCCGTCTTCAAAGAAAACAGAGGCGCCCGAGAAAACAGAGAAGCCTGCAAAAACGGAGCGCCCAGAAAAAGCCACAGAGGTTCCTACAAAGAAACCGGTAGCTACAAAGGCTCCGGAAAATGAAGAAACAAATTCCGAGAATAAATCGCCTGTTAAAACAAAGGCGCCGGATATTGAACCCACATCAACAAAAACTCCCACAAAAGGTGAAGAGTGATGGTAAAGCTTGCAAAAACGGCAGGCTTCTGCTACGGGGTAAAGCGTGCAGTTGACGAGGTTTATGCCGCAATGGAAAGAGGTCAGAAAATATGCACGCTTGGTAAGCTTATTCACAATGAGCAGGTAGTGAGCGACCTTGAAAAAAACGGAGTGTTTTCATACAACAGTATAGACGAAATTCCGGAAGACACGCGAGTTATAATACGTACTCACGGAGTTCCCGAAAGTGTGTATAATGCTCTTGATGAGCAGGGAAAACCATATTCCGACCTTACCTGTCCCTTTGTTGAAAAAATCCATAAGATTGTTTCAAAGCACCATAAAGAGGGCTATAAAATAATAATAGTAGGCGATGAAAATCATCCTGAAGTAATAGGAATAAACGGCTGGTGTGAGAACAGTGCGTTTGTGATTTACAACACTGAAAAAGACATTCCTGCGGAATTTGTAAAGGCTCCATGTTGTGTTGTAGCACAAACGACAATAAATAAAGAAAAATTTGTACAAATCGTAAATTTTATAAAAAAAACTTGCAATGAAGTACAATTTTTTGATACAATATGCAGTGCAACAACTAAACGTCAGCAGGAGGCGGCTCAGCTCGCTGCCGAAAGCGACGTTATGATTGTGGTCGGCGGTATGGAGAGCTCAAATACCCGCAAGCTTTATGAAATTTCAAAAAAGCTTTGCCCATTGACTTTTCATATAGAAACATCTGAGGATATCCCTCAGGAGATAAACAAAAATAATAGAAAGATAGGTATTACAGCGGGAGCGTCGACGCCCGGATGTATTATCGAGGAGGTAGTTAGAGCTATGGAAGAAAATGTGAAGAAAGAGGAATCTTTTGCAGAGCTGTTTGAGCAGTACGGAAGCAGAACACTTAACAACGGCGATATCGTCGAAGGTGTTGTTGTGGAAGTAAGAAACAACGAGGTTATTGTTGATCTTGGCGGGTTTAAGTACAACGGTCAGTTGTCTCTTGACCAGATGACAGACGATCCGTCTGCTAAGACATCAGATCTTGTTAAACCCGGTGATGATATCAAGGTATATGTTATCGGCGTAAACGACGGGGAAGGAAAGGTTGTTCTTTCACGCAAAAAAATCGTGCAGCAGGAAAGCTGGAATAAAGTTAAGGAAGCGTATGAAAACGGTGATGTTCTCGACGGCAAAATTATCAAAGCTGTTAAAGGCGGCGTAATTGCACACGTTCTCGATACTCAGGTTTTCATTCCAGCAAGACAGGCCTCCGAAAGATTTGTACAGGACCTTCAGTCACTTGTCGGAACAGAAGTTAAGCTTAAGCTTACAGAAGTTGACGACAGAAGAAAGCGTGTTGTGGGTTCAGTAAGAGTTCTTCTCGATGCAGCAAGAAAAGAGAAGGAAGATGCGTTCTGGGCATCAGCTGAAGTAGGTAAGACATATTCAGGTACTGTTAAGTCAATCACAAGCTTTGGTGCTTTTGTTGACCTTGGCGGTGTTGACGGTCTTGTTCATATCAGCGAGCTTTCATGGAGCAGAATTAAGCATCCCTCAGAAGTTGTTTCTGTTGGCGATGTGCTTGAAGTATATATCAAAGACCTTAAAGCTGATACAAAAAAGATTTCTCTCGGCTATAAGAAAACAGAGGACAACCCCTGGGCAATTGCACAGGCTAAGTACAATATCGGCGATATCGTATCTGTAAAAATCGTAAGAATGCTTAACTTCGGTGCATTTGCTGAGCTTATGCCCACAGTTGACGGTCTTATCCACGTTTCACAGATTGCTGAAAAGAGAATTGAAAAGCCTGAGGATGTACTTGAAATCGGACAGGTTGTTGATGCTCAGATTACTGACATCAACTGGGAAACAAAGAAAATCAGCCTTAGCATAAGAGCGCTTCTCGAAGCTCTCAGACCTGTTGAGGAAGCAGTTCCCATGCCTGAAGAAGAAGCAATCGACGGCGAAGCTCTCGCATATTCAACAGAGGCTTCAGATGAAGAAAAGGCTGCAGCAGTAGCTGAATTCGTTGAAGAGGAAGCACCTGCAGAAGATGCTGAATAATTCAAAAATCACCGTTCAACTGAACGGTGATTTTTTTGTGTACCCAAAAGCGTAAATCATCCTATCTTGGATGAATTACTCGTTTTTTTCTTAAAGAACCTTAAAAAATTCTACCTCTTCACCTACGGGGCCTATGCAAAATGCTATTCTTGCAGGGTAATCCCCGGCTATCACAATATCTTTGGGCTCCATTGTGATTTCATAGCCGGCGGCTCTTGCCGCCTCTGTGTAGGCATCTACATCGTCCACTTCAAATGCAATGTGTCGCATTGAGCCTTGCCCGGGGTAATCGTCGCCGTTTGCAAAAATCTCCATCATTCCCGCGCCTGTATCAATGAGAGCGCCTAACTCTGTTCCTGTACCCCACTTTTTAAATACGGGCATCCCTAAAATATTGTGATAAAAATCAATAGTTTTGTTATAGTCCTCAACGCCGCAAGCTTTGATTGCAACGTGATGAATTCCTGTTACTTTCATATGTAAACTCCTTCCAAAGCGTGGTTTTATTAGATTATACCAAGGGTAGTATAAAATGTCAAGTATGTTTTAAAAGCAGGAAGGTTAATTCTCTGCCTTACGTCCATTCGCTTATTCGAGTATGTACCCGATATGGCCGGTTTTTTTGTTTTGTAAAATATGGCAGGAGGGGATAGGGTTGTTCTCCGGTTATATGTATTTCTTTTTTTAAAAAATTCTATTGACAAGAACATAAAGACGTAGTATAATATACCATATCATTTAGTATCGGTTTTGAGGTGATGTTATGGCAAGGCAGAAGCTTTCGGAACGTGTTCTTCCGAGCTACACAAAAGGAGAAGAAATATTCAATATGGTATCCCATATAGTCGGCGGGGCGGTAGGTCTTGCGACATTGGTTTTGTGTGTGGTATTTGCAGCAATTCACCGTAATCCCTATGGGGTTGTGGGTGGTGCAATCTATGGAGTTTCCCTTGTTGTTTTGTATATAAGCTCAAGTATATACCACGGTCTAAAGCCCAGCCGGACTGCAAAGAAGGTATTTCAGGTATTGGATCATTGCTCAATATTTTTCCTTATTGCAGGTTCATATACGCCGATAACTCTTGTGGCGCTTAGAGAATTTAATCCTCTCTTAGGTTGGGGAGTTTTCGGAGTAGTTTGGATAGCGGCAATTGTAGGAATAACCCTTAACTCAATTGATATAAAATCCTATAGAAAGTTCTCTGCAGTGTGTTATCTTGCAATGGGCTGGTGTATAGTGTTTGCGTGGGGAGCTGCGGAATATATGATTACAAACGGCGGGCTTCTGCTTCTTCTTTTCGGCGGAATTAGCTATACTGTAGGCGCGCTTATTTACTATTTCTTCAAAAAAAGAAGATATGCCCATTCCATATTCCATCTTTTTGTCCTGGCAGGGAGCATACTTCAGGCATTGTATATAATGATATATATAATATGAAAATCTAAAAATAGTCAGTTGCATATGCGGAGCGCATTTATGAGTGCTTCCTATATGCAACTGACCTTTTTGGTTGCGGAGGAAGGACTTGAACCAACGACCTTCGGGTTA
>JAZRNL010000012.1:0-102334 GCA_045648165.1 Clostridia bacterium | reverse complement strand
ATAAGGACATTGATTGATACACTTATTTAAGAGGTCTATATTTTTTGCAAACTCATCAAAATTATCTGTTGGAGGCATCTTTATGTCAAACCCTTGTTCAACAGTATCGAATTCTGATGCCTCAAAAAAATCGATTATCATTTCAATGTTTTCTAAAAATGAGTTATACTTTGAATGTAACTCTTGGTATATTTCATACGGAACATAAAAAGAATCCTGCTCCTTAGCAAAATAAGGGTTATCTAAAATAGAAAAGCAAAATTCTTTAATGAATGGAATAACACTGACATTAAGCAATGCTCTTCGACCTGATTGCCAATTAGTAATTTTACCACGGCTATTTGTAGTACTACCAACTTTATAAGTGTCACTTTCAATCAAAAGATATTCAAGTGAATCATAGTTTTCTTTTAACAAGTGATACATATACTTTAATCGCATTAAAATCCCACCTTAACAAAAAAATCGACATGAATATTATACCATAATATCCCAAAAAAATCAAGCACAAAAAAAACACATCCTAACGGACGTGTTTTTCGTTGGTGGAGCTGAGGAGAATCGAACTCCTGTCCGAAAATAAATCCATACAAAATTCTACGGGTGTAGGCTATGCTTTTAATTCCCGGGACTTTGACTTACACAGCCATAATTCAAAGTCCGGTAGTCTCTTGTGCATGACATCGGCCGAGACACTCCGACATTCACGTTCACCACTGGTATTCGCCTTATTCTATGCCGTGGTACTCACAGATAAGACGGCTGCACTCAGGCAGCGTATGCTAAATTTTCGTTAGCGTTTATATTTAAAGTCAGGACGTTTAAAGTGGGCTCCCAATCACTACCCGCCTTTCATACTTCACTATCCCCGTCGAAGCCATTGCAGCCCCATATACATATCAGGATAATAGCATTAAATCAGCTGTTATTCTTTTCTTTTATTGCGCGGTCAGCGCTCCGTTTTGCATCACGTTTAGCGATGTCGTCGCGCTTATCGTAGAGCTTTTTACCCTTACAAAGAGCAAGGTCAACCTTCACATATGAACCTTTGAGATATACGGAAAGAGGCACCAATGAAAAGCCTGTTTGCTTAATCTGACCTATAAGCTTTCGTATCTGTGCCTTATGCAGGAGTAGCTTTTTTTCACGGAGAGGGTCTCTGTTAAATATATTACCCTGTTCATAAGGGCTTATATTCATACCAAGAAGATATACCTCCCCATTTTTAATTGAGCCATAGGAATCGGAGATGTTTACCTTTCCCTGACGGACAGACTTTACCTCTGTTCCGAAAAGCTCTATGCCTGCCTCAAAATTTTCAATGATGAAATACTCGTGGCGTGCTTTTTTATTCTGAGCAATAACCTTTATACTGTCTTTTTTATCTGCCACAAGCAATCCCACCCTTACAATCTATCAAGCAGGGCAAAATGCCCTGCTGATATACTAACATAACTTTATTTATTTTGCAACTATTAATTTTAAAATTCACAATTTATTAATCAATAGCTATTATATTTCTTCTATAATCGGCAAAATCATAGGATTTCTCTTTGTTTTACCGAAAATATAACGTGCAACGTCGTTTCGGAGTGAGTTCTTAAGTGTAGACCAATCGGAAGTTCGCTTTGAAAGGCATATTTCTACACTTTCCTGGGCAACCTCACGAATATCTTCTATTAGCTCCTCCGCCTCGCGTACATACACAAAACCACGGCTTATCACATCCGGCTTTGACACAAGCTTATGGTCCTCGCCGGAAATTGTAACCACTACAATAATAAGTCCGTCCTGAGCCAGATGCTTTCTGTCTCTTAAAACAATATTTCCAACATCGCCTACACCTAAGCCGTCTACAAGGATTTTGCCATTTTGCACAGAGCCGTTTACCTTTGCGCCCATTTCGTCAATCTCAAGCACACTTCCATTACTTAGAATAAACGTATTCTTTGACGGAACACCAACCTTTTCGGCAAGTTCCGCATGGAGCATAAGGTGACGACACTCACCATGAACAGGGATAAAGTACTTTGGTCTTGCAAGAGCAAGTATAAGCTTTAACTCCTCCTGACAAGCGTGACCTGAAACGTGAACCTCCGCAAGAGACTTATATATTACTGATGCACCGATTTTGAAAAGTTCGTTTACTACATTGGAAACCGCCTTTTCATTACCGGGAATTGGAGTTGCAGAAATAATAATAAGATCGTCTTTTGTCACTTCCACTTTTCGATGATCGGAATATGCCATTCGACTAAGGGCGCTCATTGGCTCACCCTGGCTTCCGGTGGTGATAATTACTATCTGTCCGGGCTTATACTTATTTATATTATCAATATTAATAAGCACTCCCTCCGGAACCTTCATATATCCCATAAGAATAGAAAGCTCAACGATATTTTCCATACTTCTGCCTGAAACCGCAACCTTACGTTTGTTCTTTGCTGCAGCATCAATAATCTGCTGAACACGGTGTACATTAGATGCAAAAGTCGCCACTATTATACGTTTATCACAGTTCTGGAAAATTTTTTCAAACTGCTCGCCAACACTCCGTTCACTCATAGCAAAGCCTGAACGTTCAACATTTGTACTGTCGGACAAAAGGGCAAGCACGCCTTCGTTTCCAAGCTCACCAATTCTGGTTAAGTCAATCATTTCACCCACTATGGGAGTGGTATCGATTTTAAAGTCACCCATATGAAGGACTGTGCCAAGAGGCGTTTTTATTGCAAGGGCGCATGAATCTGCAATAGAATGATTAGTTCTTATAAATTCAACAGAAAAATTCTTTCCTGCCCCTACACACGCACCTGATTTCACACGTACAAGCTTTACTTTTGTGAGCATATTATGCTCTTTGAGCTTATGCTCTATAAGACCTAATGTGAGACGGGTTCCGTAAACTGGAACATTTATTGATTTAAGAAAAAAAGGTATTCCTCCTATATGGTCTTCGTGACCGTGGGTAATAAACACACCAAGAATTTTCTGGGCATTTTTCTCAAGATAGGAAATGTCATTTATAACAAGGTCAACCCCGGGCATATCGTCGTCGGGAAATGACATACCGCAGTCAACAACGATTATTTCATTTCCATACTCAATGGCGGTTAAATTTTTTCCGATCTCATTAAGACCGCCAATTGGAATAATTTTTAGTTTTGATTTTTTTGCCAAAATACAAACCTCCGTAATTTCTAAATATTTTCCGATCAAATAATAAACTTAAAAAAACCGAACAAAACACCTGATATTATTATATCAAAACAATCTATATATGTCAACAAACTCATATGAATGTTAACAAAATCCACAAAATTTAACTTTATTTCTGCAGATTGGTTATGTTCTGTGCGGCAACCATAAGGCCCAACTTTGCAGACTCATATGTGAGACCACCCTGGAGATAGCCTGTATACGGTTCTCGCATAGGACCATCAGCGCTAAGCTCAATACTTGAGCCTTGATTAAATGCTCCCGCCGCCATAACCACCTCATCCTGATATCCGGGCATTGCCCAAGGCTGAGGCACAACAAATGAATCAACAGGAGCACCCTTTTGAATACCAGCGCAGAATGCAACAAGGTTTTCCGGGCTTCCAAGCTTTATTGCTTCTATAATGTCATGGCGTTCTTCATTCCAGAGAGGCTCTGTTTCAAAGCCGAGTTTTTCAAACACACAGGCCGCAAGAACTGCCGACTTTACTGCATTGGATACAACATGCGGTGCAAAAAACAATCCCTGATATGCACTTTTGTTGAACTCAAGGCTGGCACCAGCCTCCTTACCTATACCTACAGATGTAAGGCGATATGCACATTTTTCTATAAGGGCTGCCTTACCAGCAATATAACCGCCGGTTGGTGCAATTCCGCCCCCGGGGTTTTTTATTAAAGAGCCGCAGATTATATCTGCACCATAGGATGTTGGCTCTGCTTCGTCTACAAACTCGCCGTAGCAGTTATCCACCATACAAATAGTTTCAGGAGATATGCTCTTTACAAAATTCACTATTTCGCCGATTTTTGCAGCACTGTATGTAGGACGGGTGCCATAGCCCTTTGATCGCTGAATAGTTACAAGCTTTATGAAGCCTTCTGAAAGAGCTGCTTTTATACCATCAAAATCAGGCTCCCCGTCAGGGCAGAGAGACACCTCTTTATAGCTTACTCCGAAATCTGCAAGAGAGCCGTTACCTGCCTCTCCTGCAATTCCTATAACCTCTTCCAGTGTGTCATACGGTCTGCCGGTTACAGAAACGAGGGTATCTCCGGGACGAAGCACCCCGAAAAGAACAGTTGAAAGGGTATGAGTGCCGGAAATGAGCTGATGACGTACCAATGCATCCTCACATTCAAATATATCGGCATAAACTCTGTCCAGAGTATCTCTCCCGAGGTCATCATAGCCGTAGCCGTATGTAGGCATAAAATGAGCTTCTGAAACTCGGTTATCGGCAAATGCCTTCATAACCTTCCACTGATTCTGCTCTGCAATTTTTTCTATTTTTTCAAAAACGGGACGCACCTGTTTTTCACATTCTTCAAAAAGCGCCTGTATCTCAGGACTTATTCCAAAATCTGTCGTTAAATTCATTTTTTATCCTCTTTTTTCTGTAAGCTTAAGTATTTTTTCTGCCGTTGCCTCTACTGTGGATTCCGGGACTACAGATATATGGCAATCTTTATAAAGAGGCAAACGGTCGTTAAATCTTTTTTCTATTTTTTCTATATCATCCATAAGGAGAGGTCTTGTATTTCTCGCATTTGAAAGTCTGCTCACTATTGCGGAAAAATCAGGAATAAGCGCCACGATTATTCCTGTTTCCTTCATAATCCTTCGATTTTCTTCTTTAAGTACAATTCCGCCACCTGTTGAAATAATTGCACCTTCAGCAGCAGAAATCTCTTTTAATGTATTTGTTTCTTCTTCACGAAAATAGTTTTCTCCAAATTGTTCAAAAATATCCGTGATTTTCATATTTAATTTATTTTCGATTAATTGGTCGGTATCATAAACCGCTCTGCCTGTCAGCTTTGAAAGGTGCTTTGAAACAGAAGTTTTTCCGCTTGCCATAAAGCCTGTTAGATATATATTATTCATAAACCAGGTTCAATACCTCCTCAAAAAGCGCTTCCGGCACTTTTACTCCGGTAAAGTATTCGTACGCAATAACTCCCTGAAAAACCAACATACCAAGCCCGTTCAGGATTTTAAGGCCTTGCTTTTCTGCATCTTCAAGGAATTTTGTCTTAGACGGATAGTATATAAGGTCAACCGCGGCTTCAGCACCGGCCATAAGCTCTGTTTCGGGTAAAGGAGTTTCATCTGTTCCCATACCCACAGAGGTTGTATTGATTATAATATCCCAGCCTGTATTTTCTTTGTAGACGGAAAAAATATCAGTATTCATTTTTTGGTTAAGCTCTCTGCAAAGATCTCTGCTTCGCAATTCTGTCCTGTTTTTAACTGTTACAGATGCAGCGCTCTTATTTTTTAGCATAACGCAAACAGGCTTTGCCGCACCGCCAGCACCGAGAATAAGAATTTTTTTATTCTCAATTCCAATCCCGGCCAGTTTCATAGATAGGAAAAGCCCCTCGCCGTCTGTACTATGACCCACAAGCGTTCCGTTTTCATTTACAATAGTATTTACAGAGCCTGCAAATTTTGCATCCTCACAAACTGTATCAACAAGAGCAAGTGCATCGTATTTAAAAGGAGCAGTTACATTTATTCCGCGTATACCAAGAGTTCTGATTGCATCTGGCACACCATCCATCGTCTCAGGCTCAAAGGCTGTATAAACGTAATCGAGCCCCATCCGCTTGGAGAGAAAATTATGTATTTTGGGGGAAAGGCTGTGGCGAATTGGTTTGCCTACTACTGCCAGAACATTGGTTTTAGCTGATATATTCATTGAGATTCCACCTTTATCAGAACCCAGAAACGGTTTTACAAAGCTTTTCACAAAGCCCAGTATACCTTTCACGTTCAGAATTGTTTTTTGTCATAAACTCCACTGCGAATTCGTCACCCACAAGAATAACCATAGTTTTAGCCCTGGTTACTGCAGTATAAAATAAGTTTCTGCACATTAGCATTTGCGGAAACTGCCAAACCGGTATAACAACATAAGGAAATTCACTTCCCTGACTTTTATGCACTGTAACAGCATAGGCAAGATCCAGCTCATCAAGCTGATTAAACGGATATTCGCAGCGTTTATCCTCGTCGAAGATTACTACCATATATTTATCAATAACCGATATTTCGGAAATCCTTCCCATATCTCCGTTAAAAATACCAACACCGCTATCGCCCGCATCCCTTGTGTAGTACAGGTCATAGTTATTCTTAGTTTGCATAACCCTGTCACCCACACGGAACACCGTTTTCCCATATGCATATTCCGCCTTAGTAACTTTAGGAGGATTAAGGGATTTCTGAAGCTCACGATTAAGATTAACAGAGCCACAGATACCTTTTTTTGATGGTGAAAGCACCTGTATATCCGAAAAAGCATCAATCCCATAGGTAGCCGGAAGCCTTGATGTACAAAGCTCTGTAATCGTCGAAAGAACAGATTCGGCATTTTTTCTCGGAAGAAAGAAAAAGTCTTTCGTCTTGCAGAAAAGCTCAGGCATCTCGCCTTTATTAATAGAGTGAGCATTCATTACTATGAGGCTTTCCTCCGCCTGCCTGAAAATATGATTGAGCTTAATAACAGGAATTATTCCGCTTTTTATTATATCATTAAGGACATTACCCGGCCCTACTGATGGTAGCTGGTCTGCGTCACCTGAAAGTATCAGACGTGTACCAGGTGCAATTGCTTTGAGGAGAGCATACATAAGGTATGTATCAATCATACTCACCTCATCCAAAATAACCACATCCGCTTTGATTGGGTTATTTTCGTCAAAGGTAAACCGGAGTGCGCCCTCCTCCCCCGAAGCGCCAAGGAGCCTATGGATTGTTTTTGCTTCAAGTCCTGTTACCTGTGACATTCTTTTTGCGGCTCTCCCTGTTGGCGCCGCGAGCAGAACTTTCATCTCAAGCTCGTCAAAAAGACGGAGAATGGTATTTATAGTGGTGGTTTTTCCGGTTCCGGGGCCACCGGTAATTACCATACAACCGCAACTGCTTACAGCAGTTACCGCAGCATTTTTCTGCTCGGGAGCAAACTGTATGCCGGCTATCCTTTCATAGCTTTCAATCCTTTGAATGGTAAGGACATCAGACATAAGCTCCTCTCCGCAATCTTCTGAAAGAGATTTGAGCCTTGATGCGGTATAGCTCTCAGCTTTATACAGGGTAGACAGATAATAAACCGTCTCACCATTGATTTTCTCAACATAAAAATCCTTCGACATAACCAGGTCGGAGAGAATATTTTCAATATCCACCTCTTCTACCTTAAGATTATATGCTCCATGTTCAATCATAAGATTTTTGGGGAGATATACATGGCCTCCGCTATAGGCTGCCTGCATAAGAAGATATTTAAGCCCCGCTTTTATACGGAGAGGACTGTTAATTGCAAAACCTTCACCAAAAGCAATTTTGTCTGCGACGGAGAATTTTACTCCGTCTACAAGGTCGGCGAGTATATAGGGGTTTTCTTTTATTTTATCAACCGCATCGCTACCGAATTGCTTATATATCTTAACTGCAAGATTTGCACTTACGTTATACATCTGCAAATACATTACTATGTTCTGCATTGCCTGGATTTCCCTGAAAGCCTCTCCGATTTTCTCCGCTTTCTTAAGTGAAATACCCTTAATTTCTGCCAGGCGCAAGGGGTCTGTGAGCATAACGTTTAATGCATCTTCCCCGAATGAATTTACAATTTTTTTCGCAGTAGCACCACGCACACCATACACAACCCCTGATGAGAGGTATCTCAGAATATCCTGCGCTTTTGTGGGTAAAACGGTTTTATAATATTCAATCTTAAATTGCTCACCATAGTCCGGGTGCGTAACCCACGCCCCTGTAACGGAAATCTGCTCTCCCTCAGTGAGATTAACAGTATAGCCGGTAGCTGTAAATTCATCGTTACTGTTGCTTTCCATCTCAAACACGGTATAGCCGTTTTCGTCGTTATAATATATAATTTCAACAACAGTTCCCGTAATATTTATTTTTTCCATTATATTTAATTACCTTTATTTCTCAAAATATCAAGAACACGTGTAAAATGCGGAGGAAGCTCACTTGTAAATTCCAACTTTTCGCCTGTTTTCGGATGAACAAATCCAAGAGTCTGAGCATGGAGAAGCTGACCGACAAGAGAAAATTCCTCTTTTCTGCCACAGTATACCGGATCCCCTGCAACAGGGTGATGACAGTAGGACATATGAACTCTTATCTGATGGGTCCTGCCTGTGTCAAGAATACATTCAACCAATGTATATTTTCCGAAACGTTCAAGAACTCTAACGTGAGTCACAGCCGGTCTACCATCGGGTACAACCGCCATTTTTTTTCTGTCTGCTTTACTTCTGCCAACAGGCATATTAACAGTGAATTCATCTTCCTTGATATTTTCGTGAACAAGCGCTATATACCGCCTGTGGGGCTTTGTACTTTGCCATTGCTCTGCAAGAGATAAATGGGCCTCGTTTGTTTTCGCAACAACGAGAAGCCCGCTTGTGTCTTTATCTATTCTGTGAACAATTCCCGGACGGATTGCGCCATTTATTCCGGACAAATCCCCACAGTGCCACAAAATCCCATTTACAAGAGTTCCCCTCTCATTTCCTGCAGCAGGATGCACAACCATACCCTGGGGTTTGTTTACTACAATAAGCTCACTATCTTCATACACAATATCAAGCTCAATTTTTTCGGGGATTGCTTGAACAGGCTCAGGTTCAGGGAGAGTAATTTCTATAATTTCCCCACCTTTTGGCTTGTACTTTTTGCTGAGCACCGTATCATTTGATTTTACAAAACCTTCATCGCACAGCTTGGCCGCAAAAGAACGGGTAAGCTCTGTGCTTTGCGCAATAACTGAATCAATACGCGTTCCCGAACACTCTTCTGTTACTTCGATTATAAGCTTATCCATTTCTTCACATCCTTCGAATAATTCATTTCAAAAAATCGGCGGACAAGCCGCCGAAATAAAGCTATTTATGCTTAGCACACCAAGTTCTGAATTTCACGTATTTCAGGCAAATTCAGCATTATTTGTTCCCGTGTTCTTCATATTCCCGTTCGGCTTGTGATTTCCTTAAATAAACAGGAGTAATTTCATGACAGTTTTTACCTTGGTCAATATTCTGAAGCCCGAGCGCCGCAATTGATGCACCTCGTTGGAGATTGCTGCCGGGCGGAGCAAAATGTGCACGTTCGCCAAGCTTTGAAAGAATAGTTTCTTTGTGAACAGGAACTCCGTCTCCTACGAATACAACGTCTATAAAATTACCACAGTCTTCAAGACATTCGTCCAATGACACTGCTCGTGGCTCCTCTATTTCCCTGAAGCCCTCCTCGTCCCAGATATAGGTTGCAGTATAAACCTGGTCGCGACGTGCATCCATAATCGGCACAATCAGATGCTCACACATAGGAAGATTATATGCCATTCCTGCAAGAGTTCCAACAGGTACAACAGGCTTTTTACAGGCGTGAGCAAGACCTTTTGCTGTGGTTATACCTATACGAAGCCCTGTAAACGAACCGGGTCCGATTGCAACTGCAAAAGCATCAACTTCATCAATACTTGTTTCACAGTCTTTAAGCATATTCACAATCATAGGCATCAGCCGTTCGGAATGTGTTTTTTTAAAGTTCAGAGTGTATTCAGCTATAAGCTTATCGTCATTAATCAGTGCAACTGAAGCAACATCCGACGATGTGTCAATTCCGAGGACTTTCATATCAAGGGATTACTCCTTTATTGTTTCAATTATTATATCCCTGCCTGATGCAGGATTCTGAGAATCTCTCAGAATTGTGATTTTTGTATAAGGCACAGGGATTATATCTTCGATAAGCTCTGCCCATTCTATAAGACAAACACCTTTGCCTGAAATATAATCATCAAAGCCTGTTTCGTACATTTCATCAGGGTCGGCAATTCTATACACATCAAAGTGATAAAATGGTATTCTGCCCTCATATTCATTAACTATTGTGAATGTGGGACTGCTTATATATCCATCTATACCAAGACCCGCAGCAACACCCTGGGCAAAAAGAGTTTTGCCGGCACCAAGGTCGCCGTACATACACAAAACCTCACCGCCTTGGAAACCTTCTGCAAATTTCTTTGCAAATTCGTAAGTTTCTTCAGCAGAATTTGTGTGCAATTTCAAAGCAATTACCTCCAAAAAATCAGAAAAGTCCTGATATTATACCCATTTCGTCAACATCAATCTTTTCTGCAGACGGAACCTTAGGAAGTCCGGGCATAACCATAATATTTCCCGTTTCAAGAACTATAAAACCGGCACCGTTTGAAACTCTTACCTCAGCAACATTTACTTTAAATCCTGAAGGACGGCCGAGAAGTGCAGGGTTATCTGAGAGTGAATACTGGGTTTTTGCAACACATATAGGCTTTTTGTCAAGTCCAAGGCTCTCTAAAGTCTTTATCTGCTTTTCTGCCCTTGCACTGTAAACAACACCGTCACCGCCGTAAATCTTAGTTACGATTTCGTTCATCTTTTCTTTTATTGAAAGATTTTCGTCGTATAAAGGCAAAACATTTGCTTCTTCGTTTTCGATTACATCTACAATTTCCTTTGCAAGGTCAATTCCGCCCTGTCCTCCCTTTGCAAACACTTCTGAAAGGGCAAAACGAACTCCCTTTTCACGGCACATATTTTCAATTGCCGCAAGTTCTGCATCGGAGTCGGTATCGAAACGGTTTATTGCAACAACTACCGGAGCACCGAAACTTCTCATATTTTCCACGTGCTTTTCAAGGTTTACCATACCTTTCTTCAAAGCCTCAACATTTTCTGCCTTAAGTTCTGCCTTAGGTATTCCGCCGTTATACTTTAAAGCGCGTACTGTTGCAACAACAACTATCGCAGATGGTGCAATTCCCGCCATACGACACTTGATGTCAAGGAACTTTTCAGCGCCAAGATCGGCACCAAATCCAGCTTCTGTTATACAGTAGTCTGAAAGCTTCATTGCAAGCTTTGTAGCTCTTACGCTGTTGCATCCGTGAGCAATATTTGCAAAAGGACCGCCATGTACAAGGCAAGCAGTATGCTCAAGTGTCTGAACAAGATTAGGCTTGATTGCATCCTTAAGAAGGGCACACATAGCGCCTTCTGCTTTCAGGTCACGTGCATAAACAGGCTCACCGTCTCTTGTGTAGCCTATTATAATATTTCCAAGACGGTTTTTAAGGTCAGTTATATCGTTTGAAAGACAGAGAATAGCCATAATTTCAGAAGCTACGGTTATCATAAATCCATCTTCACGGGGGATACCGTTAAGCTTACCGCCAATACCAACGATTGTTTTTCTGAGTGCTCTGTCGTTTGTATCGGTAACACGTTTCCACACAATGCTCGTTACATCTATGCCAAGCTCGTTACCCTGATGGATATGGTTATCAATCATAGCAGAGAGAAGGTTATTTGCAGCAGTAATTGCGTGCATATCGCCTGTAAAGTGAAGATTGATATCTTCCATTGGTACAACCTGGCTATAGCCTCCTCCTGCTGCACCACCCTTAACGCCCATTACAGGCCCGAGAGATGGCTCACGAAGAGCAAGCACGCACTTTTTACCAAGCGCAGTAAGAGCATCGCCTATACCGATTGTAGTTGTAGTTTTACCCTCACCCGCAGGAGTGGGGTTAATAGCGGTCACAAGCACAAGCTTACCGTCAGGCTCTGTTTCAAGACGGTGTGAAAGCTCATCAGAAAGCTTAGCTTTATACTTACCGTAAAATTCAAGTTCATCTGCAGAAATTCCCACGCTTGCGGCAACATCTGCAATATGTTTCATTTGGGCATTTTGAGCAATTTCTATATCTGACAACACAACTTTATCCTCCTGTTTTAATATATTAAAATCTTCTTAAAAAGCAAACTAAGCTGTCACACCTATAAGGTTGTTACAGCTCTGTTTGCATAGAATATATTTCTTATTTACCTGAACTAAGTTCCATTCTGTCTTGACGAATTTTTGTAAGAAGCATATCAAGTCTTGCTTCAGCGTCGCTGAGGAGCTCGTCTACATACTGATCGCAGTCAACCTTGATTTCCATAGCCTGATCAGACGCGTTTCTCACAAGCTCATTAGCCTGCTCATAAGCGCATCTTGTGATTTCATGTTCGTCAATAAGAGCCATCTGAGTTTCTTCAGCATTTTTCTGAATAGCCTCAGCTCTTGTTTCAGCCTCATGAAGAATACGCTGACGTTCTTCCTTAACCCATTTAGCTTCTTTAAGCTCGTCGGGATACATAAGTCTGATTTCCTGAAGATAATCAAGGAACTCGTCTTTGTCGATCATGACCTTACCTGTAAGGGGTACTGTTGATGCCTTTTCAATTGTCTCTTCCATCAAGTCGATAATTTCCATCATATCCATATCCATTTTAATACATCTCCCATTCAAGTATTTTTAAAATATAATTATTTTATATGCAATTTCTAAAGCTGTAATCTAAGAACGGTGATTACCGTCCTTCCGTATTTTCGCTCTTTTTCTACCGCGAAGCCGGATAATTCAAATGTATCTTCCGTTCCGTCCCTTTCTACAACTATCCAACCATCGGCATTAAGCAAATTCCGCCTTGCCACAACCTCCAGCACAGGAGTAACAAGACCTTTGTTATACGGAGGATCTATAAATATAAGATCAAACCGCTTGTCCGTTTTTTCAAGATAAGCACAGGCAGGTGATAAAACAACCTCACACTTATCAGAAAAATCACATCCTTCAAAATTGTTCCTGATTATATTCACCGAACGTTCATCCACATCAGTACAGACTGCAAAAGATGCCCCTCTGCTTACAGCTTCAACTGCCAACGCACCAGAACCTGAAAAAGCATCAAAAACAACCGCATCTGCAGTTTTGCCCTGAATAAGATTGAACATAGCTTCCTTAACCCTATCGGTTGTAGGCCGTATATGCTCACCCTCAAAAGATTGAAGCTTACGTCCTCTTCTGGAACCGGAAATAACTCTCAAGGATGCTCTCCTCCATTTCAATATACATTCTATAATATAATCGTCGAACAGTCAACACTTGTTACGTGATTTTTTTAAATTTTAAATATTATGAACATCGTTTTGTAATATTAAAGACATTTTAGTAATCAAACTATCTAAAATTCCTCTTAAGGAGATAATTTTCGATAAATCTTTTAAATTTGAAAAACAAATTTTCTTTTCCAGGATTTATAGGATTAACAAGCATAGTACGAATTTTACACCTGTTACCTGCCAAAATATCAGTAAGAAGCTGATCACCGATAAAAAGCGTTTCTGCCTTGGATGCACCAAGCTTATTTATAGCTCTGTTCATTCTGCGGCAAAACGGCTTATGGGCACGATGTACCGCGTTCAAGGAAAACTCAGAATTAAACGACATAACTCTGGAAAGCTTATTGTTTGATACAAAACATACTTTAAGATTTTCGTCGTTCAGCCGTTTAATAAATGCTCTTGCAGTTTCATCAGGATACGGGTCGTTATCCGCAACAAGAGTATTATCAATATCAAGCAAAACACAAGAAACTTTCTCTTTTTGGAAGAAACCATCTTCTATATCTGCAACACTTTGCCTTGTGTAAGTAGGTTCAAAAACTTTCATCCGGAGCCTCCATCTTGAAAAAAGGACCGTCTATGACAGTCCTTTTTTTATACATTATACTCTATCATTGAAGATTTGTCAATCCTCGTTTGAAAATTAGTTCAGAATAAATATTGCAAAATTCAGATATGCTGCAAATAACAACCATATAAGATAGGGAATTTGCAAATAAGCCGCTTTCGGCTCCACCTCCCAAAATCTCTTTATCATAACTGCTACAAGCACTATAAGAAGCAATAACCATACAAATGCAAAAAGGTACATTCCCCATCTAAAAAAGATTATGCTCCAGAAAAAATTAACTACAAGCTGAAGCGCATATATCTTAAGTGCATCAGTGCATGCAATTTCTCCTTTACATTCCGAATAAACCATTGCACTGCTTATTCCCATCAATATATAAAGCACCGTCCACACCGCAGGAAAAACAACCGAAGGCGGCGAAAGAGGCGGTCTGGTTAATATACCATAAATATTCATATAATCCTTCGTTATAAGTGCAGACAAAAGCCCCACTCCAAGGGCAACAAGAACAGATATAATATATGGCCTGAATTTTTTCATACTCCCTCTCCTTTCACAGAGCATTTAAAGCTCTTTATTCACAGTATATGAATTGAAGAGAGCAAATAGTATTTATTCTCCATTTTTTCTGAATGCATTAGGGGTGATTCCTTTTACTGATTTAAAAGTTTTTATAAAATAGCTAAGGTCATTAAATCCGCACTCATAGGCAATATCCGTTACAGATGCATCCGTTGCAAGAAGCTTTCGGGCTGCACGCTCTACCCTGTATGAATTGAGATAGCTTACCGGAGTTTTCTGCGTCATGCCCTTAAAAAAGTTACAAAAATACTTAGGACTCATACCGGCAACTTCCGAAATTTCTTCGAGTGTCAGGGGACTTGCATAGTTTTTTCGCATAAAGAGAAGCGCTTTTCTAAGCTTTGCATTCCCTGCCGTGTTACTTTCAGAAAATCCTTCAGAAGATTTATAAAGCTTTTCTCTTGCAATTATTCCGAAAAACGTGTAAAGAGCACCTACAACCTCAAAATAACAACCATTATTCTTCATTACTTCGAAAACTGTGTTTGCCGCCCTGAACACTTCGCCGTCAGTTTCTCTGAAATGGTCATTTACAACTATCACATGATCAAAAAGTTCAGAAAGAAAACCTCCGCACAGCTTATCCTCTGCTTTGAGAAGTTCATTTGACATAACGATACATTCATACACACAATTTTCCGGAAGAGCTCCGTGCATAGTTTCGGAATTTACAAAAATCACATCTCCTTCACCCACAATAAGCTCACGTCGGTTAAGGTGAATTTTAAGCTCCCCGCTTAAAATCCGGATAATTTCAAACTCACTGTGCCAATGATATGCCATTTCGTATTTTGGGTGGTTAACATCAATCTGGTAAAGCTCCACAGGCAAATCATATGTACCCCTCTGTTTCAATTCATTATAGCTCATATCAGTTCTCCGATTATATGAAAATAATTATACTTTTATGTATTATAACACAAGTAATATATAAATTTCAAGTATATAATAATATTAATACAAAAAAAATTTATCATTCTGCATTTGCAGAGTGAAATATATTATACCAGGAGGTAATGTAAAATGGCAGAAAAAAGATATGTAGGCGACTACCCCGTTATCGGCATCCGTCCAATTATCGACGGAAGACGTGGACCTATGAAACTTCGTGAAAGTCTTGAGGATCAGACAATGTCTCTTGCTCTTGCTGCAAAGAAGCTGTTTGAAGACAATCTCTTCTACTCAAACGGTGATCCGGTTAAGGTTGTTATTGCAGACACTACAATCGGCCGTGTTCCCGAAGCTGCAGCATGTGCAGATAAATTCAAAAAAGAGGGCGTTGATATCACATTATCAGTAACTCCCTGTTGGGCTTACGGTTCGGAAACAATGGATATGGATCCCAACACAATCAAAGGAGTATGGGGCTTCAACGGTACTGAAAGACCGGGTGCGGTTTATCTTGCTGCAGTGCTTGCAGGATATGCGCAGAAAGGTCTCCCTGCATTTGGAATTTACGGACATGAGGTTCAGGACAGAGACCAGGTTAATGAAATTCCTGAGGATGTTAAAGAAAAGCTTCTCAGATTTGGCCGCGCTGCAGTTGCCGTTGCAACAATGAGAGGAAAATCATACCTCCAGATAGGTTCACAGTGTATGGGTATTGCAGGTTCAATCATCGATCAGGACTTCATCGAATCATACCTTGGCATGAGAGTTGAATCTGTAGATGAAGTTGAAATCCTTCGCCGTATGGAAGAAGGCATTTACAACGAAGAAGAATATCAAAAGGCCCTCGCCTGGACAAAAGAACACTGCAAAATGGGACGTGACGACAATCCTGAATTCGTCAAATTCTCTGATGAGCAGAAAGAAAAACAGTGGGAGTTCACTGTTAAAATGTATTGCATAATCAAAGACCTTATGGGCGGAAATAAAAATCTTCCCGAAGGCTTTGAAGAAGAAATGGTTGGTCACAACGCAATTGCAGGCGGTTTCCAGGGACAGAGACAGTGGACAGACCACTGGCCCAACTGTGACTACCCCGAAGCTCTCCTCAGCTCAACCTTCGACTACGAAGGCGCACGTGAGCCATACACACTTGCAACTGAAAATGACGTTCTTAACGGCTTGGGTATGCTCTTTATGAGACTGCTCACTCACAGAGCTCAGATTTTTGCTGACGTTCGTACATACTGGTCGCCTGAAGCTGTTAAGAGAGTAACAGGCTACGACCTTGAAGGAAAAGCAAAAGTTAACGGCGGTATTATCCACCTTCTTAATTCAGGCGCAGCTTGTCTCGACGCATGCGGCGAATGTAAGGACGAAAACGGCAACGCTATTATGAAGAAATGGTGGGAAGTTACAGACGAAGACATCAAGAAGATGACAGATGCAACTGTATGGTGTGAAGCCGGATTTGACAACTTCCGCGGCGGCGGCTTCTCAAGCCATTTCACAACACGTGCAGAAATGCCGGCTACTATGATCAGATTAAACCTCGTTAAAGGTCTCGGTCCTGTTCTTCAGATTGCTGAAGGTTGGACAGTTGAGCTCCCCGACGAAGTATCTGATGCACTTATGGAAAGAACTAACCCCACATGGCCTTGCACATGGTTCGCTCCAAGATGCACAGGTGAAGGCGCATTCAAAACAGCCTACGACGTAATGAACAACTGGGGCGCTAACCACGGTGCAATCAGCTATGGTCATATCGGCGCAGACCTTATCACTCTTTGCTCAATGCTCAGAATCCCCGTATGTATGCACAACGTTCCTGAAGAAGATATCTTTAGACCTGCTGCTTGGAACGCATTCGGCATGGACAAAGAAGGCCAGGACTACAGAGCATGTGCTGCTTACGGACCCCTTTACAAATAATTTTTACAATAAAAACGGTGTTGCAATGCAGCACCGTTTTTTTGCCTATTGAATTTCATCAAGGCTCCTAAATTCATAACCCATCTCTCGTGCATAGTCAATTATGTTCCCCAAAGCCTCTGCGTTATCAGATGACACTGCATGCAAGAGCATAATACATCCATCGTGCAAGTATGGAGTTACCTGTTCAAATGCATATCTTGCGCCTTTTTGCATTTTAACATCCCAATCTTTATATGCAAAGCTCCATAATACAGTTTTGTACCCCATATCAGCCACAAAGGAAAGCATCTTAACACTACATTCCCCTTCAGGAGGACGCATATATATCATACTCTTCCCGTACCTCTCTCTGAAGGCTTCGTCCAACATTTTTAATTCAGATTTCACTGTACCAAGGTCTGATTTAGCAAGGTTAGGATGATTAACAGTATGGTTCCCCACAATATGACCTTCGTTTACCATGCGGTCTACAAGTTCAGTTTCCCTCGACAAATACGGACCTGTTATAAAAAATGCTGCCGAAACATTTTTCTCCTTTAATACATCGAGTATTTTAGCTGTATATCCATTTTCATAGCCTTCATCAAATGTAAGGTAAAGCTTTTTACCACCGTCTTTATCAATATAATATGTGTTTGTTTTTTCAAGCAAATCTATCGTTTCAGAAGCAATCTCAGGCGGCGCACCCTTTTCCTTTTTAAAACCCCAACCAAAACTTTTTGTACTCAGAGCGGCATATTTTTCAGCGCCTGGCTCCACCGAAAAATCAAGCCTATTTTTCTTATTTTTAACCGCAGGTACCAGTCCGTCACTTTGCACATCAGGAGACAATGATGCAAAAAAGCTTCCAAAAATCACAAAAAGCGCCATAAGCAACAAAGTAGGTATTTTATTCTTTAACATAATTAATCACCAACCTTTATCCAACAAACTTATTATCTAAATATTATACACAAATCAAAAAAAATATGTTAATTTTAAAAATGTTATTGCATTTTCCGTTATAATAATGTATACTGAAACTATCACACAAAGGAGGAAATCAGTTGGATAACAAACGAATTGCTCAAATAAAACTAAGAAAAAAACAACGCACAAGGAAAAAGCTTATCAAGCTGGCAATTCTCATTGCCGGTTTTGTTGTGGTGATTTCACTTATTATATCAGGATTCAAAGCGCTTTCCCGAGCCATACACGAAGCAATACCAACTCCATCCCCCACTCCGGTAGCTATAGTTAAAGAGTCAGGCATTTCAGGCCCTGCTAACAGTGAAAATAATTTAAAAACTCAGGATGTCACACCTATCACTATTCCAAAGCCAGAAGAAAACAATGATATGATGAACATAATCGAAACATCACAGTCAGATAAAAAAATGTGCTATCTCACATTTGACGACGGCCCCAATAATACGATTACGCCACAGATACTTGATATACTGAGAAGATACAACATAAAAGCAACATTTTTCCAGGTGGGTACTCTTATTGAATCTAACCCTGATATATGCCGGAGAGTATTTGAAGAAGGACATTTACTCGCCAATCACACATATGACCATACATATGCAAAGATATATGAAAATGACGAAAGCTTTTTAAGTGAGTTCAACAAAACTGCAGAACTGATTCAGGAAATAGCAGGTGACTCTTACTTCCCCTTAGTACGCTTCCCAGGTGGCAGCCATAACACCGGAACTTACGGCGAGGCAAAACAAAGGTTTAAAACTCTGCTTGCGGAAAACGGATACTATTTCTGTGACTGGAATGTTCTCAGCGGCGATGCGGAAAGCTCATACAAAACCCCGGAACAACTCATTAATCGCATCAAATCAACCATATCCGGCAAAAGCCAAGCAGTTGTACTGATGCACGATGCAGGCAACAAAAAACAGACAGTAGAAGCACTGCCTGCTATTTTAGAATATCTCATAAGCGAAGGGTATAGTTTTTCTACCCTTAATCAATTATTTTAAACAAACGCTGCAAGGCATTTTACCTCTGCCAAGAGCTTCATCAACCGTGATTGAAATTGTTTCCCTATCCTTGATAAAGCGGCAATCATCACGGTGGTACTTCCCACCGGAGGGTGTGATATAAACCTTATCTTCAGATTGTGCATTTTCCACGGACGATTCATAATTTATATCGGTTTCAGCAACGGCAACAACTGCCGTTGCTGATTTTGTTTTCATTTGATATTCTGCGGTTATAAGAACTAAACTTATACCAATCGCCGTTATGAAAACAGGAACAACATAAATTTGTTCTTTTCTGCCTCTGAACAATGCTTCGTAAAGTGATATACAAAAAGTAGGCAGCATCCACGCAGTTACCAAAACTGCTACTCCCATATATACGCTTTTGGTAAATCCAATCAGAGATAAAGCATAATAGGTAAGCGCTATCATCATCTTCCACGGCGTTTTGCTTCTAAATCCCAACATTATTCAAGACCACCTCTTGAAAAAAACTCAATAGAACGCTCTAAAATACCATTCATATATGCAAGAGCAGTGCCGTAATTTGTTATGGGTATGCCCTGCTCTCCTGCTTTTTGAACTCGTGATTTTATCTCATTTTCATTAAGCATACAACCACCGCACTGAATAACAAGCCTGTATGGAGTGAGATCTTCAGGGAAATCACTTCCGCTTTTAAAATCAAAGCTAACATCTGCTCCGGAAGTTTTGCAAACCAAAGCAGGGATTTTCACGGTACCTATATCTTCGCACTGTCTGTGATGAGTGCAGCCTTCAGCTATAAGAACGCGGTCACCGTTTTTAAGATTTGAGATAACACGAGCATTCTGAACTGCAGTTTTTAAATCACTTTTATAGTTCATCATAAGAATTGAAAAAGACGTAAGATATATATCCTTCGGGACAATCTCAGACACCGCTCCAAACACCTGACTGTCGGTTACTACAACCGCCGGCTTAACACTAAGAGAATTAAGGACAGCTTTGAGTTCATCAGGCTGAACGCAGACACACACACCTCCCGCATCCAGAACTTCACGAAGTGTCTGCTGCTGTGGAAGTATAATTCTGCCTTTCGGCGCACCGCTGTCAACCGGCATAACAAGCACAACAACTTCACCTTTATTAATCCTGTCGGCAATTATATATTTTTCGGGCTTTACAGATTTGAAAGATGCTAATTTTTCTTTTAATTCATATATTCCCTTGCCCGTTACCGCACTCACACAGATTTCATCATTATTGCATTTAACATTGCCGTTATCGCATTTATTGTAGCAAACAATGTATGGAATATTTTTTTCTTCAACCTTTGAAATAAACTTTTTATCCTCTTCGGCAATTCCCTTTTCACCGTCTACTACCACAACTGCAACATGGCATTTACCAAGAGCTTCATATGCTTTTTGTACTCTGAGCACACCAAGCTTCCCCTCATCATCTATCCCCGGAGTGTCAATTATCACCACTGGTCCGAGAGGCAACAGCTCCATCGTTTTTGAAACCGGGTCTGTCGTTGTACCTAAAGTATCCGAAACTATCGAAAGGTTTTGACCTGTTACTGCATTTATAAGACTTGATTTTCCGGCATTGCGTTTCCCGAAAAAACCTATATGAATTCTTTCAGATGCAGGTATGCCACTGAGTCCCATATCCGTTTCTCCTTTTGTTTAAAATCTAAAATCACGTGTACCAAGCTCAATTTTGGCAAGGTTATCTATGCATATATCACGAACCCTGTCTTTCTGAACATTCACAAGTTCTTTTTCGATAAGGGCTTCACCGATTTTTCTCGTTTCTTCTGAAGCATAGTCCATTAAAAACTCTTTAAGCGTCATAAGTGCGTTAGGATGGCAACAGTTCTGAATTTGCTTACTCTTACAAAGAGCCATAAATCTGTCTCCGGTTCTTCCCTCCCTGTAGCAAGCAGTACAAAACGATGGAATAAATCCCATTTCCATAAGCCACCTTACAACCTCATCTAAAGTGCGCTGATCCGAAACATCAAACTGCTCTGTATCGTGAGGTCGTTCCTCCTCAGCATATCCGCCAACTGATGTGCGGGAAGCTCCACTTACCTGAGAAACACCCAGCCTCAGAACCTTTTCACGAACATCCTGGCTCTCTCTTGTAGAAACAATCATACCTGTATATGGCACACTTATGCGAATGAGGGCGCAAAGCTTTGCAAAAATTTCGTCACTTATACCATTATCAAACTGGGTGGGGTCGATATCCGCCGCACGTTTTATTCTTGGCACACTTATAGTATGAGGTCCGACACCGTGTACCGCCTCAAGATGCTCTGCGTGCATAAGAAGGCCTGCAAATTCATACTTATAAAGCTCAAGGCCAAATAAAACCCCAAGGCCTACATCGTCTATTCCACCCTCCATAGCCCTGTCCATAGCCTCTGTATGGTATGCATAATTGTGCTTAGGACCGGTTGGATGAAGCAGTTCATAGCTTTCTTTATGGTACGTTTCCTGAAAAAGGATATATGTGCCAATTCCTGCATCCTTAAGCTTTCTGTAGTTTTCCACGGTAGTTGCAGCAATATTTACATTTACTCTGCGAATTGCTCCGTTTTTATGTTTAATTGAGTAAATAGTTTTTATACATTCAAGAATATACTCTATAGGGTTATTTACCGGGTCCTCCCCTGCTTCGATGGCAAGGCGCTTATGACCCATATCCTGGAGTGCAATAACCTCTTTTTCAACTTCTTCCTGCGTAAGCTTTTTTCGGGCTATACACTTATTCTGGTAATGATACGGGCAGTACACGCATCCGTTAACGCAATAATTTGAAAGATATAAAGGAGCAAATATAACCACGCGATTTCCGTAAAACTCATTTTTAATCTGCTCTGCAAGTTCATATATCTCACTGATTTTTTCTTCGTTTTCACAAGCAAGCAAAACAGATGCCTCTCTATGGTCAAGACCTTTTCTTTCTTTGGCCTTTGCTATAATTTTATCAACAAGCTCAAGGTCATCCTTATGTTTTTCGGCATATTCAAGTGTATCACAAATTTCTTCGTGACTTATAAACTCCTCTGCTTTCAATGACTTTGGATTATACATAAAAACCACTTCCTTAAATAAAAATAATGCATCTGCCCGCGAGAACAGATGCATACAAAGAAAACAAAATAACTGTGCATCTTTCACCTCAGATATCTTTGATGTCAGATTCTGTATTTATTATACATTACATATTCATTTTTGTCAACGTTTAATTTTAAGGGCTTGCGCCCTCTTTAAAAGATACTCCCGATTATTGAGAGAAGGATTTTCAATTATTTCATCAAAGAGTATTTTCATTACGTCCCTCATCTGGCGCTCTGCCCGGTATTTCATCTTTATAAGGTCTCTTTTCCCTATAGCCATATCCGAATACCTGTAGGGCTCACCTTTGCTTATAACACGGGCACGTATTTCGTGAAGCTTTTCTATAGTTGCTTTTTTATCATTATAGTACTTGGGAGATTTTGCTTTAGCATCCGCCTCCTGAAGATAAAGAAGCCTTACAAAAAGCTGCTCTCCCATTCTGCAAAGTGCTCTCTTTACGCCCTTTTCAGTAGCTTCAAAATGAACATCATGATATTCCACAAGAGTACATATTTCGCGTATTATTTCAGGATCGAAAGAAAATTTATGACACACGTCGTTTGCAATTTTTACACTTTCGATATGATGCCCGTAAAAATGAATTATGCCTGAAGCGTCACAGGAAGAACAAAGAGGCTTACCTATATCGTGAAATAATGCCGCCCAACGCACCACAGGCACCGGAGGAGCAGATACAACTGCTTTAACGATATGCTCCCCTACATTGTATATATGGTACTTATTTCGCTGAGGCTCATAAAAGCATCTGTCAAGCTGAGGAAGTATATACTTAAGCAATCCGCACTCAAACATCAGCTTTATACCCATATCCGCATTTCCGGTCATAATTATTTTTTCAATACCGTCACGGACATTTTCACGGGAAGCATATTTTATATTTGCTGAACTTTCCAATATCCCTGCCTTTACAGCTTCCGGCATAGTTCCGCCGCGATCTGCTACAGAAAAAATAGCATCAAGCATAAGAACAGGATTTTCACAAAATATTTTTGAATCCAGCATAGCTTCACCTCCCCGGTTATTTTAATTTAAACACTAAAATCAGTTATTATAACATAAGCTTAAAATAAATAGATATAGGCAGCTTATGTTGATAATAAATGCAACATATTGTGTTTTATCGGATGCATTTATTATCAAACAAATTTGCAAGCTTTCATGCTGGCTTTTCTAATTTTTATGCCATCGTTTTTCAGATGAGTTTTGCAATACCGAATTAAATTCATTCTAACACAAACAAACTAAAAAATCAACCTTCATAACAATAATTTATGCTTATAAATTAACATACTGAAAACAATTTGTTAAAATTACATAATTTTTTGTATTTGTGTATACGAACAATTAAAAACCTGATATAATATATTTACCCGGAGGTGACTTTATTTGGAGCTTAAAGATAAAAAAGAGAAAATTATTCTTGCCGGAGTGCATACAGGCTGCGCAGACTTTTTGGCAGACACTACTGACGAATCTGTTGAAGAGCTTGAAGAGCTTGTTAAAACTGCAGGCGGCGAGGTTGTTGGAATAATAATACAAAACAAAGCTGAAATAGAAACCGGAACATACCTTGGAAGCGGAAAACTGGAAGAGCTTAAACTTGCAGTTGAGGCTCTGGAAGCCGATGTTGTGGTTTTCGATAACGAGCTATCACCAATTCAGCTTAAAAATATAACAGATTATGTTGGAGTCAAAGTCCTTGACCGTTCAATGCTTATACTGGATATTTTTGCAATGAGGGCAAGAAGCGGCGAAGGAAAGCTTCAGGTGGAGCTTGCACAGCTAAAATATACACTACCCCGCCTTCGCGGAATGGGTACTGCAATGAGCCGTACCGGTGCCGGCATTGGAACAAGAGGCCCCGGTGAAACAAGACTTGAAACTGACCGACGCCATATAAACCGCAGAATACACGCCCTTGAAGAAGACATTTCCGAACTTAAAAAGCACAGAGAGCTTATACGTGCAAGAAGAAAAAAAGACGGCGTTATAACCGCCGCATTGGTTGGATACACAAATGCAGGAAAGTCTACACTTCTTAACACTTTAACAGATGCCGATGTTTTTGCCGAGAACAAGCTTTTTGCAACTCTTGACCCCACATCAAGGGCTATTACACTTCCCGACAACAGAAAAATCCTGCTGGTTGATACTGTGGGATTTATACGAAAGCTCCCACATCATCTGGTTGAGGCCTTTAAATCTACCCTGGAAGAAGCAGTGGTTGCAGATGTTCTGCTTCACGTTATCGATTCGTCAAGTGAGAGCATGGACGACCAGATTACCGTAACAAAAGAGGTTTTGTCATCTATCGGAGCAATGAACAAGCCTATTATCGGGGTATACAACAAGTCTGACCTTTGTTCCGACACCGCAGGGCTTTGCCATTATGAAAGAAACGTTTGCATTTCCGCAAAGCACAAAACAGGAATTGATGAACTTATAAATGCACTGGCAGAAGAAGCGCCGGGCAAAAAAAAGGAATACACCATGCTTATTCCCTATTCAAGCGGTGGAGTTTTGAACACCGTTCATAGCAACCAGAAAGTTTTATCCGAAACTTATACTGCTGAGGGTACAGAACTCACCGTACTTCTGGACGATGAAAGCCGCGTAAAGCTTCAGGATTATATTATTTAAGGATTGGTAAACCATATGTCACTTAAAGCAGAATACAAAACTGTTAAAAATGAAGCAAGAACAGTTATTGTAGAAAAGAAATCAAAATTCATTGCCTCGGTTTTCCCTGTATCATCAGAAACTGAAGCCATAGAAAAGCTAACAGCGGTAAAAAAAGAGTTTTCTGATGCCACCCACAACGTTTATGCCTACGTAATCGATGAAAACAACATTTTCCGCTACTCCGACGACGGTGAACCCTCCGGCACCGCCGGAATGCCTATACTGGATACCATACGAAAAGAAGGCCTTGTAGACGTGCTTGTAGTAGTAACCCGGTATTTTGGTGGCACACTTCTCGGGACAGGCGGTCTGGTACACGCTTACGGAGCAAGCGCCGCATCAGGGCTCGAAGCCGGCGGAATTATAACACGCGCTCTATGCAACAGAGTATATATAAAAGCAGACTACACACTGTCAGGCAAGCTCACTCACGAAATTTCAAAAAGCGGATACATACTTGAAGACACTTTTTACGATGAAAATGTAACATACGTTATTATATGCAAAATAGGAGATACTGATAAGCTTGTAAAGGATTTTACGGAAATTACATGCGGCAGTTCGGAAATATCAGTAATTGATACCTGCTACACTGACCTGCCTCCTGAATGAAAGGATGTTTTTTTATGAAAAAGTTATTTATTCTAACACTTATACTGCTCATTACCGCATGCGGTAATGTTCCGGCGCCAACACCCTCCCCCTCCACTACAGAAGCACCGACGGAAACGCCTCAGATTGTTGAAAAGACGGAAATCCCGGCAGTAACTGAATTGGTTTCGGACGGGCTAACACCTGTTTCATCAGTTGATTGCAGTCTGATTTCTGACCAAACTTTTGAAACTGTTACACTCTATACTTCCGCTACAAAAGAAAATGGGCGTTTTGTATGGGATGACCACGCAAGATGGGTATTGGAAATCACATCAGACACAGGGGATATATTTACGCTTTACGACACAGAGGTTTCAAACGGAAGCATATACTTTGATATTGTGGAAGTAGATTTAAAAAAATTCATACTTCTCAGAAACATTTCAACCGCCGCAAACTACACCAAAGCTTTCACTTTTGAAAACGGAAAACTTTACGAAACAAAAGAGCCTGATATGAACGAGATGAAAAATACAGATGTTAATCTTATTTTTACCTCAGTACCTAAATACAGATGATTGATTATGAAATAAAAGAGCTCTTTAAGAGCATGGGGATAACAGAAACAGGAACGGTTTCTGCCGAGGCAGGAAACACACTTATAAGCCGCAACGTTCAAGATTTCAGTTGGAAAAAGAACATATCAACTTTAGACGAAATTCTGGCAGGCGCAAAAAGTATAATAGTTTTTCTTCTCCCCTACAACAGTGGAGCGCAACCTTATAATATATCGCTATATGCAACTGGCAAAGATTATCATAAGGTATGCGCAGAAATAAGTAAAAAAATATCAGCAAAGCTGACGGATTCAGGATATAAATCTGTCAGCTTTGCTGATGTGGGGCCTTTATCAGAACGAAGACTTGCTCAAAAAGCAGGTCTTGGGTTTATAGGTAACAACGGTTTTCTTATAAACGAAAAATACGGCTCATATACATTTATTGGATATATTATAACTGATTGTTATTTAACTTCTTCAGAGAGCACACCCGGAGAATGTATGAAGTGCGGAAAGTGCATAACGAGCTGTCCCGGGAAAGCACTTAATGAAAACAGTTTTTGCAAGGATAAATGCATTTCATACATAACCCAGAAGAAAGGAGACCTGAACGCAGAAGAAACAGAGCTTATAAAAAAAGGTAAATCCGCCTGGGGTTGCGATATTTGCCAAAGGGTTTGCCCTATGAACAAAGACAAAGCAATTTCCTCTCTCCCTGATTTCAACGAAGATTTAATTTTATGTATAAAAAATGAATATTTATCCAACAGTCAATTTCGCAAAAAATATAAAGAACGCGCTTTTTCATGGCGTGGAAAAGCCGTAATCGAACGTAATTTGTCGATTTTAAACGACAACTCAAAATAAGTAATAAATATTTTTGTTACATTTAAATCTTGTATTTTTATGAATTTTAATGTATAATTATTAATATATTTTCAAAGAAAAGGATTATTGCCATGCTAAATCTCATCAAGGATACGGATAAAGACGTATATATGAACACTTTTGGCAACAGACTTCCCGTTTGCTTCAAAGAAGGAAAAGGCATAAAGCTTATATCCACTGATAACGAAGAATACTATGATTTTCTCGGCGGAATTGCAGTAAATGCAACAGGTCATTGTCATCCTTACTTTGTGGAGAAGCTTCAAGAGCAAGTTTCAAAACTTATACACGTATCAAACCTTTACTACATAGAATCACAAACAACACTTGCAAAAAGGCTCACACAAAAAACTTGTATGGACAAGGTGTTTTTTGCAAATTCCGGAGCAGAAGCAAACGAAGGAGCGTTCAAGCTCGCCAAAATCTACTTCTATAAAAAGAATTCTCCAAAATTTGAAATAATCTCCTTAGACCATTCATTCCATGGAAGAACCCTTGCAACAGTTGCCGCAACCGGTCAGGAAAAATACCAGAAACCCTACAGGCCTCTCACTCCCGGGTTTGTACAGGTTGAAGCAAACAATATAGAAGCTCTGAAAACTGCCATTAACGATAAAACCGCTGCTATTTTACTTGAGCCGATACAAGGCGAAAGCGGTGTTCACCCTATGGATATAGATTATCTCAAAGCAGTACGTAAGCTTTGCGATAAAAATGAAATTCTGCTCATCTTCGATGAAGTTCAGACAGGTATGGGAAGATGCGGAAAGCTTTTTGCATATGAACTGTTTGGCGTAGAACCGGATATAATGACAAGTGCAAAAGCATTAGGCGGCGGAGTTCCCATCGGCGCAGTTCTTGCAAAAGATTTTGTTGCATCGGCATTCGAGCCGGGCGACCACGGTTCAACCTTCGGAGGAAATCCTTTAGCAACTGCCGCAGGCAATGCTGTGCTTGACATTTATGAAAAGGAAAACCTTATCGAAAACTCTGAAGCTATGGGAAAACTATTCAAAGATAAGCTTTCAAAACTAAAGGACAAGCACCCGGATAAAATTTCCGACATAAGAGGCTACGGTCTACTCATCGGAACAGAGATTAAAAAAGAAATATCAAAAGAAGTTTTTAATAAACTCTTTGAAAACAAAATTCTGACAAGTCTTTGCTACTCCACAATCCGCATAGCACCACCACTAACTATCTGCGAAAGCGATATCGACTATTTTGTAAACACATTAGACACTATATTGAAAGGAATTAACTGATATGAAAGATTTTATAAGCCTTCACGACATAACAAAGGAGGAACTTCAGAACCTACTAAAGCTTGCAATCAAGCTTAAAGCAGAGCAAAAGCAAGGTATCCCCCACCCCATACTAAAAGGAAAAACTCTTGGTATGATTTTTACAAAGTCATCAACAAGAACAAGAATTTCTTTTGAAGTTGGTATGACTCAGCTTGGAGGTTATCCGCTATTTTTATCAAGCAACGACATTCAGTTGGGCAGAGGAGAAACAATATATGATACCGCTAAAGTTATGGAAAGATATCTTGACGGTATAATGATTCGCACATATTCCCATCAGGATGTTCTTGACCTTGCAGAACATGCAGAAATACCTATCATAAACGCTCTAACAGATCTTTTGCACCCTTGCCAAGTGCTTGCCGACCTTCTTACAACGTATGAACACAAAGGCAAATTAGAAGGACTTAAAATTGCCTATGTAGGCGATGGCAACAACATGGCTCATTCTATTATGTACGGAGCCGCGAAAGCAGGAATGAACTGCACTATTGCAACTCCTGACGCATATCAGTGTGATATCGAAGTAATTGAAACCGCAAAATCAGACTTTAAGACAAGCGGAAAAATTCTTACACTTACAAACGATCCGGTTGAAGCTGTGTCAGGCGCCGACGTAGTGTACACCGACACCTGGGTGAGCATGGGAATGGAATCAGAAAAAGAACAACGAATAAAAGATTTTGCGGGATACTGCGTAAACAATGAGCTTATGAAGCACGCAAACTCGGACGCAATATTTATGCATTGCCTCCCTGCATACAGAGGATACGAGGTTGCTGACGAAGTAATTGACGGGCCTCAGTCAGTTATTTTTGACGAAGCAGAGAACAGACTGCACGCACAAAAGGCAATACTTGCAACACTTATGGGTTAAGGAGCGAACAAAACATATGAATTTCAAATCACTATTTGAAGTAAGGCTTGCAAACGAAAATGATGTTTATGCAATAATAGACATTACAAAAGAAGCATTTCAATCCTACATAAAGCTTGCAGGCATTCCCGACACACCCGCACTTAACGAAACTCCCCAGGATATTTTGGAGGATCTGAAAAACAAAATAGTGCTTATCGCCTTAGCGGATGAAACTCCAGTGGGTTGTGTACGTCTTGAAATACTTGAAGACAACACTGCATATCTCAGCCGTTTTGCAGTAAGAACAACCAGTCAGAACAACGGTATAGGAAAATCTATTATGAACCTTGTGGACAAAATTATGATAGACAAAGGAATTAAAGAAATAACTCTTCACACCGGCGCAAAAATAACGTCTTTAGTAAGATTTTACTACGGCAGAGGCTTCTACATCGACTCCACTGATAAGACAAAGGGTTACGTAAGAGCGTGTCTGAAAAAAGAATATGTTTAACACAAGCAGGGCTGTTGCATTAGCAACAGCCCTTTTATATTAACAACCCGCTTTCAGGACTCAACCGCACGTCTTAAAAGCAAAGGCTGGAGTTGTATACCATCGAGTGCAGCTTCTGCAGCAGGTATTATCTCATCAAAGCTTGCCACAAGAGAATTTGGTTTGCCTAAATAATCATCCTGTTCAAAAGGCACAAAGTATATGTTTTTATAATTTAACAGCGCTCCTATATTACGAGCAGAATTACCCAGAGCATCATTAGTGGAAACTCCAAGCAACACAGGTCTTCCGTTTCTTATATGCGCTTTAACTGCCATTGTTACTGACGTGTCTGTAATTCCGTTTGCAATTTTTGCAAGGGTATTACCCGTGCATGGGGCAACGATCATGAGATCAAACATCTTTTTAGGACCCACTGGCTCTGCCTCTTTTACAGATTTGATTATACCATTTCCCGTAATATCCATAAGCATTTTTCTAAAATCCTCTGCCTTGCCGAATCTGGTATCAGTAGAATAAGATATTTCACTCATAACAGGATAAATTTCAGCTTCCTCCAACGAAAGCTTTTTTACAACCTCTATCATTTTCTTAAAGGTGCAAAATGAACCTGTTATTCCGTATCCGATTTTTTTGTTATTCAGAAGCATTGCCACACACCCCCTTTTCCTTTATAATACTATTTAAAGTTTCATAAATAATCTTACCCGAAGTAACAGGTGCAACCTTTCCAGGAATCCCAAGAGCCCATATAACACGCTTGTTCATATCCTTTGCCGCTACAAAATCCACACCGCCGGGCTTTGACGCAAGATCAACTATAAGGCAATCATCATCAACATTCATAAGCACGGAGTTGTCAATAACAAGCGATGGAACAGTATTGATAATAACATCAAATCCGCCTGCAATGTTTTTGAGTTCAGCTATATTTATGCCATCGTGGCCATCACAGTACGCCTCAGCAAGAGCTTCCTTACGCCTTGCAGCAATCGTTACAGAAGCGCCCAGACAGGAAAGCATTTTAGCAACAGCTTTAGCTACTTTCCCATATCCGGTCACAAGAATGGAACTTCCGAACACAGTTTCTGCTGTTTCATTTATAAGTATTTCAAGAGTTCCTTCAGCTGTTGCTATTGCATTTTTTTGCACAAGGGAATCATCCTTCAGATAATTAATACACAAAGCACCGGAACCTGTAAGCTTCTTATTGAATAAATCATTTCCTCCTGCATAAAAAATAATACGGAAGTTGCAAAGTTCTATATCGTTTATATGTATCTTACATTTACTCTTCGGTGCAAAAATTTCATTACCACTGCATGTCGGTACAGGGAATACAAGAACTTCACAATCATTAAGGGAAGCTAAATCCTGAACTGAATTATCAGCTTCATCATATCCGTATATCTTAACAGTGTG
This sequence comes from Clostridia bacterium, assembly GCA_045648165.1. Lineage (GTDB taxonomy): Bacteria > Bacillota > Clostridia > UBA1381 > UBA1381 > RGIG9115. Next base: position 71,159 of record JAZRNL010000012.1, on the reverse strand, counting down.
ACCATCTTTTTTAAAGCAATCCATCAAAGTAAGCTGTCGTAGGTCGCCACCTATAAAACCTATTTTCATATAACAAATCTCCTTTCTGCCGTTTTTTTATTAAAGAAATTCAATAATATATTATGTAACTGATATATTTTTTGTTACGCAACAAAAAGGAGACATCGAAAAAGGAATTTATATCATTTCGCAATATGCGGAACAAACTATATCGCATTTGTGAAACAAATATATAGCAAAACCTCTCAAATCGCATAATTCAATTTGAGAGGTTTTATCTTTTTAAAATATCCTAAAAAACACACAGACTTGCGCACAGACTTTTTGAACAGCATCTACTTACAAAAAAGGTGATTCCCGATTTCTTTAACTGCAGTTCGTGTCCGTATCCACTTACAAGTTGCAGTTTTCGGATTATAGTAATATATAGCGCCATTTGTAGGGTCCTCACCCTCAAGAGCCGCAATCGCCGCACGACGGCAGGAGTCAGTAATCTTCAGCTTTATCTGTCCATCCTCTACCGCGCTGAACGCGCCTTTTTGATACACAACTCCTCTCAGCGAATCAGGGAAAGCCGGATGCTTCACTCGATTAAGAACAACCGCACCCACAGCCACCTGCCCCCTGTAGCTTTCACCGCGAGCTTCGCCGTTAATTACTGATGCAAGTAAATTTATATCATTTTCACTAATAATATCAAGCGCAAAAAGAGTTTTCGTGCCTGCTATTCCGTCACATGTAAGGCTGTTATCCTTTTGAAAAGCCATTACGGCGTTTTCAGTGACCCTACCAAACAAACCGTCACATTCAATAAAATAATAACCAAGCTCTGAGAGCTTTAATTGTATACGTGTAACCTCCCTACCCTTTGAACCATAGGCAGAATACGCTCCTGCACTTATTGAAGAAACACAAATAATAAGTATTACCAAAGAAAAAATACATGTAATATTTTTTTTCATACACAATCAGTCCTTTCGTATTAATACATATTTTTGCCAATATAAAGGTAATTTATACATAAGAAATATCTTACTTATACAAAACAAAAAAAATATCTTGAAAAAGACAAAAATTTGTATTAAAATATAGTTAAGTTTGTTTGAAATCAGGTGAGTTATATGCACAAACGAATACTTGCAGTTCACGATATATCCTGTATAGGCAGATGTTCACTTACAGTGGCGCTCCCTATATTGTCTGCCGCAGGAATTGAAACCTCTGTACTACCTACTGCTGTTTTATCAACACACACAGGAAATTTCGATGGATACACCTTCCGGGACCTTACGGATGATATTCTGCCAATCTGTAATCATTGGAAAAACCTCGGCATTACGTTTGAATCAATATTCACAGGTTATCTTGGCTCATTCGAGCAAATAGAACTTGTCAAAAACATAATAGAGCAATTCTCAAGGGAAGATTCTTTAATAATGGTTGACCCTGTTATGGGCGATAATGGAAGGCTTTATTCAAAACTCACAAACAACTTCCCTGAGGGCTTCCGCGAACTTTGCAAAAAAGCGCAAGTTATAACCCCAAACCTTACAGAAGCCTCAATGCTTCTCGATATGCCATATTGCAGCGAAGGATATAACGAAGATTATATAAAAAAACTCCTCAAAGGGCTTGCAGAGCTTGGGCCAGAAAAAGTAGTTCTTACAGGAATATCATTTTCAGAATCACAACTGGGGTGCGGTGTATTTGATAAAAAAACTAATACAACAGACTTTGTATATGAAGAAAAAGTAGATGGATTTTTCCACGGAACAGGAGATATTTTCTCCAGTGCGCTATTGGCATCGCTAATGAACGGATTGCCCCTTTCCGCATCAGCCGCCGCTGCCGTGGGATTTACCGCCGGCGCTATAAGGCGCACAAAACGCAGCGGTTCAGAAACAAGATACGGTGTGGATTTCGAAGCCGGGCTTGCTGAGTTTGGATTGAAAATTAAGGCAAAAAAATAAAGGATTTTCATAGAAATCCTTTATTTTTTTATTAACTATTTTTTCTGTTTTCCACTTCAGCAAGCTTCGTCTGACGACGCATCTTAACTTCTTCAGACATAGGCTTAATATCACCTGCAGCAGTAAGTGCCATTTTAGTAAACAAGGGACCTACAATCTCATATATGAGCACCGCGAAAAGTGTTATATTCCGCACAAGACGTCCCTGGTCACCCATCTGCATTGCAGTGGCGCACATACCAAGTGCAACCCCCGCCTGGGGTAAGAGTGTGATACCGAGATATTTACAAATATTGCTGTCACACTTAGCAAGCTTTGCACTTCCGAACGTTCCTAAGTACTTACCAAGCGAACGGAATATAATATATACAATACCTATCACAACAATTGCCCAATCAGCGAAAACTCCAAGCTCAAGCTCTGCACCACTGATTACAAAAAACAGTGCAAACAACGGTGAAGTCCACTTATCAGAAACCGCCATCAAATCATGAGAGAGAGAACATATATTGCAGAATACCGTTCCAAGCATCATACATACAAGAAGTGACGAAAAGTTAATATGTACAGGTCCAATATGGAAATCGAGCATTGCAAGAGATGCCGTCAGGAACACAAAAGCAATCGTTAAATTCAAACGGTTGGTATTTGAATTGAAGAGCTTTTCAAGTTGTGTGAGAATCCATCCCATTACCGCTCCAAGACCAAGGGAGCAAATAATTTCAATGAGAGGATTTACAATAATCGATATCATATCAACAGTGCCCGTTACAAGTGTTTTTGCAATTCCGAATGACACCGCAAACACAACAAGACCAACAGCATCGTCAAGGGCTACTATAGGCAAAAGAAGGCTTGTGAGTGGGCCTTTTGCTTTATACTGACGCACAACCATAAGAGTTGCCGCGGGCGCTGTCGCAGTTGCAATTGCACCAAGGGTTATAGCCTGAGCTATAGTTAGCTTATCAGGCATCAATAAATGCATACCCCACAAAGCAATGTCAACAAACAATGAGGCAATCACGGCCTGAAGAATACCGATAATAAGAGCTTGTTGCCCGGTTTTCTTAAGTTCATCCACACGAAATTCATTGCCTATAGAAAAAGCTATAAACCCAAGAGCAACTTCAGATACCAAAGAAAGACCAGCAACTGCTTCAGACGATGTAAACCCAAGTCCGGGTATATTCAAAGCACCGATGCAGTAAGGCCCTATAAGCACACCTGCAATAAGATATGCAGTAACCGACGGAAGCCTCAGAGGCTTGAAAACTCTCGTCATAATGAGTCCTGCAAGAAGAGCAACAGAAACAGATAATAATGTATTCATTACAAACACTTCCTTTAATATAAATACAAAATATTTTTATGTAACGGAATATAAAGTATTCCGAGAAAAAACGACTTGTTCGCGAACAAGTCGTTTTTTGTGGTGGAAGAGGGTGGATTCGAACCACCGAAGCTGAAAGCAGCAGATTTACAGTCTGTCCCCTTTGGCCACTCGGGAACTCTTCCATATATAAAGGTAAGAGAATCTCTTACCTTCTTTGGAGCTGGTGATGGGACTCGAACCCGCGACCTGCTGATTACAAATCAGCTGCTCTACCAATTGAGCTACACCAGCATATATATTTTCGTCAACCCCAGTCAACGAAAGCTATTATACCATATGTAGTAGGCTTTGTCAACACTTTTTTACAAAAAAACTTTTTTAATTGCATATGCATAATTTTTTTGTTGTATCAATACAAAAATTCTGTGACCTTTGCATAAACAGCTAATGAAACACTTTAGATTTCGGCACTTTGTGCTTGCTTTTTTATGGCTTCGACGGAGGGATTTCCACCGGGTTATGGTTCCCTAAAAAATTTAACCGCTTTCTCAACCGGTCATTTTTTAGACCACTGCCCGAACTCACTCTCCCTTCTTCTGCCACCGGCAGCGGTCGACTTCCTTCCCCTCTTGCCTCCGGCGCGAGAATTCAAATCCCTCTTCCCGCAACATAAAAAAACAAGCACTTTGTGCTTGCTTTTTTATGGCGGAGAAGGAGGGATTTGAACCCTCGCGCCGGTTTCCCGACCTACACCCTTAGCAGGGGCGCCTCTTCGGCCTCTTGAGTACTTCTCCATATCTGAAAACCTTGCCGAAAGGCCTTCATACTCAATTATTCAATTGATGGTGACCCGTAAGGGAATCGAACCCTTGTCGCCGCCGTGAGAGGGCGGAGTCTTAACCGCTTGACCAACGGGCCATGGAACAAATGGTATTATAGCATAAATGTAAGAGCTTGTCAATACATTTTTGTAAAGTTTTTGAAGTATTTTTCCTGAATGTCAATGATGGGTGACTCTTTTATTATTTCACTCCACATTTATCCTTTGATATAGTATTTATTGAGCAAAATCATTGTTTTGCTTTTCCACTCAGCTATCTGCCAAAGCATCATCATAACATCTTTGTAATATGGATAGCGCTTTAATATCTTTTCTTTTTCTGAACCGTATGCCATTCGGATGAAGGTGCGGTCTATATCACTTGTTCCGTAAGGAACAAATATAACTGAAAAAAGACATCTGATGGATGTCTTTTTTCATGGAGCTGGTGATCGGACTTGAACCGACGATCTGCTGATTACGAATCAGCTGCTCTACCGACTGAGCCACACCAGCATATAAGTTATGCACCCATAAATATGGGTGCATAGAATATATTGTATTAATTTGCAAGCAAAGTTCTTGCAATCTCGTTAATCACCTTTCCGTCAGCTCTTCCTTTAGTCTTTGGCATAACAGCAGACATAATCTTGCCCATATCCTTAACTGAGGAAGCTCCGGTTTCAGCTACTGCCGCCTTGACAATCTCTTCAAGTTCTTCACGGGTAAGCTGTTTGGGAAGGTATCCCATCAAAATGTCCATTTCCGTTTTTAATTCGGCAATAAGGTCTTCTCTGCCGCTTTTTTCATAGTCGGGCAAAGAATCGCGTCTTTGCTTAAGCTGTTTAGCTATAACATCAAGAACGCCCTCATCATCGAGAGTTATTTTTTTATCTTTTTCGATTTGTAAAACACCTGAACGAATAAGCTGAACAACATTCTTCCGAATGGTGTCTTTATTCTTCATAGCGTCTTTTAAATCAGCAGCAAGCTGCTCTTTAAGCGACATTTATATCACCTTACTTAAACTTTCTTTTTCTAGCTGCTTCAGACTTCTTCTTACGCTTTACGCTTGGTTTTTCGTAATGTTCACGCTTTCTGATTTCTGACATAACGCCTGACTTTGCACACTGACGCTTAAAACGACGAAGCGCGCTATCCAATGATTCATTATCTTTTACTCTAACTTCAGACACTGTGTATCCCTCCCTCCGAATAGTCGAATGTAAAACGGACAAAATGGAATGTCAACTTATACAACGAATAATATTATACACCATAACTAATTATTTTGTCAAGTAAATTTTAAAACTTTTTAAGATTTTTTTGTTGTAAGTTCGGCTTTTTCTGCTCGATTAATGGCGCATTCAGACTTATGGTTGTCAAAAGCTGTTGCCATCATAAGCTTGATACGGTTTAGCTGATTTACCTCGCTTGCACCCGGATCATAATCTACCGGAACAATGTTTGCTATAGGAAACTGCCGGCGTATTTCCTTGATCATACCCTTGCCGGTTACGTGATTAGGCAGGCAAGCAAATGGCTGAACACATATAATATTTTCAGCACCTGATTCAATAAGTTCAATCATCTCACCTGTTAAAAACCAGCCTTCTCCGGTGCAATGGCCGAGTTTTAGTATTTTTTCTGCACCTTTTGCAATATCCCCAATATGACCGGGGACAAGATATTTATATTTATCATATTTTAAAAGAACAGAGTTCAGTCCGTCACGGTACCTCTGAATAAAATTGATTGCAAGCTCACATCCGTATGCTATCTTGGGTGACATCCCCAGATTATCACGCCGGAAAAGTGTATTGTACAGGCAGTACAGAAAAAAGTCCATAATTCCGGGCATAACCGCCTCCCCACCTTCTTCTTCAATAACACGGATACACTCATTGTTCGCACCCGGATGAAACTTAACAAGAATTTCACCAACAAGGCCAACTTTAGGCTTCTTAATTCTGCGCACCTCGATTGCATCAAATACTCGTACCATCTCTGCTACACGTTTCTTTCCGCCAAACATCCTACCCTTTAAAAAGTCCTTGTAAAGCTGATTTTGAAATTCTGTTAGCACCTTATCGGTTTCGCCTTTATTTACCTCGTAAGGACGGGTTGCAAGTGTAAGCGCCGCAAGAATGTCACCAAGCACCGCCGCCTTTATAATACCCAGGAGCATACCAGGAGTATAGGAAAATCCAGGATTTTTCTCAAGCCCTGAGAAATTAAGGGAAATAATCGGTATGTTGGGATACCCCATTTCTTTAAGTGCTTTTCTTATAAACGCCACATAATTTGTTGCTCTGCATCCTCCCCCCGTCTGAGTAATCATTACAGAACACTTGTCAGGATCAACCTTGCCGCTTTCAATTGCATTTACAAGCTGACCTGTAACAATAATTGATGGATAACATGCATCATTATTTACACACTTAAGTCCCATTTCTACATCCGATGGACTAATCTGTTCAAGAAGCACAGCTTTATAACCTTCATGCCTGAACACCGCTTCAAACAATTTAAAATGAAACGGACTCATCTGTGGAAATATAATTGTGTGGTCCTTCTTATTTTCTTTAGTAAATTCCGCTTTTTGGATGGTATAAGATTTATCATTGTCTTTATCGAAAACAATCCCTTCACGTTCCTCGATTGCGGCTTTCAAAGAACGAACACGGATTTTTGCAGTTCCAAGATTTGAAATTTCATCTATTTTAAGAGCCGTATATATTTTCTGCTTTGCTTCAAGTATTTCAAGAACTTGATCTGTTGTTACCGCATCAATTCCACAGCCGAATGAGTTAAGCTGAATAAGCTCAAGACGGGGATTGCATGTCACATATGCCGCCGCCTCATAAAGTCTTGTATGATATGCCCATTGGTCAACCACACGTATATCGCGTTCCAGATTGCCAAGATGCGCCACACCATCCTCACAAAGGACTGCAAATCCCTGATTTGTTATAATTTCCGGTATTCCATGATTTATCTCAGGGTCTACGTGATATGGTCTTCCCGCAAGAACTATACCATGAATTTTCTCTTTGTTAATATATTCAATGATTTCTTCGCTCTTTTTCCTGATATCAGCTTTAAATTTCAAAAGCTCAGCAAATCCCTTTTCCGAGGCTATATGAATTTCATCTTGTGTTATCCCGAACTGCGAAAACTCCTTGTACATCTGTTTCTCAAAGGATTCTCTGTGGTTAAGATTTACAAATGGGAATAAAAACTTCATTCCATCTCTCTTCAGGTCATCAATATTGTTATATATAACCTGAGGATAGGACACAACCATCGGGCAGTTAAAATGATTACCTGCCTTTTCATACTCCTTTATTTCATATGTGACGCAAGGATAGAAAACCGTCATTATTTCTTTATCCAGAAGGTCACGGATATGGCCATGCACAAGTTTTGCGGGATAGCAGGCGCTTTCACTGGGGATTGAGTCTATTCCCTTTTCGTATATACTGTGAGTGCTTCGGTCCGATAGCTGAACCGAAAAACCAAGCTCTGTGAGGAATGTAAACCACAAAGGATAGTTTTCATACATATTGAGAACTCTGGGCACACCAATTACACCTCTCCGTGCGCTATCAACCGGTATAGGCTGATAGTTAAAGAGACGGTTATATTTATACTCATACATATTGGGAAGCTTATTTCCGGCAGTTGACTTACCTGCACCCTTTTCGCATCGATTGCCGGAAACGAAGTTTCTGCCGTCTTCAAAGCGCGTTATGGTAAGTCTGCACTTATTCTGACATCCGTTGCAACGTGTGAGCTTATTTTCAAATGTAAATTTTTCAAGCTCTTCTTTCGTTACAATTTTACAGGGTACACCGTTATATTTATCCCTCGCTATAATAGCAGCTCCGAAAGCTCCCATCATTCCTGCTATATCAGGACGTATAACCTCACGCTTTGATACAAGTTCAAAGCACCTGAGGACTGCATCATTATAGAATGTACCTCCCTGAACAACAATGTTTCTGCCAAGAAGAGATGTGTCTCTTAGTTTTATAACCTTGTAAAGAGCATTTCTTACAACAGAATAGGAAAGCCCTGCGCTGATATCACCGACGCCTGCACCTTCCTTTTGTGCCTGTTTAACCCTTGAATTCATAAACACTGTACATCTGGTACCAAGATCAACAGGGTTCTCAGCTTTAATTGCTTCTTTTGCAAAATCAGGAGCTGTAAGACCTAACGATTCTGCAAAGGTATGTATAAAAGAGCCACAGCCTGAAGAACAGGCTTCATTTAGCATTATGCTCTCAATTACACCGTTTTTAAGCTTCATACACTTCATATCCTGGCCGCCGATATCTATGATAAAGTCAACATCAGGTACAAAAAAACGGGCAGCTTTATAGTGGGCGATTGTTTCTATCTCGCCCTCCGGAATATTGAACGCAGTTTTACAGAGCTGCTCACCATAACCGGTTGCGGCAGCATTGGCAATAAAAGCTTTTTCAGGAAGCTTTGAATATATAACTTTAAGTATTTCTATCGCACGCTCCAGAGGACTTCCATCGTTTTTGTTATAATAACTATAACAAATCCTTCCCTCACTATCACATAGGATTGCCTTCAAAGTGGTCGAGCCTATGTCAAGACCGAGAAAAAGTTCACCCTCCGCTTCGGATATGTCAAATCGTTTCGCACAGCAACTGCTATGCCTTTCCTTAAACCGATCATACTCGCCATCTGATTTGAAGAGTGCCGGCATACGAGTTATCTGATGCTTTGCTTCTTTTGAAGTTGAAAGCTTTGAAAGAATTTCAGAAATTGTATACTGCTCACTACCCGTCATAAAGGATGCACCAAGAGCTACAAAAACCTGTCCGTTTTCGGGTGTTTCAAAGCTTGTTATATTTTCTTTCAGAGTTTCCTGAAACCGCAGCCTCAATTGCGGCAAATAATGCAGTGGTCCACCAAGGAACAAAATATTTCCTTTTATGGGACGACCTTGTGCAAGACCGCTTATGGTCTGGGTTACAACCGCCTGTAGCACAGACGCCGCAACATCTTCCTTAGTTGCACCTTCATTAAGAAGTGGCTGAATGTCAGATTTCGCAAAAACGCCGCATCTTGCCGCTATTGGGTATATAACCTTATGCTCCGAGGCAAGATCATTAAGTCCTGATGCATCAGTTTTGAGAAGTATTGCCATCTGGTCGATAAAAGAACCTGTACCACCGGCACAGGTCCCATTCATTCTCTGTTCCAAGCCGTTTGAAAGGTAGAGTATTTTAGCATCTTCGCCACCAAGCTCTATTACAACATCTATATGAGGATATAGCCGCGAAACCGCAGTTTTTGTTGCTATAACCTCCTGAACAAAAGGCATTGACAAAAGTTCTGAAATGAGAAGTCCGCCGGAACCCGTAACCGCCACAGACACAGGATTCGATCGAATTACCTGTTCTGCACTTATAAACAGTTCCCGAACAGTTGAAAGTATATCTGAAAAGTGCCGTCGGTATTCTGAAAAAATTATGTTGTTGAGCTCGTCTCTTATAATAGCTTTTACCGTGGTAGAGCCAACATCTATACCCATAAAAAAGTTATCCACACTCTTTCACCTCTTGTTAAAATTAAATAAGCATATAAATACTATTCTTTATACATAGTGTCACCGGTTCCTGAAAAAACAGCTGTGGGTGCATCTTCCATAATAATATCAAATAGCATCTCTGCAAACACCTCGTGCATTTCTGCCTTAGGGTGATTTATACGGTTTGCAAGGAGCAATGTGGCATCCTAGGTTTCACTAAGCTTTTTCCAATACGCATAGCAATCGCACACACGAACACCGTGAGCCTTTGCTGCAGTTTTTGCAGATTCCATATACAAGTCCGTTTTCCCACCGTTCTGATACTCTGCAGTTTTCGACGCATATTCGGCAAATTGAGGTTCTACATCATCACAAACATATGTATTGAGCATATTCGGAGTCATATATATGACCTCCGCCCCGCTTTTAACACATTCCTCAAAAATAATATTCAGGGATGAAACAAAATCTTCTAAAGGAATATTGATATAATTAAGACCGAAACAAACAATAATTAGGTCAGGCAAATGATTTAGCACCTGCGTGTCAAGTCTTTAATTGAACTTTGTGATGTGGCTCCTCCTATACCTGAGTTTATTACATTTATTGGAATAAAATTTCTCACATTTATCAATCTGTTCCGAAGTCTGTTCTAATAAACAGTTTCAAAATTAATCTCATCAGGCCCCACAGCACCATGAGTTAGGCAGTCACCAAATGCTACAATGGTTATTGCCCCCTCTTTTATGAGCTCTATTTTATCCATAAACAATTTTTCTGATACTTTCATAATACGCATCTATTTATTAAAATTTACATTTATTTTGTGCAAACGAATTCATAATGAGCTCCGTCTCGGAACTCAGTTGTGTCAACGCCTTGCATCATTACTTCACCATCTTTTGAGAATGACCAATAGGTTTTGTTTATATCATAATCTGCAAGCATACCATTAACAGTTTTTACGTACAGACCATAAGGCCCCTCTTCACCGGAGATAAGACCATATTCGGTAAGTGCATCACCTATGGTTTCTTTATCAGAATAAACTGTGATTTCCACCGTTTTATCTTCTGCAGTTACATCAAGAAACAAAGTTTTAGATCCATTTCCAATCTCTGTATTATCAGTATACGTAGCCTGTTCCCAAATTCCCTTTTCTGAGACATTTTTGCCACAAGAAGAAATAATTGTACAAAACATTACAGCTAACAAAGCAAATATGACAGTTTTTTTCATTTATAATCCCTCCAAAACAAGCTATAATACTCTCTACAGTATACATCAAAATTCAACCTTTTGCAAGAGTTTTTTTTAATCTTTAACAAACCTTAACTCAACATTTTTCTGCCAACATCGACTTTTTCAACAAAACAAAAACGAACACATAAATATGTTCGTTTTATAATGAACGCATCCTATAAAGCACAATAGGTAACGTTCATTGCAACATAAATTACCTTATATATTGTAATAGGAAATTTATGTTATAATGAACGCATCCTATAAAGCATAATAGGTAGCGTTCATTGCAACATAAATTACCTATATCTATTCATTCTAAACTTATGTTTTAAAGCTATCTATCGCCTACCAATAATTATTCCGTAAACAACTGATATAACAGCATATGGTATTAATAAAAAAATACAAACAACAGTGAAAACAGAAGGCAGGAAAATACTTACAAGGAATAACAACCCCATTATAACTGTTTCATAGCCAATAAACCTATTTATTTTACGTGCTTTTTCTGTTTCTAAATCATAATTCTTAATATAATTAAACTTCGGCATATAGTTCCCTATTGCAAGGAAAATAACGCCCACAACAAAAGCAACAATTTTGCTCATATCCAAATTCCAACCAAGTCCGTAAACAAGAATTGCTGCCTGAAGCACCACCGTCAGGCAAGGGATTATCCACTTGGTTACATTTTCAAACTTTTTTCTTTCGCCGTGTTTATGTGAATTAAAGTCGTTTACAAAACAAGAAAACCCCTGCAAAACCACCATTAATACCGGTAATCCAAAAACAACGAAAGTCTTAGATGCGAATTTATCCGCCTCACCATACAAATTAAAATGAATTGCCATTACATCCGGAAGCTTGTTCCAAAGCGACAAACCCAGCAATATTGGTAACAAACATACAATGCTTGTAATTAAAAATATTTTACATTTAAAAAATTTCATTACTTGCTCCCTCCCAATTTATAAATCCAGCTTAATACATCTTCAAAAACAGAAGTATTAAGCTCGTAATAGATAAAGTTTTTATATTTTTCTTCGGTTATAAGGTCAGCTTTTTTAAGCTTTGCCAAATGATATGAAACCGTTGCACCCGTAAGATTAAAATGATCGCTTATTTCTCCTGCAGTTTTTTTCCCGTCCTTTAGAATAGATAATACATCGCGTCTCACAGGGTCAGATATAGCCTTTAATGTTTCATTCATTCCCATTTATACCACTCCCTTCTAAGTATTTAGAAATATTTCTAAATAGATTATAACACACCCCAAAACAAAAGTCAATATCTATTTAGATTTTTTTCTAAATACCAGCAAAAAAAATATGACGGCAGACATTATATGATGTCTGCCGTCAAAAAAATGGATATCAAAATTATATAGTTTCATTTAGAGTTCTGGATATAACTTCATCCTGCAGTTCCTTCGGAATCGTAACGAAGAAATCACTATATCCGCCGATACGCACAAGAAGGTCTTTATATTGTTCAGGATTTTTCTGAGCTTCAAGCAAGGTTTGAGCATCTACCACATTAAACTGCAGTTGTGCACCGGAGGTTTGCAAATAGGTTTTAATTAAAGCAACCACCGTTTCAGGACTTATGCCTTTATTGATTTTCACATTAACAGAAGTTCCACCCAAAAATCTCGAAGGTTCCCACGAAACTGTTGAAGCAAGAGAAACTGTAGGTCCAAGGTTATCGTAGCCTTGTACAGGACAACTGCCGTCATTTAAAGGCGCTCCCGATTTTCTACCATCAGGTGACGCCGGGGTAACTGAGCCGAGGCGCACATGGTCACGGTAAGAAAAAGCACCCGGGATAATCTTTGCACCACGCACGGTAGTCATCTTATCGAAAGTTTCAATAATTGTATCAGATACTCTTTTTGATATTTCGATAGCCTCATCATCCCCTGTACCAAAATGGGGAATTTTATTTCTTATTCTAAGCAACAAGTCTTCATATCCTTCAAAATTCGCCTCAAGAGCTTGTTTCATTTCTTTAATAGATATTACTTTTTCATTAAAAATAAGCTTTTTTATAACATTCAGACTTTCTGATACATTTTGTTTGCCTTCGATATTGGGCTCAAGTTGATTATACCTTGCACCGCCGCTATCATTCGAACAACCTCTTTCGATGCAATCATGAATTAAAACAGATATTCGCATAGGATCAGTACTGTTTCTACCACGTTCCAATTGCCAGAGGTTTTCTTGTAATATTACCTTTTTGCAATATTTTTGGAACTCTTCTTCAAACAACGAATATATTTTTTCAAAGTCTGAATTATCATCACATTTTCCAAAAGCTTCAAGAAAAATCTCAAGCAGGTTTATATATGGGCTGGTTATCGATATACCGGAACATCCAATTGGTGTAACTTCAACACAAGTCGAAAGTGTAAACATATTAGCAGCTTTTTCATCAAAACCATTTTTAAGCATTGAACGTGTAACCTCATCACTGTTCCATATCTGAGGTTGACAATGACCGTCAGTTATAAGCTTTGCTGCATAATTCAAAATCTCCTCACTGGTTTCATCTGTTACACAGAAACCTACATTAGGGTCGGGAAGGTGTGTATGTTCAATAGCAGTAAGAAAATGCCATGTTAGTTCATTTTCAACACAATTACCATCCTCATCTCTACCTCCGAGCATTAATCCCTCCGCCGCCCAAGAGCTCATATTGGGAATGCTTTGCAAGAAGAAGCAATCAACAAGCTCCTGTACACCATCTGGTGTTAAAACGGAATTTTCAATATCTCTTTTATAATATGGATAAAGATAAACATCAGGCTTTCCGAAGGAGTATATTCCATAAAGACTCCAGGTGAACATATGTATGCTTTGAAGCGCCTCACGGAAAGTGCGGGCAGGATATGCAGGTACTTGTTTAAGAACATTGTGAAGTTCCATATATTCATCCTTTTGTTCTCCTTCAGCACTTTGCGCAAGCTCCAGTGCTTTTTCTGCATATGATTCAGCTAATTTCAAAAGTCCTTCAAATTCAATTTTGCAGCAAAGATAAAATTCATATTTTTCTACCACACTTCCGTCGGATAAATCAAGATTAGATATTTTCTGCTCCAACATCTCAATTATACCAGTTATTCCCTTTTCAAGTAAAAGAGTGTAGTCAAGAGCAAGGTGGTCATATCTTCCGCGTTTAATCGGCATTATTGTAGTATATTCAGCACATTTATCATATCTTGCTTGTTCCTCTTCTGTAAAATCTTCAAAATTAGGCTGACCCACTATAAGCTCACCCGGAATAATAACCGGCTTTGTATTTTCAAGCATATATGCTTCAGCAACTGAGCGTCTTATTTTCACAGTATCTGTAGTATACGGATTTTTCTGCCAACCCTCATTATATAGCAAAAGAGAACGATGGCACTTCCAGCAAACAGTTGACTTATCAGTAGCCATTTTAGAATTATTAAGATAGTATTCTCTTAACATGTCAATTCTCGAACTTTTTTTAAATTCATTCATAAAATTCACCTCATTGTTTTTTTATTTTTGTATTGATTTTTATAACATTATCTGTTATACTCTTATTATACAACATATTTTATATAATACTATGAAATTAAAATATAAATAATATAAAAATATTAAACTGTAAATTGGAGTAATGGTTATGGAAATAAGAAGAAACATCTGTACATCAAATGATAACTTCATCACCGTTTCATACACACAAAAATTTTTTGAAGCAACCGATACAGCAGTAGAAATATACGATAAATACAAAATAAGCATTTTGCTTTCTGATGAGCTTAATGCGGTGGTTAAAAATACAATTATAACCAGCGGAAAAAACAGTGTTTTCTTTTTCCGACCAGACGAGCCTCATTTTGCACATTTTACAAAATCAGGTATTCATTCCTATGTTGATTTTTTTATACCCGTTAATTTTTTTGAATCTTTTCCTTTTGACGAGAAAACATTAAATTTTATTACCGATAGCTCTGAAGCACGTATCAACTACATAGCTACAGGAATAAATATTAAACAACGAATCTCCGAAATTGCAAAAGAAACCATTTCTGTTTTACAAACCGAAGAGTTATTACTCGATATGAAACTTTTATCTCTTACACTTCAAATAATTCTGCTTTGTGCAGAAAATTATGAAAAGCAAAAAGAAGCTCCTCTAAACCCGGAGCTTCCAATTATGATTATAAAAACATTAAATTATATTTCAGAGAATTACGAACAAAAAATTACTTTGAATACACTCGCAGAGTTATGCAATTGTTCTGTAGCCTACCTGTCACGATTATTCAAAAAGCATATAGGATCAACAATATACAACCATATTATAGCAACAAGGATTGCTCATGCGCAAATTATGCTTAAAAACGGAGCAACAGTTACTGAAAGCTGCTTTGCCTCCGGTTTTGAAGACTGTTCGAACTTTATACAAACATTTAAAAAAATAGTTGGCAAGACACCATACGTTTATAAAAACGAGACTTTTAAATAATTTTTTTGTCAATTAAATAGTTGAATGTATATAGGAATATTATATACCTTAAGCATATATAAATATAGCACAGCCTTATGCTGTGCTATATTTATTATCTTATTTTTATAACTTTTTTAGGACACTTTTCTGCACATTTTCCGCAGACTGTACACTTTGAGTAATCAATCTTTGCACAGTTGTTTTCTACGTGAATTGCATCCGATTCGCAAACCTTTTCACACATTTTGCAGCCTATACAGCTTGCTTTGCAGTGTCGGTTTGCGGACTGTGCTTTTTCCTCATTTGTACAAGCTACTATTATCTTAGTCTCGGAGGGGATAATCTCTATTGTATGGTGAGGGCAGATTGCCGCACAAGCGCCGCATCCGCTGCATTTTTCAGGAGCTACTACCGCTACGCCGTTTTTGATTGATATAGCATCAAAATTACAAACTCCTACGCAGCTTCCAAAGCCGATACAAGCATTACGGCAGTGCTTATGACCACCGGCGAGCTTTGACATTGCAATACAATCGTGTATACCCACATATTCGTATTTGGGAACAGTGTTATCACAGGTTCCGTTACATTTTACATATGCAACCTTAAAATCTACATCTCCTGCATTTACACCCATAATCTCAGCTATCTTCTCAGCAACCGGGGCTTTACCTACAGGGCAGGAATTTACGTGAGCACCGTTATTTACAATCTCCGAAGCGTATGCAGAGCATCCTGCAAATCCGCAAGCTCCGCAGTTTGCACCGGGGAGAGCCTCTGTTATTTTATCTATCCTCTCATCCTGCTTAACGTGGAAAACCATTGATGCGAATGCAAGAAGCACCCCGAAAAATAATCCTAATCCGCCTACAACAAGGATAGGTATAATCAAATCATTCATTTACTTTCCCTCCTTATATGGAAAATCCTGAAAATCCCATAAAAGCAATAGCCATAAGCCCTGCAGTTATAAGAGCTATAGGGAAGCCTCTGAAGGATTTTACAACTGCGTTTTCATCCAGGAACTCACGTATTCCCGCCATAAGGATAATTGCAAGAGTAAATCCAAGAGCCGCAAATGTTCCATTTAAGAACGAAAGCAAAAATCCGTAATCGTTCTGTACATTAAGAAGTGTTACGCCAAGAACTGCACAGTTGGTTGTTATTAAAGGAAGATAAATACCAAGTGCGTTGTAAAGTGCCGGAAGTGACTTTTTAACAAATAACTCCACGAATTGCACAAGTCCTGCAATGATAAGAATAAATGCTATAGTCTGCAAATATTCAAGATTAAATCTTTCAAGAAGAAAATTATTAACCGCCCATGTGAACACAGAGGCAATTGCCATTACGAATGTTACTGCCATCCCCATTCCCATTGCCGTTTCAACCTTTTTTGAAACGCCAAGGAATGGGCATATTCCGTAGAACTTTACCATTACAAAGTTTTCAGTAAAAAGTGCGGCTATAAGGATTGTAATTATTTCTTTAATCATTCTTACCACCCGCCTTTGCTGATATTGCATTTATTGCACCCACTATAATACCGAGTACTATAAATCCGCCGGGAGCAAGAGTAATTATAGATGCCGGCTGAATAACATCGCCATATAGCTGTATGCCCCAGATAGTACCTGCGCCGAGGATTTCACGAACTGATGAGATAATGCAAAGAGCACCTGTAAATCCAAGTCCCATACCCAGTCCGTCAAGAGCCGATTTCCCAACACTGTTTTTTGAAGCAAATGACTCTGCACGCGCAAGGATGATACAGTTTACCACTATAAGAGGAATAAATATACCAAGCGACTCCGCAAGGTCGGGTACATAAGCATTGAGAAGCATTTCTATAAGGGTAACTGCCGTTGCAATTACAACTATGTATGCCGCAATTCTGATTTTATCCGGTATAAGCTTTCGGAAAAGTGAAATAATCACGTTTGATGCAATAAGCACCGCCGTAGCCGAAAGTCCCATACCCAAACCATTTTTAAGAGATGTTGTTACCGCAAGGGTAGGACACATTCCAAGAAGCTGAACAAATGTCGGGTTCTCTTTAAAAAGTCCGTTCTTCAAAATTTCTGTTGCTTTCAAAATATCTCCTCCCTTCAATTATCATTTAAAAGAAGCTCTGCTACTTCGAGAGCTGTGTTTACTGCCTGGGTTACTGCCTTTGAAGTGATAGTTGCACCTGAAATTGCATTAATTTCATTTCCTGATGCATTAACCCTTGAAACGCCTATATTCTTCGTTTTACCATCAAACTGAGAAGTAAACTCCGGCTTCGCTGCGTTTGCACCCAGACCGGGCGTTTCGCTATGGCTTAATATATCAATTCCTGTAACCTCACCATTTGCGTTTATTCCGGTTATAACCTTTACCTCTCCGCCGTAGCCATAAGCCACAGACACAACACAAACTCCGGCAAGACCATCGGAAGCATTTGCTATATATGCTTCTTCAACTCCATCAACCCCAACCTTTGTAAAGGTTTCCGCTTCAGGTAAAACCGTACGCATTGCAGCCTCTGTTTTTATCCTGTTATTTTCTGCAATAATGGGGGCTGTTATTTTATTTGCAAATGCAAGTAAAAGAGCAGAAACTGCAGTTATAATGAAAAGAATAAGCCCCACTTTTATAATCTCTTTAGGCTTTATCATTTTGTTCTGCCTCCTTTCTTGCCGAATACTCCTGGCTTTGTAGCATTCTCAATAAGCGGAGATGCAACATTCATAAGAAGTATTGCAAAGGATACACCCTCGGGGTATCCGCCGAATTTACGGATTACAAATGTTAGCACGCCACAACCTAAGCCAAACACAATCTGACCGAGAGGTGTAGTAGGAGTTGTTACATAATCAGTTGCCATAAAAATCGCTCCGAAAATAAGTCCACCCGTAAGCAACTGCATAAGCGTGTAGTACCACTTAGGAAGCTCGCCGGAAGTTCCAAAGAAATATGTAAGAACAACAAACGACAGAATAAATGAAACAGGTATTCTGCAGGTTATCACCTTGCGGATAAGAAGATATACAAATCCGATTATAAGGCAAAGTGCGGATGTTTCGCCGATACAACCGCTTTTAACACCAAGAAATGCTTGTAAAAGATTGGGCATAACTCCTTCTGCGCCCGACTTCATAATTGCAAGAGGTGTTGCAGATGATACTGCATCTACTCCTGAGAAAGCCGCAGGAGTAAAGGTGGTCATAGCACCTGCCCAGGCAATTACCATAAAGCATCTGCCGGCTAAGGCTGGATTTAAAAAGTTTTTGCCAAGTCCGCCGTAGAGCTGCTTTACAACAACTATAGCAAATGCACTTCCCACAACTACCATCCACAGAGGAATTCCAACCGGCATATTCATACCGAGAATAACTCCGGTAACTGCCGCGCTAAGGTCTGTAAGAGTTGTTTGTTTATGTGTTAATTTTTCAAAAATCCACTCAGACGCCATACATGCCGCAACGGCTGTGAGAATTACAACAGCACTGCGGAAGCCAAAAAACAGAACTCCTGCAACGCACGCCGGGAAGAGCGCAATTAGCACATCCAACATTATGGCAGAGACTGTTTCATTGGTGTGTACATGAGGGGATGAAGACACTATAAGCTTTTCCATTAAAGTTTTCAATTCCTTTCATTATTTCTTTTGCTCTTTTGAACGCTTAATTGCAACAACTGCCTGCTTGCCAACACGTATGTTATGAAGCAAATTCCGCTTTGAAGGGCAAATGTATGAGCAAAGACCGCACTCAATACAGTCGAGAATATTATATTTTTCTGCCATTTCATAATTCTTTGAAAGAGCAAAACGGTTGATGTTAAGGGGCATAAGCTGCATGGGACAATGTTCTACGCACTTTCCGCATCTTATGCACGGAGTTTCACTGCTGAATATATCATCAACGTTTTCAAATGCAAGAATTGATGATGTAGTTTTAATTGAAGGAGGCTTCAAGTTATATTGAGCTATCCCCATCATAGGTCCGCCGCAGATAATCTTTTTGGGGTCTTTTGAAAATCCTCCCGCCTGCTCAAAGAAAAATTCAATAGGCACACCTATTGGAGCATCAAAATTCATCGGCTTATTCACACAGTCGCCACTTACTGTTACGAACCTGCGCACAACCGGCATACCATTTACAAATGCATTCCACATATCATATGCAGTCCCAACATTCATAACAACCACACCAACATCTGCGGGAAGTTTTCCGGAAGGAACCCTCCGCTTTGCAATGGCGCTTATAAGCTGTTTTTCTGCACCCTGTGGGTATTTGGTTTTAAGCATTCTTATCTCTATGCGGCTATCGTCCTTTATAAACTCAGCAAGAGCCTTTGCGCAATCGGGCTTATTTGCCTCTATACCGATATATGCCTTTTCTATACCAAGCACCTGCATTGAAATCTTAATACCCTCAATAATCTCTCCGGGATTTTCAAGCATGCGTCTGTGGTCTGCAGTTATATACGGTTCACATTCTGCACCGTTTAGAATGAGATAATCAATTTTCTGTTTAGGATTTAGCTTTATGAAAGTAGGAAATCCGGCACCGCCCATACCAACAAGACCTTTTTCCCGTATTACTGCAAGGAGCTCATCCTTTGACATTTTTTCAAACCCATCAACTGGCTTTACGCTTTCATGAACGGTGTACTCCATATCGTTTTCTACAAAAATCGCATCTATTTTATCTCCGCCGGGATGGAGTCTGTGCTTTATGGCAGTAACCTTACCGGAAACAGAGCTATGGACTGGTACTGACATAAATGCATCGCTATCAGCTATTTTCTGCCCCACCTTAATGGTATCCCCCACCGAAACCAAAGGCTTCAAAGCTGCACCTATGTGTTGCTGAAGGGGAAAAATATGCTCCGGATAATCAGGTAATTTTACGGTATGTACTGAATTTGTAAGGCTTTTATGGTCCGAAATATGCAAACCGCCTTTAAATGTATAAGCCATTTTTACCTCCTGTATTATGATTGTGATAAAATTAACAAAAATCATAATATATTTTTGAAATATTATACCATACTTTGTTATAATTTGCAATACCTAAATCAAAAAAGAGCCAGTAATCAAAGTGTTCTTAATTAAAAAGGGCTATTACAATTTTAATGCATTATGCCCTAAATTTTTTATAATCATTGAAAAAGGGAAATTTTTGTGATATAATCGTTGTGTTATATACTAATATGATTTTTAAGTGGATAACTCCGAAACGCAGGTTATGCCCTTTTTAATTTATATACATTTATGAAAAGAGGATTAACTATGTATAATTTAACAAAACCTCAAAAGTTAATATATAAATACTTAGGATGCGTGAATAATCTTCGGTTATCCGGAGGTGTGATATGATACCTGAAATTTATATTTCAAAAGTAAATAGCCCGATTGATGAAGCTACATTTAAATCTTTACTTAAGTTTGTTCACAAAAACAAGCAAGAGCATATTTTAAAGCAAAGGATAAAACAAAATGCCGACAATATGCTCGTAGGTGGAATTCTTGCAAAAGCAGTTATTAAGAAAACTTTTGGTATTGACTTTGAAAAACAAGAATTTGCTTATTCAGAGCATGGAAAACCATATCTGCCTCATTACCCCTGTGTTCATTTTAACCTCAGCCATTCAGAAGAATATGTTGTTTGTGGAGTGTGTGATAAACCGATTGGTGTTGATATTCAAAAGATTAGTAAATACAATCCTGATGTAGCAAAAAGAGTTTGCAACGAGGAAGAATTCAAGCAAATTGAGGAAGGCTCTGATAAATCATCCGAATTTACAATGCTATGGACTCAAAAAGAGGCAGTTCTTAAAATGCATGGAACCGGCATTTCGGGAGGCAACCTGAAAAACTGCCTTGAAAACACCAACGTTCAATCAGAAAGGATTGATAATTACTGGGTTAGTGTTTCGGTGTAACTCAATATTTTTTCAAAAATAGCTGCCTTGGTTTGAGAAATGGTCGCTATTCGTATACAAACATTTGCTATTTAAGAGAAATAAAATGTCGAATTTTATATTTTTTCCTTTTCGAGAAAAAAGAAACAAACAAATAGATGCATAACAAAATACCCGCTACTCATAAAAAGAGAGTAACGGGCTTTTGTTTGTTTTTTATCAAATCCTACCGCCTTTTTCTATCGCCAGCGGATAGCTATCCTGACCGAGAAGTCTTCTTCCGGCAGTAACGTTTACTTCTTTATCAAAAATTACATAATCGAGAGATACATTTTCATTAATGACAGAATCCTGCATAATGATTGAATTCTTCACAATTGCGCCTTTTGCTACCTTTACACCTCTTGAAAGCACTGAATTGATTACAGTTCCCTCAATAATACAACCATCGCCTATGAGTGAATTTTCAACGAGAGCATCTTCTCCATACTTAGTGGGAGCTCTATCTTTACTCTTGGTATAAATAGGATTTTCCGGATTGAAAAGCTCGTCTTTAATATCGTGATCGAGAAATACCATATTATTTCTGAAATATGCCTTAAGAGAGTCTATTTTATCGGTGTAGCCTGTGTATTCATATCCGAACACACGGAGAGCCGAAAGCTTTTTAATAACCGCGTCTTTCATAAGGTCGTGCTCACCCCTTGCAATGCATTCATCCAGAATGCTGCAAAGAAGCGCTCTTTCCATAACATATACATCGAGGCCTGTATTTGAAGTTTTGGGATAATAGGGTTCGATTTCTATATCATTGACTCTTCCCTCTTCGTCCATATCAATGAGGGTAAATCTTGAAAGCTCACTGTCACTTAGCTCAGGCATCTTTTTATAAATCACTGTAATATCAGCCTGTTTTTCGATATGTTCATCAAGAACCTCTTCGAAATTAATATTATAAAGGCTTGTTCCAAGTGACAGAATTACATATGTTTCCTTTGCCATTGAAATATAATCATACACACCCTCAAGCATATCTATATCGCCTCTCAGGGTACCGTATCTTGCCCTTTGCATATTAGGCGGAAGAATTGTAAGACCGCCCGATTTTCGGTCAAGATCCCAGGGCTTTCCCGACTTGATGTGGTCCATCAACGAAGTATAATTTGAAGTAGTTACAACGCCTACATTCCTGATACCCGCATTTGCCATATTGGAAAGAATAAAATCTATAAGTCTGTAACTCCCGGCAATAGGCAACGCGGCAATCGAACGGATGTCGGTCACCGGTGAGATTTTTTTATCGCCGGAAAGAATAATTCCTCTTGCATCAATCATTTTTTACACCAACCTTCCCGTTCACGCCTCTATCATAGAGCCGCAAGCTATAACTTTGTTTTCTTCAATAACTACGCCGTCTTCAAGGAGCACTATATCGTGAGTACACATCGGCGACAGTGAACTCTTATCCGCATCAGGGGCCTTGCTTCCCAGAATTGCACCATCTTTAATAACTGCTCCCGGACCGATTACACATTTAGAAACGTTTACGTTATCTCCGATTACAACCCCGTGCATAATAACCGAGTCGGTAATATTTGAATTCTTTCCAACCTTTACATTTTCAAAAATAACACTGTGGTCAATATTTCCGCTTATATTACAGCCATTACCAACAGAACTGTTTTTTATTTTTGTTCCGGGAGCTATATAATGAGGCGCTCTTGTTTGGTTTCTTGAATATATATTCCATTCACGACCGTAAACATCGAACTTAGGAGGTGTATCGATAAGGTCCATATTAGCTTCCCACAAGCTTTGAACAGTACCCACGTCTTTCCAATATCCCTCAAATCGGAAACTTACCATCTTTTCGCCCGCTCCAAGCATTGCGGGAATGATATTTTTTCCAAAATCGTTTGCAGATTCCGGATCGGCTTCATCTTCTATAAGATACTTCCTTAGCTTTTCGTAATTGAAAATATAAATACCCATAGATGCAAGGTTGCTCTTTGGCTCCTTGGGCTTTTCCTCGAACTCGGTTATGTAACCGTTTTCGTCAACATTCATTATACCAAATCTGCCGGCTTCTTCCCAAGGAACAGGCATAACTGCAATTGTAACCGCTGCTTCCGTTTTTTTATGGGCCTTAAGCATTTTAGCATAGTCCATTTTATAAATGTGGTCACCTGAAAGTATAAGCACATTTTTAGGTTTAAAGTTCTCAAGAAAGGTTAGGTTCTGATAAATCGCATTGGCAGTTCCTTTATACCATTCACCCGCAGTTGCACTCTGATAAGGGGGCAACACAAAAACACCGCCATCATTACGGTTTAAATCCCAAGGTATACCATTACCAATATAAGTATTCAACTCCAACGGCTGATACTGAGTAAGCACACCAACCGTGTCAATTCCCGAGTGAACACAGTTAGACAGAGGGAAATCAATAATTCTGTACTTTCCTCCAAAAGGCACCGCCGGCTTTGCCTCTTTTTTTGTCAGTGCACCAAGTCGGCTTC
Organism: Clostridia bacterium; assembly: GCA_045648165.1. Classification (GTDB taxonomy): domain Bacteria; phylum Bacillota; class Clostridia; order UBA1381; family UBA1381; genus RGIG9115. Next base: position 47,302 of record JAZRNL010000012.1, on the reverse strand, counting down.
CCTGACCTCCGGCAAGTATCATCGCCACACATTTTTTTGATTTCATTTATTATCCTTCCTTTCTGCACAGGACTTACGATTTTTTTATAAACACTGTAGTATTCCCTGTTATTCCGATAATAATTGTATGAGACATATCTGAATAAGGCTCCGCCACTGCTTTGTACTTTTGACGTCTCAAAAGATTTCCGCCGAAGCGCTTACTGTCGGAAGAGAAAACAACCTCATACGTCCCGCCTTCAGGCACACCGATTTTATAAACCTGCCTGTCAACAGGAGTAAAGTTAGATACGACTATCACATTGTCGTCAGGATTTTTACCCATTCGCGTATAGGATATGACTGAATTTTCGTTATCGGAGTAGTTTATCCACTTAAAACCGTCCCAGCTATCGTCACACTCCCAGAGTGCTCTGTTTTCTTTATAAAATTTATTGAGTTCCTTAACATACGTCTTAAGTTTTTTATTCTGCTCCAACTCAAGAATATTCCACTCAAGCCCCTCATCATATCTCCATTCAAGCATCTGACCGAACTCTCCGCCCATAAACATAAGTTTTTTGCCGGGAATAGTCATATAATAAGCAAGAAATGCCCTGTATGCATGATACTTGTCCTCCATATTTCCGAAAAACTTATCAAGCATTGATTTTTTGCCGTGAACCACTTCGTCGTGAGACAGCGGCAGGATATATTTTTCAGAGTATGCATACATCATAAGAAACGTAAGCAATGAATGATTATCCTTTCTGAAATATGGGTCCATTGAAATATATCTTAAGCTATCATTCATCCAACCCATATTCCACTTGAAGCTGAAGCCCAATCCATCATCTTCGGTAGCATGGGTAACCTTCGGCCATGCGGTGGACTCCTCGGCAATCATCAGAAATCCCGGGAACTCAGACTCCATATAGGAATTGAGCTTTTTAAAAAACTCAATTGCTTCCAGATTCTCTGTTCCGCCATATTTATTAGCTATCCACTCCCCGTCGTTACGGGAATAGTTTCTATAGAGCATACTGGATACTGCATCAACACGAAGCCCATCAAAATGAAACTCCGATGCCCAGTAATATGCAGAGGACAGAAGGAATGAAACAACACCGTCCCGTCCGTAGTCGAATACCATAGTACCCCAATCCTTATGCTCGCCCATTCTGGGATCGGCATATTCATAAAGAGGCTTGCCATCAAAAATGCGGAGACCGTGAGCATCACGCGGAAAATGCGCAGGTACCCAATCCATAATTACATATATTCCATTTTCGTGACATTTATTCACAAAATACTTCAAATCATCAGGAGAGCCGTAACGGGATGTTGGTGCAAAATAACCGGTTACCTGATATCCCCAGGAACCATCAAAGGGATATTCCATAACAGGCATAAGCTCTATATGAGTGTAGCTCATATCCTTAACATAAGGAACAAGCTTATCTGCAAGTTCACGATAAGAATAAAAGCTTCCGTCACTATGAGTTTTCCAACTACCTGCATGAACCTCATAAATATTCATAGGCTCCCTGTAGGGAACCTTGTCTTTTCTATGCGATATAAATACGGCGTCGGTCCAGTTATATTCCGAGCACTCACAAACACAAGAGGCAGTTCCAGGTCTTAGCTCGCATCTTACTGCGTACGGATCTGACCTGTCATATACATTGCCATCTGATGCAGTGATGCGATATTTATATAGCTGAAGCTCTTTAACATTTTCAAAAGTTCCGCTCCATATGCCTGTATCGTGGATTTTTGTAAGTTTATACCCATCGTCGCTCCAATTATTGAACTGACCTATAACGCTTACCTCTACCGCTTCAGGTGCCCATACTGAAAAAGACCATCGAACATTTTTACCACACGTTATCCGATGAGTTCCAAACATTTTATATGCCTGGAAATTCGCACCTGTATTGAATAAATATATCTGATAATCGGAAATATATTTATTACCACCGTCTGACATTCTCCAACCCCCTGTTTTAGCAAACAAAATTATAACAAAAATGCATTTGCATATTAAATCTTCTATTTGATTTTATTATATCACAAATTTTATTGTTAGTAAATACTATTGTTAGATAAAAAACAGGCATTTTTTTGTGGGTTTTTAACAAATAATTCCAATATGTTCCTTGTCCCGACAAAATTGTTGCATTTTTATACATATACTTGTCGAGATATGTAATAAGATTTTTAATCATAAAAAAAACGACTTTTCAAGAATAGCATATAAAGCATTACTGAAAAGTCAATTTTTTTATTTTTTGTTTGCAAACCAGCGTATTGCCATTTTATAACCTTCAAATCCGAAACCGCATATCTGACCCTCACAGGCGGGTGCTGTTACCGATTTGTGGCGAAATTCTTCCCTTTTATGGATATTTGAAATATGTATCTCAACAAATGGGACATTTACAGATTTAATAGCATCGTGAATTGCATATGAGTAATGAGTAAATGCGCCGGGATTTATAATTACACCATCATACACTCCCATTGCTGAATGAATTTTTTCTACAATTTCACCCTCAAAATTACTCTGATAGCAATCTGCCTCAACACTTAATTCTTCAGCCCAAATTTTTATCTTGTTTTCAAGTGCCTCAAGGCTTTCGGTTCCGTACACCCCGGGTTCCCGAACTCCAAGCATATTGAGATTAACTCCATTTATTACCAACAATTTCATATAAATATCATCCCTTACAGTAATTCTATTTCCTTCATAAGTTCATTAACAAGCTCAGCTTCCGGAACTTTACGGATAATTTCGCCTTTTCTGAAAATAAGACCTTCTCCCTTTCCTCCTGCAATGCCCACATCAGCATCCCTTGCTTCGCCCGGCCCGTTAACAACGCATCCCATCACCGCAACCTTAATATTTTTATTGAGCTTATCAATCCTCTTTTCGACCTCGGATGCGATCGTTATTAAATCAATTTGCGTCCTACCGCAGGTAGGGCAGGAAACAAGCTCTGCTCCTCCGCGAAGTCCAAGAACACGGAGCAAATCCTTTGCCCCATATATTTCGCTTACGGGGTCTGCTGTAAGGGAAACACGCAACGTATCGCCTATACCGCGAGCAAGCAAGCCGCCTATTCCAATTGCTGATTTTATTATACCCATTTTAGCAGTCCCGGCCTCGGTAACCCCAACGTGAAGGGGCAAGTCGGACCTGCTATGAAAAAGCTCATATGCCTTCATCATTTCAGGGACGTCGGATACCTTGATTGATACAACGGTATCGTTAAACCCAAGGCTTTCCAATATTTCTACATGCCTGAAAGCGCTCTCCACAAGCGCCTCTGCAACGGGATGCTTATATTTGTCAAGAATATCCTTTTCAAGGGATCCACCGTTTACACCAATTCTAAGTGGCACTCCGTAATACGAAGCACATTCAACCACTTCTTTTACCCTGTCGCGACTTCCGATGTTACCTGGGTTTATCCGGATTTTGTTTACTCCAAGTGCCATACACCGAAGTGCAAGCTTATAATCAAAGTGGATATCCGCAACAAGGGGTATATTAATTCTTTTACGGATTTCACCCATAGCCTCCGCCGCCGCACTGTCGGGAACGGCACATCGAATAATCTCACAGCCGGCATCCTCAAGACGTTTTATCTGACCAACCGTTCTCCCAACATCACGCGTATCCGTGTTTGTCATAGACTGAATTGCAACGGGTTCATTTCCACCAATTTTAACTCCGCCTATATTTACAACTCTTTTGAGTTTTTCACGCTTAATCAAAATTCATCACCACTTGTAAATCCAAAATTTTTCATAAGAAAATTACTGTTACGCCAATCATTTTTAACTCTTACCCATAGCTCCAGGTAAACTTTTTTGTCTATCATCTTTTCTATGTCGCCTCTTGCCATAGAGCCAACCTTTTTGAGCATATCACCGTTTTTGCCGATTACTATACCTTTATGAGATGCCTTCTCGCAGTAAATCACTGCATTTATTGCAGTAATGTTCTTCTTCTCCTGCATCTTTTCAATTTCAATTGCGATTCCGTGAGGCACCTCTTTATCAAGACACCACAGGAGCTTTTCCCTTATAATCTCTGCGGCAATCTGCTTTTCTGGTTGGTCTGTTATCATATCATCATAATAGAATTTAGGGCCTTCCGTCAAGTAGTCCCGAATATCCTCAAGGAGCAAATCAACACCGTCGTTATTTTTAGCGCTGATAGGAACAACTGCATCAAAATCTGCCAGACTGCTATAATCTGCAATAAGGGGCAGAAGATTTTCCTTTTGCATAAGGTCAATTTTGTTTATAACAAGAATACATGGTATTCCTGATTTCCCGATATCAGAAGCAATTTTTCTTTCCATTTCCTGAATTTTGCGAGTTGCATCAACCATAAACACCACTATATCAGTATCATTAATTGATTGCTTCGCTTCACTTACCATAAACTCTCCAAGCTTATTGTGAGGAGTGTGAATTCCGGGCGTGTCGGTAAAAATTATCTGCTCTTCATCTGTTGTATGAATTGCAAGAATTTTATTTCTTGTTGTTTGGGGCTTGTCTGATATTATTGCAATTTTTTGCCCAACTATGCTATTTAGCAAAGAGGATTTACCTACATTCGGCATCCCCACTATTGCAACAAAACCGGATTTAAAGCTTTGATTTTTCATAAATTCCTCCGTTCATTTTTTTAATAAAAGCACCTTCAGGTCGATGATAATAAGTACAATCAGTATGAGAACACCGTAAACAGATGTAAAAATACCGGTAAGGGCATTGATTATTTTTGTTATGTTTCCAAAAAGCGCTATCCCAACTCCTATACTGATTACTGCAGAAATAAGAGTTGCCGCAGCAGCATAGTCCTTTGCATGCCCTGCATCAGGGCAAAATTCCTTTGTAGCGGTATCTACTGCCATTTCAACAGCACTGTTAAACAGCTCTGCAGAAATAACAAATCCCACCGTAAGAAGAAGCACCGCCCATTCTGTGGCACTTATTCCATAAAATGCGGCAAAAAAGCATATGAGGTTTCCTACACAAAAATGAAACCTAAGATTTCGCTCATAGTGAAGGGCATCCCAAAAACCTTTTACTGCATAGTGAAAGCTTTGTAAAAAGCAATTATTCTTTTTGTTCATTTATACTACCTCTCGAGTTATACCAAGGCTAACCAGAATTTTTTCCTGCTTTTCAAACATTATCTTTTCTTCTTCAGGCTCCATATGGTCGTATCCCAAAAGGTGAAGCATAGAGTGAGCAGTGAGGAAAGCCACTTCTCTTTTTAGACTGTGACCATAGTTTTCTGCCTGTTCTGCCGCCCGCTCAAGGCTGATTACAATATCTCCCAGCATAACCTCGCCATCGTCAAAATCAAAATCTGCTATCGCTTCCCCGTTTTCATCAAACTCCAGCATAGGAAAAGATAAAACATCCGTTATACTGTCAATATCTCTATGGAGAGAATTTATTGTTCTTATTTCATCGTTATTAACAAAAGTAATGCTTATCTGCGCTTCATCCTCAAATCCCTCACTTTTAAGGGAATAATCACACACAGCTTCTACTATTTGCCTGAGTTCATCTGTAAGCTCAAGATTGCTTTGAGCGTTCTCTATAAGTAGCATACTTTCTTTCCCTTTCTTCCTCATAGCGCGCGTACGCCTTGATTATACGTTGAACAAGCGGATGACGTACAACGTCTTTTTCTGTAAGATAGCAAAAAGCAAGGTCCTCTATGTTTTTAAGAACGCGTTCTGCTTCTTTAAGTCCTGATTTCTTCCCGGATGGAAGGTCGACCTGGGTTATATCGCCTGTAATTATAGCATGAGAGCCAAAACCAATTCTTGTAAGAAACATCTTCATCTGCTCAGGCGTTGTATTCTGTGCCTCATCAAGAATTATAAAAGCATTATCAAGAGTTCTGCCTCGCATATATGCAAGAGGCGCAACCTCAATCATTCCCCGTTCCTGATACCTTGCAAAGCCTTCAGCTCCGAGCATTTCATACATTCCGTCATAAAGAGGACGCAGATAAGGGTCTACCTTATTCTGAAGGTCGCCGGGCAGAAACCCCAATTTTTCACCGGCTTCAACCGCCGGTCTGGTGAGTATTATTCTGTTTACCTCACGAGCCCTTAGCGCCATCACTGCTTTGGCAACTGCCAGATAAGTCTTACCCGTTCCTGCAGGACCTATTCAGAAAACAATGGTGTTTTCATCAATGGCATTTATATAGTTTTTCTGCCCAAGAGTTTTTGTTTTGATAGGTACCCCCTTGGAATTAACCGCAACAACGTCACTTCCAAGCTTTTTAAGGTCTACACCGCCATTTTCTCGGACTATGGAAATGGCATATATAATTTTCTGGTCGTCCAGCATCTCACCACGAAGCACATCCTGAACAAGCACCTCAATTACTGCTTCTGCATCTTCCACGTTCTCCTCTGCCCCCGACACAGACAGACCACCGTCATGGGAAGATATTTTTACCGAAAGAGATTTTTCAACGAGCTTGATATTTGCATCAAAGCTCCCGAAAAGTGCCGCAGTATCAAAATTCTGAGGCAGTTCAATTTGTCTTTGCATCATAATTAAATTCTCCAAACATTATTTTATCTTGGCACGGTTACGCCAATATCCTCTTTAAAACTATATATACCTGTTACTGTAAGAAAATCATTACCGCGAGTTATATCGTACTCTTCTGCAATGAGTTTAGCTGAAGCACCAAGCTTTGAAGAAACACGTGCAGAAAGGTCACGTTTTGCAAACTCAATCACCCATTCTTCAGGAATTTGAACCTTTGTAATTTCGGCTTCCATATATTTATATTGCTTCAAACTGAATTTATCAGCAGAAATAATATCCTTTTCCACAGTCACACTGCTTTCATATGGCGGTTTTTTTAGAAATGAAAAAGTTTTTGAAAAAAGCTTTACTTCATAAACCTTCTTCTCACGCCCGGTAAATTCAGTTCTGTTTTCGAAAAGCGTGTATTTCCCTGTTTCCTCATACCTTGTAAGCGCCATAACAGAGCCCTCTGCATGAACTTCATAGGTACGCACATCGTCATCCTTACCCACTTCGACATTTCCCGAAACGATAAGCTCTCCCGCATGAACTGCATTGCCCGGAAGTACTGCTTCTCTACCTCGTTTAACGGACATATCTGTTATGAATCCGTCCTTTGCCGCGATTATATCACACGGCTCATCAACATTCACTATAACAGGAGGGATTATACCTTCGTGAATACGAACAATGGCACGAACGCCTTTTATATATACCCATGCCCAAGGAACGTTGGAAAAAGAATCGGTTAGGTGTTCTTTCATAGCTCTTCCGTCAGGGAGGTTGTTAAGAAGTGCTCCGGGTTTAACCCCGATTTCTTCAAGCCTTGCAAGCACTTCTGCTTCGGACAGATTTCCGTCAGTTTCTACACGTATGTCCCATAAAAACAACGACGATATTGCAAAAAACAAAATAAAAACCGCAACACCTATAGGAAAGCATATTCTCTTTTTATATCGGTGAAGCAGACTATAAAGACCTGTTTCTTTTTGGATTTTAACACTTACATCAAGCTCATTTGCAAGAGAGTAAAAGTCGTAGAATTGGTCTGCCACCAATGCAAAAGTAACCGCCTCACCCGATGTTATATTATAAAGCTTTATGCCCTTTTCTGCACATAAGGACACAAGCCTCCATACTGATTTTCCGCATACTCTTATTATAACATATCCTTTTAAAAAATAAAAGAACTTAATCAAAATCATTTTCAATTTCTCCTATTTTTTCATATTTTGCAACCGGCATATGTACAATATGCTACAAAAATAACCTTCACAGCCTAAACAACCAATGCAAATATCGTCCGAATACTTGAAATCAGTTGATGGAGTTTAAAGAGTATAATTTGTGCCATTACATAGCAAAACGCAGATACTCCCTTCGGATTATCTGATATTTTAACTTAGTGTTGCACTCTCAGGCTAATTCAAATACTATACTGTAAAAAATTCCTTCCACAAGTATATCATACTTATTTATATAAGAAACACAAAAATCTGCCCCCGTTATTCTTATAACTGAATATTTTGTCTTTATGCGTATAAGTTCCTTTGTATATTCTAAAATCCCTTTATGATTTTCAATATAAAGTTCTCTATTTTCAGCAAATGACAGCTTTGCAAGCTCCATGACCGTCTCTTTAGGCACTTTGTTATATTCGGATATTTTGTCACCTATTGTGCGCTTATTCATACAATTCCCCCTCCTCTTGTATAAAAATCCTCAGTTTAATACTTATGATAAAACACCGTGAATAATGTTTAAAGAGGTTTTAAAAAAATAATCCAGTGCATAAAAATGTACAAAACAAGTTAAGAAAGGACGGGTTTAATGAAAAACAAGATATTTATCGCTTTCACACTTGGCATTATCTGTCTGCTTATAATAAAAGGAGAAAGCGCCATTATCTATTCAAGAGATGCTCTCTTTTTATGTACAGATATGATTATCCCCTCGCTTTTTCCCTTTTTTATTTGCTCGGGAATACTTGTATATTCAGGCTTTTGCCAAAGGATAGCAAAGGTTTTTTCTCCTGTGATGAAACCTCTTTTTAATATAAATCCCAACGGAAGTAGCGCATTTGTACTTGGGATAATAAGCGGATACCCTCTTGGTGCTGTTACCGCCTGCCAGCTTTACGAAACAGGGTACATCTCCAAAAGCGAAACCGAGAGACTGCTTGCCTTTTGCAACAATTCCGGACCGTTATTTATTTTAGGTTCAGTGGGTGTTGGATTATATATGGGACTTGATATCGGAATATTACTTTATGCATCACACATTTTAAGTGCTATCCTGGTTGGGATATGTATGAGGAGCCACTCAAAAGAAAAACACTCTGCTCCACCATACACGCTGTCAACAAAAGAACTTAGCTTTGCAGAAATTTTCAGAACCTCCACAGTTAACGCCACTAACAGTATGCTTCTCGTTTGCGGAACCATACTCTTTTTCTCAGTTGCATCGCGATTATTTATAGATATTCTGCCTTTTGAAGTGCCTCCTCTTATTTACGGATTATTTGAATTCGCAAGCGGAAATGTTTTAATTTCAACATCGGCATTACCGCTTCCTTTAAAGCTTATTTCCGCATCTATTGTAACGGGATTCGCAGGGCTTAGCGTTCATATGCAGGTTATGTCCGTTACCGCTAAGCACGGGTTGTCTGTTAAACCTTATATATTGGGTAAACTTCTCCATGGCCTTTTTAGCGGAGCTATAACATTTATATTGATATGTACCACAAGAACAGTCACTGCCACGCTTCCTGCATCTCAATCAATTCACGCAATATTTACACTGGCATCCGCTTATACTGTAATGTCCATAGCCGCAATCCTGCTTATACTGGTTTTTATGAGTATACAACGAAAAAAGAAGCAGAATGTTTAATTTCCGCTTCTTTATATAACCAATTTATCTCTGTACACGTCCTGAACCGTCGCCGCCTACAAGGTTATCAACATCTGATCTCGAAACGAGGTTGAAGTCACCGGGAATTGTATGCTTAAGAGCTGATGCCGCAACACCGAATTCCAATGCTTCTTTGAAATTCTTTCCGTCGAGGAAGCCACAGATTGTACCGCCTGCAAAGCTATCGCCCCCGCCAACACGGTCTACAATCGGGGCAATTCTGTATTCTCTTGAATGATAGAATTCCTTAGTATCTCTTGAATAAATGCAAGCAGACCATCCGTTATCAGATGCAGAATGAGAAACTCTAAGAGATGATATTACATATTCAAAGTTAAACTTTTCAACCATCTGTTCAAATATGCTCTTATAACCTGCAAGCTCAAGGTCGCCGCTTGTAACATCTGTATTTCCGGGTTTGAAGCCAAGAACCTTTTCGGCATCTTCTTCGTTTCCGATACAAACATCAACATACTGCATAAGGTTTGACATTACCTTTTGTGCCTTTTCGCTTGACCAGAGCTTCTTTCTGAAATTAAGGTCACAGCTTACTTTTACACCTTTGGCTTTAGAAACCTTCAAAGCTTGCTCTGTAAGAACTGCTGCAGCATCTGACACTGCAGGAGTAATTCCTGTAAAATGGAACCAATCTGCACCGTCGAAAATTTTATCAAAATCAAAGTCCGACGCAACAGCAGTTGATATTGAAGAATGTGCCCTGTCGTATACAACGTTTGATGCACGCATAGCTGCACCTGTTTCAAGGAAGTATATTCCAAGTCTTTCACCACCACGAGCAATATTATCTGTTTTAACATTCATTTTACGAAGTGACGCAACAGCACATTCGCCGATGGGATTTTCAGGAACCTTTGTTACAAACTCTGCATCGTGACCGTAGTTTGCAAGTGATACTGCAACGTTTGCTTCGCCGCCCCCGTAGCATACATCAAATTCATCTGCCTGTATAATTTTTTCATTTAAGGGAGTTGAAAGTCTGAGCATTATTTCTCCCATTGTTACTATCTTAGCCATTATCCGCGAGCCTCCTTAATTTTTGCAATAAACTTTTTTGCTGTGGCTGTTATTTTAGTATAGTCGCCTGTTTTCGCACCTGCTGTAAGTGAGCTTCCTGCACCTACTGCAACTGCACCTGCTTTTATCCATTCATGAACATTTGAAACCTCAACACCGCCTGTAGGCATCATCTTTGCATGGGGCAGGGGACCTTTGATGTCTTTTATAATCTTTGATCCAAAAAGGTCTGCAGGAAATATTTTAACGATATCTGCTCCGGCTTCCATAGCTGTTAAAACCTCTGTTATTGTCATACATCCGGGCATATATGGAATTCTATATCTGTTACAAAGCTTTGCAGCTTCAAGGTTAAAGCCCGGGCTTACTACATAGTTTGCTCCCGAGAGAATTGCAATTCTTGCAGTTTCGCTATCAAGAACAGTTCCGGCACCAAGAAGCATTTCGCCTTTTGAATACCTCTTTGCAAGCTCCTCTATTACCTTATGGGCACCGGGAACTGTGAATGTAAGCTCAATGGAGGGGCATCCGCCTTCCAAACATGCATCTGAAATTCTTATTGCTTCATCTGCACTATTTGCTCTTACAACTGCCACAAGACCGGCATCGGTAAGCTTTGTTAAAACTTTTTCTTTATCCATTATTATTCCTCCTATAATAAAATTTACATTAACCAAATCATTGCTATTATATGGCATCAATATTTTTATAGTTTTATAATATTTTTTTAGTTTTCGTTAGATGTTGACTATAAGAAACATTATCTTTGAATATTTTTACACACACAAAAACAGAGGACAGGTAAGTCCTCTGTTATATTGTGTTTATTTTTGAATCTTATTCATAAATAAGAATCATTTTACATGTTTTGGTATTACCTTTTGAAGATGTATATAAATACATACCAATCTTACTTGCAGATGTTCCGTCAAGTTTTGCTCCTTTGATAGTATCAGGAGTTATTTTTTCGCTATCAGAACCTTCAACATAGGGAGTAATTTCTTCTCCGTCTTTTGATACTCTGTAAATGATTGCTGAATCAATGGCTATAAGTCTTTCATTTGTTTCAGGCAATGCCCCATCAACAAAACCATCTGCTGTTACTCTAAGTGAATACTTGCCATTATCTTCAAGTACATCAATTACATTAGCGATAAGAACTTCGTTATGCGAATCGGACGACTTAGCATCTGACCACCATCTTAAACCGGTGAAATCACAGTTTGATTTTATAGCCGCCTTTACATCATCATAATCAACTACAAGCTCTGCATTAACAAGACCTGTTTCAGAATCTGTACCGGCTCTGAAAAAGTCACCAACAGATATTGCACTAAGATCCTTAATTTTATAATCTACATCTGAAACATTCTTATTATCAGATACAGAGCTCTTCTTGTTGGTTGCTTTTTCTGCGCTGTTAAAATATGTTACATTGTAAATTTCTTCATCATCTTCAAATTCTATAGAATGATTAGAAGCAAGGAGCCAAACAGCAGCCTCTTCCTTAACTGTGATTGTTTGGGTTTCTTTACCATATACAATAACCAAATCGGCAACCCTTGAGCTGTTTACGTTATAGGGCTGTACCCAGTATTGCTTACTACCTGAGAATGATGATATACTCTTCTTTGCATAAGATTTCGTGTCACTTCTGTCCTGCGGAACATAAATGAAAGTAGTTGATGAATTTACATAGAATTTACCATCAAAGTTATTTGCGCCTTTATAAGTTGTTTTTCCGGTCAGCTGAAGATATGGTTTGATAGTCATTTTGTCTTCTGTTGATTTTTCATAATCGTTGTATGAAATATCTGCCACCACAATTTCTTCTACTTCACTACCATTAATTGTAAGTCTTGCAACCTGGCTCACGTTTGAAAGGTGTGGTTTGTTCCCCGAGCCATAAACATCAACATGTGCATCCGGTGCTACAACTGCCGAACCAGAATCTTTATTTCCGCGAAGTATTTCTACAATACTTTCAACAGATTTGTTTGATCCGTTAAATCTTATTTTTCCTGCCATTGTATACTGTTTAACGGCGTTAGCCGACGGAACATATGCAGTAAGAGTTGCTTTATTTTCGTCGTTATCATCCTTTATAACCTTTATGATATATACATAAGGGCTTGTACTCTTTGACACTTCAGACTGAGTAGCATATACAATTGTTCCAAAAATATCAACATAGTATGTGCCTTGTGAGCCTGTCTCTGTTTTGATATCATTATCATCAAAATATTTCTGAGCAAAATCGCTTATTTTGTGTTCTTTACCATTTATTGTAATGGTATTATTTGATGATTCACCTGTTATTTTGCCTGTTACAGGTGTTGAGCAAACTTTTACTGTACGGATTGTTTCATCTTCGCTAAGAGCTATGAGAAGCACATCGTTAACCTTGAGCGATGTAACAGCAACTTCTTTACCTGATGCGTTTGTAATAATTGATTCATAAGTGATAGATTCAGGGTCCAAAGCTATTGAAGGGATGTATCCTTCAGGCTCATTTCCATTTGTAAACCTAACCTTGTTTGTTACTTTATAATCTGTAGTTGAAGGTGTTTTTGAAACAACCATAAACTCATAGTCAGTAATTTCTACAATGTCAATACTCTTGTCACTTCCACTATCGGTAAACTTAACTTCTCCGTAGAAAAAGCTGTCCAGTGAAGGTTCAAGATATGCATCCAAAGCAGTTTCAGCATCATTTACAAGCTTGCCATTATAGTAAACGGATACTCTATCTAAGTCAATATTCAAAGTCTTTAACTTGTCGCTTTTATCATAATACTTAAGCGTTCCGTCATTATAGGAGTCAATATCTTCATTACCCACCACTGTAACTGTATTTTTACCGGATTCAAAGTCGATTGCATAAAGAGTATTGAGTGCGCCTGATTTACCCAAGCGATAGTATACAACAGCTTCCTGCCCGAGGCGCTCTTCAATCTCTGCCTTGTCCTCAAAATATGTTGTGTAATCCATTGTTACGATATCGCCATTACGGAGCTTAACAGCCATTTCATCGAGATAAAGTGTACCTTGGAAAGAAGCGAGAACTTTATCCTCTACACCTACGATAGTTGCCTTTTCCTTTACTATACCAAGGTATGTTTCCATAAAGGTTTTAAGTTCATCCTTTAAATTCCCTGTTATATCATACTCAGGGATCTCAACTTCAAGAACATTGTACATAAGTTGAGCTATAATACCTCTTGAAGCGGGAGAAGATGAATTTGCAGATACTGCGTTCTTTGTAATGGCAAGATTGTCTGCCTGTGCAAGATAACCCTTAGGCCATCCGCCGAGAGCTAATCCCTGTTTTTCATATCCGGCAGCACAAACAATCATTTTTACTGCCTGCTCATATGTAACCTTTGAATCAGGCTCAAAAGTTCCGTCGCCCATACCATTAACTATACCTCTGTCAGCTGCAGCAATAATAAATCCCTTCGCCCAGTGATTGTTAATATCTTTAAACTTATCTGAATCGCCTGCTGCGGCTCCGGCACCAAGAGCTGTGATAATAATCTTTGAAAATTCAGCTCTTGTGATTTCGCCATCAGGCTTAAAAGAATATGTAGCTCCGTTATCCTCTGTATAACCATTAATAATACCCAGCTTTGTCAAGGTCATAATTCCTTCATAATACTGAGTTTTGTTTGTTACGTCTGTAAATGTTGACGGAGAGTCAGCGTGAGCAACGCCGCCGAATGTCAGGCTGCTGAACAAACAAGCTGCAGCCACTAAAAGCGAAAACTTACGTTTCATATTTAATTCCTCCTGAATTTAGATATTATTTACCGGGAATACAAGCACTTATTTCTACAAAAATGCCTACAATGCCACGTTAGTATTATACCACGGCAAATTTAATAAGTCAATCTTTTTTTAGCGAGAAAAATATGTAAACTTGTTTTTTTGTAAATTACTGTAATATACCGGGCTTATAACCAAAATCACTTATTCTTTTTTCTCTTCATCTATAGACGGAAGTATTACCACCCCTCCATCACCATTCACCTCCGATTCATCGCACTGTTCGTAACCGAAGCTTTCTTTGAGCAGATACTTCGCACCTCCCGATGCTGCTTTATCAAAAAGCATTCTTTCAATATATGCCTCGGTGCGAAGAAGCGCTCTTCGTACGGTTTCACCAAATTCTTCGCTTTCTTCAAGTTCATTAAGTTCATTTTTTGACGAAAGTCCTATAGCATATGCCATAGATGCTAACGTTGCAGGTTTGCGCTCCGTCATAACCGGGGCTCCGGATTTGTCAAAAATCATATTCCCTTCCGCATCATATACAAACTCGGGTTCTAAGGATTTAAAGTAACCATCTATAAGCTTCTGAAGTTGCTTGGGTGTTTTAAAAATACATTTCATGTTAATTCCTCCCTTTGTATTTATTGTATCACAACTACGGCGGAAAAAACGTCAAATTTAAAAAAAGCACATTAAAGTGCTTTTTTTATTCTATCCAGAAGAGCTGTACATCCCTTTAACACATCTGTGTACGTCGCATCAAAATCACCCGTATACCAAGGGTCGCTTATGCTTCGGTCACTTTCTGCAAATTCAAGAAGCTTATATATTTTTTTATCGTTCCCGAGTATTTTTTTCATATTGCGTATATTTGCATCGTCCATACCGATAAAGTAATCATAATTACTGTAGTCTGATTTTTCCAGATGCACTGCCGCTCTTTTTGTGTAAGGAATATTATAACGGTCAAGAATAGCCTTTGTACCATAATGAGTATCGTTTCCGATTTCTTCATAGCTGGTGGCAGAAGATGCAATATACATCTTATCTGAAATTCCTGCCTGATTAGCGAGATGCTTCATTACAAATTCACTCATCGTACTCCGGCAGATGTTGCCGTGGCACACAAACATAATTCTTATCATTTAATCTTTCCTCTCAAAATCAACATTGCCAAAGCAATGGACCTCATCGTTTAAATCTATAATTATAACACTAAAAGAAATATCCTTATATCTAAAATTATTATTCACGCAAAACTCTTTTGTTTTATCGCATCCCATAACATAAAATGCAGTAGAAAGAGCATCTGCAACGGCACCGTCGAAAGAAATAACGGTTACGGATTTTATATCCGTTTCAGCAGGATAGCCTGTTTCGGGATTTATGATATGGGAATACGTTCTTCCATCTGTTTCGAAATATCGATGATACCCGCCCGATGTAACCACTGCAGTGTCGACTACCTCGGTATAACCTATATAACCCTCACCGTCGGGATTTTGTATTCCCACACGCCAGGACTTACCATCAGGTCTTGCACCAACAGTCTGCACATTTCCCCCAAGGGATATAATTGCAGATTTTACACCACGATTTACTAACAGTTCTCTCACTTTTTTACCTGCATAACCTTTGCCTATACCGCCAAAGTCTACATTGTCAGATTTTGTTGCAAGTATTTCATTTATTTGAGACTCAGCAGGAATCTTATAATTTTTATCACGAAATCCCCAAAGCTCAAGAACAGGAGCAACGCCAATATCAAAAGCCCCCTCCGTAAATTCCTTAAGTTCCCGGGCTTCATCTATAAGAAGCTTCACCTCACTGTTGGTAATATCAATTCTGTCCCATTTAAGCAAAGAGTCCAATCTGCAAATTTCCGACTTTACCGCTTCCGAATCCGCCTGATTTCCATAGATTGCCGATGTCATATATGTATCCATAGCAAAAAAATCGTCTTTTACTTCATTTGTGCATCCGGTTAAAAACAAAGCAAACAACGGTATTAATAATTTTTTAAACATCATCTTTCCTCTCTTTTAAAAAGTTCCGAAACCACTTTGCTTTTTATGCAAAAGTTCCCTGCAACACCCGTAAAAAAGCCTGCAATAATTCCAAGAACGCACAAAAGTGGAAAATAAACAAAAACAGCGGTGCTTTTAAGAACAATCGACGCCACTGCAAGCTGTGCAAAATTATGGAAAATCGCACCTGTCATACTTACTGCACAAATCATTTTCCCAAGAAGAACTTTACTCATCAAGCTCATAACAAAAAAACAAGCAATACCGCCAGCTCCGGAATACAAAACCGCTATACCGTTTCCGCAAATTGCAGCACCAATCACAATTCTTAGCATCAGGACTGTAAAAGCATACCTTTTATCCCATAAAAACACGGTTACCAAGGTTATTATATTCGAGAGCCCTATTTTAAAGCCCGGAATAGGAACAGGAACAGGAATTCTGCTTTCTATTACAAACACCGTAAGTGCCATAGCCAAGAGCATTGCACCAAGTGTTATATCCCGCGTTTTCAACCTATCCCACCTCCCCAAAAAAGCTTTTGGTTCATTATACAACAACCAAAAGCTTTTGTCAAGAAGGGTAAAAACCTTAAAACTATCATATTTTTATGCTTCTTACCTTTTCTCTCAGTTTAAGCACAACGGACGGCGAAACAGAAAGCTCATCTATCCCCATTTTTACAAACTCTTCCGTGAGGGAAAGATCACCTGCAAGCTCGCCGCATATCCCCACCCATGCCCCGCTTTTATGTGCATTTTCTGCCGATATTCTAATCAGCTTTAAAACAGCTTCATGATGGGGGTTGCAGAACTCGTCAAGGGCAGAGTTCTGCCTGTCGCAGGCAAGGGTATACTGAATTAGGTCATTTGTGCCGATGCTGAAAAAATCTACCATGGGTGCAAGCTTGTCACTGATCAATGCTGCCGCAGGGGTTTCTATCATTATCCCATGCTCAACAGAATCAGAAAATTGTATCTGTTCTGCTTTGAGTTGTGCCTTTACAAGTTCACAAAGGCTAAGCACATCTTCAACCTCTCTCAACGAGGTTATCATGGGGAACATTATTCCCAAATCACCAAAAACTGACGCTCTGTACAAAGCTCTGAGCTGGACCTTAAAAACATCCGGCCGCTTAAGGCAAAGCCTTATGGCTCGCATACCAAGAGCTGGATTTTCTTCAGATGGAAGGCCAAAATAATCTGCTTGCTTATCTGCGCCTATATCCAGTGTTCTTATTATTACCTTTTTACCTGCCATACTTTCAAGAACCCTTTTATAAACCTGAAATTGTTTTTCTTCATCCGGATAATTATCACTTTCAAGGTAAATAAATTCACTTCTGAAAAGTCCTATTCCGGCGGCATCATTTATAAGAACAGAAGCTATATTATCAGCCCCACCGATATTTGCATAAATATTAATCCTCTTTCCGTCAAGGGTTATATCCTCTTTACCTTTAAGTTCACGGAGGAGTTTGCTTTTTTCAAGCTCGACGGATTGCTTATTTATCGCGGAGTTTAAAGTTTCTTCATCAGGATTTCCATAAAATTCGCCGGTAAATCCGTCTGCAATTGCTATATCACCATCTTGTATTTCTGCTAAAAACTCTTCTCCCAATCCAATTATGGCAGGAATATTCATTGTTCTTGCAAGAATAGCAGTATGGGAGTTTGACGATCCGTGAGCAGTCACAAATGCGAGTACGTTTTCTTTGTCCAATGATACCGTTTCGCTGGGTGCAAGGTCGTCGGCACAGATTATAACCTTCTCACCCTTTATATTCTCTCTCCCCCTCCCCTTGGAGAGGCATGCTATTATTCTGTTTGACACATCACGTATATCCGCCTCTCTTGCCTGCATATAACTATCGTCCATAGAAGAAAACATTTCCCTGAAATTGTCTGAAGTTACAGCAACCGCATATTCTGCATTTACTTTCTGGTTTTCTATGATGCTCACTATTGCGTCGTTGTAGTCTTCATCTTCTACCATCATCATATGAATTTCAAATATTTGCGCGTTTGTTTCTCCTACCTCTACCAAAGCTTTTCCGTAAATCTCCTGAAGCTCTGACAGGGCTTTTTCCTTCGCCTGTTTAAACCGATGTTTTTCTTTTTTTGTATCCTCTACACTTACCCGTCTTACCTCCGGCTCATTACGTTTAAAAACAGATATTTTTCCTATTGCAATCCCTGCATTTACGCTTTTACCTGTATATTTTGTCATACGCCTTACCTTCCGGATTACAAATTTTCTGCTAAAAACCTTTTTATCTCTTCTATTGCCTCATCCTCATCAGAGCCTTCCGCAGTTACAGTTACTATGTCGCCACACTTTACTCCCATTCCCATAAGAGCAATCAGTTTTGTTGCATCTACTGAATTACCTTCCTTTGAAATGGTTATTTTGCTCTCAAAAGCCTTTGAAAGCTTTGAGAGCATACCTGCGGGTCTTGCATGAAGTCCTATTTCGTCCTTTATTGTATAGTCAAACTCCTTCACCGTCTTTACCGTCCTTTCTTTACTTCAAGCACTTTTTTACCGTGAACCATTTTGCCTTTGGCAACAATCTCAACACTACCATATTCCTCTGTATTACATACCACCATTGCAGTAGTCAGTCTAAACCCTTCTTTTCTGATACTTTCCATATCAAAGCTTATAAGAAGCTGGCCTTTTTTTACACTGTCGCCCTGAGAAACGTGACTTTCAAAATACTTGCCCTTTAACTTAACGGTGTCGATACCTATGTGAAGAAGAACCTCACAGCCTTCGTTTGATAAAATATTAATGGCATGCATTGTTTCAAAAACAGATGCAACTACACCATCACAAGGTGCATAAAGCTTACCCGACATAGGCTTTATTCCCACTCCTTCACCAAGAACCCTCGTTGAAAAAACGTCATCTTCTATTGCTTCAATAGATATCACTTCCCCGTCCATAGGCGAAAACAACTCTGTATCGGAAACTTCTACATCAGCATTTTCAAATGGAGCAGGTGTTTGAGACTCACCGCTTTCCATATAATCTTCAAGATTGGATTTTATAACTGAAACCTGAGGCCCATATATTACCTGAACACCGTTGCCTTTTATAATCACCCCTGAAGCTCCGCTTTTCTTAAGAACAGGCTCTGAAACTTTTTCACCATTTTTCACAGTAACCCGAAGTCTGGTTGCGCAGCAGTCAAGGTCTTGAATATTTTCCTTTCCTCCAAGCCCCTGAAGTATAAGTCCGCTGATATTGTCCGCTCCTGACCGGGATTTATTTTTATTGTTCATATCTTTACGTGTATATAGCTTTGTTTCCTCACCCTCTGCTTCTCTGCCCGGGGTTTTGTAGTTAAGCTTGGTTATCATATAATAAAAAACAAAGTAATAAATCAAAGCATACACTGCACCCACAATAACTATCCAAACCCAGTTAGTCTTTGCATTACCCTGAAGGACTCCGAAAAGGACAAGGTCTATAAGTCCGCCTGAAAATGTCATTCCCACACCTACTCCAAAGATGTGCATAAGCATAAATGAAAGTCCGGCAAGCACGCAGTGAACCACATACATAAGAGGCGCTACAAATAAAAAGGTGAATTCAAGAGGTTCTGTAATACCCGTAAGCAAAGAAGTCAAAGCAGCGGAGAGCAAAAGTCCTCCTGCAATCTTTTTCTTTTCAGGACGGGCAGCCCTGTACATAGCATATGCCGCCCCCGGAAGCCCAAATATCATAAACGGGAATTTACCGGACATAAACCTTGTTGCTTCAACAGCAAACCTACCCGTTGACCTTGATGCAAGCTGCGCAAAATATATATTCTGAGCACCCTGAACAAGCACTCCGTCAATGAGCATTGAACCTCCAAGCTCCGTTTGCCAAAAAGGCATATAGAAAACGTGATGCAAACCAAAAGGTATAAGCGCTCTCTCAATTATCCCGTAAACCCAGGTACCCGCATAGCCTGAATTAAGAACCAGCGCGCCAAGACCTGCAATAAGCCTTTGTACCCAGGGCCACACAAAGAACATCAACACACCCACAAGAAGATAAACTATACTGCATATAATCGGAACAAACCGCGTACCGCCAAAAAACGAAAGCACCTTAGGAAGCTCTATTTTATAAAAACGGTTGTGAAGTGCCGCAACCCCAAGTCCCACTATTATACCTCCGAAAACGCCCATCTGAAGCGATGTTATTCCAAGCACCATTGCTGTGGAGTTGGGAGCCATTGCGGAGACTCCGCCATTTGCGGCAATGAGAGTGCTTATTGCGCTGTGCATAATAAGGTAAGAAACTGCTCCTGCAAGTGCTGCAACCTCTTTTTCCCGCTTTGCCATACCAATAGCTACACCAATAGCAAATAAAAGAGGCAGATTGTCAAATACCACACTGCCGGTTTTACTCATAATATCGAGAACTGTATACAAAAGCCCGCCCTCGTGTATTACGTTGGTAAGCCCGTAGGTTTCAAGGGTTGTTGGATTTGTAAACGAGCTTCCTATACCAAGAAGCAATCCCGCAACAGGAAGTAGTGCAATGGGAAGCATAAAAGAACGCCCAACGCGTTGCAACACTCCAAAAAATCTGTCCTTCATATTTAATAATCCTCCTGTATGTTTTAGGCTAAACAACAATAACTTCAGTTGCTTAGACTTCTTTATATATCTTTCCTTTTTTGTGGAAAGATATTCTTTAAAACAAAAAAATAAGCAACCGTTATTCGATTGCTTACTTTTATTTACTGATCAGGATTAAAAAGAGTTATTACAAAATGAGGCTGATATTCAGAAATATAGCTTTCAATATCACCACTCCAGTTTCGCAAATCAATCACTCTGGTTTCTTTTGCAGTGAATGAAACAAAAGGTGAAAACGGGAAGCCGAATGAATCCTGGAAAATAAGGATTTTCTTATCGTTTCCGGAATTGTGGTTAATCATATGCATCTCTGCAACAAATCCATCCATATACACTGAATATAAGTCTGTATATATTCCATTATCACCAAACCCTGCGGCAAGTTCTTCTTCGGAGGGACCGTATTTTTCTTTTTCCACTCTTTTGGGGCTCATTACCATATCGTAGAAACTGCCACGGTTTTCATATACTGCTTCCCCTGCTACCCTTTTGATAGAATAATCCGTATCAAATTTTGGAGTTATATAGGTAAAATCCTCAAGTCCCGCATAAAGCACTCCGGTGCGTCTGCCCCAGGAACCTAAATAGCAGTTATCCATTGTTGTAAAATCGAAATTATCTTTTTCAGTTAAAAGCTTAATCTCATCTTCAGAGCAATAGTCATAATTCTCTGAAAGATATTTTACAAAATCCCCTGCTGCATAAAAAGCAGTGGGAACTGTCCAGTGATGGTCTGTTTTATAAAACAGTTCATTTACAGGAATTTCGGTGCTTTGTTCAAGTACAGTTCTCAAATCATACACGTCAACAGACATAGCCTTCATTTTGGATATAAACATATCTGCATTCAAATTTGCCTTAGTTGTGAATCCCACCGGGAGCTGTTCCTTTTCGTAGCCCGGCAGAATTTTAAATGGCGCCTGAACATAAATCTGTGAGATATTTTCCTCTTTACATGCACCGGTAATTTTTTTGATATTTTCAATATACCCTGAAAAATCTTTTTCACCTGGCAGGGATGTAAGCTGCCCCCAGTTATTTTTTATTATCTTTCCTGTTTCGGGGTCCTCAACGGAATTATTTCCAATCCATTTTTGTGTCAGACCCTGGGCTTCAATAATTTCCTGCCTTAAAAACAGATTTGTTTTAAAATCATTTTCAAAACCGGGAATTGTAAAATTAAGTATGCCGGATGTTTTATAATTATTTGTAAGATTTAGAACCGACATTATTGCCATAACAAAAATTATAGCAAGAAAGAAACACACCGTTATTATCTGTTTTGTTTTTTCCTTCAAAGACTGTCCACCTCACTATCAGAAATTGAAATAAATAAAAACATTATATCCGCCTTTTACAATGTAAAGAACGGAGAGTGCAAATACTGCAAAGTAAAGAATTGTAGAAACAATCCAGGGTACGGAGATTTTCTCTTTAAGTTTACTGCCGAGAGGCGTCATACAAATGATACCTGCAAGTATACCAAGGCCGTGTTCACGGATATTCATAAAGGCAAGTCCGTCACCTGTGAAATGAGGTGTGAACATACGGGTAAGATATTCCACGGCACTTGCAATAGATGTACTTCTGAAAAGCACCCATCCAAGCATAACAAAAAGCATTGTGTAAATATATCGTACCCAAGCCGGAATTTTATTAAAGGGCTTAAAATACTTCTCAAAGAACTGAAGCACGAAATAGAACAATCCCCATGCAATAAAAGTCCAGTTTGCACCATGCCATATGCCTGTTGCAAGCCATACAACAAAAAGATTGAAAACACGGCGTGCAACTGTTTTTGAACGGCTTCCGCCCAAAGGGAAGTACAAATAGTCGCGGAACCAGGTCTGCATAGAAATATGCCATCTGCGCCAGAACTCAGTTATTGATTTTGAGATATAAGGGTAGTTAAAGTTTTCTTCAAAAGTGAAGCCGAACATTTTACCAAGACCTATTGCCATATCGGAATATCCTGAAAAATCAAAATAAATCATAAGAGTATACGCGATAATACCAAGCCAAGCCATAGGAGTTGATAAGAGCTCAGGATTCATATCAAACGCCATATCCGACACAAGGGCAAGGGTGTTTGCAAGCATAACCTTTTTGCCAAGACCAACAATAAAGCGTCTGATACCGTAAGAGAACATTTCGAGAGTTTCAGTCCTCTCCCTTATCTGTGCCGCAACCGTTTCATAGCGAACGATAGGGCCGGCAATGAGCTGCGGGAAGAACGACACATAAAGGGCAAGATCAAAAGGATTTTTCTGGACCTGTTCTTTGCCTCGGTAAACATCAATAACATAGGACATCGCCTGGAAAGTAAAAAATGAAATACCAATAGGCAATGCTATATTTTTAAGAGGTATCATTGTACCGAACAAAGCATTCACATTTGTGATTGAAAAATCAAGATACTTATACACAAACAAAAGCGACAGATTTACCACAACAGCAGCAGAAAGAAAAATCTTCTTAAGAAGTTTACTTTCCATCCTATACATAAGTAGCCCGAAAACATAGTTAAGCACTATGGACGCCAGCATTATGAATACAAATCTCGGCTCACCCCAACCGTAAAAAAAGATGCTTGCCATAAGGAGAATAGTATTTCTCACTCTTATTCCCAAAGGTTTTAATAAATAATAAAGCAGAATAACTGCAGGTAAAAACAAAAACAAGAAAATTTCACTGCAAAAAAGCACTGTAAATTACCTCCACACCTTAATCCATACCATTATACCAAAACGGCTGTCACATGTCAACAAAATTCAATTATTTATAATTATTTACATTTTTTTGCATAAATGTATTGACATTTTTTGTTTTTAGTGATAATATACCTAACAGATAATTAAAACCAGAGCAGGTATTATGCGTTAAGTGTCAGAAAATGGGAGTAGAGTTTCTGAACGAAAAGCCTTAGGGCTTGCGGTATAATATTCCATCCGCTGTTTTAAAAAAGGCATATTTTTTATTACAGCCCCTGCTTCGGAAGGGGATTTTTTTATGAAAAAAATTGACATTCACAAGCTAACACTATCGTCAGTTTTGATTGCTATAGCTCTCGTCCTCTCCACTATGAGCCATATGATTTATTTTTCAGGCGGTGCAGGATTGAGAATTGGATTTTCATCCTACATATCCGTCCTCCCGGCTTTCTTGTTCGGCCCGTTATGTGGCGGACTAACAATGGGAATTATGGATGTACTTGCATTCATAATAAAACCGGAGGGCGGATATCTTCTCCCTCTCACCCTGACTGCAATTGCAGGCGGAGTTATAAGGGGTGCACTATGGAAGGTACTGAAAGGAAGAAGGCTTCCTATTATCCCTTGCATATGTGCATTTACAATGATTTTTGTTTGGGGAGTTATAAATAGCTTTGCCATTGGTTATGAGAGCTCTTACGGAGAGTTTCTAAGAAGCTTTAATGCAAAATCAGCTCTTTTTATTCATCTCCCCATAATCTTTTCAGGGCTTGTGATAGTTTTTACACTAATTAATCACGGGCTTAAGAAAACAAAATTTCATTCGGACGGATTTGTTCCCGTGCTGATTACACTGATGATTGCAAACATTGCAGTGACTACGGCAAACACCTTTCTCCTCATGGCATTTATACCAAGCCTTTCAAAGCTTGGATTTACTGTTTTTTATTTGCCAAGACTTGCAGAGGAAATAGCCAACACATCGATGCAAGCAGTAGTGGTGAGCTATCTTCTTAAAATATCGAAAAGGATAATCAGGAATTAAAAAAATAACTGTGTTGCAATTCACAATTCGCAACACAGTTATTTTTTCATCTTGTTAAATAATTATAAATTATAATTGCCGCTTCGGCATAGGTTATGTTCCTGTCAGGATTGAAATTACCTGTTCCGTCACCTTTGAAAACGCCCATGCCGTAGAGAATGCTTACATATCCCACGCCCTCGGTTACGTCATTGAAAGGATTGTTATAAATTCCGTCAAGGAGTGCAAAATCCTCACCGCCGATGGCACGGACTGTCATTTTTGCCGCTTCAAGCCTTGAAACAGGCGCGTCTTTTTCGTAGTTCTCCTTTTTTATAATTCCGTTATCTGCAAGCAAAGTCGCAGCTTCGCTGCTCTCAGATTTCAGAAGAATACTGTCAAATCGTCTTACAATGCATGAAAGAAGCTTTGCAAAATCTCCTTGAGTTATTTCATTGTCAGGAGTAAATTCACTGCCCTCTGTTCGGATTCCGTAAAGGGCAAGAGTATTTATTATATCCTCTGCATAATGTCCCGAAATATCGGTATAGCCCTCAAAAGGCTTATCTTCTCCGCTTATTCCTGTTATTTCTCCCGTAGTGGCATCCATTCTCATAAAACTGTTTTCAAAATCGTATATAAGCTTGAAAACTGTTTTGTTATCATCTACATGTCTTTCGTATACAACAGTGTAGGGCATTTGTGAAAAAAGCATTTTCCCTGCCGCATAGGGAGAAATCACATTATCGGGAGATTTAAATTCGCAAGTCGAATAATTGATAGAGTATGCATTTATAATTCCAAGGTCATTGCTTACTCTCACGTTTATTATGTCCTGCCTGAAAGGAATTTCATTTACATATCTTGTATAGAATTTTGAAGCCTCATCATATCTATATTCCTTAAATTTCTCGCCTGCAAGATAAGCCACACC
This sequence comes from Clostridia bacterium, assembly GCA_045648165.1. Classification (GTDB taxonomy): domain Bacteria; phylum Bacillota; class Clostridia; order UBA1381; family UBA1381; genus RGIG9115. The sequence continues at coordinate 21,684 of JAZRNL010000012.1, read as the reverse complement.
TTCAGCTTTCAGGGCTTCTGATTTTTCTTCTGTTATAGCTTTATTTTCATCCTCGACGTATCTGTATATATAGAACGATTGAACCTCTCCTGTTTTCATATCAAGGGAAACCTGGGAATGTTCTTCACCAAAATAAAATCTGCCGATATAACGGTTCACTGCCTCTTTATCCAGGTTATAGCTCATAAGCGGAGTATCACTGTCAATTGCAATGTAAGGGTTATCAAATATTAGCTTCACTCCCTCTTCTTTAGTAAGCAGTCCCGATATTTTATCAAGTTCTCCAAGCTCTGTTTTTGAAAGAGTTGCTCCCATAGCTGAATTCATTACTATTTCATTCTTATCAGCCGCCATACCCTCTGCTTCGCCTCTGTATAATACCCCGTTATATGATTTAACAGGAACAAAAGCACTTCCGTCAATTGCACTTATTTTAGTCTGTGTGTCCTTAAACACATAAACGGGAACAGCTATATTTTCATCCTCTGAATATTCCTTATAATATTCAAGGATAAGACCTGATTTCTCAAGAAAAGCTTTCTGAGCTTCAGACGGATGTATAACAAGCCCGTCCTCAAATTCAGCATTCTGATAATAGTTCATATAAAAATATGTAATTCCTTCGCCCTTTTCATCAACCGTAACACTTCCGCTGCACTCCGGAACGGTTATTCCATTAACAACTCTTTGAACTTCAAAAGAATATCCTAAATCCCATAACGAACGAAACTTTGAATTATCTTTCAGTACAAGCTCACCCAAAAGGCTTGGATTTAGTTCATTAACAAGAAGCTGTGCTTTATTCATTATGTCTGCTCTGTCAACGTCTCGGATTTTTGCACCTGTTTCCCCGCTGTATTCCTCAGATTTGGAATAGGATGTTATAATTCCCTCCGACGTTACATTAACATAAGCACTCTTATATCCCTCCGAATTATCCGACCAGCGGAGAGAGTATGAAACCGAGCCGTCTGCTCCTTGCCTTTCGTTTGCAGAGAACTCTTCGTATTCCTCCATATTACCAATTCTCTCTTTTACGGAAAGAATAATTCTCTCAAGCTCCGCAGTATCGGCTTCCGCCATAACAGGAACTGCACCTGCGATAAAACAAAATGTTAATAGCAAAGAAATGATTTTTTTCATCTTAACCCCTCCTGTTTATTACACTGTGGTATTAAGCTTCTTTTATATATAATACCACAGAATAAATGCTTGCGTTGCACCAAAATAAATAATTGTGATTTTTGCACTGAAATTATACATTCATTTTGGCAAAAACAAACAGTATGGGCGATTACGCCCATACTGTTAAATGAGTTTCATTTTAATTAACAATCCATACAGCTTAGCTCCTGCAGGAAGCATTTTAATCTCTTCCTCCGACAGTATATTAAGCTTGAATACAAGCACAAAATAACAAACTGCCGCAACACCAATTGAGGCTGGGAGGGAAACAAGATTTGAATGTGTCACTCCGCTTACTGCCATATATCCGAAATATGCCACTGCTGCCATTACTCCGCCTGCAATCAGAGGCTTAACAACATATTTCACAAGGTTCATCTTAAGAGGAATATTTCGGGAAAGCACTCCAAAGCATACAGAGAATGAAACTATCTGACAGGCAACCGAGCTGATTGCCGCACCGTATATATTTACCTCGGGAATTCTTATGAGAATAATATTCAGAATTATCTTCACGATACAACCCAGCAAAAGCCCTGTTGCAGGGGTATAAACCTTACCCATTCCCTGAAGTGAACCAGACATGGTCTGATTAAGAGCGGTAAATATGAGAGCTATTGAACTAATCTGCAACAAATCGTAACCAAGCTGAGCATTGGGATATATCAGCTTATAAATAGGATGCGCCAATGATATGTAACCGAAGGCACAAGGCAGAATAAGCAAAATCGAAATCAGGAATGAGTAGTTGATTTTGTTTGCCGCTTCTTTTTTATCACCAACTGCAAGAGCGCTTGAAATCGAAGGAACAAGCACTGTTGCAAATGCGATATTTAGTGCAAGGGGCATATTTATAAGTGTGTCGCTCTTTCCAAGTACACCAGCCAATCGCACCGCCTCACGGTTTAATTGCTCCATTGTTGGGAACATAACCGCCGGTGTGTTACCAAATGCAGGTATTCCCTCTGCAAATGCAATTTCAATACCTCGCGTTATGGTTGCTGTGTCAATCACCCGGTTTATTGCTGTTATAATAGAGCCGAGAGAAATGGGGATTGAAATCATAAGAATGTTCTTTATCATTCGTCCCGGCGGAATTTTCTTGAACGCTGAAAGGTCTGTTTTACTTAGCTTCTCGTCTATGCTCTTCTTATGCTTTTTATAGAACAGGAGAAGGTAGCCGAAGCTCAGAACCGTTGCAATAGATGTCGCAAAATTCGCCCAAGCCGCCATAAACTGTGGCTGCTGACCTACTGAAAGAAGCACAAAAACAATGGTAAGTACAGTTTTAAAAATCTGCTCAAGCACCTGAGATGTACTCGTTGCACCCATATTTTGAAGTCCTGTGAAATAGCCACGGATTACACTTGAAACGCATACAAAGAATATCGAGGGCGCAAGGGCACGCATAGTATACTCCACACCTGCCATTTTAACAATATTGTATGCTACAAAATCTGCGCCGAAGTACAGCACGCATCCGCAAACAAGACCTATACCTGCGAACAGAGCAAACGCAGTCTTAAAAACCCTGAATGCACCTTTATGGTCATTTACCGCTGTGCGCTCTGCCACCATCTTGGCAATAGCATTAGGAACTCCAACGGATGATATGGCAAGAAGCAGCGTATACACCTGGAAACCCGCGGTATAAAATCCGTTACCTGCATCTCCGAAGCCTCGTACGTTAGTTATCACCATACGGTACACAAGCCCGAAAACCTTTACAAGAAGCTGAGCAATAAGTATAATGCTCACATTTTTCATAAAGGACTGTTTTTTATCTGACATATATAAAAACTCCTTAATAATAGCATATAAGTAGTTTATGCTTAAAATGAGAACAATATTTTTATATGTTCACATCTTTTAAACAGAATCGGGTTGGAGACTTAGCTCCAACCCTGATTTTCGTTTATTTTATTTGTTCATTTGGTATTACCTGACCTTCGACTTTAATGTTAATGTCTTTATAAAGAGGCATACCTGTTCCCGCAGGAATAAGCTTACCGATAATAACGTTTTCTTTAATACCGATAAGGGGATCCACTTTACCCTTGATAGCTGCATCTGTAAGAACCTTAGTTGTTTCCTGGAACGATGCCGCAGAGAGGAATGAATCAGTCGCAAGTGATGCCTTAGTAATACCCAGAAGTACCGGTGAATATGTTGCATGACGGCCTTCAAACTTGGGAGAAACTGAAATGAAGTTTTCATCAGTGATTATTTCGCCTGTTTCTTCGTCAATCTGAGGCTTTGGAGCAACTCCGCCATTAACCTCAAGATATTCAGAAATTCTGTCAACTTCCTTATTTGCAGCTTCCAGCTCAAAAATATCAACAAGTGAACCCATAAGAAGGCTTGTATCGCCTGCTTCTTCAACTCTCACCTTACGGAGCATCTGACGTGTTATAACCTCAACGTGCTTATCGTTAATATCAACACCCTGCATACGATATGTTCTCTGAACTTCACGTGTTATATAAACCTGTACATCGTGAGGGCCAAGGATACGGAGTATATCGTTGGGGTTGATTGAACCCATTGTGAGCTCTGCACCCTTTTCGATTATTTCGCCGTCTTTAACAACAATACTTGAAGAATAAGGAATTGCATACGTCTTAGCTTCACCGTTCGCATCATCTGTTACGGTAACTTCACGCTTTCTCTTAGTTTCTGAAACAGTTACACGACCGCCGATTTCGGAAATGATCGCAACGCCCTTTGGCTTACGTGCTTCAAAAAGCTCTTCAATACGGGGTAGACCCTGAGTAATATCGCTTCCTGATGCAACACCGCCGGCATGGAAAGTACGCATAGTAAGCTGAGTGCCGGGTTCACCGATAGACTGAGCCGCAATAATACCAACTGCTTCACCGACATTTACAAGTTCACCAGTTGCAAGATCGCGTCCGTAACACTTAGCACAAACACCCTTGCGGCAATCACAAGTGAGTACGCTTCTGATTGCTACCTTTTCAATTCCAGCAGCTATAATCTTTGATGCATCGAGATCGGAAATAAGGTCACCTGCATTAACAATGATTTCACCTGTTTCAGGATGAGTAATATCAAATTTTGAGGTTCGTCCGATAATACGGTCTGCCAATGGCTCAATAACTTCGTTACCATCCATAATAGCTGTTACTTCTTCAAACTTTTCAGTACCGCAATCGATTTCACGAACAACAACATCCTGTGATACGTCAACAAGACGTCGTGTAAGGTAACCAGAGTCAGCAGTACGGAGAGCAGTATCGGTAAGACCCTTTCTCGCACCGTGTGAAGAAATGAAGTACTCAAGTACATTAAGACCTTCACGGAAGTTAGCACGAATAGGAATTTCAACTGTTCTACCCTGAGTATCCGCCATAAGGCCACGCATCGCGGCAAGCTGTCTTATCTGGTTAACGCTACCACGGGCACCTGAATCAGCCATCATAAATATAGGGTTAAATTTACCGAGATTTGCCATCATGGCATTTGTAACCTTGCCTGAAGCCTCTGCCCAGATATCGATTACTGCCTTATATCTCTCAGCATCTGTAAGGAAGCCTCGTCTGTATTTCTTCATTATTTTTTCAACACGTTCTTCCGCATCAGCAAGGATTGCCTTTTTCTCGTCGGGCACCTCGATATCGGAAACGGCAACTGTAATCGCACCCTGTGTTGAATACTTGTAGCCTGTTGATTTAATAAGGTCAAGAACATTTGCAGTTTCTGTAATACCGCATACTCTGATACACTTATCAATAATCTTACCAAGCTCTTTCTTACCCACAATAAAGTCAACTTCATAGTTAAGGAAGCTTGAAGGATCTGTTCTGTCTACAAAACCAATATTCTGAGGAATGTTGTTATTGAAAAGAATTCTACCAACTGTTGTTTCAACGAGGTGAGAATAACGAACACCATCGAGAACTCCCGTTTTTCTTACCTTAACAAGTGAATGTAGGCCCACTTCCTTGTTCTGGTAAGCCATAATTGCTTCGTCTTCATCTGCAAATATCATACCAACGCCTGGTTCATCTTCTTTCACAATTGTAAGATAGTATGAACCAAGAATCATATCCTGTGTAGGAACAGTAACAGGGTTACCATCCTGCGGCTTAAGAAGGTTGTTTGCAGAGAGCATAAGGAATCTTGCTTCCGCCTGGGCCTCAGGTGAAAGAGGTACGTGAACAGCCATCTGGTCACCGTCGAAGTCGGCATTATATGCGGTACAAACAAGAGGATGGAGCTTAAGAGCACGTCCTTCAACGAGAACAGGTTCAAATGCCTGAATACCAAGTCTGTGAAGAGTTGGAGCACGGTTAAGGAGAACGGGATGCTCTTTGATAACATCTTCAAGCACGTCCCAAACCTCTGCACTGCCTCGCTCTACCATACGCTTTGAACTCTTGATGTTAAAAGCAAGCTTACGTGCCACAAGCTCTTTCATAACGAAAGGCTTGAAAAGTTCAATAGCCATTTCTTTAGGAAGACCGCACTGATAAATTTTAAGTTCAGGACCTACAACGATAACTGAACGTCCTGAATAGTCAACACGCTTACCAAGAAGATTCTGACGGAAACGTCCCTGTTTACCTTTGAGAAGGTCGGAGAGTGACTTAAGAGGTCTGTTACCGGGTCCGGTAATAACTCTGCCTCGTCTTCCGTTGTTGATAAGAGCATCAACAGCTTCCTGAAGCATGCGCTTTTCGTTTCTTATAATTATATCAGGAGCGCCAAGCTCAAGTAGACGGTTAAGACGGTTGTTTCTGTTTATAACTCGTCTGTAGAGATCGTTTAAGTCACTTGTAGCAAATCTGCCGCCGTCGAGCTGAACCATAGGACGAAGCTCAGGAGGTATAACGGGGATAACAGTCATAATCATCCATTCGGGTCTGTTGCCTGAAAGACGAAATGACTCAACAACCTCAAGTCTTTTAAGAATTTTTGCTTTTTTCTGACCGGCCGACAAGCCTTCAAGTTCTTCTTTAAGCTCTGCAGCAAGCACTTCAAGGTCTATTTTCTTAAGAAGGTCCAAAATGGCCTCCGCGCCCATACCCGCCTTAAAAGCATCACCGTACTTTTCACGGGCAGCGGTGTATTCACTTTCGGAGAGAACCTGATTTTGCATAAGGTCAGTTTCTCCCTTATCTGTTACAATATAAGCTGCGAAATACAATACCTTTTCCAGATGTCTGGGAGAAAGGTCGAGCATTTGTCCCATAGCTGAGGGAACTCCCTTGAAATACCAGATATGTGAAACTGGAGTAGCAAGTTCAATATGTCCCATACGTTCGCGACGCACTTTAGACTTTGTTACTTCAACACCGCAACGGTCGCAGACAACGCCTTTATATCTGATTTTTTTGTATTTACCGCAGTAACATTCCCAGTCTTTTGTGGGACCGAAAATCTTTTCACAGAACAAGCCATCTCTTTCAGGCTTAAGCGTTCTGTAGTTTATGGTTTCAGGCTTTTTAACCTCACCGTATGACCATTCAAGGATTTTTTCAGGTGATGCAAGCCCGATTTTTATAGCTTCAAAACTGTTAAATTCTAACATCTGATAACCTCCGTATGAAAATCTGATTAGTCGTCTAATTCACCGTCGTATGAATCTTCTTCTTCGTCAAGGAAGTCGCTTTCTTCAACGGTGTAATCAAAATCATCTTCCTCATCAGTATTCTCAGGTTCGTCTAATTCGTCGAGCTCGGAATACTCATCATATTCAGGTACCATTCCTGCCTGACCGATATTGCTTTCATCAAGCTGAACAGTCACACCGTCAGCCTCTTCCATAACCTTGGAGTATTCTTCTCTTGACTTATAGTCATCAGTATCGTCTGTCATTTCGTCAAGGTCTATTTCCTCGCCATTATTATCGAGAATGCGAATATCCAGAGCAAGTGACTGCAGCTCCTTAACAAGCACCTTAAAGGATTCGGGAACACCCGGCTTAGGTATATTCTCACCTTTTACAATTGCTTCATAGGTGTTTACACGTCCTACTATATCGTCAGACTTAACTGTTATAATTTCCTGGAGAGTATATGCAGCACCATATGCTTCAAGAGCCCAAACTTCCATTTCGCCGAAACGCTGACCGCCGAACTGAGCTTTACCTCCAAGAGGCTGCTGAGTAACCAAAGAGTACGGACCTGTTGAACGAGCATGAATCTTATCGTCAACTAAGTGGTCAAGCTTAAGGTAATGCATCACTCCCACTGTAACAGGATTATCAAACTTTTCACCAGTACGTCCGTCGTATACAACTGACTTAAAGTCAGATCTGAGTCCTGCTATCATAAACGCATCTGCAAGGTCTTCATCCTGGGCACCGTCAAATACCGGTGTTGCAAGCTTAAGGAACTTGCCGGGTTCAACCTTTTTACGTGCATCAATAACAGTTTCTGCATATTCTATTGAATATTCAATGATTTTTTCAATTTCAGCAGTTATTTCAGCATTTTTTGCCGATACAGACTTAACTGCCTTCATCATAGCCTTCTTTGAAACGTCGCTTCTGTCCATAGAAAGAAGAGCTTCGCTTACTTTTTTGAGGTACTCTTCATTAGCGCCCAACTTGTCGTCATGGCGAAGCGCCTCAACACGGTTGGCAGCAACTCTGACAGTATTCTTTCTGATATCTTCAATATCCATAAAGCTGAGGGTTCTATATGCGTAGCCAAGATGCATTTCAAGCACCTGACCAATGTTCATACGTGAAGGTACACCCAATGGGTTAAGCACAATCTGAAGAGGTGTTCCGTCTTCAAGGAAAGGCATATCCTCTCTGGGAAGAACTCTTGAAACTACACCCTTGTTACCATGACGGCCCGCCATCTTATCGCCCACAGAAATCTTTCTCTTCTGAGCAATATAGCATCTTACAACTTTGTTTACACCGGGGCTGAGTTCATCGCCGTTTTCACGAGTGAATTCCTTAACGTCAACGATTATGCCGCTTTCGCCGTGGGGAACCTTAAGAGATGTATCTCTGACTTCTCTTGCTTTTTCTCCGAAAATTGCACGAAGAAGTCTTTCTTCTGCAGTAAGCTCGGTTTCGCCCTTAGGCGTTACCTTTCCTACAAGTATGTCGCCTGAACGCACTTCAGCACCTACTCTTATAATACCAACCTCGTTAAGGTCTTTAAGAGCATCCTCAGATACGTTAGGAATATCACGGGTGATTTCTTCAGGTCCAAGTTTAGTATCACGTGCTTCACATTCGTATTCTTCAATATGGATAGATGTGAACACATCGTTTTTAACAAGCTCTTCACTGATAAGGACAGCATCCTCGTAGTTGTAACCTTCCCATGTCATAAATCCAATGAGAATATTCTTACCAAGAGCAAGTTCTCCGTTTGACATAGCAGGTCCGTCGGCAATAATCTGTGCTTTTTCAACAGTTTCGCCAACCGCAACTATTGGTCTGTGATTTATACATGTGCTCTGGTTTGAACGAACAAACTTTGTGAGCTTATGAGTATGAACAGTTCCGCTTTCACCTCTGATTTCAATTACCTGTGAATCTACCTTTTCTACAACACCTGCTTCTTTTGCAAGAATTGCAGAGCCTGAATCCTGGGCAACCTTGTGTTCAATACCTGTTCCAACAATTGGTGAATCAGTTGTAAGAAGAGGTACTGCCTGACACTGCATGTTTGAACCCATGAGAGCACGGTTAGCGTCATCGTTTTCAAGGAACGGAATACAAGCAGTAACTACAGAAACAAGCTGTCTTGGTGATACGTCCATATAGTCGATGTTTGCGGCAGGAACTTCAAGAATTTCGTCGCGGTAACGCGCAGAAACTCTCTTATCAAGGAACTTGCCGTTTTCATCAATAGGCTCATTTGCCTGAGCAATAATATACTCGTCCTCCATATCGGCTGTCATATAAACGATTTCATCTGTTACGCAGCCTGTTGCTTTATCAACCTTTCTGTAAGGTGCTTCTATAAATCCGTACTGATTAATTCTTGAGAAAGTTGCAAGCGATGTGATAAGACCGATGTTAGGTCCTTCCGGTGTTTCTATAGGACACATTCTTCCATAGTGTGAATAGTGAACATCTCGCACTTCAAATCCTGCACGTTCTCTTGACAAACCACCGGGGCCAAGAGCTGAAATTCTTCTCTTATGACGGAGTTCTGCAAGGGGGTTTGGCTGGTCCATGAACTGTGAAAGCTGTGATGAACCGAAAAACTCATTGATTGCAGCAATTATAGGTCTTATATTTATAAGTGATTGAGGTGTGATAATTTCAAGGTCCTGGGTAGACATTCTTTCACGAACAACTCTTTCCATTCTCGAAAGACCAATTCTGAACTGATTTTGAAGAAGCTCACCAACACTACGGAGACGTCTATTACCAAGATGGTCGATATCGTCAACGCTTCCTGTACCGTTTGAAAGATTAAACACATAGTTAATAGAAGCAAGAATATCCTCACGGATAACATGCTTGGGTGAAAGTTCATTCATTCTGCGGGCAATCATAGCTGCAGTTTCTTCAGGAACAGATTTTTTTGTGATTTCCTTTGCGCCAACCATATCAGCTATTTTGCTCTGTATGTCTTCAAGAACGCTTCTTAAAACCTTAAAACCAAGAAGCTCTTCTTGTGTTTTACAATTATCTACGCCTTTTTCAACAAGAGCTTTGCAAACAGCATTGTCAACATATTCTGAAAGGTACACCATATCGTTTGAGAAAACTTTAACTTCTCTTTCTTCAATTGAAAGGTATACGGTGTTTACACCTGCTCTGTCAATAGCAGTCGCCTTTTCGTCTGAAAGGACTTCACCTGCAGACGCAAGTATTTCACCTGTTCTCGGGTCAACAATATCTCTTGCAACTTCCTTGCCGCGTATTCTTCCATACATTTCAAGCTTCTGGTTATACTTAAAACGGCCCACCTTTGCAAGATCGTATCTCTTAGGATCAAAGAGCATATTGAATATAAGTGATTCGGCGTTTTCCACGTTAAGAGGTTCGCCGGGACGGAGTCTTTTATAAATCTCAAGAAGAGCCTCGTCACGGTTATCAATCTTGTCCTTCTCAAAAGTAGCAAGAAGCTTGGGGTCTTCACCGAACAAATCAATAATAGCTGAATTCTTTTCAAGCTTATGAGGGTTGTCGATACTGCCAAGAGCACGAATAAGGACTGTTACAGGAAGCTTTCTTGTACGGTCAATACGTACATAGAATACGTCGTTAGAATCAGTTTCGTATTCAAGCCATGCTCCTCGGTAAGGAATTACTGTGGAGGTATAAAGAGGCTTACCTGTCTTATCCCTGTCAAAAGCATAATAAATACCGGGAGAACGAACAAGCTGGCTGACAATAACACGTTCAGCACCGTTTATGATAAATGTTCCCTGCTCTGTCATAAGAGGAAAATCACCCATAAATATTTCCTGTTCTTTAATTTCGCCTGTTTCTTGATTAATAAGACGTACAGACACCTTAAGAGGAGCCGCATATTTTGCGTCTCTTTCCTTACACTCCTCTACAGACCATTTGGGATTATACTCAAGAGAATAATCGAAAAATTCAAGAACAAGATTTCCTGAATGGTCGGTAATTGGAGAAACATCTTCAAAAACTTCCTTGAGCCCTTCTTCAAGGAACCACTGATAAGAATTCTTCTGAACCTCAATTAGATTCGGCATTGGAAGCGGCTCTTTGATTTTTGAGTAGCTCAGACGGGTATTTTTGCCTGCTGTTACCTGATGCACCATTAATTTATCACCTCATAAATATAATGTTTTTTTGCCCAATATCATAAGTCACTTTTCTTTCGCAACCGACAAACAGGGCAATTTTATCATAATTATACTATTTTATTCTAACACGTAAGCTTCCTCATGTCAACAGATGTTTGCTACAAAAAAAACATTTTTTTACAATTCCTTTTTGTACAAGTTATATCTAAAACGCCGTTTTCGCCTTTTTTCTGCACAAAAAAAATCGAACCTCTTCCCCTTGCGGAAATAGGTTCGATTTTTACTATCTTGATACTTTTTCAAATACCCATAATGTTTCATTAGATTTTTTATCTGCACCACTTACTGCGCTCACGGTGAGATTAATTTTCTCACCCGCTGTATTTGTATAGCTTATGGAAGGAATATTCCCGGCATCAAGCTGACGCTTTATCGCATCATAATGCAAAAAGTTTTCAAGCCCACGCTTATCATCCGAACACACAAACTCTTCTATATAATTCTTTATTCCTTTTGCGAAATCAAAGCAGTCATCGAAATACGCTCTAAGATATGCAGGCATGAGTATTTTTTTTGTATCACCGTTATCGAGAGAAACCTCAAAGATTGCATGATAGTGCTTCCCCACAATTCCAAGCATTACATCCATAGCAGGAATTCCCGTGGAAATAAGAACCTCCGAAAAATGCCCCTCATTTTCTACCATACGCTCTTTCTGCAAGTAATATTCAGCTTTCGCCTCATACATATGGTCCTCAGCAATTTTAACAATTTCTCCGGTATCAACATTCTTTTCCCTGAAATCAATTCCAACCGATACGTGATAGTTCATTGACTCAATTTTATTTATAAACCTTTCAGCGTCTGAATGAATTTTTTCAGAACTGATGCCCAATGTAAACACAAGGAATTCATCGCCACCCATACGATATATCTGACCATAGCGAAAAACTTCTTTTAAAGCTTTTGCAATGTACAGAAGCATAGTGTCACCTGCGCCATGGCCATACTTGCTGTTAAAAGTATGGAGTTCGTTTACATCTATATATATGCAAGCAAAATTCTCTGGCTTTATTGCATCAAACTCATCTACATCCTTCTTAAACTGCAAGCGGTTATATACTCCCGTCAGCGCGTCGGTCATAGCTATTACTTCTGTATTATTCAAATACTTTTTATTGTAGACCGCCATAGAACAACAAACAGAAATATCTGCCAGAAGTTCACATACAACATTACTGTTACGGGGATTAACAACACCCAACACACTCACAAGATTTTTCTTTTCAGAAACTGCAGCAAAACATATTCTTTTTATCCTGTTTTTATTCATTATGTTATAAAGCTTAGGTTCTTCTTTTCTTAGCTTTGAGTTTGCCGGCACATTCAGTATTACCACAGATTCATTCTTGCTCATACGTTTTCTGCCTGCATATGAAAGGATCTCAAGAATCAAAGAATTTCTTTCATCCCCCTCAACCAAACAGTGGGCATACATCGGGGCTATGTAATGAAATTCTTCCCCATCCGTATCTATAAAGAATGACGACCTTGCTTTTGAGAATGTTGTAATATTCTCAAGAGCAATATACAAGCCGTTTTTAGCCTGATTAATGCCCAGCAGGATTTTTCTGATATGGGATGCACGAAAGTTAAGACGGCTCTGCCTGGATTCTCCGGCAAAAAGCAGGAGCATATATAGGGTCATTATAACCACAGCCCCAATGAACATTGTTATAAGAACACCCATCATATCATTAGCCTCTTTAAAAACTATACGTTCAGGCTTTGAAAGCATAATCTGCCAGTCGCCAATTTTGAGAGGGGCATAATGTGCATAGAAATATTCTCCCACAGTTCCCGACACAAATGCTGAATATCCCGAGTTGCCGGCAAAAAAATCTGCCATAATCATTTCATAGCTGAAGCCCTGTTTATAGTTGCTCATTTTAAATGTGGAAACGTTATCGAGCTCTTTATGAAGAGTGTCTATTATAATATTACCATTACCTCGTTCAAATACATACAAATCCGCCTCTCGCGTCTCTGCATATGCTGCATATTTTTCATTAATGCTATCTAACTCTATCATTCCGTAAAGAATAGCCACTGTTTCACCGTTAACCACAACAGGCACAGCACTACGGATTATTTTATGAGCCGGATGTGTAAAATCACTTACCCTTCCGCTCACATACGCTTCTTTATACACTTCCTGTTCAAACATAATCTCAGTTTCAGGGACCTCAACATGTCCATTTTTAGTAAGAAATGTATTGTCGCTTTGCAAAATACCTATGTTCTGTATGAGACCTATGGGCTCAAAAGAATCAAACAAAAGCTTGAAACTTTCACCTTCCGAATATAATTTTGCAGCCACATTTGCTATAGTATACAGATTTTCTCGGTCGGATACCATCTGAAGATTAAGGTCTTCCTTAATTTCGCTGGTATCTACATGAAGCATTTCAAAAGCATCATTCTCCGCCTGTATGTATACATATCTTGCCACAAGAATAAAAACCGCACAAATCAAAGCAACTGCAACTACAGTATATATAGCTCTGTTACGTGTGGATTTAACTCTGCTGTTTTTCATTTCGTCACTTCCATATTAATCAAATTATCCTTATTCGGTTACAATCACACTGTTTTTTTCGTAATTACGTATAAAATCTTCGCTTGCCATAGTTGAGATAACCCTCGAATAATACCAACCCTGAACATAGTCACATTCGGATTTATCTACAAATTCATTTTGCTCTTTTGTTTCAACACCTTCACACACCACTCCAAGGCCAAGCTTATGAGCAAGAGCAATCATTCCGGCAAAGAGTGCTTTTCCGTTTGGTTTATCTGTTTTAAGAAGAATATCTCTGTCAATCTTAACTATGTCAATGGGATATTCACAAAGGTTTATAAGGGATGTATATCCACAGCCCATATCATCAAGGGCTATACGGAAACCCAGCTGTTTACACTTTTTCATGTTGCTCATAGCAACCTCTCGGCTCCGTTCCATCGCATCCTCAGTTATTTCTATCACAAGTCGGCTTCTATCAAATTCGTATCTTTCAGATATATCTTTGATTTTTCTCACAAAATCCTCTTCTGAAATAGTTATTCTTGTAAAATTACAAGAAAGAGATAATTTGCCAAACTCCGTCCCGTTCCACTTTTCAAGCTGCTCACACACCAACTCGAACATATAATAGTCAAATTTACATATAAAACCTACCGACTCAAGCTGTGGAATAAAATTACCAGGGCCAAGAATACCTTCCGTAGGATTATTCCACCTTGCAAGCGCCTCTGCAGAAATGATTTTTTTTGTTTTATTATCAACAATAAACTGAAGATAAAGCTCAAACTCCCTGTTACACATAGCACTTTCAAGCTTTGCCATAACTTCTTTTTCACTTTCGGAGCCTTTCATAAGATTTCCATCGCAAATAACAAGCTGAGAGTTTGAACCCATAATTTTACTGCAGTTGAGACGAAGATTAAATAAGATAAGCTCACAACCGCTATCTGAACCGGTGAAATTATAAAGAGCAGCATAAAACACCGGCTTACTGTTATCCTTTGAATCCGCATAGCGATTAAGCCTTTTTATAGTCAAATTCATCTGATTCTCTGCGCTGGCCATACTATTTGAGCGGAAAACAACTGCAAATCCCGTTTCTGTAATCCGGGCAACTTCTTCAACATCATCACAGACTGTAGAAATAACCTCTGAAGTATAAAGCATTACATCTTCAAAAGCAGCATTGCCATAACAATTTCGCACATGATTGCCATCAACTATTATATATGAAATAAAATATTTAGTTCTTGAATAATCGAAAATTGCATTCTCATAATAATTCTTGAAATGTGCAAGATTGCCCACTTTTGTAAGTGGATCGGTAAGCTCATTTATTTTACCTTGATTAGATACAATCTTCACACGTATAGCAAACCAAATCACTGCAATCGCGAGAACAAAAACAACACCAAGCAATGTTACAATGCGCCAATCCTTATGCCAACAAATCTCTGCACTCTCCGCATGGACGTAATGAACTGCAATTGCTTCTGCTGAAAACATAAGAAGCATAAATAAAGAAGAAGTTAAAAATTTTAATACTGTTTTCATTTTCAATCACCTTTGTTTGTTATTAATAATGCAATAACCAAGATGAATTTCAAGCAGCTAACAACATTTAGTTTTACATTTTGTATGCATACAATATCCCGAAAACCTTGCCTCAATCTGCTATTTAGGATTATTATATAATATCAGTCACATTTTGTCAATACACAAAGTTCAGGCTTTAAACACAAAAGCTGTAATAAACCACATAAAAACTGCATATAGGTGTAATAAACAAATGCGTTAGGAGGAAATTTTTATGGCTGAGTACAATATTTACAGCGATATAGCCGAACGCTCCGGCGGCGACGTTTATATAGGAGTAGTGGGGCCTGTCAGAACAGGTAAATCCACTTTTATCAAAAAATTTATGGACTTGTTGGTGATTCCGAATATCCACAATTCCTATCAGGCAGAAAGAGCAAAAGATGAGCTCCCGCAGTCTGCCGCCGGACGTACAATTATGACAACAGAACCAAAGTTTATACCTAATGAAGCAGTAGAAATTTCTTTGGGTGACAATGCCCGTCTTAAGGTCAGAATGATTGACTGTGTGGGTTATATTGTCGACAGTGCTTTGGGATATATCGAAGATGAAGCCCCACGAATGGTTTCCACACCATGGAGCGAGGAGCCTATTCCCTTTTTTGATGCTGCTGAAATAGGCACACAAAAGGTTATATGCGAACACTCAAATATCGGACTTGTTATTACCACCGACGGCAGTATAACAGAAATTGAGCGTGAAGATTATATACCTGCAGAACGCCGTGTAATTAACGAGCTGAAAGAAATCAATAAACCTTTTATTGTCCTTTTAAACACAAGAAATCCTTTCAGCAAAAATTCATTAGAACTCAAATGCCAAATGGAAGAGGAGTACGGCGTCACTGTAGTTCCTGTTAACTGCGCAGAGCTTCAGGCGGACGATATACATAGAATAATTGAAGCTGTATTATTTGAATTTCCTCTTAAAGAAATTAACATTCGCGTTCCTTCCTGGTTTTCTGCTTTGAGTAACAGTCATTGGCTCAAACAATCAATCAACGAATCCCTTATGGAGAAAATTGGCACAATAAACAGGGTGCGGGATGCAAAATCACTCTCCGATGCCCTTAGCAGATTTGAATATGTAAGTTCTTCATATGTAGACGGCATGGATCTTGGAATTGGAGAAGCAGTCCTTAATGCAGAAATATCACCGGAAATCTTCTACAGGATATTAAGTGAAGAAACCGGATTTAACATCTGCGATGAATTGTCCCTTGTAAAGCTTTTAAAAGATTTGTCTGAAACAAAATCTAAATATGATAAAATTGCAGATGCTCTCAAATCAGTTAAAGAAACAGGCTACGGCGTTGTCTCTCCCGGCACCGACGAACTGACACTTGATGAGCCGAAAATCGTAAAACAGGGCGGCAGATTTGGAGTAAAGCTCAAAGCCTCTGCTCCAAGTATACATATGATGCGGGCAAATATTGAAACTGAAGTATGCCCTATAGTTGGTACAGAAAAGCAAAGCGAGGAGTTGGTTCATTATCTGCTTTCAGAATTCGAATCCGACCCGTCAAAAATCTGGGAATCCAACATTTTCGGAAAATCTCTGTATGAACTTGTAAATGAAGGATTGCACAATAAACTGTCACGTATGCCCGACGAATCAAGATCGAAACTCAGAGAAACACTTCAGAGAATTATAAACGAAGGAAGCGGTGGTCTGATTTGCATAATCCTCTGAAACTTGCAATGCTACTTATCCCGTGTTTACTATGCGCATGCGGAAAAACCCCGGGATTGGAAATAAAAAAAGATAATATGACCGAAAACAACACTGCTTACACAATTAACTGCGAAACCCTCTCTATAGGACACCAATCGGAAAATGCTGATAAACTAAATTCTGTTTTCAATGACGAGCTTGAGGAATGGATCGAAAACTTTACTAATAGAGCTAATCAGATAAAAGTACCCGGCAGTTCTCTTCCCTGCCTTCAGGTAAGACACACCGTTAAAAACAATAACGGTAAGCTACTTAGCATTATTACGGAAAAATACGTTTATCTTACAGGACTTCACGGGAATACATGGGTAAGCGCAAAGAATTTTGACGTGAAAGAAGACAAAATTTTGATGCTTTCTGACTTGTTTACCGATAAAGAGTATACGAGTATTCTAACGGAGCGCATGGAAGAGCTGATTGAAAGCAATCCCAACGTCTATCATGATTTATGGGAACAACCTGTTATCGATAAAGACCGCGAAGATAAATTTTATATAGATAAGAAAAATCTCGTGATTTTCTATGAGCCATATGAGCTTTCCTACTACGCAAGAGGGGTAGTGGAATTCCCCATACCCTTAGAAAAAATAAGAGGTTACATAAAGGCTGAATACCTCCCATCTTAAACACCATAAAAACAAAGGAGGAATATACTTTGAGATGCTTTGTTATAAAAACAAAACCCTTACCTCGTCTGGATTTACGCCATATAAAAATAAAAATCCCCAACGGGGGATTTTTTAACAGGCTTTTAAAAAAAAGGATTATACGATTTTCTCCAAGGAAATCCCGTTTTATTTCCAAAAGAAAGACATTGGCATCTGTTTCCGCCATGCTTTTAGCAGGGGTGCTTATTATAATCAAGCAGAACAGTAATAATAATGAAGTGATACCTGCATTTAACATCTACAGCCCCGATGATATAGTTTCGGATGTGCTTCCTACAGGAAAAGAACGAGGGATTATATCCGAAATAAAAGAGAGGATTTCATCTTTGAAGAAGCCGGAACCCGGCGATATCATAAAAGAATACGGAGGGATCTTCGGTGGGCTTTCATCTCCATCCCCCTCCCCCTCTCCGGCACCATCCCAGAGTCAAGAATTACCCATGCCGGAAACAAAAACTTTTCCTTCGGAACAACTTTTTAAAAACGAAACCGATTATTCTGTTTCCAAAGATGTTTTTAAAAATTCTCGCCTTGATTTTTCAAAAGATGCAACGATACTTATTATGCACACTCATACCACAGAGTGCTACGCCCAGGATAATATAACTAACCTATCCGACAACGGAAGAAGTACAATGGAAAATCAAAATATGATTGCTGTAGGAAAAGTTATAAAAGACGAGCTGGAAGCAGCGGGATTTCGCGTTATTCACGACACAACGTTTCACGACTATCCCAGTTATCAGGGAGCTTATGGAAGATCGCTTTCCACTGCAAAAAAATATTTGTCCGAAAATGAAGATATAGAACTTATTCTGGATATTCACAGAGATGCGGTAGTTAATGATAAAGGCAATCGGGTAAAACTCGTCAAAGAAATTAACGGAACCCACTATGCCCAACTTATGATAGTGTGCGGAACGGACGGCGGAGGTCTATCCCATCCCGGATGGCGGGATAATCTTAATTTTGCAGTTAAGCTACAAGAAAGTATGAACTTAGCCTACCCGGGTATTATGCGACCTATAAACCTCAGAAAAGAACGCTTTAACCAACACCTGACCAAAGGAAGCCTGATTATCGAAGTAGGAACTCACGGCAATAGCCTTACCGAGGCAAAAAACAGTGCCGCCCTTATTGGAAGAAAAATCGGAGAATTGGTTACAAGGTAAAGAAGGGGATGTAAAATAATCCCCTTTATACTTTACTCAAACTATCTGCTTATTCAATTCGTATATTATGGAGTACTGCAGTATTTTCTTTTCGTTTTACTTCCATCTCATCTGTTTCGTAATTTTCTTCTTCAACACCTTCAGTACTGTCTTTTATAAACATCGTTTTAACAGTAAGAATTACCAGTTTTATATCAAGCCAAAAAGAATACTTGATGGCATAAATCATATCCATCAGTATTTTGTCGGAAACACGTGTATTGTACTTCCCGTAAACCTGCGCATAGCCTGTAAGCCCCGCCTTCATAGTATAGCGCATATTATAATGCTTTACCTTGTCACAGAACTCATCTGCAAAAACAGGTCTTTCCGGACGGGGGCCTACTACAGACATTGAACCCATCAGGATATTCAAAAACTGTGGAAGCTCGTCAAGACGAAGCTTTCTTAATATATTACCCACTCTGGTTATTCTGCTGTCATTCTTTGTAGCAAGCATTTCTCCGTTTTTCTCGGCATCCTGGCACATTGTCCTGAACTTGTAAAGTTTAAACCGCTTTTTACCTATAGTATATCTCTCCTGTGTATAAAAAACAGGGCCGGGTGTGTCAAGCTTTATGCAAATAGGTATAATCAAGAAAAACGGCGACGAGAGAATAAGTCCAACAGATGCAACAAATATGTCAAAAGCTCTTTTAAGAAATTTCTGATATTTTTCTATATATATGCTTCCGAGTTCAATAACAGGCGTGTCAGAAAACTGATATATACTTCCGCCCATAAGAGAAACGTTTGCCGGAACTGCCAGAAGATTAACGGTTTTGTTTGCAAGAAGAGCATGCTCAAAAAGTCCATCCTGAACCTCGTCACTGAATTCTTCGGAGATAAATACTGTGTCGTACTCAGGAATCAATTTCTCAGTCACATATTTATAATCTTCATCATTATCTTCATTAATTATGTAATACCACGCTTCATTTACATTAGTACAGGAATATTTAAGCTTTCTTGCAAGCCTTGTAGGAACCTTTGAGGATTCGAGAATTAGAATTTTATTCTTCTCCCTGAATCTTACCATAGCAAAAGAAAGTATCAAACGCCACAAAACCAGGGAGACCATAAGTGTTAACAGCAGAGCAACGGTAAATACAACTGTATATCGGCTAAAAACAAATATAGATATAAGAGCTCCACACACAGAGGTAACAACAGACGAAAGAACAACCGCTATAACCGTATTTTCTCTGCTCCCCTCCTTTGCCGCATACAAATCAAACATATAGAAAAAAAACAGATTAAGAAGCTCTGCTATAACAACATTTTCAAAGCAAAAACAGCTTTCCCCAATAAATCTTTGAACAAGACAGTTTGTCCCATAAAACACAAAACAAACAATGAGCATATCCACAATAAGGGAAAGTAATCTGACTACACTATTTTTTATATTATTTCTCACTCTTAACATATCCCTTCGGCAAATTAAATCATTAATTATAATTATATATCAAAAAAACAAACATGTCAATAAGTATGGGGAATTTTGGGGATATTTAAATTTGAATTAAGGTACAATTTACTGCCACCATAAGTTTAAATTGCAAATAAAATCAAACGAAATTGTCCGTGTATAACGATATATGACACATCTTGCAGAAACAGGGATTGTAATTTCTGATATGGTAGCAGAACTTTTATACTCTATGAAATTTCAAATCAGGTTGTGGGATTTGCAATACCGCATTATTTATTTTCTTATAAAAAATGTTTGTTTTGTGCATTGAATTTTTGTCAGATTTGTGATAAAATTTATAATATGATATCTGTTTTTTGTAAAAAAATAAAATCTGCAAGCTTTTTGAGCAGATATAGCACTTATCAAATACAAAGAATATGATATTCTTAATTTAATACATTCACACAGAGTTTCGATTATGTCGCAAAGGCTCTATTCGCCAGGCATAATTGATGTAAAGGGAATGGGGTGAGAATCCCCTGCGGTTAACTGTCGGTGTGTGCATCGAATGTTTTTGTATCCGTTATCGAAAGATAGTCAGTGGGAAACTGCGAAGGCAGGATATAAAAATGCGGACCAATCAGTCTATATGGTGCGAGTCACAAGACCTGCTTTGATATTATTCCGTAAGTGCTCATTTGCATAGGAATAGTGTTTTCAGATTGAGGTGCTGAAATGTATGCTTCAGGACTTTGTCCCGTATTCTCATCTGAATTGTGATCCATCACAGAAAAACTCAGCTGTGGTAATTTTTTGAAAGAAAAATTGTCGCAGTTTTTTTATTGCCTGCGGTAAGAAACACCGGAGGTGAAAAAGACAATAATAACAACTTGTCTGAACTTGAGTTTTTAGATGAAAGGATTGAATCAAATTGAAATTGAAAAAAGGATTTAAAAGTTTTTCAGCTATTTTATTAGTATTCACAATGCTTATGTCACTTTTACCTATAGGAGTTATGGCGACAGACAGCATCACGGTTTATGCTAGTGTGGTACAAAACGGAGAATTTACAACCGGAAAAAACAACGAAACAATGGCATATGTTCCGGTTACATTAGATAGTGAGTCACCAACGATTGACGAAGCGTTTACCGCCCTGCACGATACCTATTACATAGACGGAGCAAGTGGATATATAAAGACTGATATGGGTATGTACACCTCCATTACGAAATTTTGGGGCGTTGAATCTGAATATGTCAGCTATTATAATAATAACAACTATGCGATCGGCCTGACAGATTCTGTTGAAGATGGAGCACATCTCGTTTTTTGGTTCTATCAGGATGCCACAGGCTGGTCTGACGCATACACATTTTTTGATAAAACTACTGCTACGGTGGCCGGTGGCGATACTTTGGATTTAACTCTTACGCAAACAGGCTATTCTGGAAATTCACCTTTTTCCGGTGCAATGATTACTATTGATGGTGTAGAGGGTTCGGATAAGATAACCGGTGCCGGGGGTAAGGTTTCTCTGTCGGTTGAAGAGAGGGGGACATATATTG
>JAZRNL010000011.1:0-6033 GCA_045648165.1 Clostridia bacterium | reverse complement strand
AAGAAGGATGTAAATCCTGAAGAAAGATATATTGTTCAGTTCCCTCAGGATGCAACAATCTGGTCAATCAACTCAGCTTATGGCGGTAATGTTCTTCTTGGTAAGAAGTGCTTCGCTCTCCGTATAGCTTCATACCTCGGTATGCAGGAAGGTTGGATGGCTGAGCATATGCTTATCCTCGGGCTTGAAAATCCTGCGGGTGAAGTTAAGTACATCTGTGCTGCATTCCCCTCAGCTTGCGGTAAAACAAATCTTGCTATGCTTATTCCTCCCGAATATCTTAAGGAAAAGGGATATAAGGTATGGACAGTGGGCGACGATATAGCTTGGCTCAAAATTGGTCCCGACGGCAGACTTTATGCTATTAATCCCGAAGCAGGTTTCTTCGGTGTTGCACCCGGCACATCAGTTAAAACAAACTTCAATGCACTTGAGTCAACAAAGAAAAATACAATCTTCACAAACGTATGTATCAATAAAGAAGATAACACAGTTTGGTGGGAAGGTCTCGACAAGAATCCTCCCGTTGATGCAGTTGAGTGGAAAGGCGCTCACGTTAACGGCGTAGAATTCACTGCTGAAGGCGGCAAGCTCGCTCATCCCAACTCAAGATTTACAGCTCCCGCTGTAAACTGCCCCTGCATTTCAAAAGAATTTGAAAATCCTGCAGGAGTTCCTGTATCAGCTATCGTATTCGGCGGCAGACGTGCAAAGTGCGCTCCATTGGTTTATCAGTCAAGAGATTGGCAGCACGGAACATTTGTGGGCGCTATCATGGCATCTGAAACAACAGCTGCAGCTGCCGGTGCAGTAGGCGTAGTTCGACGTGACCCCATGGCTATGAAGCCTTTCGTTGGTTATAATATGGCTTCTTACTGGAAGCACTGGCTCGAAATGGGCAAGAAGCTTGGCGACAAGGCTCCCAAAATCTTCCACGTTAACTGGTTTAGAAAAGATGACGAAGGCAACTTCCTCTGGCCTGGATTTGGTGATAATATGCGCGTTCTTCTCTGGATTATTGACAGATGTGAAGGCAAGGTTGACGCAGAAGAATGTGCTATCGGTTATGTTCCCAAGGCAGACGATATCGATATCACTGACCTTGATATGACAAAGGAACAGTTGGAAGAACTTCTCGCAGTTGACAACAGCGAATGGATTAAGGATATTGAAGATTCTGAAACAGGTATAAGAAAATACTTTGCTCAGTTCGGTGATATGCTTCCCAAGGAAATGGCAGAAGAGCTTGAAAAGCTTGAAAACAATCTTAAATAATTATAACGGGGTGTTGCTTTTAACAACACCCCGTTATACAATTAAAAGACCGTGTCATTTGATGTGACCCCAAAAAGTTAGACTTTTTGGGGTCACATCAATTTATATTTTGCACACGGTCTTTGTTTTTTTTAGTTTGTTGTGGCGGCTTCTACCAGTCTTGAAGCTCCGTAGCGCTCGCGGAGAGCGTTTTTCTGAATTTTACCTGTTGCATTTCTTGGAATTTCGGCAAATATAATTTGCTTTGGGCGCTTGTAACGAGGAAGAGCCATACAGAACTCTTCGATTTCTTCAACCGTTGCAGTCATTCCTTCTTTTAGCTGAATTATAGCTGCAGTGATTTCACCAAGACGCTCGTCGGGAAGACCGATAACACCAACGTCATTGATTTTTTCGTTGGCACGAAGGAAATCTTCAATCTGAACGGGGTATATATTTTCGCCGCCGGTGATGATAACGTCTTTTTTACGGTCTACCAGGTAAATAAATCCGTCTATATCCTGCTTTGCCATATCTCCTGTATAAAGCCATCCGTCGGAGGTCAAAACTTCCCGGGTTGCCGCAGGGTTTTTGTAGTAGCATTTCATAACTCCGTCACCCTTGAGGCAAAGCTCGCCTACGCCGCCTTTTTCTACTTCATTGCCTTCAGTATCAACTATTTTTATTTCCCAGTTATATCCCGGAACGCCAATTGCGCCCACTTTATGTATATTCTCTACACCAAGATGTACAGCGCCCGGACCGATCGACTCACTAAGTCCGTAGTTTGTGTCATATTCGTGATTGGGGAAAACTTCTTTCCATCTTTTAATAAGCGAGGGAGGAACGGGCTGTGCTCCTATATGCATAAGTCTCCACTGGTCAAGATTGTAGTCTGAAAGCTTTATGTCCCCTCTCTCAATTCCATCCAGAATATCCTGAGCCCAGGGTACAAGAAGCCATACGATTGTGGCTTTCTCGTCAGATACGGTCTGCAAAATCCACTCGGGTTTTATACCTTTCAGAATAACCGCCTTTGAGCCTGAAAGAAGAGAACCGAACCAGTGCATTTTTGCACCTGTGTGGTAAAGAGGCGGAATACAGAGGAAAACATCGTCGCGCGCCTGTGAGTGATGTTTTTGCTCAACCTTGCATGATGCCACAAGGGCTTTGTGGCGGTGGAGTATAGCCTTCGGGAAACCTGTTGTTCCCGAAGAGAAGTAAATTGCACCGTCATCCTCATCGTCTATTTCCACAGGCGGAACAACAGATGAGCAATATGTAATCATTTCTTCGTAGCTGTCAGCAAAATCAGGCTTGCCCTTGCCCACAAAAAAGTAGTGCTTTATTTTAAGATTTGCCCTCACGGTTTCTATTCTTTCAGTAAATTCGGGGCCGAATACCAGAACAGAAATATCTGCAAGCTCTGAGCAGTATTCGATTTCTTCTGCAGAGAAGCGGAAGTTCATAGGTACTGCAATAGCGCCTGATTTGAGTATACCAAAGTATATGGGGAGCCAGTCGATGCAGTTCATCATAAGGATGGCAACCTTGTCACCTTTTTTAACTCCTCTTGACAGCAAGAGGTTTGCAAAACGGTTTGCCGCTACGTCAAATTCCTTCCAGGTGATTTCTCTGCGGTATTTTTCTCCTGCAGTTGACTCAATAAGATTGTATTCTCTCCAGGAAACGTTTGTTGAAGGCTGGTTTTCAGGATTAACTTCAACAAGGCTTATTTCATTGGGCTGAATACGTGCATTTTTTTCAAGAAAATCTGTAATTGGCATAATTTTTCTCTCTCTTTTTTTGTTATTTTTGAATTATTAAGTGCTCTTTTAATTAAATGGGCATGGTATGGAGGAAGGAAATAAAAAAACCGTCCTCGGAAGAAAAATCCGGGGACGGAAAAAATCCGTGATACCACCTCGGTTCGCAATCACCTCACAGTGATTGCCTCAGTGAGTACATGGTAAAATCGCTTACATATACTCCTGTGCAGTAACGGGCACACCCGACAAAGTTTACTGTTATTTCTTCTTTGCAGCTCCCGGACTGTATTCAGTCTGATTCAGGACTACGGCTTGCACCACCCGCCGCCTCTCTGAGCTCCATCCACAGCCTACTTGGTTCCGTTCATCACTTTTAACGTATTGTAACACATAAAAAAATGTTTGTCAATATGTTTTTTACTAACTTCTGACACGAAAATTATTAAAAGGTGTTATATTTAATTTCAGTATCTGAATAGCTTCAATGGGAAATCACACTTTTTAGTAACACCTTAAAGAATGATGCATAGTATATACCATAAAAGAGGTGTTACATATGGTTAATTTAAAATGCTTTCTCAAGCGGAACCCTATAGTTCTGACGGCGAAGATTTCAGGGATTTTTATATTCTCGTTTTGTGCCGGAACTCTGGCAGGTTTGTTTTTGCCAGTGGCATTCATAGCCGCCCTTGAAACAGTGTTGCTTTTAATGCTTGCATGGTTCTGTTTGTTCAAATTTTAAAGAAAGGATCTGATAATTATGACAATCAAAGTATTTAAGCTCCCCAAAACGCTTTCCGGAATAGTGAAAAGTATACTTAAAATGTAGGATGTGTACTAAAAGACCTGCCAATATAAAGTCTAAAAAATTTAAATTTTCTATTGACTTTGTTTGACCGGTCTTTTTAGTTATAGTTACATGTGGTAAGTTATATTACGCAGTTATATTCGGCTTATGTCGAGATGTATTAAAGATAAATATTATTCCTATTATTCACAAAATATTCATTGACAACTTTTCACATTTATGTTATCATACCAAAGTAAAATAAAGTAAGAAAAGGTGAAAGCAAATGGCAAACAAAAAATCATCAGATAAAAAAGGCATTATATATGCAGGTGTGGTGGGAGTTATTATTATAGCTCTTATTACAATCGTTCTTATATTCTCTGAAACCGATAAGAAGCAAGAAACTACTTCTAATACTTCTTCAAATTCGGAAAACACCCCTGTTCAGGAGCAGGCTGCAACATATACTCCTGCACCGCTTGACGATTCTCTCACATACTATGCCGACATTGATATGAAAGACTATGGTAAAATCACTGTAAGGCTTGATCAGGCAGCAGCTCCTGTTACCTGTGCAAACTTTGTAGAACTTGCAAACAGCGGTTTCTACAACGGTCTTACGCTTCACAGAATTATGGAAGGCTTTATGATGCAGGGCGGAGACCCGTTGGGAACAGGTATGGGCGGCTCTGATAATAACATTGTTGGTGAATTTACATCAAATGGCTACAATAACTCCATCTCTCACACGAGAGGTACAATCTCTATGGCTCGTTCCATGGCAGCTGACAGTGCAAGCTCACAGTTCTTTATCGTGCATCAGGACAGCACATTCTTGGATGGTGAGTATGCAGGCTTTGGCGTAGTAACAGAGGGTATTGAAATAGTAGATAAAATCTGTACAGAAGCAAAGCCTATAGATAATAACGGAACAATTCCTGCAGAGGAACAACCTGTTATCAATTCTATCACAATCAGGACAGAGTAAAAAACGCGGCATTTGCTGAAGTAGTCAATATTTTGTAGACATAAAAAAGAATATTTTAAGCTGCCTGTTCAAGTCTGTATTGAACAGGCGGTTTTCTTTTCAGGTATGAAACTGATATACACTTTTTTTCGGATAATTGGTTTTTGTTTGATATACAACATACAATTTCCAAGGTGCTTATTTATAGGAAATAAAACAATTTTCCGGATGTTCATCGTGAGATAAGAAAATCATATCCAAATAATCACTTTTAAGTTTTTCGGTAAGTTCAAATCTTCCGCCCTCTGTAATTTCAATTTTAATTTCCGAATGGTTTGCAGCAAATCCCGGTATATTTTCGGCATTATCATAGAACCAATCATAGGCGGCACGGCGAGTCTGAGTGTGTTTCTTCCTTTTCCTATATATTTCATAACAGTTTCAATCTGATTTGTTCGTTGAAGCAGATCTTTGCTCTTACTATGTAATGTTCCCCCTGCAGGTGTAAGAGCCACCACGGTGTGATGTCTTATGAAAAGCAAAGTTCCAAACCCTTCTTCTAATTCCTTTACAGCATTTGATACGGTAGGCTGAGAAACAAAAAGATGTTCTGCAGCGGCAGGTATTAGAGAGAAATTTGTGCCCGAAATTGATTCAATGTTAAAAGAGCATGTAGATATTACTTTGGGCAATCATGTTTGGAATAAGGATACCATCGATAAAGGAAAAAATATTACAGATGATAATAATCCTTTTGTAAATCCGGCAGAGTGGAAAGAGTTACTCCAAATAAAAAAGAAGAATATATCAATATGATTGAGAAATAATAGTATTAATGTTTTTTGTGCAAAATAAAATCAGATTTGTTGAACTAATTGCATAACACATTTTGTAAAAAAACGGATTTTAGTTGTACAAAACATTCAAACGTAAAAAAATATATAAAAAAATGTTGACAGTAGAAAAATCCTGTGATATACTAACTAAGCTGTCACCGATAATGTGACAGAAACGTAACAGAATTATTTACTTTTAAAAATTTTTAAAAAAATTTAAAAAAGTACTTGACAAAATGATTTTGTTGTGTTAGAATAATCGAGCTGTCTGTAAAGAGAGCAGTTGTACATTGAAAAATAAACAGTGCGAAACTTGTCGGAAAATTTGAGTTTTTTATGACAGTATTCGGAATAACGAAACAAAATGTCAGAGTTAGTAAAATGAGCTAACAAACAATCGTGTATATAAAGCTTTAA
>JAZRNL010000010.1:0-18671 GCA_045648165.1 Clostridia bacterium | reverse complement strand
TAATACCTAAAACACCTTGTTTTTGACCTTTCCAAAAATGTTCATCTATGAATTGATTGCAATTAGAAATCGCATTATAATCATCAAAAAGAAAATCTGAATTTACTGAAATTCTATAATAGCTATTTTTTATTTTTGAATA
This sequence comes from Clostridia bacterium, assembly GCA_045648165.1. Classification (GTDB taxonomy): domain Bacteria; phylum Bacillota; class Clostridia; order UBA1381; family UBA1381; genus RGIG9115. The sequence goes on along the minus strand of JAZRNL010000010.1, from coordinate 18,529 downwards.
TTCATCAAACAATGTACCCATAATCAATATACTCCTATACAATGCATAACCTGTATGCTTATATACCAAAAAATTCCAAAAAATTCAATAATTATCGTCATATTATTACACAATCCTTACTCGTGTCAAGTCAGGAATAAAAAATCATTCTTAAATTACACTAATCCCATACACCACTCAACACAAATGGCAACAATGACTACAAGTGCTGATATTATAAATCCGTGAATCATTGGATTTATTCCGGACTTTTTCATATCCTTAAAGCTTGTGTTTAATCCTATTGCCGCAAGTGCAGTAACCATCAAAAATTTACTTATATCTTTAGCAACTGATGAAACATTTGCCGGTATCATTCCCATACTGTTTACTGCTGCCAAAGCCAAAAATCCCAAAATAAACCATGGAATCAGCCTTAAAATATTAACTTTCTGATATGAAGCATCAGATATTTCTTTTCGTTTTAACCTCAAACTTACAAAAGAAAACACCAAAACTGTCGGGATTATACTAAGTGTTCTTGTCAGTTTAACCATAGTAGCGAAATCGCCTGCACCTTCTGAAAAAGCATACCCTGCAGCAACCACGCTTGATGTATCATTTACTGCCGTACCTGCCCATAATCCGTAAGCCATATCGCTTAGTCCCAAAGCTCTGCCCATTATAGGAAACAATATAATCATTGCCATATCAAACAAAAAAGTTGCTGACATTGCATAAGCAATATCAGAATCTTTTGCATCAATAACAGGGGCAATAGCCGCAATGGCAGAACCTCCACAGATACCGGTTCCTGCTGAAATCAGATTTGATAGCTTCCAATTTAACTTCAAAGCCTTACCTATAAAGAAACCTCCGCCAAAACAAGTCAAAAGAGTGAAAACCATTACCATCAATGATAATTTACCCACGGAAAGAATCACCCCAACACTGAGAGAAGCGCCAAGGAGAATAATAGCAAATTTCAAAACCTTCTTTGATGCAAACTTGATTCCTGCTTTCAAGAAATCCGGCCTCCAAAAATGATTAATTATCATTCCTATAAATAGTGCAATAACCGATGCTCCCACAATATGTATTGGTAGACGGCTTTCAATTGTTTTTGCCACTACTGCAATCAAAATTGATATTGCTAATCCGGGAATAATTCCCCACACCTTTTTTATAATTTTCATATTATACCTCTTTTCAACAAATTTCGACAATCCTTATATGTTCATATAAAGTCAGAACAAACAATTGACTTTTTTTTGATGTCTATGTTAAAATATTTTTAGCGATGGATGTGCCCGATGTTACTGGCGCCTCGCCAACGAAGTTGTGTTTCTATAATGGGTGTTAATTGGTGACGTCGATTCAGTGGATTCTAACTTCTTTTTTTATTCGCCAAAATTCGACACATACAGTGTTAAAATTTTTATCGCTTTTCGACCTACTTTTGTATTTCTATATTACCATATTTTTGCTTCGCAGTCAACAAAAAATATAAATGTAAAAAGCTTTCCAATATTTCAGAAAGCTTTATCATTTATTATTCACAGATTAATTTTACTTCATTTTCTTCAAGTTTTGAAACGAGGTCGGAGCTTGGTTTTTCTTCTGTTACGAAGTAGTTTATATCCTCAAATCCGCAAAGTTTTACAAAACCTACTTTCCCAAGCTTTGAGCTATCACAGATATAGAAGCTCTCCTGGGAATTTTTCATCATTTCTTTCTTTATTCCACATTCCTGCTCATTACTGTCGAGAATACCGACTTCGCTTGCAACACCCTTACTTGAGAAGAACAATTTACTTGCAAAATAGTCCTCAGAAACGGATTTTTCCGCCATAGTTCCAACGAAAGACTGGTTACGGCTTAAGAGCCCGCCAATAGCTATTACCTTTATTCCATCTTCACCATCAAGCTCATTTATAACACGGATTGAGTTTGTAATTACAGTGATATTATGCATCTTTTTAAGCTCTCGTGCCATATAAAAGGTAGTGGTTGATGCATCAAGGAAAATGGTGTCGCCTGAAACTACAAACCCTGCAGCAATCTTTGCAAGCCTTGCTTTTTCCTCTACATTTGTATGCTTTCTCTTTTCGAGAGAAAGCTCAAAGGTCGTTCCGTCAATAGGGACAGCACCGCCATGAGTACGACGAAGGCTTTCACTTTTTTCAAGCTTTTCCAGGTCTCGACGGATTGTTTCTTCAGTTACATCAAGCTCAGAACTGAGCTTGCTTACAGATACCGCCCCTTCTATTGAAAGCAGCTCCATTATACGGTTTTGTCGTTCAAGTGGTAACATAATATCATTCTCCTATACCAAAAAACCAAAAGCCTCTAAGGCTGAAGCTTTTGATTTTTCAGAAGTTATTTATTTTTTAAGGATTTTTACTCTGTCGCCGTTGCGGATACCTGCCGCATTTGCATCATCGGTATCTATATGCATTTCTACGTTAAAGTCGTCACGTACACGAACCTGCACATCAAAAAACTTGGTGGGCTTTATTCCATCTACTTCAACGTCAACATAGTCATTATCCTTTATACCCTGCTTTGCAGCATAGTCAGGTGTAAGGTGGATATGACGGTTGGCAATAATAACGCCTTCCTTAAGATATACAGAGCCTTTAGGGCCTACTATAACTATCTTCTCTGAGCCTTCTACATTTCCTGAAGGACGAACCGGAGGGCTTACCTTAAGAACAAATGTATCGGTTCTTGAAATTTCAACCTGTGTGTTCTTACGAACAGGGCCAAGTATACGAACATTTTCAATCGCCTTAAGTGAGGGGCCGACTAATGTTACCACCTCATTTGAAGCAAATTCTCTGCCCATAAGAGTTTTCTTATGAGTAAGTTCGTATCCTTTGCCAAAGAGAGTATCAAGGTCTTCTCTTGAAAGATGGATATGACGCTGAGATACGCCTACCTTGATTTCGCCGTGGTCTTCCTTTATGCTTTCAACTGCCGCTCTGACAGCTCTTGCGATTTCTTCCTGAGTCATTTGTCAATCCCTCCTCAATCCATATCAAAGAACTTAACTATTTCTTCGTGAGGGCTGGGAATTACAACGTGACCATATACCTTACCGAGGGGAGCAGCTGCCTCAATTCCGCTTTCTACTGCGGCTTTGATTGCAGAAACACTGCCTGCAACAACCCATGTTACAAGACGTCCACCAAGACGTTTTTCAGTATGTATAAGTCTGATTTGTGCAGTTTTAAGCATTGTATCAAGACCTTCAATTGCGGCAACAAGTCCATCAATTTCAATCAAGCCAAAAGCCTCGCCTGTTGTACCGGTAGCTTCTACGCCTTTCATAGACTTAGGAAGCTTTTTATTGTACTTATCCTTATTCATATCAAGGAGATATGCAAGCTTTTCAGTATCGTCACCAGGGTTTGCAATAACTGAAGAAACGATATACTTTCCCTCGCTCTTTGCATACTCTGAAGCAGCTTCAACTGCTGACTGTACTGCTGAAACCATACCCTCTATTTTGATTTCAATTACCAGAGGAGCGGGAACATCTGCACTACCCGGTCTGGTTCTGTCAAATGCTATTACTTTTACGTCTGCAGCTTTAGCGGCAACATCTGCAGCTGCAACTGCTGTTGTGAAGCTGTAAACTTCAATCATTCCAAGTGCTTTCATTTTATAACCTATAACTCCTTTCGCAAAACCAAGTCTGGAAGAAAATTGTTCCTATTGCTGTTTGAACAAGCAACGATGTATGTTGATACTCCGAGCTTCTGTAAATGGTGATAGGGGCAATTTTATTCAGACCACCCTCCATTACACGATGTGTAAGCCGTCTACCAGTACACATCTTCTCTGACGTGTAAATGAATGAGCTGCAGTAAGACCTTCGCCTGTGGGGCCTGCGATTGTAAAGGTTGTATAACCCTCTCCGCCTGCACCTATACCTGCATATGAAGGTGCGTTCTTAACAAAAATTGTGGTTTCTACTGCCTTTGCAAATGCAGTGAGATGGTCAACATTCTTAGAATGGATATGTGCTGAATGACGGTTACCGTGCTCAGCCTGGCAAGCCTTTGCAATAGCTTCGTCAATATCTTTAACTCTTACGATAGGAAGAACAGGCATCATCATTTCTACCTGTACGAAGGGATGCATAGCGTCTGTTTCGCAGATTATAAGCTTGGCATCAGCATCAATACCAAGAGCTTTGAGGAACTTGGAAGCATCTTTACCTACCCAGTCCTTATTAATTGAGTGCTTACCATTCTTTTCAACCAAGCAAAGCTTAACAAGGTCGTCGATAACTCTGCCTTTTATAAGGTATGCACCATTCTTCTGCATTTCAGAAATGAGCTCATCTGCAATATTATCAAACGCAAAACACTCTTTTTCTGCAATACAGGGAAGATTATTATCAAAGCTTGCACCTGCAACGATGTCATGTGCCGCTTTTTTAACATCTGCTGTATCGTCTACGATAACAGGAGGGTTACCCGCACCGGCACCGATTGCCTTCTTACCTGATGAAAGAAGAGCACGAACAACGCCGGGACCACCTGTTGCAACGAGCATACGGACGATGGGAGATTTCATCATTACATTTGATGAATCCATTGTAGGATTCTTAACCGATACAACTATATTTTCGGGGCCACCTGCTTCCAAAACTGCACGGTTTACAAGGTCAACTGCATAATTTGCAGTTTTCTTTGCATTGGGGTGAGGATTGAATACTACACCATTACCGCCTGCAAGCATCCCGATTGAATTACAGATAACTGTTTCAGATGGGTTGGTTGAAGGTGTGATACTTCCGATTACACCGTAAGGTGCCATTTCTATTAAAGTAAGACCGGCATCGCCTGTGATAGCTGTGGGATGTAAATCCTCAGTTCCGGGAGTTTTGTTTGCAACGAGCTGGTGCTTGATAGTTTTGTCAACCACATTACCCATACCCGTTTCCTTAACACCGAGAACTGCCATATCGTTTGCTTCTTCGAGTGTGAGACGACGGATTACAGAAATAATCTTTTCTCTCTGCTCAATTGAATAGCCCTTATAGATTTCTCTTGCTTTAGCAACTGCTTCAAGAGCTTCTTCCATTGTGTCAAATACACCCTTTTGTTTATTGCAAGCTTCTTCAATATTGATGCTGCTTACAACTTTCTGAATAATTTCGCTTACGTATTTTTCGTCAAACATTATTATATCATCCTTTCAAGCTTTACAGAATATTTCTCCAAGTTTTTTCATCGGGATTGGCAATAACCGAAGTATCAAGAAGCATACCCCTGTCACCAATATCGGATTTTGCCTTTTCAACTGCTGCAGCTACTGCCGCAACGTCACCTGTGAGGAACATATAGGATTTACCGCACATTCCTTTAGCAAGCCTTATTTCTACAAGCTGTACGACTGAAGTTTTTGCTGCTGCATCAGCCGCCGCAACCATAGATGCCGCAGAATAAGTTTCCACAATACCAAGAGCTTTGGGGTTTTCAATCTCTGTAGCACCGTATATAGCAGGGAATATTGATTCGTGAGGATTACCCAGAACGAAACTGTCTACCAGTCTGTCGGGGTTGCTCGCCTTTGCGGCATCAACTGCAGCTTTAACTGCACTGAGGTCGCCGGTGATTAAAATTATGTACTTGCCGGGGCATACAACCTGAGCTTCAATTACTTCAATCTCTGCAGTTTTTGCCATAAGGTCTGCCGCAGTCACGCCTGAAGCAACAGTCATAAACTCCACCATTGCAATAGCTTTTGCCATAATATCAAATTCCTTTCAACTTTTTATCTACGGATTACTGCATAATCTGAGGTAAGCTCTGTTACCTTCCCCGAAATGGGAGAATATACAGGTACGCTAAGTCCGTCTGCAGCCTTGGCAATCATATCGCCTGCGCCTACACTATCACCCTTCTTAATCGAAGGTACTGCAGGTGCGCCTATATGCTGACGGAATAAAAGCTTTACTTGTTTGGGTTTCAGTTCGTCTTCTACCATTGGTGCTTTTACCGAGTAGTCATCCAGACCAAGTCTGGAAATAAGACGTTTCATCTGCACTCTTCTGTAAGGTCTGAGAGGATGAACAGGTGCCAGTTCCACCGGCTCCGTCTTCATTCCCTTTTTCCTTAGCAGGTCTTTACAATCAGCCATTATGGACTTAGGTGAAAGACCTTGAGGGCAGGCATATAATTCGCATATGCCGCACTGAGCACAGAACAATGTATTTGTAATAGCCTTAGTATCCTGTTCCATACCCTTTGAAACCGCTCTCATAAACAAATGCGGTTCGATGGGATGACCGAGAAGATATCGCGGACAAAGGTCGGTGCAACTGCTGCACTGACAACAGGAACTCATAGACCGTTTTATATTCAAAGTTGTTTTTGATTTCCTTTTTAATATAACAGGATGGTTTTGGGGCAAAATGAAAACTGCATTGGTAGTTTTGGTAACTGCCTCGTTCATAGTGCCAAGCCGACCCGTCATAGCTCCGCCGGATAAAACAGCGAAGTCTTCGATAGTTGTTCCCCCAGCCAGGCTTACAAGTTCTGAAAATTTCATACCAAGGGGGACTCTGAATGTGGTTGGATTTTTAACAGCCCCGCTTACCGTTACATATTTCTCGGTAACAGGTCTGTTCTCTTCAATTGCATAATACGTATTAAGCATAGTTTCTACATTATACACTATGCATCCTACACTGATTGGAATTTGCCCCGGCGGTACTACTCTGCCGGTAGCTTCATAGATCGTTATAACTTCATCGCCCGCGGGATACACTTCCGGGAGACGGCATACCGATACGTGGGTAAAGGTCTGTAGTTTATCCTCAACTGCTTCTATTGCATCCTTATACGACGGCTTGATTGCCACGATTATACGCTCTGCATCCACTGCCTCACGAACATACTCAAGAGCAGTAAGAATTTCATATGTATAACGTGCAAGAAGCTGCCTGTGCACACGAAACAAAGGTTCACACTCAGCACAGTTAAGAATAATTGTATCAGCTTTTTTATTCAATTTTGCATATGATGGAAAACCTGCTCCTCCTGCGCCGACAACGCCGCAATTTCGCATTATTTCCGATAAAGCTTCAAATTGCATAAATTATTCCAATCCTTCCGGGTTGTCTACTATACCTACTATTGCCGCATCTACAGGTGCTTTTTCCGCTCCTGTTCCAATTCTTGCAGCACTGCCTGTTGCAACCAATACATATTCACCTATACCGGCACCTATGTTGTCAACCGCAATAAATCTGCCGTTTGACATAGAATATACAGGCTCAACAATCATAAATTTATTGCCTACAAGATTTTCGGTCTTGCGAGTCGAAACAATACTTCCGACAACTTTTCCTACTAACATTTAAGCTTCATTCCCTTCTGTTTTTGTGAAAAGCCTTATTTCCGGAGCAGTACGCTCCGGAAATAAGGAAAACCTCTGCAAAATTACTTAAGTGTAGGTAAAATCTTTTCAACATCGTCGTGAGGTCTGGGAATAACGTGTGTAGCGATAATTTCGCCAAGCTTTGTAGCTGAAGCGCCACCTGCTTCTACAGCAGACTTAACCGCACCAACGTCGCCTCTTACCATAACGCTAACGAGTCCTGAACCGATTTTTTCTGTTCCAACCAGTTCAACGTTCGCAGCCTTAAGCATTGAGTCAGCAGCTTCAATTGCAGCTACAAGACCTCTTGTTTCTACCATACCTAAAGCTTCCTGTGCCATTTTGCGTACCTCCTTTACCGGTTTCTTTTTTTCTTCGATTACTACTACCTCTTCTTCAACCTTTGCCGGAGCAGCTGCTTTCGGCGCGGGCTTTGAGCTTGTAGCTTTTACCTTTTTTTCCATAAAATCACCCTTTAATCAATTATTTGAGTGTGGGCAAAATTTTCTCAACATCGTTGTGGGGTCTGGGTATTACGTGTACAGCAACGAGCTCGCCGAGCTTTGTTGCAGCAGCTGCGCCTGCTTCTGTAGCAGCTTTAACAGCACCAACGTCACCTCTAACCATAACGCTAACGAGTCCTGAACCGATCTTTTCAGTTCCAACAAGTACTACCTCTGCAGCCTTAACCATTGCGTCAGCAGCCTCCACTGATGCTACTAAACCTCTTGTTTCGATCATACCAAGTGCTTCCTGTGCCATAATAAAAATCCTCCTAAAAAATATTATATTAATTTAATTATTGATAAGTTTTTTACAGAAGCTCATCTGCGATTATCGCAATTTTGAGACCTTCCATTTTAAGATTAGTTTCATGCGCTTCGTTAATCTGTGAAAGCGGATATCTATGTGTAATAATGTCCTTCATAGGAAGTCCGATACCCTTTGCACGCTTGAGGAAATCAAACGTTGTTGCATAATCACGGAGAGTGTAAACCCATGAACCAACTATTGTAATCTCTTTTGAACAAATGTCAAAATGGGGGTTAATTGAAGCGTCACCGCCATTTACAAAGAAGCCAAGCTCGCAAAGTCCACCGCCGCTTCTGATGAATTTATACACGTTGCTGTGTGCAACGGCAGCACCGGTGCACTGGAATGCAAAGTCTGCAAGGTGGCCATCAAATGTTGCCTTAACAGCATCAGCAAGCTCCTCCACACCTTTGTAATCCTTGAAGTTAACGGTTTTTGACGCTCCCATCTTAAGTGCAAACTCAAGACGCTTTGCCTCACCGTCTACAGCTGTTATATTTTCAACTCCCATTGTTCTGAGAACAGCTATACATATAAGACCGATAGGTCCGCAGCCCTGAATAACAACACGCGAGTTGAATCTAAGTATTCCTGTTGTCTTAGCTCTTTCAACTGCGTGAATAAGAACTGCTGAGGGTTCAATAAGAATTCGACTGTCAAGGTCGAGGTCACTTACGTTAAATACTGTAGAACCCTTTCTGAGAAGCAAGTAATCTCCGAACCATCCATTAAGATGTACTTCATCATCAGGAAGAAGTCCGTAGATATCTGAACTTCCTAAATTCTTTTTGTTAAGATCGTACATTTCGATATCGGGATCGTCCTTAAAGATACAGCAGGTTACTACCTTATCACCGATATTGAGCGCTTTGCCGGCACTATCTTTTTTAACATTCTTACCCATCTTAACGATCTCACCTGTTCCCTCATGACCGAGAACTACAGGAATAAGACCAAATGGATCTCTCTTGAACTCGTGAGCATCTGTTCCGCAAATACCACAGCCTTCAACTTTGACAAGGATTTCGTCATCCCCTACTTCAGGAATGGGGAATTCCTTGATTTCATAATTTTCAAGTTTTGTGAGCATTGCGACACGGCTTTTTGCCGGGATTGCTCCTGGAGCCTTAGGCGCTGATGCTGAACCACCGCCCTGTAAATCAGCAATTACCTGTTTAACAATTTGTTCGATGTCGTTTGAATTCAACTTTTTTTCAACTCCTTTACTCTGTCAGCTTTTTAAAGTATTCGGCACCGTATGCTGAAAGGAATGTATCCTGTTCTTCCGAGCCGCCGCTTACTCCAAGTCCGCCGACTATTTTATCGCCTATTTTTAGCGGATCGCCTCCGCCGAAAATAACAATTTTGCCACCGTTTGTAAACTGTATACCGTAAAGGGATTCGCCGGGTTGGCTCAGACCCTTAAGGGTAATTGTAGGCATCTTGAGCGCTACAACGGTATATGCCTTGTTAAAGGCAACATCGTAGCTTGCAATGTAGGCATCGTCCATACATTCGGTAAGAACAGGACGGGCACCTGCATCTGAAATGGAAACAACAATTTTAAGCCCCATTTCCTCCGCCTTATCTTCAACGGCTTTAGCAAGCTTTTTTGCAAGTGAAAGTGTCATTTTAGGAGCACTTTCGTTCATTGCAGCCTGTACAATTTGTTTTATTAAAGCTTCGTCCATAATTATTTATTGAGCTGTTCCATAACCTGCTTTGTGATCTTTGCGATAAGATCAGCATCTGCTCCGCCTTCATTTTTGTGATGACCGCAGTTGCCCTTGCAAGCATGACAACCGTTTGACTTATTCTGACAGAGGTTTGCGGGATGCTTGCCCTTCATACCGAACTGTCTTCTGATTTCGTAAAGCTTTTCAACCTGGTCAGGAGAGAATTCCTTAGGACCGCCAAGCTGTCTTGCTTTGTAAAGAAGCTCTGCATAGAACTCTACTGATTCCATCTTGTGATATGCAGCAAGAAGTGAATCTGAATATGTAAGAGCACCGTGACTTTCAAGAAGAACTGCATCGTAATAGGGAAGGTACTTTTCTACTGCATCGGGGATTTCTTCTGTTGAAGGTGTTCCGTACTCAGCAATAGGTACACAGCCAAGAGCGATAACTGCCTCGGGCATAATGGGCTGAGTAAGAGGAATACCTGCAATCGCAAAGCTTGTTGCATACGAAGGATGCGCATGTACAACTGCATTTACATCAGGTCTCTGCTCATACACACGAAGGTGCATTTTGATTTCTGATGAAGGCTTGAAGCCAGGGTTAGCCTGAATGATGTTGCCTTTTCTGTCAATCTTACAGATGTATTCCGGTGTCATAAATCCTTTACTTACACCTGTAGGAGTGCAAAGAAATTCGTTTTCGGAAATCTTGACAGAAATGTTACCGTCATTTGCAGCAACCATGCCTCTGTTGTAAATCCTTTTACCGATTTCACAGATTTGTTTTTTGATTTCGTATTCCGATACCATAATAATATCTCCTTTTTTAAAATTTTATTGGTATTGTTGTTTTTGTTTTGTTTCAAACTAATTATACAACAATTACTTAACTTTGTCAATGGTTTTTCTTTGTTTTTTTTGTTTTTATTTTTGTTTTTCTTTGTTTTTGTTAATATCGCACTAAAATGATATTTTTGTAACAAAGTTTCAGTGCTTTCTGCTATCCGCCAATCTCAACCTTGATTCCCGAACGGTCGGCAACACTTCTTAAAAGCTCTATATGCTCTTTTGAATGAAGCGGTGCATCACCCATAAGATATTCCCTGCCAAGACCTTCGTACTTATCCTTACCAAGCCTATGATAAGGAAGAAGATGGAGTTTCTTTGCACCAACAGAGGCAGCAAACTTGCTTATATCTGCAATTTCGTCCTCCGTGTCGTTGAAGCCGGGAATAACGGGAACTCTTACCACAAAGTTGTTGGCATCGTGAGCCAGACGTCTCGCATTTGCAAGCATAAGCTCATTGGGAACACCTGTAAACTCCTTATGCTTTGCAGAATTTGTATGCTTCACATCCATGAGATAGTTATCAATATAGGGGAGCATACGCTCTATTGTTTCATAAGGCGCACAAGAAGTCGTTTCCACCGCCGTGTTTATTCCCCATTCCTTTGCAGCTTTAAGAAGCGCCTCGGAAAAGTCGGGTTGGCAAAGAAATTCACCTCCGGAAAGAGTAAGACCTCCCCCCGAGCGTCTGTAATAAATGCGGTCACGAATCACCTCATCAAGGATTTCCTTAACAGTTACATCCCGTCCCATAATTTTTTCCTTGCCGCCGGTTATCATAGATTCAATCTCATAGGACTGAGATTCCGGATTACAACACCATCTGCAACGGAGCTTACAACCTTTTAAAAAGACTATAGTTCTTATGCCCGGGCCGTCATGAACAGAAAACCGCTGAATATCAAAAATTCTTCCTTTAACATTCAAGTAGTCCATTACGGTTCCTTTCTATCAAAAGCCCTGTTGCTCTGTTCTGTTTATAATATCGTCCTGAAGAGATTTTGAAAGAGTTGTAAACAACGCGCTGTAGCCTGCAACTCTTACAACAAGGCTCTTATATTTCTCTGGGTTCTTCTGTGCATCAATAAGCGTTTCGCGGCTTACCACATTAAACTGCACATGACTTCCCTTCTGGTCGAAGAAGCCTCTTATAAGATTTATGAAACTGTCAATTCCTGATGCACCTTCAAGAGCAGAGGGATGAAATTTCATATTAAAGAGGGTACCGTTTGAAGCAATATAGTGGTCGAGTTTTGAAACTGAGTTTGCAGAAGTGGTAGGTCCGTTTACATCTCTTCCGGCAGTGGGGCTTACGCCGTCTGCTACTGGCGTATATGCATATCGTCCGTCAGGAGTTGCGCCCGTCTGGGCGCCGAGGGGAACGTTTGCAGATACAGGATAAAGACCTGCCTGATATCTTCCGCCTCTGGGATTAGTATACTTCTCAACAGGCTTTGTATATGTATAAGCCACATCTCTCGCAAATGCATCAACCTCAGGAATATCATTACCGAACTTAGGTATTTCCATTATCATATCACGAACACGAGCGTGACAGTTTGAGCCACCAACAGATGATGATACTTTTTCAAAAATACTCTTTATCTGTTCTTCGCCCACATCTATTCCCTTTTCTGCAAGAGTTTTAACAATTTCTGTTGTAACTTTTATTGCATCGTTGCCACTACCGGCATCCTTGCCAAAGTTATTTTCAAGAGCAGCTTTGAGCTCTGCCATTGTGATTTTCTTTTCGTCAAACACAAGCTTCTTCACCGCATACAATGAGTCTGCCATATTGGCAACACCGAAGCCCTGAGGGCCTGTGAAGTTATAAACCGCACCGCCTTCTTCAACAGACTTTCCGTTTGCAATACAATCATCAACCATTGATGAAAGGAAAGGAAGAGGACATCTCTGACTATGCGCCATATCAACTGCATTGTCTGCATTTACCATAAGCTCTATAAGATATGCCGCCTGCTTTTTATATGCATCATAGAACTCTTCAAAGGTTGACATTTGTGTAACGTCACCTGTCTGAATACTTATCTGCTTGCCGTTATCAACACCGTTTGAGAAAACAAGTTCAAGAGGACGGCACATATTGAAGAATGCAGAATCGTGCCATCCGTTTGTTTTACCCATCTTCTGAGGCTCAACACATCCGATTATGTTGTACTCTCTTGCGTCTTCGATTGTAAGACCTCTGTTCTGAAGAGCAGGAATAATAACCTCGTCGTTATAGTAAGCAGGAAGTCCGATACCTGTTTTTGTAAGGTTAGCTGCATGTACCATAAGCTCGTAAGGAGTGCCGTTCCACACTCTCATAGAAAGCGAAGGCTGAGGAAGCATTACATGCATAGAAGCAGTGATACACATAAACGAAAGGTCGTTTGTTTTATCCTCGCCGTATTTATCCTGACCGCCTACTATAAGGTTCTGGAATGTACCATAACCTGCAAAGCCTTCTGCAGATGCACGGTCACGCACCTTTGTTACATCGTTTAACTTAATCCATACACAGTCGATATATTCCTGAGCCTTTTCACGGGTAATAACTCCACGGTCAAGGTCATTTTTATAATAAGGATACATATACTGGTCAAAGCGTCCGGGGGAAATCGAATGTCCGTTACTCTCGGTCTGAATAAGAAGCTGAACAAACCAGAATGACTGACATGCTTCATAGAAGCTTGTAGCACCAAATTCAGGCACCTTTGCACAGTTTCTTGAAATCTGCAAAAGCTCTTCCTTACGGACAGGGTCAGCGCACTTTGCCGCCATATCAGCTGCAAGTGCAGAGTATCTTCTTGCATATGTAACAACAGCCTGTGTACATTCTATAACACTTTCAAGAAATGCACTGCGCTTAACATATTCCTTATCACCCTTAGAAAGCTCTGCAAGAGCTGCTCTTGCCTTCTTTTCAATTCCTGAAAAACCTATTTTAAGAACTTCGTCATATTTTACGGTTATATGCCCTACACCATTGTAGTAGTAGTTACCAACAGTAAAAATATTATGCTCCATAGCTGTGATAGTTTCGGGAGCCATATAGGAGGTGGCAAGCTCATTTGTCGTCTTACCTCTCCAATAAGGAAGGTTCTCCTTAAAAAGCTTTTTAGTCTCTTCCGAAATTGAGAATGGGTCTGCACTACGTGTTGTAATAGTTTCGTACTCTGTTTCAAGCCACTCGAAAGAAAATTCGGGGTATACCTGACAGCTTTTTGGTCGGATTGAATTTGAGCCTACTATGAGTTCGTTGTCACGTATTGTAATAGGAAGCTTTTCGCAAATATCCCTGAATGCGTGAGCACGTCTTTTTATCATAGGTTCTTTTTCGCTGTTTTTGTAGGACTGTGTAATAATAACTACTCTGTCAGCCTCAAGACGGGGTTCTTCAGCAAAAAGTGCATCTTTAAGCTTATCGATACGCTCGCTCTTAGCAACAGGTTGGCTATAATATTTTTCCATACAATTGCCACTGCCTTTCAATTTAATTTTAAGCGGTGAGCAGCTAAATCTGCCTCACCTTTCAACTAAACAAAAACATACACATTCAATTATAAATGAAAACAAAGAAAAAGTCAATACATTTTTAAAAAAATATTACATTTTTTCAACATTTCAGTTCAAAAAACCACAAAAACACAGAAAAATAAACCAAATTTCCAAAAACAAACAAAAATTGATTTTATTGCATCAAATTAAATTCATGACATAAGCTTATAATAAAAATATAGGTAGCTTTTATGTTAATAAAAAAATGTTGCAGCAAATGCCGCAACATTCGATTTAGTTTACATAATATACGTTTCCATCAGTGGCTTTTATTTCCCATACAGGAATCAATTTGTTTCCGTCCGTTTTATAGCCGAAGTTCATCTCCCTTATTTCCGAGCCGTTTGCAACATCTGACATAGCAAGTTCGGCAAGTGCTGAACAAGAAGAAATTCCAAGCTCTGTCTCACCCGTATTTTTAAGTTTAACAGGCACCGTCTGGACACGGTATTTACCATTTTTGTAAAAATACACACTTATTTTGCAATCAAATATGCGTCTTCCATTATACTCAGGAATAAAGGTAACACTAATTTTATCTTTTTGATTAGTAACAAAAGCCGACATAGTTTTTTGTGAAAGGCCCAGCCATGCAACGAGTTTTTCTGCTTTTGAAAGTGCCGTAGCCTCCGTCACATCCTCTGAATACTTACACTTTCCCTCTATAATAACTATTTCATCATAAACGGTTATATAAGATTCGTCAAAACTATATTCGTTCTCGGCATCTTTTTTTATTTTTCCATCATCACAAGCTTTCTCCAAAGCAGTTCCGTCTGCAACAACATATTTTACTTCAGGAATACCAAGCGCCTTGCCTTTACGGCTGAGAAAAACATCCTCAACTTTTATATTGCTTTCTTTAAGCAATATTTTTGTTTGCTCCTTTTCCACATCTGTAATACGGGAATTGTTTGAAGGATAATATACCCAAGCAAACAAAAACGTCCATAACAGAATTATAAGTATGGAAAGAGTTATACTCGTTCTTTTAAAAAGCTTCATAGATTTTAAGATGAGGATACAGGTATGCTTATACTTACCTCTGTACCCTTTCCAACCTCACTGTTGATTTTAATTTTCCCTTTGAATGAAGTTTCAATAGTCTGTTTTGCAATAGCAAGACCAAGACCTGTACCTCCCGTATCCCTCGAACGGGCTTTATCCACACGATAAAATCTGTCAAAAATATGGGGGAGATTTTCTTCCGAAATACCTATTCCGTTATCAGCAACTTTAACACATATATCGTTATATACCTTACTGGAATAAACTTCTATCCTTCCACCCTCCTGGGTATACTTTACCGCATTGCCGATAATATTAATAAAAATACGTTCTAAGGCATCAGGGTCACCTATAATTGTGGGAATATCATTAATGGGATTATATACAAGCGTCTGCTCTTTTTTTTCTGCAGAAATCTGGAACCTTTCAGTTACTGCCACAAGCATCTTTCGTATATCAATTTCTTCAGGCATTTTATACGTAGTATGCTTATTATCAAGGGAAGACAGAGTGAGCAAATCGCTTATAAGACGCGCCATTCTGTCAGATTCAGAAGCAATAACTCCAAGAAAACGTCTTGTAAGGTCGTTATGCTCCTCTGTACTGTCGATAAGAGTTTCTGCGTAGGATTTTATTGTTGTAATAGGTGTGCGAAGCTCGTGTGAAACGTCTGCCACAAACCCACGCCGAGACTGTTCAAGCTTTTCCTGCTTCGTCATATCGTGAAGTACAACCACTATACCTGCAACCTTGCCATTTAACTTGAAGGGTTTGAAATTCATAACAATATAACGCTCTTTATCCAGGGTAACATGGCGTTCAGTAACCATTTCAGAATCCATATAAAGAAGGTCGCCCATTGTTATATTTACATTAATTTCTTTAAAAAAGCCGTCAAAAACTATGTCATCTACAAAGTTTCTGCCGAGAAGCCTTTTAGCTTCTTCATTATGATGTATAAGATAGCCTTCGGTATCAAAGGTGAGGAGACCGTCGCTCATAGTCTGAAGGATAGTTTCAAGCTTTGTTTTTTCCTGACGTACCTCATCCCCTGCCGCATCAAGATTGTATGCCATCTCAGTAAGGGTTTTGGAAAGCTCGGAGAGCTCATCGTTTCCGGAGATGTCAGCTTTGATGCCGGTATTACCCGCCGCAAGCTGTTTCGCCCACTCCGTCATACGTTTTAAAGGTCCGGTTACGGAACCTGCAAGGTACACACCGGCAAAAAAAGAAAAAACAAATGCAAAAATCATACTGTAAAGATATACAAAAAGTACATCTTTTACTTTACCATACAAACTATCTCCACTGTCAAATATATATACAATTTCAGATGATGTTCCCACAGGAAGAGCATAGTCACAGTAAATCTGCAGAAGTGATGTAGAAATACCCAAATTACCGTTTAGTGCTGCAACAATCGATGAGGTTTTTGCGACACCTTCTTCCATAACACTCCGACTGGTACTGTATACCGGTGAGCCTGAGCCATCGAGTATACACATATGTCTGCTCTTACCTATACCCAAATCTGCCGCATATGCCCACACAGAATTGTAAAGCTTTCCTGTATTATCGGA
The DNA here is from genome assembly GCA_045648165.1 of Clostridia bacterium. Taxonomy (GTDB): domain Bacteria; phylum Bacillota; class Clostridia; order UBA1381; family UBA1381; genus RGIG9115. Next base: position 1,662 of record JAZRNL010000010.1, on the reverse strand, counting down.
TTCTACCATATTAACTGTAAAATCTCCCGAATTTTCCGCACCGTCTACAGTATACTGAACACTATGGGCAATACCTGAAAGCTCGTTTATGTATTCCTCTGTAAAAACACCATTTACAGAATCTTCAAATTCCTGTTTTTCTCCGTAAATCACGGAAACAGTCTGATATACGCACACAACCGTTAGAACGGTTGCTATACAAAGTGCAAACATCAGACCGATTTTCCATTTTATACTTTTATAATTCAAGGCTTATTCCTCTGTCTTATTAAAATAGTAGCCGATTCCGCGCTTTGTGATAATATACTTAGGAAGACTGGGATCATCCTCGATTTTTTCTCTTAGCCTTCTTACGGTAACGTCTACAGTTCTTACATCGCCGTAGTATTCATAGCCCCATACATTTTCAAGAAGCTTTTCTCTTGAAAAAATCTTATCGGGCTGTGTGGCAAGAAATTTAAGAAGTTCAAACTCACGAAGAGTTATATCAAGCACCTTTTTATTCTTGATTGCTTCATATCTCTCTGTATTTATTGTAAGATCACCCGAAACTATAAGGTTATCCGGCTGAGTTTTAACTGTCTTGTCCTGATTTGCAGGGGCAACTCTTCTGAGATTAGCCTTAACACGTGCAGTAAGCTCACGCATTGAAAAGGGCTTTGTCATATAATCGTCAGCACCAAGTTCAAGACCGAGAACCTTATCAAGCTCTTCCTCTCTTGCAGTAAGCATAATAATCGGCACCTGAGAGTGTTCCTCTCTGATTTTTCTGCACACTTCATAACCGTCCATCTGAGGAAGCATAACATCAAGTAGTATGAGGTTAGGATTTGCAGTGAGTGCAAGCTCAAGACCCGTTGCACCGTCGTAAGCTTCGATTGTTTCAAAGCCTTCTTTCTGAAGATTGAACTTCAAAATGTCAACTATGTTCTGCTCATCCTCAATAATAAGGATTTTTCTTTCCATACTATCAATTCCTTTCAGGTTTCATTGCCACCCACGCATGGGCATTGTATATTACCTTCTATTTTAACAGAAAGTTACAAAAATTTCAATAGTTTTTTACATTTTTTTTGTATTTTTTTCAATTACCATACAAAATCAAATTCCAGATCGCCTATACGAACGGTCATATCCTCCTGGATTCCCATCTCAACCAAGTCATCAATAACACCCTTACGTGTAAGTGCACGCTGGAAATATTGAAGAGATTCCCTGTCAGAGAAGTTTACACTTCCGCCCACAGCTTCAATCCATGAGCCTTTGATAACATAAACACCATTTTCATCAATCTCAATTTCATAACCCTTATCCTGAGATATGTCGTAGATTTCTTCGAAAGGTTCAGGGTCAGGCTCAAATTCTTTTACAGGCGGAAGCTTCGAAAGAGCCTCATAAACGTGCTTCATAAGCTCGTTTACACCCAATCCTGTAGCCGCAGAAATCGGAAACACTTCATAGCCTTCACCACGTGCAAATTCCAAAAATCTGTTATAGACTTCCTCGTCCTGGATAATATCGGTTTTATTTGCCGCTATAATCTGGGGACGTTCTTCAAGCTCCATATCGTACATAGAAAGCTCGTTATTTATTATTTTGAAATCTTCCACAGGGTCTCTGCCTTCAATAGACGAAATGTCCACCACATGGACGAGAAGCCGT
>JAZRNL010000009.1:0-41903 GCA_045648165.1 Clostridia bacterium | reverse complement strand
TTTTAAACAGCACCTTAAAGTTATTTTTTAAGCGTTATTCCTGATTTTTCAAGATCTGCAATTATTGCATTTACAGGTTCGGAAACCTCTTCCTTAGTAAGCGTTTTCTCAGGGTGTGAGAAAAGAATTCTTACAGTGATTGATTTCCCGTTTTCATCTGTATAGGTATCAACCACTCCAACATTTTTAATAAGCGGGCAATTTGCATTCGCAATTGCCTGTGAAATTGGGAGAAATTTTTCTGATACAAATGAAAGGTCTATTTCAATTTCCGGGAATCTTGAAGGCTCTCTGTATGCAATGCTCTTATTTGCAATCTTTGCAAATTCTTCAACGTCAATTTCAGCAAACACAATATTAGCCTTTTTATCGATTTTCTTTGAAACCTGAGCATTAACAATACCCATTTCTCCAATCAATCTTCCACCACAATAAATTGCGTTAAGATTTTTGGGATGCTGATATGAATGTGTAGCCTCTAACTTTCGGAAAGTTAACGCTTCGTGTTTAAGGTCATCAGCAATTATAGCAATAACGTCACGAAGTTCAAAATAGAGTTGCTCCATTTCTTTTGTTTTACTGAAAAGTGTGATTGCAAGCTTCTTTTGCTCGTTACAAAGTCCATCTTCCTTATATCCATTAACCACTCTTCCTACTTCAAAAACCGCAAAATCAGTTGAAAATGAAGTATTAGTCTTAATCTGACAAAGTTGTGTGGGAACAATAGAACGGCGTATTGTTTTTATGTTGGGGTTTGTTGCATTTACAAGTTCAACATTATCCTCAATTTCAATACCGAGAGCCCTATATTCATCATAGTACTGCCATACATACGAATGAAGCTCATGCATTGAAAAACGTTTTACAAGAATATCCTTAATACGTTCTTCATCTGTTTTTTCAACATCCGCACGTACGGGGTATGACGGTGCAACAACGGTGTTTATATCGAAATTGTCGTAGCCGTAAATTCTTGTAATTTCCTCAATTATATCTGCCTTAATTGTTACGTCTTTTGTTGCTCTCCAGCTGGGAACATCAACAGTGAATTTATCACTATCAAGGGATACTGCAAAACCGAGAGATTTAAGTGTGTTAACAATTGTATCGTTATTTATCTCAATACCCGTATAGCGGTTTACGAACTCTTTATCAAAAGAAAGAGTTACCTTATCATACTTATGTGCATATTCATCAGTAAGTGCTGAAACAACTTTTGCACCACTATCTATACTTGTGAGAAGCTTTACAAAACGAGCAATTGCCGGCACTGTCATTTCAGGGTCAAGGCACTTTTCGTAGCGTTGTGAAGCATCTGTTCTGTGTGCAAGACGAACTGTTGATTTTCTGATTGACGAAGCGTCAAATGTAGCAGATTCCAAAGTGAGCGTTGTTGTATCCTCTACAATCTCAGAATCAAGACCACCCATAATACCGGCAATGGCAACAGGAGTATTGTCGTTGCAAATCATAAGAGTGTTTTCGTCGATTTCTCTTTCAACACCATCCAAAGTTTTGAATGTGAAAGGCTTATCAAAGCGCTTAATTCTGATTTTTTCCACTTTGCGTGAGTCAAATGCGTGCATAGGTTGTCCCATTTCAAGCATAAGGTAGTTTGTAAGGTCAGCAAGGAAATTCAAAGCTCTCATTCCACAGTAGTATAAACGGATTTTCATATTAACCGGGCTTTCATGACGGGTAATATTTCCAAACTGTATACAAGAATATCTCTGACAAAGTTTGTCCTCGATTTTTAAATCAACCTTACCGAAGCTTTCATACACTGAAAGGTCCGCAGTATCAAGAGGCTTTAGCTCTCTTCCGGCAATTGCGGCAAACTCACGTGCAATTCCGTAATGCCCCCAAAGGTCAGGGCGGTTTGTAAGAGATTTATTGTCAACCTCAAAAACAATATCGTCTATTTCATATACACTTTTAAGGTCAGTACCGTTTGCAATATCGTCGGTTATTTCCATAATTCCGTCGTTATTGTCACTGATACCAATTTCCTTCTCAGAGCAACACATTCCATTTGAAGTATAACCTGCAAGTTTTCTCGGTGTTATTGTGATTTCGCCGATAGTAGCCCCAAGCTTCGCAAAAGCAGTTTTCATACCAACTCTTACGTTTGGTGCGCCACAAACAACATCGGTAAGCTCTCCGTCTCCTGTATCAACCTTTAAAAGATAAAGCTTTTTAGATTCGGGGTGCTCTTCAACGGATTTGATTTCAGCTACAACTATTCCGCTTAAATCACTTCCTTTAAAAAATATTTCGTTTTCAACTTCAGCAGTTGAAAGTGAAAATTTGTTTATAAGCTCGAGCTTATCAAGGCCGGACAAATCTACAAAGTCCGAAATCCAATTCATTGATAAAAACATATTTGTCCTCCTCCTTTATTTATCGTCTGTAAACTGCGAAAGAGTTTTTAAGTTTCCGCTGTTTAAATCTCTGATATCCTTAACCCCATACTTCATCATTGCAAGACGTGTAAGTCCAAGACCGAATGCAAAGCCTGTGTATTCATCAGGGACAATACCTCCAGCTTTAAGTACTTCCGGATGAATCATACCGCAAGGACAAAGCTCAAGCCAACCGCTGTGCTTACAGGAAGGACAACCTTCGCCGCCGCAGATAAGACAGCTTATATCAAGCTCAAAGCCGGGCTCCACAAAAGGAAAAAATCCGGGGCGGAGCCGTACCTTGATATCCTTTTGAAAAACCTCAGAAAGCATAGTTTTCATAAAGAATATAAGGTTTGAGATAGATATATTTTTGTCTACCATAACACCTTCCATCTGGAAAAATGTATTTTCGTGGCAAGCATCTGTTGCTTCATTACGGAAGCATCTTCCGGGGAAAATAGCCTTGATAGGCTTTCCTTCATCAAAAAGTGCCTTTTTATATTTTTTATAAATCGCATTTTGAGCCGCAGATGTGTGTGACTTCAGAAGCTGTCCATTTTGGAGATAGTAGGTATCCTGCATATCACGCGCCGGATGGTCTTTAGGAATATTAAGAGCCTCAAAACATTCGTAATCTGTTACGATTTCACTGTAGTTCTCTACTGTAAATCCCATAGAACGAAAAATTTCTTCACACTGACGCTGAACAAGGGTGATAGGATGATATGAGCCTCTGTCTAAGTTTGCAGGCATTGTAACATCAAATTCAGGCATACGGTTATTTTCAAGCTCAATTTCCTTACGGTGAAGTTCTTCCCTTTTGGCACCGATTGCATCGTTTACTTGATTTTTAAGAACATTAACTTCTTGTCCAAAGGTCTTCTTTTCTTCAGGAGATAAAGATTTCATCTCCTTCATAAGCTCTGTAACAAGACCCTTTTTGCCTATATATTCTACTCTTAAGGCTTCAAGGTCTTCCATTGTTTCAATTTTAGCAAGATTTTCTTCAAAATTCTGCTTCAACTGTATCATATCCATAACGTTTTCCTTCCTGTATATAAGTACTCACGGCAGCCGCACTGATAGCACGGCTGCCTTAAAATTTACGCATCTATTGTTGAAATAGTAAGTGTTGTTTCTTCAATAACATCAAGCAATACCTTGACAGTGTCGAGAGCTGTGAAAATTGTTACATTATTATCCGTAGCATGACGTCGAATTTCGTATCCGTCAGACATATGACCTGCAGATCCTATATCCTTTGTGTTTATAACGTATGCAATATGTCCTTGACGAAGCGTTTCGGGAATTTCGTCACTTCCGTCACTGATTTTTTCAAGCACATGAGTGCGGATGCCGTTATTTTTAAGAAATTCTGCAGTTCCCTTTGTAGCCTCAATATTAAAGCCAAGATTGTAGAAACGCTTAATAAGAGGAAGCGCTTCTTCTTTATCTTTATCAGCTATTGTCGCAAGAATTGTTCCGTAATTCTGAAGATGCATTCCGGAAGCCTGAAGTGCTTTGTAAAGAGCACGATTCAGCTTATCATCATAACCGATAGCTTCACCTGTTGATTTCATCTCCGGTGAAAGGTATGCATCAAGGCCTCGAATTTTGCTGAAGGAGAATACAGGCACTTTAACGTACCAACGGTTTTTCTCGGTGGGATATACATCGAATATTCCCTGCTCTTTGAGACTCTTACCCATTATAACTTCTGTTGCAATATCTGCAAGGCTGTAACCGGTTGCTTTAGACAAAAACGGTACAGTTCTTGATGAACGGGGATTAACTTCAATTATAAAAACATCGTCATTTTCATCTACAATAAACTGAATGTTGTAAAGACCGATAATTCCAATACCAAGACCGAGCTTTTTAGCATACTGAAGAATTATACCCTTAACCTTATCGGAAATACTGAATGTGGGATAAACGCTGATTGAGTCACCACTATGAACGCCTGTACGTTCAACAAGCTCCATTATTCCGGGAACAAATACATCCTTACCATCACAGATAGCATCGATTTCAACTTCCTTACCCTGGATATATTTATCAACAAGAACGGGCTTATCTTCGTCAATCTCAACCGCAGTCTTGAGATATGTTCTAAGCTGCTCTTCGTTTGCAACAATCTGCATTGCACGGCCGCCAAGAACAAAACTCGGACGAACAAGAACCGGATATCCAATTTCAGCCGCCGCCGCAATTCCATCCTCTATTTTTGTAACCGCCTTACCCTTAGGTTGAGGGATATCAAGGCTTTTCAAAACTTTCTCAAAGCTATCACGGTTTTCAGCTCTTTCAATAGCGTCACAATCTGTACCAATTATTTTAACACCGCGCTTCATAAGAGGCTCTGCAAGATTTATAGCAGTCTGACCGCCAAGTGAAGCAATAACGCCTTCGGGTTTTTCAAACTCAATAATGTTCATTACATCTTCAGTTGTGAGCGGCTCGAAATAAAGCTTATCGGCTGTTGTATAATCCGTTGATACGGTTTCTGGATTATTATTTATAATAATAGCCTCATAACCGGAGTTTTTAATTGTTGTAACTGCATGAACGGTTGAATAGTCGAACTCGACACCTTGTCCTATTCTGATAGGACCTGCACCGAGAACAACAAGCTTCTTTTTATCTGTAAGAACAGATGCATTTTCACCTGTATATGATGAATAGAAATAAGGTATATATGCATTGGTATGACATGTATCAACCATCTTAAACACAGGGAATATATTATTTGCCTTACGAAGATTAAATACTTCAAGCTCGTCCATATCCCAGAGCTTTGCGATAAATTTATCACCAAAGCCCATCTTCTTTGCTGCTATAAGTGTTTCAATATCAGCCTTTGATGCAGCAATCGCGGTTTCCATTGTGATAATATTCTTAATAGCTTCAAGGAAATATGGAGTAATTTTTGTTACATCATAAAGTTTTTCTATGCCAATTCCGCGTCGGAGAAGCTCTGCCACTGCAAAAATATTATCATCTTTGAACTCTTCAAGATATTCAAGAAGCTCAGAATCAGATTTACTATCAAACTTAGCAAGATGGAAATGGCAAACACCTGTCTCCAGCGAACGAACAGATTTTAGCAAGCATTCTTCAAGAGACGAGCCAATACCCATAACCTCACCCGTTGCCTTCATCTGAGTTCCAAGAGTATTAGGAGCGGTAGCAAACTTATCGAATGGAAATCTTGGTAGCTTTGCTATAACATAGTCAAGCTTAGGCTCAAACGCCGCATTTGTATTTGCAATTACAATATCTTCAAGAGCCATTCCAACTGCGATTTTTGCAGTAACTCTGGCGATAGGGTATCCGCTTGCCTTTGAAGCAAGTGCAGATGAACGTGAAACTCTGGGGTTTACTTCGATGAGATAATACTCGCTGGAATTTGGATTAAGAGCAAACTGTACATTACATCCGCCCTCAATCTTAAGCTCACGAATAAGCTTTATTGCGCTATCATTAAGCATTTTAAGGTCATGATCATTAAGTGTCATAATAGGAGCAACAACAAGAGAATCACCTGTATGAACACCAACTGGATCAATATTTTCCATACCGCAGATGGTTATTGCATGGTCATTAGAGTCACGCATAACCTCGAACTCGATTTCTTTATAACCCTTAACACTCTTTTCAATTAAAACCTGATGAACAGGTGAAAGCTTAAATGCATTAAGACCAACTTCAATAAGTTCTTCTTCGTTGTAGGCAAATCCACCGCCTGTACCACCAAGTGTAAATGCCGGACGGAGAACAACCGGGTATCCTATTTCCTCTGCCGCCTTTTTGGCCTCTTCAAGAGAATATGTTATTTTGGAAGGGATAACAGGCTCGCCGATAGATTCGCAAAGTTCTTTAAAAAGCTCTCTGTCTTCCGCTCTTTCAATACTTGCACTGCTTGTACCGAGGAGTTCAACTCCGCATTCTTTCAAAACACCCTTTTTTTCAAGCTGCATTGCAAGATTGAGTCCTGTTTGTCCGCCGATACCGGGAACAATTGCATCAGGGCGCTCATAGCGGAGAATTTTCGCTATATATTCAAGTGTAAGAGGCTCCATATATACCTTGTCGGCAATAGTTGTATCCGTCATAATAGTAGCCGGGTTTGAATTACAGAGAACAACCTCATAACCCTCCTCTTTAAGTGCAAGGCAAGCCTGAGTTCCTGCATAGTCAAATTCAGCTGCCTGACCTATAACAATCGGACCTGAACCGATAATGAGTATCTTTTTAAGATCTGTTCTTTTAGCCATAATAATTCCTCCTAAAGTTTATATTTGGTTTGTTTCAAAAAAAACGGCTCCTGCAAATAATTACTCAATCATTGCACAAGCCGGAAAAATATGTGATATTTTGCGAATGAGAAACAGAACAATCGGCAACAGTTATATCTGTAGCCGCAACATTGAGCCCTGATATGATTGCCTGATGATACTTCATAGCCTCTGTATCTCCTTTCAAAATACTGATACAATTAAATTCACACTTTATCTCACAATATTATAACCCATTTTTAAAAAAATGTCAACTGTATTAATAGTATTTTTTTGGATGAAAAAAATCAAGATTTTTGTATAGTTTTTAGTTATTTTACAGAGGTTTAAAGTTTATCTTTTCCTTTTCTGAATTCAAACGGCACACTACTGTATTCTTCTTTAAATATTTTTTTTGAAGAAGCTGTCGTTTTTGTCTCCCGTAAGTCAATAATTTTCCGAACCGATAAATCTGTTTCAATTAAAAATTTTGCAGCAAATTCACATCTCCTTTTCTTAATCAACTGCGAAAAAGAAATGTTCATCACAGACCGCACCCATGGTTCAATATAAAACCTTGAACATCCTATTTCATCTGCAAGTCCGTCCAAAGTAGCATCAGTAAGATGATTCTTTATATACTTTTCTATGTTTTCTTTATTCATTACATACGCCCACCGGAAGATAAGTTTATATAATTATATCAGACATCAGTTAACATATCAATCGTCATAACAAATGAAATTACGGAATATAATTTTCGCTGATTGTACAAAAAACCAGCACCTATAACTATGAATTATAGAGTGCTGATAAATGTGCATTAATTATGCTTAGATATATACTCTTCTATTATCGCTGCCGCATCTCCTACAAGTTCAACACAAGGTCGTGCTTTGTAGTATCTATCTGTTCTCTCTTCAGGCACATACGTATCCTTTCCTGACTGAAGGCCTAACAAGTCACGGCACACAATTGAGCTGTTATTTTCGGAAAACTCACCAGCAAGCTCTTGTATTTTTTTATAAAGCTCAGTTTTTTCGAGACTGGCTTCGGGCGAGCTATAACCATACTTCATTCCTGCAACCATAAACATTCCGCTTACGGCTCCACAGACCTCGCGGAGCCTGCCCATACCACCGCCAAATGAAGATGCAAGCTTCATTGCAGTTTCCATATCAAGACCAAGCTCTTCAGCATATGCGCCCACCACTGCCTGCGCACAGTTATAACCCTGTTTAAAAAGTTCTTTTGCTTTTTCTGATTTATTCATATTCATTATTCCAATCCAATTATCTTGTTTACTATTTCATCAAGTGCGTCAACATTGCTATCCTCTACCTGACCTGCATCGCACAGTGCCGCAATCTCAGGCATAAATGGCATTTTTGCAACAATTTGTATATCATTTTCCTTTGCAGTTTCATCCGCCTTACTTGAACCGAACACCTCTATTTTCTTTCCGCAATCAGGACAAAGCACATAGCTCATATTTTCAACCAGCCCAAGAACTCCGATGTTCATCATCTTAGCCATTTTAACGGCCTTTTCAACAATCATTGAAACAAGCTCCTGGGGCGATGTTACAACAACAATTGCATCCACGGGTATTGACTGGAAAACAGTAAGAGGCACATCTCCTGTACCGGGAGGCATATCAATAAACATAACATCAATCTCTCCCCATATAACATCCGTCCAGAATTGCTTAACAGTTCCACCAATTACCGGTCCTCTCCAGATAACGGGGTCAGTTTGGTTTTCAAGAAGGAGGTTTATAGACATGAGGCTTATTCCCTCTTTTGTTTTAACAGGGAATATTCCATTGTCATTCCCCTTTGCCTGCTCGTTAATGCCGAACATTTTAGGAATAGATGGACCTGTTATATCAGCATCAAGAACTGCAGTTCTGAGACCTTTTTTATTACATGCAGTTGCAAGCAAACCACTTACCAAAGATTTACCAACTCCGCCTTTGCCGCTAACAACTCCGATAACCTTTTTTACCTGTGAAAAAGCATTCTGAGGAGCAAGAAGACTTTCTGCCGTGCGATCAGAGCAGCTCTTTCCACAAGTTTCACAATTATGACTACATTCACTCATTTTAAATACTTCCTTTCTATGCACAAAAAGAGAATGTGTAGAAATATGCAAAAAAATCGCATATTTTTACCCATCCCTTTAGTTTTGATTGAATTTTTTATTTTTTCGGATTAACAATGTCTCTCCAATCAAGGTCTCCTCTGTCAAGACCATGTATAAGCACTTCCGCAGTTGCAACATTAGTCGCAATAGGAATATTGTGCATATCACAGAGTCTGAGAAGCGAAAAGACATCAGGCTCATAGCCTTCACCGCTTAAAGGATCACGAAAGAAAAGCACAAGGTCTATTTCGTTATATGCTATACGCGCGCCAATTTGCTGGTCGCCGCCTTGAGGACCTGACAAAAACCTGTAAACATTTAGTCCGGTGCCTTCGTTGATCAGTTTACCTGTTGTCCCTGTTGCAAATAAAACGTGCTTATCCAAGATACTCTTATAGGCAATACAAAACTGAACCATCAGCTCTTTTTTCTTGTCATGTGCTATCAATGCAATATTCACAGTTACAAACCCCCAATTACTTAATATTTTTTTAAAATACGCTTTTTGCGGTAAATAAATCCTGATTTCTTTTTGTCAAGCTTTATTATAGGAACATCCTCACCTGATATACGTGATGCGATATTTTCAAACGCAGCAAAAGCAACAGTACTTCTATCGGCAGTGCTCTGACTGATTAATGCCGAATCGTAAGGTACTATTCCAAGAAGAGGAATGCCAAGCAGGTCGACAATATCATCAAGGTTCCACATAATTCCTTTACTGATAAGAACAGGGTCTACTCCGTTTACAACGAGAGTTATATCGTCTATATTATGCTTTTCAAACAAATCCACACATCTGTCAGCATCTCTGATTGATGCTATGTACGGCTGAACAACCACAATTGACCTATCGCATATACTAAGTGGCACGCTAAGTTCAAGACCAGCAGGACAGTCAACAATAACATAGTCAAAATCTTCTTTTAATCCGATGCAAAACTCTGTAAAGCGTTCATTATTTATATACTTTCCGCCTCTGCTCTGAGACGCCGGAAGAAACATAAGACCTTCTATACCCGGAATATGTATCATTGCATCCTCCGCACTGACACGTCCGTCAACGCAGTCGAGAATATCATATGCAACCTCATCCTGCACACCAAGTGCCAGGTCGAGATTTCTCAATCCGAAATCCGTGTCGATAAGCAAAACTTTGCTGCCTTTTTTGGCAAGCGCCTCTCCGAGACCCGCCGCAAGTGCAGTTTTACCCACTCCGCCTTTTCCGGAAGATATTGCAATAACCTCTCCCATAATTAACCTCCGATGCTCTTTAGATTCTTCCACCTGAAGCATTATACCATAAAAAATATTATTTGTCTATATTTTTTACAAAATTTTCTCCACCATAACTGTACAATTCATCAAATATGCCATTTTGGGTAAATTTTCTTGTGCAATTTTATCAAATTCCATATTAACACGAGCTATCTCAACAGATTGTGGACCAAAATCAGTTGCATATATCCTGCAATCTCTATCTCCGTCGGTGCCTGCTTCCGCACGTCCCGAAAGCTTACCCATTATGTATACACTGCCCTCTGCAGAAACAACAGCGCCCCGTGATACATTACCTACCACAAGCAAATCACCGGGTGTTTTAAGCACATTACCCTCATTTATGTTCCCAGTGTACAGTCTCACATCAATCTTATGGGGTTTCAGAATACCCTGCTTATCGGCTTTGAGCATAGCTCTTGACTGCTTTGCCGTCTTTTCCAGCTCTTCCATAAACCAAGCACCCATATGAGTATGATTTTTTGCCACAATTTCAGGCTCCGGTTTTTCCTGTTTATTTTCAGGTGGTATGAACACAATATTTGCCTCGGGGAAAACAGTATTCATAACCGAGCTTATGCGAAGCTCGTCCGACTTTGACAAATTCCGTCCGCTTATGCGGATATCACATTCACCTTTAAAAAAACCGCCTGCACCTTTGATTTTTTCACGCATTGCACCGATTATTTCATTTATATCGGCGTCAGGGTCAAATATCATATTAACCCCACCGGCAAAGCCTTTGAGGATTACATATTCTTTATTTGCCATATTTACCACTCCTTTATTTTTCAAAAGTCTGCATTAACCTTAAAAGCGGATACCGCTTCATCGTCAAAACCAAAATAATAATCAAACAAATCCTTTGCCACATATGCAGCATTAACGCCTCTTACACCGTGTTCAATCACGACACAAACTGCAATCTCGGGCTCATCAAAAGGAGCAAACGCAGTAAAAAGCGCATTATTTGAAACCTTAGAACCCACCTGCGCCGTCCCCGTTTTTCCTCCAATAGCAATGGGATAACCTGAAAATATCCCCTTTGCAGAACCTTCCTCCGCAACATTTTTCATCCCCTGCAACACCGCTTTCAGAGAGAGTTCATCAATATCTATTTGCTCCATTATTTCAGGATAGCACTCTTTAATCGTATTTCCATCAAACGATGAATGTATACTTTTTATAAGACTAAGCTTATATCTTGTACCGCCGTTTGCGATAGTTGCAATATAGTTTGCAAGTTGAAGAGGAGTAAAAGAATTAACAGATTGCCCGATAGACGCCTGAAGCGTATCTGCACTGTACCACCCTTGACTGTCAGCTTCTCTGATTATTTCCTTTTTATTATCGGGATTTGCCACTATACCACAAGTCTCCTCAATAAGTCCTGTCCCTGTAAGTTTACCTAAACCAAATTTCTCAGCATAACTGCTTATATTATTTATCCCGGTTCTTATCCCAGCTTCATAAAAGAAATAATTACAGGAATTTTCAATAGCCTCTGTTACATTAATACAACCATGGGTTTTTCTTTGTTCTGACCATATCCAGCAACGGGGACGATAATCATTATACTCGGAATAAATCCCCAAATCTTCAATTGTTTCATCAACAGATATCTTTGCTTCCCCCAATGCCGCAATTGCAACCAAAGGTTTAAAAGTAGAGCCTGGTGTGTAGGTACCGCTAACTGCCCTATTCCAAAGAGGTAGCGCTTTGTCAGATATGAGATTTGTATAATTTTCATTAAAAGAAGATATATCATAGGTAGGATATGAAGCACATGCCAGCACTTCTCCGGAGCGAACATCAATCACAACCGCGGCACCAGAATCAGCATCTTCTCCGTTTTTAAAGCTACCATTTTTACTTATAAATTTGATTGTTCTTTCCAGTGATTTTTCAAGAACTTCCTGCATTTCAATATCAAGTGTAAGTATCACATTATGACCTGGCAAAGGCTCCATCTCATAATTTCCATCTGTGCCACGCAAATATTTTTCTGCAAGACGTTCAACTCCCTGCTTTCCAAGTGTATCATTTATCCGATAATTATCAGATTTCAATTGTTCATATTCAGCTTCATTGATTTTTCCTGTGGTTCCGATTATGTGCGATGCCACGGAACCATTATAATAGGTTCGTTCAAATGAGTTGTTCTCACATGGTTCATCCTTTACAAGAACACGTCCGTATCGGTCAATAATACTACCTCTGGGTGCCTTTATAAATTCCCCTTGTGACGCTCTGTTTTCAAGTTTTTTTCTGTAGTTTTGCCCTGTTAGGCATTGAAGATACGCTAATCTTAGTATAAGACATAAAAACGCAAGACCATATATAAAAACCACATAAACAAATCTTGATTTTTTATTAATCAATACAAGCTGAACCTCTTTTCAGAAAATATCTTTAACTCTTCTTTTGGCAACAAAAGCAAAAAAAGAATATATAATGCAAAAAATCATAGTATTAATCACTGTGAATAAAACCCCAAACCCTCCCTTATTCGCCTGCCTCAGTACAAAAATGAGCATCGCAGAAATAAATGTGTAAAAACTTTTCCTGTTTTTAAAATAATAAATCAGCAAAGCAAAGGAAACACAAAGTGCCAAGTTATATATAAGTACCCCTTCACCAAATGCAGTCATTATTATACTGGAAAAAGCAGGTAATACAATTAAACCGGAAAATGAATTTACAAGTAATCCACAAGTCCCGGAAAGAATTATTAAAACCTCAATCGGACAACCGAAAACCGATGGATTTATATTTACGAAAACTGATGCTGATACTAAGAATAATAAAACAATCCCAATAAAATTCAGAACCCTATTCATTAAAAATCACAAGAACCTCTTTTAGTTCAGATATATTCACAAAAGGAATAACTTCGGAAAATAATACTCCGTTTTTTTCAAAAACTCCGGTTAATTTCCCTATTGATACTCCGCCGGGGAAATAGTCATAACCCCCTGAAGTTTCGAAAATATCTCCTTCGCGAACAACTAAATCTGCGTCAGAAAGTATTAATCTTTCAGAGCTTCCCTTAAGTGAGCATAGATCGCCACTTCGGAGATTACGGGCAAAAACCGTAAAATTTTCATCTGCCACGGTTTGAATAACGCTGTAATTATAGGAAACATCACTCACTCGCCCTACAATCCCTTTATGCGAAACCACGGCATCGTTCAACGAAATCCCCGCATCCGACCCCTTGTTTATGATGATGTTTGCTCCACTTCTGCCAACAACGTTTGAACATACAGAAGGCTTACCCATGTTCTGAATTTCCGTTTTAAGTTCAAGAAGGGCCTCAAGACGGGATATCTTATCTTCATATCCTGAAGCCTCTATCACGGAACTTTCAAGGTGAAAAATCCTGGTTTCCAAACGAGATTTCTCATTTTTATAATAATCTATTGTTTTAAAATAGTCTTTTAAATCAGCAAGATTATTTAAAATCACTGCACTTCTGGAAAATACAGGAGTAAACACATTTCGCGTGTGCGAAATGATAAAACCGGAAAATAAATGTAAGGTCAAAAATATTACCGATATTGCCGAGATTATTAAAAAAAATTTATTTCTGTGAAATAACTTTCGGTTATTTTTCTGAAAATGCAATTGCACAACCCCTAACAACCGCCGTTTCACTATTTTCTGCCAGTGTTGCCATAATGCCGGTTTCACAGCTTATAAGTTCACACAACCCTCTCAGTTTAGCTCCACCGCCCGTGAGAACAATTCCGTTTCGCGATATGTCTGTAACAAGCTCCAATGGAGTTTTTTCTAAAACAAACCGAATTGCTTCGATTATATTTTTTACATTTCTGCATAAGGCACCCCCCACCTCTGCAGAATTAATCTCTGCACACCCCGGAAGCCCTGTGCCTGATTCTCTGCCGCTTACAGTATATTTTTCAATATCTTTTTCTTCACAAACACTACCGATGCTGATTTTAACATCTTCTGCTGTTTTTTCTCCAATATTAATACCGTAATGTTTTTTTACAAAAATTTTAATATCGTTGTCAAAATCATTCCCGGCAATCCGTAAAGTTTTTCCGCAAACAATCTCACCCATACAAACAACTGCTATCTCTACTCTTCCAGCTCCGACGTCTATAATCATTCTTCCATCAGTTGAGTTCACATCAATCCCGGCACCGAGAGCCGCTGCTATGGGAGTTTCAATTAAATGTACACTTTTAGCACCGGATACCGATAAAGCAGACCTCAATGCCCGTATTTCCACATCAGTGGCATCACCTGAAACCGGAACGGTAATTGCATATTTTATCTTTGCTTTACAAGAAGCACAGGAAATACATTTTTTTAGAATTTCACAAGCTACACCATACTCCGCCAAAGCTCCGCCCCTCACAGGACGTACCGGAGCAATCCCTTCCGGAGTATCCGAAAGCATCTTTTCAGCTTCTTTTCCGAGTGCTACAACTTTTCCTGTTTCAAAATCAACCGCCGCCAATGACGGCTCAGAAAAAACATCTTTTTCACCGTTTCTGCAAACACGAATAAAAGCACTGCCGGGATCAACTCCAAGACTCCTTGTGAAAATTCCCATATTATTTCCCTTTCCGATTTAAAAATTGAATTCTTCTTTCATTAGTTTAACCAATTTTCGCACCGGTAATCCAACAACATTAAAATAATCTCCGGAAATTTTCCTGATCAAGAGTGAGCCCTTACCTTGAATTCCGTACCCACCTGCTTTGTCAAATGGTTCATTCGTATGTATATACTCATAAATTTCATCATCTGACAATTCGCCAAAGGTTACATCTGTGCATTCACTTTCGCATACAGAATAGCCATCATCAGAGCGAATAACACAAATACCTGTATAAACCTGATGTGTTCTTCCGGATAATGATTTAAGCATTCTGAACGCATCAGCTTCATCAGCCGGTTTTCCAAGGATTTCTCCATCTATGGAAACCACTGTATCGGCACCGATTATTAGCGCATTTTCTGCCGCAACTCTGCCATAAACCTCAGTAGCTTTTAAAAGTGCTAATTCCTGGACATACATACTAACAGGTATTCCATCAGGATTTACATCACTTTCATCTGCATCGGACTTTATAACAGTAAAATCTATATCAATGTTACGAAGCATCTCAGAACGCCTTGGAGAGCCTGAAGCGAGAATTATTTTTTTCATTATGAACCTCCGTATTTTTTTACATTATGCCACGGTAAAAATGGCCCCGTGTAAAGGTATTTTCTGGCATACTGCGGGCAGAAAAACCTTGTGAAGCACGAATATATTTATTTATTATTTCTTCAGTTTCATTTTCTGTTTCGGTAGTAAATACAAGCAGTGCAAATCCTACACCGGAATTTTCAATATCCTGCCATTTATCTGCCATATACAAAGGCTTGGAATTAAGTATACGAGCAGTGCAGTTATCAGAACACAAAATAGGAAACTTTTCGCCTTTTCTGTCTTTCAGAAAATATGTTGTCTTTCCCCTGCGGCACACTCCCGCCGCCTTTACGGGGCAGTTTCCGCAAAGCATAAGGTCAAGCCTGCCATAGGCAATCACACCGCAATTGAGGTTGGTTGCTGAAGTGACGGAAATGACCTCTTTCAGTGATAATTCAGGAGAAAGAACAGCTTCGCTCATATATCCGCTGTAAAAGTCAGCACTATATGAATTTGTTATGTTAAGCCTGTGTCCGCCGATAATCTCAAAAGCACCCGAATTATCAATTGCACCCAAAGTAGATGCATAAACTCTGTCACCTTTCGCTATACCTGCAGACGACACAAGCGGTGATTTGGTTATGGGAGAACCTATTCCCGGAGGTGCAATAATGTTCTTTATGCCTGCCCGCTTAGCTGCACGATACTGTTCAGGTGTTGTAACTTCACAATATATTTCAGTTTTTTTAATTTTTCTTTCAATTTCATTTTCAGTAAATGAATAGGTTTCAGACGTTTCTCTGAAAATCCGTTTTTCATTCATTTCCTCAACCAATGCTCTCCTTGTTGCATTAATGGCAGAAATCGGAAGTATTATACCTTCATCTGACACGACTTCTATGGATTTGCAGTTATAAGGACTTCCTCCGAACTTAAGCAAACATTCACGTATTCTCTCAGGTGATGTTGGTGTTTTCTCCGCAATTTCGCACAAAGCCTCACTTTTGCAAATCACAGAATTTCCGTCTTTGTCTGTCATAGTAGCAATAAGGGGCTTCCCAACACGAGCCTCCGCCTCTACGGTAACATCAATTTTTCTGAAATTAGCATCCTCACGACAGCGGTCAATGGCTTCGCCTGTAAATATATTTTCTGCAGTATTTGATGAATTTTCCAAATTCATCATTGTCTTTCCCTCATCACCGCCAAAAAAACCGGTTGTAAACCCACGGCCAAAGGCGTTTGAGAGAGCTTTCATATCGTCATCGTCTGATTTTATATCTGCGTCAATACATTTTCTATATATACCCACAACGGTTGATACATAACCTGCTCTTTTGAGCCTGCCTTCTATTTTAAGAGAGGTGACACCTGCATTTTTAAGTACCTTTAATTTATTTACAAGGCATAAATCACGGGGGCTTAATAAAAATCCATTTACTGTCTTTTCACTGCCTACCAAAGTATATGGCAATCTGCAAGGCTGAGCACATCTGCCGCGATTTCCGCTCCTTCCGCCAAGTATACTGCTCATAAGACATTGCCCGGAATAAGACATACAAAGAGCTCCGTGAACAAAAACCTCTATTTCGCAGTCAGTATTTGATGCTATATAACGTATTTGTTCTGCAGATAATTCACGCGCGAGCACAACCCTTGTAAACCCAAGATTTTCAAGAAATTTGACATCTTCAAGTGAAGTTGCGGTCATCTGCGTACTCCCATGCACTTGAAGACCGGGAGCTACACTCCTGATAATAGTAAGAGCACCAAAATCCTGAACAATTACCCCGTCGGCGTGTATATTGTTCAGGTCTTTTATATATGCTTCAAGCTCAGAAATTTCGGAGTTTTTAATAAGTGTGTTAACCGTTACATACACCTTCACTCCATAAAGATGGCAATAGTCAATCCACTTTTTCATTTCTGGTATATCAAAATTCGCCGCACTCTGACGTGCTCCGAATTTTGTACCGCCAAGATATACGGCGTCAGCTCCGCTCTGAACTGCCGCAATCAACGACTCATATGAACCAGCAGGCGACAGTAGTTCCAAAGCCGACACCTCCTTAGTTTTCAAGCTGCATTTTTAGCATTGATATTTCTCGTTTTGCTTCTTCAAGCTGACTCTGCAGAGTTGCGATATCAATTTCGTATTCGGAATTGTTTAGAATTTCTCTTAGACGCTTATTCTCTGCAACTATTTCATCAAAATTTCTCTGCGCCTTTTCCCTCATTATTTTGCCTCCAAGCTCTGCTTTGAAAAGCTCATCGCAAATATTAAGAGCAGCAAGCACAATAGGTCTTTCTCCCATAAGAGCAGGATTATTATTTATAACCTTCGTAACAGAAGAATTCACATAATCTGATAACTCCTGCATATATTCTCTTGACTCCTCAGAAACAAGCGTATACATTCTTCCATTAATTGTTACTGATAATTTATTTTTTTCCATTTGTTTTCTCCATTTATTTTATTTTACTAAACCCAGTTCCTTTGCTTTTAAAACTGCAAGAAGAGTTTTACCGTCAGTTATTTCATTATTCAGTACCCTTTTATAAAGTTCCGCAAAAGGTATTCTGGAAGCCTCAACAAACTCATCATCATCAAGGTCAGTTTTTGTTTCTTTCAAATTTTCAGCAAAGTACATATGAATTTTTTCTCTGCAATAAGCAGGCGTTGGGTGAAAATACCCAAGATAAACCATACTTCCCGCTATCATACCCGTTTCCTCACGAAGCTCTCTTATAGCTGCTTCTTCTACATTTTCGCCATATTCAAGCTTACCTGCCGGAATTTCAACCATTACACCGTCAATCGCCTTTCTGTACTGACGAACTGTAAGAACGTTGCTATTTTCATCAACAGCAAGAACACACACTCCCCCCGGATGATTGATAACCTCACGCGTTGCCTCTTTTCCGTCAGGCAGGATAACAGTATCAACCCACAGGTCTACTACTTTACCCGGGTAAATGTGCTCACTTTTCACAGTTTTCTCATTTAAATCCATATATATCCTCTTTCAAACAAACTTTTCTATTGCAGGTGACACATTAATCAGTGATTTTAAGCTTTCGTAATCTTTTTTTGCAGTCTGTGACATTTTACCTGTTCTGACTGCACGTATCATAATATTTTTTGGTGTTTCAAGTGGTGAAATATACTCTATCATTGAAACACTATATCCGGAAGCTTCAAGATAGGATGCCCTGAGAGCATCAGTGAGTGTGTCTGCAAGCCTTGCCTTTAATATACCATGCTTTGTAACCATAGAAAATGGCTCATAGGAATATTGCTTAAGTATATCCTTATGACAACAAGGAACGCTCATTATAGCCTTAGCCTTGGCCCTTATTCCAAGAGCCAGTGCCATATCTGTTAAAGTATCGCAAGCATGGAGGGAAACCACTAAATCAGGTGATACATCAGGTGTATACTCGCCAAGATCGCTTTGTACAAACGTCATATTCTTATAGCCTAAGTTTTCTGCTGTTTTTTTAGACGCTTCGATTACAGTTTCTGAAAAGTCAACACCTATAAATCTACATCTTCTTCTCAAAACCTCGGTAAAATAATAATTCATTACAAACGAAAGATAGCTTTTACCGCATGCGCAATCAAGAATAACCAGTTCCTCACTTTGAGGAATATCTGCAAGAACACCGTTCATAAGCTCAAGAAAATAATCCGTCTGGTTATATTTGCGCACCTTATCATTTTTAATTTTACCATTTTCTGAAAGTACGCCAAGTTCTCTCAAAAGTTTTGAGGCGCGTGCAGGGTTTACGAGATACTGCCGTCCTGTGTTTACGGTTGAAAGCTTAACCTTATCAGGTGTGCGTTCGCGGTTTCGCATTTTAACATTCCTGTCATCTGCCTCGATTATAATTTCTGTACCACGTTCAAGATATTTAACAACGGCACTGTCGTACTCCAAAAGAAGCGACCGTACATCAGAAAAATCAGATACGCAGACTTTATTCCCAAGATAATCAAAATATAATTCTCCATTTTTCCGGGTGTATTCTGCAAAATATTCTCTTGCACCTGAAAGAAGAGTTATGCGGATTTTTTCAAAAAAATCACTGTTATCCTCCATACGAGATTTTAAACCTGTAAGGAAAAGCATAGTTTTATCTGCTGATTTCTTATTCACAAAAACACTCCTTTTTTGCAAAAAATGCCATATTAATATTACCAAAAATACAAACTTTTGTCAATACAAAACATCTCTTTTGCCACCATAAAAAAAACAAAAACCGTAATAAATTCACGGTTTTTGAAATATATCAGTTTTTTAGGCTATGAATAGGCGCCGGAATTCTTCCGCCTCTGGAAATAAATTCAGAACTGTTTAGTTTACTTACCTTCATAACAGGTCCTGAACCTAAAAGTCCGCCAAATTCAACAGTATCGCCTATCTCAGCACCGGGGGCGGGAATTATTCTCACCGCTGTGGTTTTCGTATTAACCATTCCAATTGCAGCTTCATCTGCAATTATAGCAGAAATTGTTGATGCCGGTGTATCTCCCGGAATAACAATCATATCAAGGCCTACAGAGCAAACACAAGTCATAGCCTCCAATTTTTCTAAAGAAAGTGCCCCGGATTTTGCCGCAGCTATCATTCCTGCGTCCTCACTTACAGGTATGAAAGCTCCCGAAAGACCGCCGACGTAGCTGGAAGCCATAACACCGCCTTTTTTTACTGCATCGTTAAGAAGTGCAAGGGCAGCAGTAGTACCATGAGCTCCGCACTGCTCGAGACCCATCTCTTCCAGGATATATGCAACACTGTCTCCCACAGCAGGAGTGGGTGCAAGGGAAAGGTCTACTATACCAAATGGGACATTAAGCCGTTTGGAAGCTTCCATTGCCACTAACTGACCCATTCTGGTTATTTTAAAAGCAGTCTTTTTTATAGTTTCGGCAATTACTCCAAAATCTTCGCCTGCTACTTTTTCAAGGGCACACTTAACAACACCAGGGCCGCTTACACCTACATTAATTACACATTCGCCTTCACCTTCGCCATGGAAAGCACCTGCCATAAAGGGATTATCCTCAACTGCATTAGCAAACACAACAAGCTTTGCACAGGCAAACCCCTGAGTATCCTTGGTAAGCTCCGCTGCTTTTTTTATTATTATCCCCATATCTCGTACGGCGTCCATATTAATTCCCGCTTTTGTAGAGCCAATATTAACACTCGAGCAAACAATATCAGTTGACGCAAGGGCTTCTGGGATGGATTCGACAAAAACTTTTTCCGCATTTGTGTAGCCTTTATGAACAAGAGCACTATAACCACCGATAAAATTTACACCTGTAGCCTTAGCTGCTTTATCAAGAGTTTTTGCGATTTCAACACAATCTGCTACAGTGGGATTTTCGAGGGCCTCAACAAGATGCGAAATAGGTGTTACACTTATCCGTTTATTTATAATAGGAATACCAAACTGAGCTTCAATATCTTCCCCTGTTTTTACAAGGTCTTTTGCGTATGTTGTTATTTTTTCATAGATTTTTTTACACATGCGCTTAATGTCAGGATCTGCACAACTCCTCAGCGAAATACCCATTGTAATAGTTCTGACATCAAGATTTTCGCGGTCAATCATATTGACTGTCTGCATTATTTCAAAAGGATTAATCATCTGTTTTCATCTCCCGGTTATATTCTGTGCATTGATTCAAAAAGCTCTTCCCTTTGAAGATGGATCGAAAGACCGAGCTTCTTACCTGTTTCTTCAAGCCCGGTTGACACTTCAGAAACATTTTCATTCTCAAGCTTAACAAGCATTATCATACAAAACATATCCTGCATAATTGTTTGTGAAATATCAAGAATATTTACTGATTTTTCAGCAAGATATGAGCTTACAGTTGCAATTATTCCAACTCTGTCTTTACCAATAACCGTTATAACTGCTTTCATACTTCTATCTCCGTTTCTTATAACACAGGCGTACTATGCCTAAAACATAACACGCCTGTTTTAATTTTTATTTTGTTCTCTGGCGCAATGCTTCATACATCAGGATACCTGCCGCTACAGAAGCATTCAGTGATGTAACCTTACCATGCATAGGGATAGATGCAAGAAAATCACACTTATCCTTAACAAGACGGCTTATTCCTTCACCTTCACTTCCAACAACAATTCCCACACTTCCGCCAAAATCTATTTCGTACATCGGTTTGCCATCCATATGGGCACCTGTTATCCAGAAGCCTCTGTCTTTTAGTTCATCAATTGTACGTGCAAGATTTGTAACACGGCATATGTTCATATGTTCAACTGCACCTGCAGAGGTTTTTGCCACAACATCATTTACCGGTGCGCCTGAATGTTTTGGTATAATTACCCCATGAACACCTGCACATTCAGCAGTTCTGATAATTGCACCAAGGTTGTGAGGATCAGTTATACGGTCGCAAATTACAACAACCGGGGATTCTCCTCGCTCCTCAGCGCAGGCAATAATATCATCTAATGTTTTATATTGCGTTTCTGACACAAATGCAACAATTCCCTGGTGATTCTCACCATTTGCAAGGTCATCAAGCTTTGATTTGTCACATTCAGAAATAACAATTCCCGCAGCCCGCGCTTTTTTAAGAAGCGGCACAAGACTGCCTTCAGGCTTACCTTTTTTTACAAAAATTTTATCAATATCCCGCCCGACTTTTATAGCTTCAAGTACAGGATTTCTTCCGATTATTTTATCACTCAAAGCAAAAGCTCCTTCCGGTGACTGTCAATTAACCAAGAAATTTATCATGAATAGCTACAACTGCTCTTTCAGCATCTTTCTGGTCAACAAGAACTGAAATTTTAATTTCAGAAGTTGCAATCATATTTATGTTGATATGAGCATTGTAAAGAGCCTCAAACATCTTTGTAGCCACACCTACATTATTAACCATACCTGCACCTACGATTGAAACCTTAGACACATCTTTTGTCCATTTAACTTCCTGTGCTTTAATAACAGAAGCATTTTCATCAAGAACCTTAAGTGTTTTATCAAGATCTCCTTCTGTTGTTGTAAAGCTGATATCCTTTGCAATCCCGTTACCGATTGACTGGATAATAAGGTCTACACCTATACCATTCTTTGAAAGAAGTGAGAAAATCTGAAAAGCCTTACCGGGAGTATCCTCTACTCCGCAAAGTGCTATTCTCGCACAGTCATTATCTCTTGTTACACCTCTAACGATCATCTTTTCCACTTGTTCTACCTCCCTGACATATGTTCCTTCATTATTGTTAAGACTTGATTTAACTGCGAGCTTTA
Source organism: Clostridia bacterium (assembly GCA_045648165.1). Taxonomy (GTDB): domain Bacteria; phylum Bacillota; class Clostridia; order UBA1381; family UBA1381; genus RGIG9115. Next base: position 19,323 of record JAZRNL010000009.1, on the reverse strand, counting down.
CATTATACTTTTTAGCAAGCTCAACACTTCGGTTATGGAGTACGTTTGCTCCCAATGAAGCAAGCTCCAGCATTTCGTCATATGAAATTTCGTCCAGCTTAAATGCTGATTTTACAAATCTCGGGTCAGCGGTAAATACACCATCAACGTCTGTATAAATCTCACAAACATCCGCTCCGAGAACTGCTGCCAGTGCGACCGCTGAAGTATCGGATCCGCCTCTGCCCAAGGTTACTATATCGTCGTATTTATTAACTCCCTGAAATCCTGCCACGATTACAATCCTGCGCTTATCAAGTTCATTCACAAGACGCTCTGTTTTAATTTCGTGAATACGGGCAGCGCCGTAATTTGCATCTGTTTTAAAACCTGCCTGCCAACCTGTCATAGAAACTACAGGATAACCAAGCTTTTCAATTGCCATAGCAAGAAGGGAAACAGAAATCTGCTCTCCTGAAGAAAGAAGCATATCCATCTCTCTTTTTGAAGGAGATGAATTGATTTCCATAGCCTTTTCTATTAAATCATCAGTTGTATCACCCTGAGCAGACACAACTACAACAACATTGTTACCTTTTTCGTACGTTTCAGTTACACGTCTTGCAACGTTCATAACACGTTCAGCATCTCTGACACTTGAACCACCGTACTTTTGTACTATTAATCCCATATTAAAACCTCCAATAAATTATCTGTCAGGTCTTTCGCATACCACCGCACCTACGTTATCAATCGTAAGCAGCCGGCATCTCCAGCCTTCAAGATTATTTTCAAAAAATTTATTCATACCATCAGCAAATGCTGAACCCTTGCCTTCTACCAAAGAGACAACTGCAGGTCCGGAACCGCTGAGGTAGGTACCATAAGCGCCCAATCTTTCGGCATTTTCAAACACTCCGTCAATCCCGGCAATATATTCTTTCCTGTACTGCTGATGCATACGGTCATTGCATGCAGTTTTGAGAAGCTCGAGCTTCCCTTCCGCTAAAGCCGAAACAAGTAAAGCGGTATGGGAAATATTATAAATTGCATCCTCTTTCGAAAAACTGTCGGGAACTACTTTTCTCGACTCTCTTGTAGCCATTGGATAATCCGGAAACATCACTGCAAACTTTATAGGTGTTGTAATTTTCATACTAACCTTATAAACTGTTCCGTTTTCAAACACTGAGCTGCAAAAACCACCGTACAGTGCCGGAGTTACATTATCAGGATGCCCTTCCATCTCAGCTGCAAGATTCAGGATTTTATCATAAGTAAGAGGTCTGCCGGCAATAACATTTGCACCGAGCATTCCACCGATTATACAGGCACTGCTGCTTCCAAGTCCGCGGGTTACGGGTATACTGCTTTGCTGACTTATTCTTATCCCGCGGGCCGTGTATCCAACCTCATCAAAAACTCGGTTGATCGCCCTGTAAATCATATTATTTTCATTTCCGGGAACAATTCGTTTATCCTTACCTGTCACCACAGTAAATCCGTTTTCCGTTTCGGAAACAGTTATTGTATTGTACATAGCAAGGGCAACTCCCAAGCTGTCAAACCCGGGGCCCATATTGGCACTCGTTGCCGGAACTTTAACTCTTACCATATTACTCCATCACTCTTATAACAGACAGCACATCAGCAATACTGTCGAGCTTGTTTCTGAACTCGCCTTCAGGAATTTGTTTTGTTATATAACCACATTCACCATTAAGACCTATATCAACAGTTTTAATTATATCAAACACAGACTTAACATTTTCTGCACTGTCTTTAGTTCTTATGAAGAAAGAAAATGCCTTATCATCAGCAGGAACCATAAAGTCATCGCCTTCATCAGCCCAAGCAATTCTTTTGCTTCGTTCTATGTGCTTAACAGCATCTATAACATCGGCAACAACCGCACTTGCAGTAGGAAGCTTACCTGCTCCCTTTCCGTAAAACATTACATCGCCAACATTATTACCCGTTACCATGATAGCATTAAACACATCGTGAACACCTGACAAAGGTTTATCGTTATCTATAAGCATTGGGCAAACTCTTGAATAAAGTCTGCCATTTTCCATAAATTCTGCATAGCCTATAAGCTTTATAACTGAATTTGCCGATTCAGCATACTTTACATCCTCAGAAGTGATATCAACTATACCCTCTGTAGGGATATTTTTATAATCAACAGCACGTCTTGAAGCGAGTGATGACAAAATAGCAATTTTTCTACACGCATCATGCCCTTCAATATCTGCCGCAGGATTTTTCTCGGCATACCCTTTCGCCTGAGCATCTGCAAGAGCCTCGTCAAACTGCTTGCCTTTCTTGAACATTTCATTTAATATATAGTTTGTCGTGCCGTTTAAAATACCTGCAATTCTGTCGACCTTATTTGCAGTAAGACACTGATGTATAGGACGGATAATAGGAATACCGCCGCCAACACTTGCCTCGAACAGATAGTTTTCATTTTTATCGCATGCTATTTTGAGAAGCTCAGTTCCGTAAGTTGCAACAAGCTCCTTATTTGAAGTAACAACACTTTTTCCGCTCAAGAGAAGCTCTTTTGTGAACTCATACGCCGGATGAAGTCCACCCATTACCTCAACAACAACAGAAACAGAATCGTCATTTAATATATCTTCGAATTTTTTTGTAAAAAGAGCCGCATCCTCGTGGTCAGAGAAATCTCTTATATCAAGAATATGCTTTACTTTAATATCTTCGCCGTTTGCATTGGTTTTGAGAATACCTGAATCGTTTTTTATAATTTCATAAACTCCGCTTCCAACTGTACCAAAACCCATTATAGCAACATTCGCCATTATAGTTTTACCTCCCAGTTTATTGTACCGCCAGGAGTTGAACTTTATTTACTCCTGCAAGCTGTCTTATTTTTCCTGTCAGTTCCTCAAAGGAAACATCTTTTCCTCCGTATCTGGCTGTAATTGTCAAATTTGCATAACCGTTTATGGGTATATTCTGATTAATAGTCATAACATTAAACCCACCGTCGGCAAGCACTCTGAGTATTTCCGAAAGAACTCCGGAAATATCGGATAACTCAAAAAACAATGTGAACATACGTTCAATACCGCCCCTATGGTATTCAAACACAAAATCCTTGTACTTATAAAAAGCACTCCTGCTGATACCAACCGCAGCTATTGCTTCACCTGTTTTTTTTACACTGCCTTCAGAAAGCATTTTTTTAACCTGAAGCACCTTTAAAAACACTTCAGGTGCAATTTTTGTATTTACCAAAACAAAATCATTGTTCACAAAATTTGCTCCTTTTTTGTCCACGACAGAAAAACTGATGTGCTTTTATTTTAGTATAATACCATAATCGGGCAGAAAAGTCAAGGCTTGGCATAACTTAAAATCTGCCAAATTTTTATTTGTTTTTAAAAAGTATTTATGCATTTTTTATTTAAAATCAGTAAATTTTGAAAAAAGTATTCCGTCACGTACCCCTGCTTGAGTTATAGTAATCTCATTTGCACCTGATATTTCAAGGAGTATTATCATAACCAACGCTGCAGGTATCAGTGATTTAAGACGTTTCGGTGCCACTGCAAAAATCTGCTGCTCCGAAAGACTGCATACCTTTTTGAGAGTTTCTGCCGTGAGTTTACTGTCGCTTCCAAAATACTCCTTTATAAGGCTGTTGAGTCCGAAAACCGATCCCCCCATAGCGTAAAGTTTATTAAATCCGCAATTTTTGAAAGCATCAAACGTCTTAACCTTACTTATGGCAAATTCTGAAATTTTTTCCATTTCAAACTCTGTGGGAAGGTTATCTTTTACAAAATCTGTATGAAGTTTAAGTCCACCCAAAGGAAATGATACAGACCCTTCCACTTCATCATTTCTGAAAACCATAAGCTGACAGCTTCCGCCGCCAAGGTCAAAAGCTATTCCGTCTGTAAGATTGTTTACGCATTTCAGCCCCAGATAATCGTAATATGCTTCTTCTTCTCCTGTTATTATTTCCAAATCTATTCCGGTAGCTGACTTAATTAAAGATATAAGACTTTCTTTATCGTTTATATCACGAAGGGATGCCGTTGCAAATGCATATATATTCTCCGCACCAAGCTCAATCGCTCTGCTCTTCATATCGGTAAGAGATTTTACAATTTTGCCGATACCCACAGGTGATATTTCGCCTTCTGAAACATCAGCAATAAGACCTGCATAGTCTGCATAATTTTCCGTCTCATTATACCCGTCGTATACTACAAGACGAATTGTATTTGAACCTATGTCTATAAGCGCATTTTTCATATATTTATTCCCTTTTCAGTGACAATGTCCACAGTCGCATCCGTCATTGTGATGATGGTGGTGCTCCTCCGATTCCTCGTCGTAATAACCTACAAAAGTGTTATAGTCAGTTTCTGTAATTTCTCCTGTAGCTATTTCCTTTATCTGAATTTTTCCATCAGGGAAAGCTCGTATTATACTTTCTGCTCCGCACTTTTTTGCATATTCTTCGCACTCTTCAATATTTCCGTCTGCTATATAATTTGTAACAAGGCATCCGGAAAGACGCATTGTGTAGGCGATTTCATACCCAATCCCCTCAGCATTTACTTCGGAATAAATGATAGTTTCCGGAACAGAAATTTCATCATCTTTCCCATAAACCACATTTGCTATAACCTCAAAATCGAATTCACACACAAGCTCGTTATCGTTTGCAAATCCTTTAAAAATTATATCATTTCCGCTTTTACCCACAAATTCAAAGCATCCCTTTTTTACGTTGCAATACTCATCCAGACTATATAGCTCTATAAGATCCTCAACTTCGTCAGGACAGGAAAGCTCTGCTTCAAAATCCGGTACATCTGCAGCTACAGCAGCTTCTATAGCTACAGAAATAATCTCTGCCATGGCTTTTTCCGAAGTAGTACCTGAAATCACCACTTTCCCCTTCAAGCCCTCATCCACCGCAAATCTTCCGCTTAGACTCTCGCCTGCTGAAACAACCGCATCTTTATATCCGAATGACGCAAACACGTTCCACATAAGGGACATAATATCCCTTTCTCTCGTACAAACTGTATACTTCATTTTAACCACTCCTATTATATTATGCAAATCATTATATCAAATGACATCGGCATAAGCCGATGTCATTTACTTTTATTGTTAAAATCACAACAATGTTCCGGGGTACCCGACCGCAATCTTTGATTGCGTTAGTCGAGTGGGGTTCTTATTATTTCAAAAGTTCGGAAACGGATTTGAATACAGGGTCAAAATTCTTTTTAAGAACAAGATATTTTGAACCATCTGCTTTAATAACAAGATAATTTCTTTCATCCGCTTCATAATATACGGATGCTGCAGTAGTGCCGTCATTGAAGCGGAAAGTCACGCTTCCGATTTCCTTGCCAATCTTTGTATTTTGACCGTCACCTGTAAATGCCATACTCACAAAAATCGTATAAACATCCTTATAGGTTTGCTCATCCACTACCGAGCCATTTATCAGATACTTATTGTCACTTCTTTCGAGTTTATAAACTCCGTCAGGACAAACAAAATCAACTGACGAGACCTCGTCTATCATATAAACATTTGTAAGCTTATATAAATAATCAAAAGGAACAAATTCCTCTGCAGCCTTGAGCCATTCTCCCGGGATTTTAAAAACTGCATCTACTCCTTCACAAACCGCATATACATTGCCATCGGAAGCTTTGTTTCCAAGCTTTAAGGTAAGATTTCCATAACCATCCGTAATTTTTATGGTATATGCTCCAATCCCAAAAGCTTTACCCTTTGATGCGGATGACGATACCTCTTCAATTGCAATTATGCTTTCAAGACCTTCGAACGGCACTGCAAGTTCTTCAAGAGAAATATATTCGTAATAGGGATATGTCATTATAAGTTGTTCTATCACTATATCTGTCAGAGTATCCGTTTCGTTTCTCTTACGGATAGATGTGACTTTCTCATTACCTTTAAAGAGTTCAAAGCTTTCTAAAGACTCAAAAGAAACATCGGCAATATGCTTATTTTTAAAATCATCAACTTTTACAAAAAAGTCTTTCAAGCTTTGTTGGTCAACTAAATACACCGATTCGGATAAATTGGTTTTAACGTAGTAACCAAATGATGTAGGATCCATATTACCAATTATAATCTGAACTTTTTCTGAATCAGTTTTAGTAACCGTCACAGTTGCAACAGGTTTTAAAAATCCATAGTCATCAAGATTTATATTCTCCGTTATTTCACGTTCTGCCACAATCTTTTCAAGCTTCATAAACGGACCTGCAAGACGGGCAGAGGAAAGATTTGCATTTTCATATCCGGGCACCGTATATTTACCGCCATCTTTAACGATTGCAAACTTACCATTTGAATTGTTTAATTCAACACTTTTAATATCACTAAAAGGAATTGAAACGACCACGCTTTCATTGGGAGATTCCTTTTGAATTACTTCATCCTCCGGATTCTTAGGTTCCCATTTCATCGCAAAGAAGTATGCAACACCAAGCACTGCAATTACAACCACCGCTAAAATTATGTTACGTATTAATTTTTTATTCAATTTACAGATACCTCCTGCGAAGCCATATAATAATACCTGCTATAAAAATAAGTATAGGAAGTATATAAAGCAACAAAATCTGAGTAAGTTTAACCTGTGATTCTTTCATATTAAGTGATTCTGAACTTACCTTTTTTGCACGGATTTCAAGAGCACTGGTTGTATCTGTCATAGATGCTACAGCATTAAGAATAAGATCGGAATTTGCGTATATGCTCTGACCAATAAGTACAGGAGCTTCTACAGATACGAGAGAACCCACCGCAAGAATGTTTGATTTCTTGCCATCAACAAGCCTTGTTGCAAGTACCATCACATCAAATGGACCTTTGCCTGTTTCTGCACCCGAATCGGACAAGCTTTTTGCAGCATCCGAAGTTCTGAGAAGAGGTGCATGTACTGCTCCATAGATATTATTTACGTGAGTTACTATACTTGTAGATTCAGGCGAAACATATTCAAGTTTCCGGGATACAATCTTCTCTGTTATCTTATGCTCCTGGATTTCAGGAGCCAGAGCCTCTCCGTTACTTGTGTTAATTATATAGTTTGAATCGTATTCAATTATCTGGTCATTAGCGAATTCAACACCCCAGTCTGCAAGGTATGCTGAAAGATTTTCAGGCATTTTTACTCCGGGCAGGGGTGCGGTTACAATAATATGTCCGCCACGATCAGAAAATTTATCGATTTTTTCAATCTCATCCAGTGTAAAATCATTAACTGAAGATGCAACTACTATAACAGACATATCATCCGGAATTTCGCTTTTGCTGAGATTTATCTCAGAGCATGAATATCCCTCACCTGTAAGATAAGCTGTAAAGTTTGCACATTCTATTTCTTCGTGACCTGTTGTAAAGCCGATTTTAACTTCATCACCGTAACCGGTAACATAAATCAAAGCGCTGGTCATTTTCTTTTCCATATCGATTGAAACATCAGAATTATAGGAATTCATTTCAAAAAGTGAATTGTATGATATAACCCTGAATTTTTCTCCGCAGGTTACAATCACGCTGCCTAAGTCGATTGAGTCACCATCGGCTGAATATTTACTTAAAAAAGCAGGCTCCGTATAAGGGTCTATGTATTTAACAGTATAAAGCTTTGACATAGATTCATACTTTTCCAGATATTCCTTAACATATGCAAGATATTCATCAGTTACATTGTCAGGAATAAGCGCATATACATCTACATTCTTATCAAGTGCTTTCATCACTGCCTTCGTCTGATCAGAAAAGTCATATACCTTTTCTTTCGTAAAATCGATTTCTAAAGGCAATTTATCTGTTATAGCACCTACCACAAGATTAAGCAGTATAACACACACAATAACTGCTACTGTTGTAATTGCAGCATTTATTTTAAGTTTGTTTTTCATAGTTAGTCTCCTTTATTATTCCTATCACAACATACAAGGTGATTTATGTTGAATTTATTATCAGGAATATCTACGCCGTTCCACTACCTTAACTGCAAGAAAGAGCACGACGAATATAAAACTCAGATAGAATACCACACTATCGAGACTTAGCACTCCTGCAGAAAAGTCTGAATATCTGTTGATAAGTGAAACAGATTTAAGACATGATTTTATAAATTCATTAGACAAAGCTCCGGCAATCCCCTCTAAATTGTATAACACAAGAAGCACTGCAAAGGTAGCAACGGCAGAAATCATCTGGTTTTCAGTGAGTGCAGAAATCAAAACACCCACAGAAATAAGAGCTGACCATAAAAGCATAAACCCGATATATCCGCCTATACATTCTCCGAAAGAGGGCTCACCGAATATAAACATTGTTATAGGGAACACAAGAGAAATAATCAACGCAACAAGGAATACGGTGCATGCAGCAAAAAATTTGCCTGCAACAATCTCCCACACATCAACAGGCGCGGTAAGGAGTAATTGGTCTGTTTTCTTATTCTTCTCTTCTGAAAGAAGCCTCATTGTTAGTATTGAAACAAGAAACAGAGAGATCTCATTCGTTGTTGTAAATAATGCACGTACATCTGCTACACTGTACTGAATCTGATAATATACAAATGAAAATGAATTTATAAACATAAAAACACCTAAAAAAACATAAGCAAGAGGCGACATAAAATAGCTTCTTAATTCTTTTTTGAATATTGATTTCATTTATTTACCTCCTTTTCTCTTACTGTTTTTTCTTCTGATGCATCATCACTTGTATACTGTCTGAACACATCCTCAATGGATTTGGTTGTTTTAGAAAATTCAAGCATAACTATTCCGGCGTTCACAAACGCTTTGAATAGCTTTTCGCGAATATCATTATCCTTTTTGCACGTAATAACATATGATCTTACATAATTTTCATCACTGTGTGCAGGTTTGATTTCACCGCCACAGCTTACAACAGTTTCAGCAACTCCTGAAGCATCATAGGGAACCTTTAACAAATACGTGTCAACCGTTCCGCTTTCCAAGCTTTCAAGGGAATCACAAGCCATTATTCTACCATGATTTATAATTATAACCTTATCACAAACTGCAGTAACCTCCTGAAGAATATGGGTGCTTAAAATAATTGTCTTTGTTTTGCCTATGTATCGTATAACGTCTCTTATTTCCATAATCTGTGCAGGGTCAAGTCCAACAGTGGGCTCGTCGAGAATTAGGATATCCGGATCTCCAATAAGAGCCTGTGCAACACCCACTCTCTGCTTATAACCCTTGGAAAGATTTTTAATTATTCTGTGAGCAACATCCGTTATCTTAACAAGAGCCATACACTCTGCTATATGTTTCTTTTTATCAAGCTTACAGCTTTTGAGGTCGAAAACAAAGCTTAAATATTCGTACACAGTCATATCAAAATAGAGAGGCGGCAGTTCAGGAAGGTATCCTATCCTTGATTTAGCGGTTTTAGGATCCTCCAATATATCCGTCCCACAAACAGTTATTTTACCCTTTGTAGAGGACAAATATCCTGTTATAATATTCATCGTTGTTGATTTACCGGCACCGTTAGGGCCGAGAAATCCTACAATCTCTCCTCTATCTATAGAGAACGAAACATTTTTTAGAATTTTTTTATCACCGTAACTTTTACATAAATCAGTAACCTCAAGCACCGTGGTTTTGTTTGTTTCCAAAGCTATTCCCCACTTTCAGTAAAATTTTTATTTTTATGATAAACAACACAGTAGAAATATAATCAGGTGCAAATTTTTAGCGAACCTCAAATCCCATAATCCCGTTATTATAAATTATATTGGGTTGGCCGACAATTAAAGGTGATGCATATTTTATATACTCCTCAGTAACAGAAAATCCGTCTGCGCCAAGCATAGACGCCGGCATTTTCTTTTCTTTGTTTGCAACTTCACCTATGGGGAAGCTTTTTATAATCGGGTTATATTCTTCACCCATACGCTCAATTCCTACCATAACACCGCCGATGCCCTCGGATGCCAGTTTAGCACCATATTCTCCCTGACGGAAAGCTTCTTCAACATCGCAAAGAGAAGCAGTCTCCGCATTACATCTTTGGAGGGTGCTGAACTCAATAGTTCTTGTTTTAATTCCAAGTCCTGAGCTTACAAGGTTTTCAACATATCTCCCCACTCCGCCAAGAGCTGCATGAGCAAATCCGTCATCTTTTGAACGGTTAGCAAGCCCGGCTGTTACGTAATTTCCGTTTTTATCACAAATACCCTCAGAAACTGCGATTATTGTAGAATTTTTTGACTTCAAAACCTCTGCAGTTCTGTTGAGAAATTTATCCTCATCAAACGGCACTTCAGGCATACATACAATATCAACAGGAGAAAGATAGTTGTCATTTGCAAGAGCAGCAGCCGCAGTGAGCCATCCGGCATTCCTTCCCATTATCTCTGCAATAATAACAGAGGGCATATCGTAAACCGCCGTATCAAGAGCCAGCTGACGTATAGAATTTGCAATATACTTCGCGCAGCTTCCGTAGCCGGGAGTGTGGTCTGTAAGCACAAGGTCGTTGTCTATGGTTTTAGGGACACCGGTAACCGTTATACCCTTACCATTTAATAAACCATAGGCGCTCAATTTGTTTACTGTATCCATTGAGTCGTTACCACCGATATATATAAATGCACCTATTTCGTATTTTTCGAAAATATTGAAAATCTGCTCATATACCGTTTCATCGTCATTAAGCTTTTTCCGGCATGAGCCAAGGTAAGATGATGGCGTTTGTTTCAGGATTTTTATTCTGTTTTCGTCACGGAACTTTTCCATATCAATGAAGTTCTCATTGAACACACCTTCAATTCCATTTACACTTCCTAAAACTCCTGAAAATTTACCACTACTCAGTGCATAATCTACCACACCGGCAAGAGATGAGTTTATAACCGCTGTTGGGCCGCCTGATTGGGCCACCAATAGTTTTTTCTTCAAAATATTATCCGCCTTTCAATTATTACTGTAGTTCATTCGCCTCATACATAAGTATAGCAAGAACGGTTTCTCCCGCAGTTTCCGTCCTTAAAATACGTTTTCCCAAGGTAACAGCAGGAATTCCAACAGAAATAAGTTTATCAATTTCTTCCGGTGCAAATCCGCCTTCAGGACCAATAATAAAACCTATTTTCATGCTTCCGCCAATTCCTGAAATTGTATTTTTAATTGAATTGTTTTCTTCGCATTCATAGGGAGCAAAAGCTTTATCACAATCAAGTAGACCGCTTACTGCTTCATTAAAGCTTACAGGCATGCAAATTGCGGGAACAACACCTCTGCCGCTTTGTTTTGCGGCAGATTCGGCAATTTTCTGCCATCTCTGCACTTTCTTTTCTCCCTCTTTTTCGTTTTCAATTTTTGAAACACATCTCGACATTATAACAGGTACGATACGTTTTATTCCAAGCTCGGTTGTCTTTTGAATAATGTACTCCATTTTAGAGCCTTTTGGTATAGCCTGCCATAAAGTAACATCCAATTCAGGCTCGGTATCAGACTTTTTACTGTCTATGATTTCGCATACCACCGATTTTTTTGTGATTTCAATGATTTTTGCTTCATAGTCCATACCGGCAGTATCGCAAACAAAAATGACATCACCAATATCCATTCTGAGAACCCTTACTATGTGATTTACATCGTCTGTATCAATCACGATTGTACCGCCTTCAACCTTTGACGGCTCAACAAAAAATTTAGGCATTGCTGCTTTTCTCCTTTTGTTTTGAAATATAATCTTTGAGCGCATCTAAGGCCATAAGAAGATTTGCCTTGTCAACTTCACTTGCCGTAAACACACATTCAGTAAATTTACATACTCGTCTCATTTTGAGCATCGACAAAATTTCACTTGCCATAAATACGCCCTCACTGCTCCAACCATAGGAACTAAAAACAAAGTAAGGTTTACCGCTCACAAGATTTACATCTATCGATGATAAAAAATTCCAAACACACTCAGGCATTGACCTGTTTTCTGTAGGCAAACAAAGCACAAGGCCATTGCATCGGTTCAGCTCTCGTGCGACAACTCCGCCGTCCGACGTATCAAGGCAAAAAAGCTTTGTTTCAAAACCCATATTATTAAGCATATTCGCCGCATAAACTGCCATTTTCTTATTGTTACCAGTCTTGGATGAGTATGCAATTAAAACAAAGTCTCCGGCGGTTTCTTTTTTTATAAGGTCACGATACAAGCCCATAACTCCCAACGCATCTTCACATACACCACACAGAGGATATACCATTGTGAAATTAATACTATCAATGATTTCAAGTGCAGTTTCTATGTACGCCGTAAAATAACGAAGTTTTTTCACAAAATACGATTCAATTCCATCCTCGGATGAAAACAATTCTCCTGTAAACAACCCACCGGTTCTCTTATCCAAAAGAATCATCGTATCTGGTGATGTAAGATTAGGGGTGATGTATGGGACAAACACTCTTTCGCCCAAAACTATCTCTACACCATTTTTACACACATAGCTTTCAAATCCACGCTCCGTAATTTCAGATAAATTTCTGATACCGGCAGCTGTAGCATACACAGTTATTCCGGGATTGAGCATAAGGAGCCTGTTAATTGCACCTGCTCGTTGCGGAAGCGCGCTAAGTAAGAATACGCAGTCGATTTCCGATGCCGGGACGTATTTTTCAATCGCATTAACATAATCATTTTCAAATTCTGCCGGAACTGTATCTATAATTATATTTTTATCTCCCGATATGAGATACGAATTACATTCCATGCCGCAAAAAAGAGCACCACATTCCAAACCGATGTTATATACCATTACATTGCCTTTCTGCAAACCATACAAATCCATTCACCTGAAACTGATTTGTCTGTTATTTCAAAACCATTTTCTTTAAGAGCCCTCTCAACATCGTCACATCTGTCTATGATTATTCCCGAAGTTATAAACGTTCCGTCATCTTTAAGAATAGATGCCGCATATGGCAAAAGTGCAATAATAACATCTGCCACAATATTTGCGCACACAACATCGTACTTTCTGTCGGCGATAATATCAGAAACTGCATCAGAATCAAGTACATTACCGGCAAGAACACGATATTTACTTTTATCCACATCATTACGATCTGCATTTTCATATGCTATATTAACACAATTACTGTCAATGTCAACAGCAGTGGCATGACCTGCACCAAGCATAAGAGATATGACAGAAAGAATACCGCTTCCGCAACCAAGATCTGCCATATCACAGCCTTTTGTTATATACTTTTCAAGATTTTCTATACATAGCCTTGTTGTATGATGCGAGCCAGTACCAAATGTCATTCCCGGATTGATTTTAAATATTGTTTTACCAGGCGCATCAATCACTTCCCATTCGGGACATATAAGTAAATTCTTCCCTATTTCCAATGGGTGAAAATACTTTTTCCAGTTGTTAGCCCAGTCCTCTTCGCTTAAAACAGATTCATCAATTTCAAGGCGCCCGAACAAACCCTCAGCATCAAAAGCTTTGAGCTCAGCAAGGGAATTTTTTATATCCACAAGAGTTTCCATACCCTCCGGCGTGTTACTTATGTAGCAAATAATTTTTGTTTCTCCTTTTTTGGACTCCACAAGCTCATCATCCACATAATCCCAACACTGTTTATTGTCTTCTAGAAACTGAGTAAAATCGTCATAATCTTCTATTTCAGTCCCTGTTATTCCAAGATTATAAAGTCTTCCGCAAACCGGATCTATTCCCTCAGATGTTGAAAATATTGTTATTTTTAGCCATTCCATGTTCAGTTCTCCTTATATAACCTAAGCGTCCAATAGGGTTGTCCGCAGACAACCCTAAACTATTAATCAAGATAATCTTTAAGCTTCTTACTTCTGGACGGGTGACGAAGCTTCCTGAGGGCCTTGGCTTCAATCTGTCTTATACGCTCTCTTGTTACCTGGAATTCATGACCTACCTCTTCAAGAGTTCTCTGCCTACCGTCATCAAGTCCGAAACGCAGTCTTAAAACCTGTTCTTCCCGGGGATTAAGTGTTTTTAAAACATCAAACAAATGTTCTTTAAGAAGCACAAAGCTTGCAGCCTCAGAGGGAGCCGGAGCATCCTGGTCTTCAATAAAGTCGCCGAGATGACTATCCTCTTCTTCGCCTATGGGGGTTTCAAGTGAAACCGGCTCCTGGGAAATTTTTGAGATTTCGCGAACCTTATCTATAGGCATACCAAGCTCTTTAGCAAGTTCTTCGTGTGTTGGTTCCCTGCCATATTCCTGAACGAGTTGACGGGATATTCTGACCAACTTGTTTATAGTTTCAACCATATGAACAGGGATTCTGATCGTTCTTGCCTGGTCAGCAATTGCTCTTGTTATCGCTTGACGTATCCACCATGTAGCATACGTACTGAACTTATACCCCTTTGTATAGTCAAATTTATCAACCGCTTTGATAAGTCCGAGATTACCTTCCTGAATAAGGTCAAGGAAAAGCATACCTCTTCCCACATAACGCTTTGCAATGCTTACAACGAGTCGGAGATTTGCTTCTGCAAGCTTTTTCTTTGCCGCCTCGTCTCCTTCTTTCATACGCTTTGCAAGTTCAAGCTCTTCCTGAACACTTAAAAGATCTACCTTGCCGATTTCTTTAAGATACATCTTTACATGGTCATCGATGCTCACACCTTCCGGAACGGACATATCTTCCAGTTCTTCTTTAGTTACTTCGATTTCCTCCAGCTCTTTTTCAAGATTTTTGGCAACTTCAATATCTTCTTTCTCAAGTATATCATAAACCTTTTCGAGCTTTTCAGGAGTGATTTCGATTTCTTCAAAAGCACTGTTGATTTCGTCAAAAGTAAGTACTCCGTTCTTTTTACCGCGTTCCACAAGGTCTTTAACAATTTGTTTCATATCAGTCATTATAAATACCTTTTATCCTTTCTAATCCCACTTGAGTGTAAGTTTTTTTATGCGATTCTGCTCTTTAATAAGCTCGCCAAGTTTTTTTATATCATTTTCATTTTCAGAGATTGCTCTATTTATCTGAGCAAGCAGAATAGTTCTTAAATTATCCTCTGCTGTAGCACGTCTGTCATTATATTCCGAAAGCTCATAAAACACCGATGAAACCATACTCATTTCCGCTTCATTTTCAAAAAATGCATTTAGTATTTCTGCAGGATCCGGCTCTGCTCCCTTTTCTCTGCATTCATATATCATCATTGCTACTTTCGACAAAGCAGGTTCCGAAAAATCCTCCGGTTTTATTAAGTCTTTAATCCCGTTATATATGCGTCTATCGTATGAAATAAGGTTAAGAAGTCTGCGCTGGGCGTCAACCTCAGCACTGAGTTTACCAGCAATCGTTCCGTTTTTCTTCTTAGTTCTTACATCGATATAATCAGTTTTGCCAGAATTTGAAACAGCAACCTTTCTATACTCGGCATAAATTGCTTCTTTACCTATACCTGTTTCTATTGAAATATTATTTATGTATGCATCAACCTCAATAGGCTCTTTTATTCCCGAGAGAATGCCAACAGCTGCGGTTACAAATGAAATTTTACCTTCTGTTTCTGCAATGTTATGATCAAGTTTTATAAGAGAAAGCCTGAACTCTGTTGATGGTACTGCACTGTCGAGAGCTTTTCGAAACATAGCAACACCGAAGTTCTTTATATACTCATCAGGGTCTTTCGCGCCTTTTAACTTAACCACTTTTGTTTTTCCGCCAACTGTCTGAAAAACATCTATCGCCCTAAGTACAGCCTTTCGGCCTGCTTCATCCATATCGTAACATATAAGAACTTCGCCGGCATACTTTGAAATAAGTTTTGCCTGGTTTTCAGTTATAGCAGTACCCAAAGTCGCAACTATATTCGGTATACCTGCCTGATATACACTTATCACATCCATATAGCCCTCAACAAGGATTATACGTTTTGTATCTGCTTTTTTTGCAAGATTAAGCGAAAATAGGTTTTTTCCTTTATCAAAAGCAATTGTCTCCCCGGAGTTGAGATATTTAGGAGGCTTATAGTCTACATTGGCGTCAGGCTCATGAATTCGTCTGCCTCCAAATCCAATTACATTTCCACGAACATCGATGATAGGAAACATAACCCTATCACGGAATTTATCATAAATCTTTCCTTCACGCTCCACAGCCAAAGATGCCTCAACCAGTTCCTGTTCTGAGTACCCAAGACCTTTCATATAATCGAGAAGCGCATCGTAGCTTTTTGGAGCATATCCAAGACCAAATGTTGTAATAGTTTTAGGAAGAATACCTCTATCTTTAAAATAATCTAAACCATCTTTTCCAAAAGAGTGGTTTTTAAGTGAATCATGAAAGAAACGGGCAGCTTTTGCATTCATCTCATAAATTCGCATTCTCTTTTTATGACGGACATCATCATAAGAGTTGTCATCTTCAGGGAGAGTTATACCCGCATTATCTGCCAAAATTTTAAGAGCATCAACAAAGTCTACATTTTCACTCCGCATAACAAATTGGGCAAGATTTCCACCTGCACCGCAACCAAAGCAATAAAACAACTGCTTATCCGCGCTTACGTGAAATGATGGGGTTTTTTCATTATGGAACGGGCAAAGACCGCTATAGTCATTTCCACGCTTTTTAAGTGCCACATATCTTGAAACATATTCGACTATGTCGTTAGCGGAAAAGATTTCTGAAACCAAAACATCTGAATATCTGGGCAAACCGCATCACCTCCCGTATTATTACCAATCACAGTTTCTTATATTCACTGAACATATATACCCACTTTCGAGGTTTTATAACACTTTTTTTTGAAATATTGAAATATTAAAAAAAGTGTTTTAACCTCATTACAACCTAACCCCGAAGAATCTTTTATAATTTCTTCGGGGTTAGAATTTGAGGATGTTAAATTATCCAATATAATCTTCAGGATTTAAATATTCATCGTCTCTTATAACTTCAAAATGAATATGAGGCTCCGTTGTCTGCTCACCAAGAGCATAACTTCCCACATGAGCTAAAAAATCGCCCTCTTTCACTTTCATTCCCACTGTAAGACTCTCAATGTCGTCTAAATTTGCATAAGTCGTGTAATAACCGTTATTGTGATTTATAACCACGGTTTTACCAAGAGTTCCCTCATACACACTTTCAACAACGCCATCTGCCGCACATATAACATCACTGTCAGGATCAGCTTTTATATCTATACCATTGTGAGTTCTGTAATCATCCATTACTTTATCATAATAAAGTTCATCACCCGTAAATTTATGACATATTTCGCCGTCCACAGGGATTGCAAACACCGGTGTGTCTTTAATAGAAACAGATTCTATCACAGGCCCGTCATAAAACTCAGGATTTTCTCCTGCCTCTATAACATCTGCATTTTCAAATATATCCTCTTCTTCAGGCTCTTTCTCTTTTTTCTCAGCCTTTGGTTCTGCAATCTTTTGCGCCTGAACTCCAACCGCCGGCTCTTCCGAAATCTCAGGCAATGCAACAACCGGAAAGCTTTCTGCTTTATCTGCGGTGTCTGAATTTATCTGAATTTCTGCTTTTTCTTTTTGCGTGTTCACAAAACCAACAATTCCCATAGCCGCAACACAGCAACAAAGTGCTATGTAGAACCCAGCTCCCGTTTTTTTCTTATTATCTTTCATAATCTTATGCAACCTTTCTGCTCTTTTAATTTTCAAGGTTATTTTTACCGTTTAGCTGAAATTTATACATAATACAAAAAAGTTTTTTATTTTAAAGAAAAAAACTCTTGACTTATAAAGCCATTTATGATACAATACTTGGGCAGTTTGATCGGGATGTGGCTCAGTTTGGTAGAGTACTACGTTCGGGACGTAGGGGCCGCAGGTTCAAATCCTGTCATCCCGACCATAAAAACCCTGTAACAAAGCCATTCTCGGCTACGTTACAGGGTTTCATTTTGTTTTTGACCTCATGTTATCCCATAGACACGAGATGCTAAAAAACTAAATATTTCTTTTCAGGAATTAGCGTAGCTTGTTAGCGCGCTTCATTCAAGGCAGTAAGTCAGCAGGTTTAAATCCTGTATTCCTACCAAAAATGCTCAGTAACCACACGGTTTCTGAGCATTTTATTTTAATCTCTTTTCTTTGTTTAAGGTGTATAATATTTTGAAGTATATGAATAAAATCAAATTACTCTTATACTTTTTTTACTATATCAACAATCTGATTGATATTCTTCTTTCCAAAAGATACGTGTTCATCGTTTATAACAAGACACGGAACACTCATAACATTATATTTTTTCTTTAAATTTTCAAAATGTTGCAGATCATACACTTCTGCTATGACATTTTTATTTTTCGATGCAATACGCTGACAGGCAATTACCAAATCGGGACACATTGTACAAGACAAAGACACTAAAATCTTCATATCTGTTTGCTTTTTAATGTTCTCGATTTCCTTTAATGTGTCTTCATCTATTGTCTGTCCGGGACCTGCTGCATTGTAAAGTCCCAATACAAATGAGGTAAACTCATGTCCTCCAGGCACACCATGAAATGCAATTCCTGAATCAATTCCATCCTCTGAAAAGACTCGCACGCATGGTGCAAAATTAGATTGATCATTTTTATCAGCTACCAAAACTGTAAGTTTGTCGGTAAGGTCTGCAAGCTTTGTTATAAAACCTTCCAGTTCTGAAGAAACAGGACGATTATCAAGATACAGCTTAAGGATAAGTTTACGTTCCATTTTTGAGAACACACCCTCTAACTGTTCTTTCATTTCAGAGGTAAACATTTCACCGGAATCATCGTGCGATTCAATGGTTTCGGATTTACTTTGCAAATCTGTCGTTCTTGTGACGGGCGGTTTTGGATGAAGCCCTGTTTTTCTTTGCATTTCAGCAACATATTTTTCAAGCTCCGTAGCTGCCAAGGCACCATCACCTGTAGCAGTAACGACTTGACGGAGAGGTTTTATACACACATCGCCTGCCGCATACAATCCATCAATATTCGTTTTTTGACTAGAATCCGTTATGACATAACCATATTTATTTAACTCTGCAATGTCTTTAACAAGCTCCGTATCAGGAGAATATCCTGCAAATACAAACACCCCAAAGGTATCGCCCTGTTCTGCATGATATTCAGTAGTTTCTCCTGTTTTAGTGTTTTTATATCTGATATAGTTAAGACCGTTTTCTCCGCTTACTTCTTCTACAACCGTATTATAAATAACAGTAATTTTTTCGTGTTTTTTTGCCGGTTCTGCAACAGCCATAGCACATGTAAAATCTTCA
>JAZRNL010000008.1:0-134383 GCA_045648165.1 Clostridia bacterium | reverse complement strand
AGTAGGCTTTGCCTATTCTGATATAAAGGGGCAAAATCATTGCGGATAGACCGATATCGGTGAGTAAGCCTTTGGTTACATCATCGGGCATCATATAGCGCTGGGTGAGGTAGCGGAGGGACGCTCCCAATTCTCCGTGAGGACCACCATACTGTGTAATTATTACATTAGCAAGTTTTGGGTTTGTTCTTTTGATTTTTATAGGAAATTCAAGAAATTTGTTATATTGAAACATTTAGTTTGCCTCCTTTTCCCATGGCCATGGTGAATCTATCCAGTCGAACGAACTGCTGTTTGCGCTTGCAAAAGCAGAAAGGGGACCATAATTTTTTTCGTATTCGGCTCTTAGTGTTTGATATTTTCTCACCAGGTCTTTGAAAAGCTCAAATGCTTTTTTATCGCAAGGGTGTGTATCCAGGTAAAGCAGCATATCGTAGGCTGCAAAATGGTAGTTCTGAAGCTGACGCAAAGTAGTCTGTTTTTCCATTATGCCATGCCTCCTTCTTTGCACACTTTACCATATTCATCGATAGATAAATCAAGCTCGGGGAAAATAGTTCCCTGAATAAGGGCTTTTTCCGGAGAATATGTTTCTCTTAGCACTTGAATGGGAACATAAGCATACCCTACACATTTGCAAAGTGTGCAGCTCGTAGTGTTTTCTGTTGAATTTTCCATGAAAACATCTCCTTGATAAATATTTTGAAGTAATATATTATCTTCAGTAATAATATATGTTTTAGTGTCGTAAAATGTGAAAAAGAATGTACCTTTGAGATACATTCTTTTTCGTGTTTTTAATAATTCATAAGATAATCCGTATTATTTTCCGAATACTCAATTTCGCTTGAAAACATTCTGCAAAGGTCAGGAAAGTTTTGTGAGTAGGGAGCAAGTTTCATTATTATGTCTGTTGCGAGGAGTGCAAATCTTAGCCCGTCTACTATTGAACCCGGGGCGGTGTGCCTAAATATGAAATATACAAGCAATTGTTCTTTTTGAATATCGTTTATATCACAGGCGTGTTTTGTGCTGCTGTTAGAAATGTGTTTTAAAAAATCAGTCCATTCTTCATACAGTTGTTCAAGAGACAAGAGTTCTTTTGACCATTGGACTGCAGTCAGCTGGGGAAGTGTTATGCCGGAAACTGATAAAAGCTTTTGAATTCTTGTTTTGAAAGTTTTATTCCTGTTTTGTGCAATTTCAAAAAGCTTAGTTCGTATTTCAAAAAAATCTCGCTCTTCCTTGGTTAGTTGGGATGTTGTTTCCGTTTCTGAAATGGGAATAAGCTCTGTTTTTGCTTCTCTATTCAAGATGAGAATAGCTGCGGCCTCGCAGGTAAGTCCTATTCCTATTTCGGTGCGGTCTGTGTAGAAGTTCCTGAACCTCGGATGGTCGGTGCATATCTGGCATAGATTTTCTTCGCCGATATTTAGTATAATATCGCACAAATTGTTTTTGTTGAGAAACGGACATCTTTCGTTATCTCCAAGCAGGAAAACAGGTGTTCCGCCTGAAGTTGTGATGCTTTCAGATAACCTTTTTCCGAAATCTCCTGGAACTGTTTTGTATTTGCAAAGAGTATCTTCATCTATTTCGATTTCCCAGCCAACGCAGCAGCTATGCCGGCAGTTGTTAGCAATGCATTTAAATTGGCTGTAATAATCGGGTGCATATATTTTCATTTTGTTTCCTCGTGTTTTCGCTTAAGAGTTTTTAAATATTCTTTTGTGGCAGGGTCAATTCTGTAGCTTTCAACCGCTTTTTGAATTGATTTGTTGTGGGTCCATACGTCCAGTATGTTATTTTCGAGGATTTTTACTGCCGAAGTATACTGCTTGCTGAGGGCAGTTGCAATATACCATGAAATCATCATTTTTATGTAGTATTCGTCTTTCTTTATACAGGCGACTTTCAGTAAATATTCTTTCGAGAAATCACTGTCTAAGAATAAGTCCATTAGTATTTTTATCCCGTAGCGCACCGTATAGATATGCTCTGACATTATCCATTTATATGCTTCTTTCAAAATCAGGGATTTATTTTTCTTAAAAACCTTTGGAGTGAACATATCGCAGGTTGCCCAGTTATCTATGTAGGGAAGGAACGCATTAGTTCTTATAAGTGCTTCGTCAAAATCCTTTATTTGCTGAATCAAAAAAGCATGTAAATTATTTTCTTCATAATACTTATGGGGCAGGCTTTCGAGAAAACTTGTACATTCATCTGTTTTTATAAATTCTTTGGCAAACTTTCTGAGAACAGGGGTGCGGATGCCTATTATATTTTGGGAAGGTACAGTAGGCATAAGCTTTGAATGAAAGTTTTTATATTCGACGTCCTGAAATTCAAAGAGCTTTTTTTGAAGTTTATCCAAAATATCCACCACCATTTAAATTAACTGTTACAAACATATCCCCATTTATTGTATCGGGCGTGACTTTGCAAGACAAAGCTTTGATGTTTACACCGTCAGATTTTGCTTTTATAAGTGCGTCGGCGAATTCAGTCTGAGTTTTTCTGTTTGGAACAAATGTATGCATCCCTTCCATCTGGATTACAAAAAACACATACGCCTCATAGCCATCCTTAATTGCTTCCGAGAGTTCGTTTATATGTTTGAGACCGCGTAGTGTGGGTGCATCGGGAAAGGCGGCAAGACCTTGCTCTTCAAGAGTTACACCTTTAACTTCTATAAGTATTTTTCTGTTCTTAGCCTCTATATAAAAATCAAATCTCGAATTTTTATATTTGAATTCGGGTTTTATTTTTATATCTTTACCAAAAAATCCGCTACATAGCGCCCATTCGTGAAAAATTTTGTTCGGCGCCTGACTGTCGATATTAACAATCATTCCGTTTTTATTAACAGCCAAGAGATCATATTTCGTTTTCCGCCCGGGGTTTGAACAATGCTGAACATACACAGTGGCACCGGGAATTAGAAGTTCACGGCATCTGCCTGTGTTCTTTACGTGGCATACTTCGCACT
Organism: Clostridia bacterium; assembly: GCA_045648165.1. Classification (GTDB taxonomy): domain Bacteria; phylum Bacillota; class Clostridia; order UBA1381; family UBA1381; genus RGIG9115. Next base: position 131,391 of record JAZRNL010000008.1, on the reverse strand, counting down.
TCCCGTCTATTTTTACATTGGCAATAAAACGGTTAGGCCTTGAAATAAAAGTACCTTTTGAAATATTGTAATAATGCATATAAGACCTCTTCTAAAAACCGGATGTTGCAAGCAACACCCGGAATTTTTTAAATGTTGTAAAGTAATTCTGTATATGTAGGGAATGGCCAGTAGTCTTTGCCTACAATTTTTTCTAAACTGTCGGCCGCGTTTCGGAGATTGTTCATTGCGGGGATAACAGTATCTCTGTAATAAAGAGCAGATGCATATGCTTCTGATGGGATTGAAGCGGAAACTTCTTTTAATGCATTTGTGTTTTTAATAAGCTTTTCTGTAAGCTCTGCTGCATTATTCATCAGTTCTGTTTCATATGGGATGGAAAGACCAATCGACTTCTTACAAGCTACGCCTTCGCTTAACATGTTTGTAAAACGTATGCATGCCGGAATTATTTCCTGCTGAGCAATCTCAAGCATTGTAAGCATTTCGATATGTAAGGTTTTTGAGTATTCTTCAAGCAAAATTTCGTATCGAGATTCAACCTCAACTTTAGAAAGAACACCGTGCTTTGAAAAAAGGTCAATTGCTTTTTCACTTACAAATTCAGGTAACGCATCAACAGTTGTTTTGAGATTTGGTAATCCTCGCTTTTCAGCTTCCTCAGTCCATTCCTGTGAATATCCATTTCCGTTAAAAATTATACGCTCGTGCTTTGTTATGGTATCTTTGATTATACTGTCGATAGCAGAAGAAGTATCTTCAGCGTTGTCGAGAATATCTGCATACTGAGAAAGAATTTCTGCCACACCAGTGTTTAGCACAGTGTTTATGAATGAAACTGATTGCGATGAGCCTGTCATTCTGAACTCAAAACGATTACCTGTAAATGCAAATGGAGAAGTTCTGTTTCTGTCCGTTTTGTCTTTTTTGATAACAGGCTGTGAATCAACTCCTGTTTCAAGGACAGAACGTGCATTATCTACTTCAGTTTTACCTTTTTTGATTGCCTGGAGTACTTCGGTGAGTTCTTCGCCAAGGAATATTGAAATAATTGCAGGGGGGGCTTCTGCTGCACCAAGACGGTGGTCGTTGCCGGCTGTTGCAACAGATACACGTAAAAGCTCTGCATATTCATCAACAGCTTTAATTACTGCTGAGAGGAAAATAAGGAACAGTTTATTTTCGATAGGTTTTTTGCCCGGCTTAAAAAGGTTGAGACCATCAGTTGTACCCAAGGACCAGTTATTATGCTTGCCGGAGCCGCTTACGCCTGCATATGGTTTTTCGTGAAGAAGGCAAACCAGCCCGTGATGGCTTGCAACTTTTTTTATAATTTCCATCGTTATCTGGTTATGGTCTGTTGCAAGATTTGCAGTTTCGAAAATAGGTGCTACTTCGTGCTGAGCCGGTGCAGCTTCGTTATGTTCAGTTTTTGCGAGAACGCCAAGCTTCCAAAGCTCTTCATCTGCTTCTTTCATAAAACCGGCTACGCGTTCCTTTATCTGCCCAAAATAATGGTCATCAAGTTCCTGACCTTTTGCAGGAGGAGAGCCAAAAAGTGTTCTGCCTGCAAGGATAAGGTCTTTACGCTTATTAAAAAGCTCCTTGTCGGCAAGGAAATATTCTTGTTCCGGACCGACGTATGAAACAACTCTGTCTGCATGTATATCGAAATGTTTAAGCACTCTGAGGGATGATTTGTTTATAGCTTCAACAGAACGGAGAAGTGGAGTTTTGTTGTCAAGCACTTCGCCTGAGAATGCAAAAAAGGTTGTTGGAATACAAAGTGTTTTATCCTTTATAAATGCATATGACGTGGGGTCCCATGCAGTGTAGCCACGTGCTTCAAAAGTTGCACGAAGTCCGCCTGAGGGAAAACTGGAAGCATCAGGCTCGCCTATGATAAGCTCTTTTCCGGAAAACTCCATTATTACACGGCCGTCTTCGGTGGGACTGATAAATGAGTCGTGCTTTTCAGCTGTTACACCTGTCATGGGTTGGAACCAGTGTGTGTAGTGGGTACAGCCGTTCTCCAAAGCCCAATCTTTCATCGCGTTTGCCACAACTTCTGCAAGCTTCGAGTCCAGTGCTGTACCTTTATTTATGGTTTCCACCAATGAATGGTATGTATCAATGGGAAGGCGTGATTTCATCGTAGTGAGATTAAAAACTTTGCTTCCGAAAAATTCTGTAACCGGTTTCATTCGAGACCTCCTAATATACTTAGTAAATATGTTTTTATTATACCACTTTGAGAGTATTTGTCAATACTTAATATATTCAATATAACAGGTGTGGGTGATAGGGTTGTTTATGCAATTTGATTAAGAGCTTCACCTAATTTTTTAAGGCATTTTTTCTCAATTCGGCTTACATAGCTTCGACTAATTCCCAGTTCGTTAGCTATTTCCTGTTGCGTGAATTTTTCTGAACCTCCCAATCCGTACCTTTTACACATTATCATAATCTCATTTGGGGTGAGAACGGTTTCGATAGCTTTTTTAAGCTTGGATATCTCCATTCCTGTACATATTTCATCTGCTATGTCAGGAGTTTCGGCAGGGAGTATATCAGCAAGAGACAGTGTGTTACCTTCCTTATCAAATCCCACAGCATCATCTATTGAAACCTCGATTTGACGGCGTTTGTTTTTTCGAAGTGTCATTAGAATTTCATTTTCGATACATCTTGAAACATAGGGAGACAGGCGGTTTTTTGACTCAAAGTCGAAGGTGTCGATTCCTTTGATAAGACCTATTGTGCCGATTGATATGAAGTCATTAAGGGTATTTTCATCACTGTATTTTTTTGCGATATGAGCTACAAGCCTGAGGTTTCGCTCTATTAATATTTTTCGGGCATCGTTGTTGCCTTCCTGTAGTAATTTGAGATATTTGTTTTCGTCCTCTGCGCTGAGAGCTGGCGGGAATGCGTCATTACCGCAGACGTAACCGGTGAAAATAAGAAGCTGAAAAAACCACTTTGAAATGAGTTCAAAAAAAAGCATATACCGTACCTCCGAAATAATCTATGGTACAATATATGCTTTCTACTGTTTGTCTAATTTTGTTTTCTCACAATTTTGTAATCATCATTATCTCTGTAATAAGGACAAGATTTTAAAGTTCCCTTAATGAAATTATACATTTCATCTTCATCAAGGTTCACACTGCAGTAGTAATAGTCATCATCCTCATCGTATGTGTAGAAAATGCACGTATCACAAATAATCATAAAGTTGTATTTACCTCCGCTTTAAGCTTTCTGTACATAGTGGGTGTACAGTCTTTTATTTTCAGAAAATAGCGATTAAAGTTTGAAATAGATGAATACCCTGATTCCATTGAAATTTCCAAGATTGACATATCAGTATCTACAAGGAGTTTGCATGCATAGTTGATACGGATATAATTCACGTATGAAAAAATGTTTTTGCCGGTAATTTTCTTGAACATTCTTGAAAGATATTCCGGATTAAGATGCACTGTGTCGGCTAATGACTCAAGGGTTATGTTGTTTTTTATATGCCTGTCTATATAAAGTAAAGCAGGCTCAAGGCGTGATAGGGCTTTGATGTCAATATTTGCGAAATAATCATCTAAAATTTTATTACGGTGCAATATTCCCGAGAGACGGTATATACAACTTTTAATAAAGAATTCGTTGCCGATAGATTTTGAGTTTTTTTCTTTGAGCATTTCTTCTATGCACTTGTTTATCTCAAAAGTTGTTGGATTCCCCGCTTCGAATTTGTAGTATGGGTGCTTATTTTCGTTAAGGAATCCAAGGATTTTTTGAAGCATCCTGTTTTCACCGCAGGTGAATTTTTCTAAATTCACCTGCAGAAGAATATTGGCTGTGGGGATATCTTTTGATTGGGTTGTTGCATGAGGGATGCTTCTGCTAATCATAAGAGTCTCACCTTTGTTCACATCAAATGTATTATTTCCACATTCAACTGTGACTTTTCCTGCAGTAACATACAGAAATTCGGTTTCGGCGTGGAGATGAGGAGGGCAGTAGCTATCGAGCGGCAGTGCAGTCCAACCTCCGGCAATAAGTAAACCATATGTATTTGTCTTGATTTGTTCTATTTTCATATGTACAACAATCCTTTCGGTAATTGAAAGAAGTATGTCAATATTGTGTAATTATAAGCTAAGATAATTGTAGAATTAAATGTCAAAAAATGCTTAAATAGTTCTACAGAGTAATTATAACACATAAACGCTCTGAAAGCAATGTTTTTTTTGAACAACTTAAAAAATATTTCAAAGAAACCGGAAAAAGTACAGTCTTTGCAGTAAGATTGTGCTTTTTTTGTTTGTGAAAGTTGACTAATATTGTGATTTAGTAACTGACCTATTTGTTTTATTTAACTTTTTCTGTCAAAAGATAGAAAAAAATCGAAGTTTTTTTCATAAATTACTTGAAAAAAGATATGGAATAGGGTATAATATACATTGATTTTTTGTATCCTGTATCTGATTGCAGGGTGTGGAGGTATTACTCTTGGAACAATTTAAAATTGATAGAATAAGCGAACTTACCCGTATTTCGAGGGGACGTGAACTTACAGAAGAAGAACAAGCAGAACGTGCCGAACTCAGAGCTGAATATATCGAAGCGATTAAGGCAAATTTCAGGGGCACGCTTGAAAGTTTAAAGTATGAAGGGGATGATACAGTATGCTGATTTTTCCAAAGAATTATTCTTCGTCGCTTGATTTGAGGACTACACAGGCGGCAATTAAATTTGTTAAAGATACATTTCAGCTTAATCTTGCGGCAAGTCTTAATCTTCAGCGAGTTTCCGCTCCGCTTTTTGTACGTCCTGAAACAGGGCTTAATGATAACCTCAGTGGTGTTGAACGTCCGGTTTCATTTGACGCACCTGCAGCGGGAGGTAGGGATCTTGAGATTGTACAGTCCCTTGCAAAATGGAAGCGTATGACTCTTGGCAGATTTCGTTTTAATCCCGGCGAGGGTTTGTATACCGATATGAATGCAATTAGGCGTGATGAGGACGATCTTGATAATATCCACTCAATGTATGTGGACCAGTGGGATTGGGAGAAGATTATCAGCCGTGAGGAAAGAACGAGGGTTACTCTTGTTGAAACAGTTAAAAAGATTTATCACGCTATAAGAGTTACAGCTAATGCAGTTTCTGCCAAGTACCCCGGCATTAAGTGCGACCTTCCTGACGACATTGCTTTTATAACCAGTCAGGAGCTTTTAGAAAAATATCCTTACCTTTCTGCTAAGGAACGCGAATATAGAATTACCAAAGAAAAAAAAGCTGTGTTCATAATGCAGATAGGAAAGGTTTTGTCGAACGGAGAAAAACACGACGGCAGAGCACCTGACTATGACGATTGGGAGCTTAACGGTGATATTATGGTTTATTATCCTTTGCTTGACATTGCGCTTGAGCTATCAAGTATGGGAGTAAGAGTTGATGAAGAAACTCTAAAAAATCAGTGCCGTATTGCCGGTGCAGAAGACCGTTTGGAGCTTGAATTCCACAGAGCTATTCTTGAAAAAAGGCTTCCTTACACAATCGGAGGCGGCATAGGCCAGTCAAGGCTTTGTATGTTGATGCTTGGTAAGGCCCATATAGGTGAGGTTCAGTCATCAGTATGGAGCGATGCCACAATCAAGGAATGTGCAGAAAATAATATAGAACTTATATAAGTGAGGGAAATTATGAAAACAGTAATCAAAAGTATTTACAGGGAAACAGACAAATATGCGGAGCAGGAGGTTTGTATCTCGGGTTGGGTGAGAACAATCCGTGCTTCCTCAAATTTTGGATTTATAGAAGTAAATGACGGTACGTTTTTTAAAAATATACAAATAGTAATGGAGGAGGCAACTCTTGCAAACTATCATGAGATTGCAAAGCTCAATGTAGGTGCGGCAATCACCGTAACCGGTACACTTATTCTTACTCCCGAAGCCAAGCAACCATTTGAAATTCAGGCTAAGGAAATAGTGGTTGAAGGTGTTTCAACTCCCGACTATCCTCTTCAGAAAAAACGTCATAGCTTTGAGTACTTAAGAACAATTTCACATCTTCGTCCCAGAACAAATACATTTTCTGCAGTTTTCAGAGTTCGCTCAATGATTGCTTATGCTATTCATGAATTTTTTAACAGTCGTGGATTTGTGTATGTGCACACTCCCCTTATTACAGGCAGCGACTGCGAGGGCGCTGGCGAAATGTTCAAGGTTACAACTCTTGATATGGGAAATCTTCCTACAACTGAGGATGGAAAGGTCGATTTTTCTGAGGACTTCTTCGGTAAGAGCACAAACCTTACTGTAAGCGGGCAGCTCAATGTTGAAACTTTCTGTATGGCTTTCAGGAATGTTTATACATTCGGACCTACATTCCGTGCAGAAAATTCAAACACAACCCGTCATGCAGCTGAATTCTGGATGATTGAGCCGGAAATCGCATTTGCAGAGCTTGCAGATGATATGAAGCTTGCAGAGGATATGCTTAAGTATATAATCAATTATTGCCTTGAAAATGCACCTGAAGAAATGGAATTTTTCAACAACTTTGTTGATAAGGACCTCCTTGCAAGACTCGATAACGTAGTAAACAGCGACTTTGCTCACGTAACATATACCGAAGCTATTGAAATTCTTTCAAAGAACAATGATTCATTCGATTTCCCTGTTAAATGGGGTTCAGACCTTCAGACAGAGCACGAACGTTATCTTACAGAAGTAGTTTTCAAACGCCCTGTGTTTGTGACTGACTATCCGAAGGGAATAAAGGCATTTTATATGAAACAAAATCCCGACGGTAAAACTGTTGCAGCAATGGATCTTCTTGTCCCGGGCATCGGTGAAATTATCGGCGGAAGCCAGAGAGAAGAAAACTATGATGTTCTTATGAACAGAATAAATGAGCTTGGACTTAATCCTGAAGATTATTCTTGGTATATGGATACAAGAAAGTATGGAACAAACAAGCATGCAGGCTTTGGACTGGGATTTGAACGTGCGGTTATGTATATCACTGGTATGAGCAATATCCGTGACGTTTTGCCGTTCCCGAGAACAGTAGGAACAGCCGAATTTTAATTTATTGCAAGGCGGTTGTCCACCGCCTTGTTTTTTTCAGGAGGTTTATTATGAACTCGTTATTTTATATTATAATATGTGCTGGGCTGATATTTCTGAGTTTTAAATTTAATTTTTTTGCAGGTATTGGCGTTGTGGCTCTTATAATTGCTATTGTGGCTTTTATGAATTATCCTAAATTTTTACTTGGACGTGCCAATGCAGAATTTGGACAAAAGAATTACGATAAGGCTTTTAAATTTTATGAAAAGGCTTATAAATCAGGAATACGTAAGCTTGATGTTGACCTTTCCTATGCACAGGCGCTACTAAGAACAGGTAATCCTCAAAAAGCAGCGGAGATAGTGAATAAGCTTATAGCAATTCCCGGACTTAAAAAGGAATATAAGCTTTTTGCAAAGCAGACACGTATTTTGATTAATTACAAGCAGGGTGAACTTGAAGAAGCTTATGAAGAAGCAATGGAAATGTTTGAGGATGGATACACTACTTCAAATATGTACTGCCTCATAGGTCTTCTTATGCTTGCGAAAGATGAACCTTTGGATGTGACGCTCGCTTTCTGTGAAAAGGCATACGACTATGATAGTGATAATAGAGATAATGTGGATAACCTTCTTGTTTGCTACATTAGAAAGGGAGACTTTGATAAGGCAAGGGAACTTACGGATGAGCTTACTGAGAAGTATCCATTATTTGTTGAGGGATGGTACCACAGTGCACAGGTTTATGCGGCTTTGGGCGACAATGCTAAAGCTCTTGAATGTATTGAAAAGGCAAAAGACAGTGACAGAAGCTTTCTTACAACGGTTTCAGAAAATGAGATTGAAACTCTTGAAACAAAGCTGAGATAGGGGTGTATTATAATTGAATCCGCTTGCAGACAGGCTCAGACCGCAGTCACTGGATGAAGTGTTTGGTCAGGAGCATTTGATTGGTGAGGGTATGATACTTCGCAACATAATCGAAAAAAATGAAGTGCCCAATATGATATTTTACGGCCCGTCGGGAGTAGGAAAAACTACTATTGCAAATATCATCGCAAACCGGACAGGAAAGCAGATATACAGGCTTAATGCTACAACGGCATCAGTTTCCGATATTCGTGATATTGTAAAATCTCTCGATAGTTTCATGACGATGAACGGTGTGCTTTTATATCTGGACGAAATCCAGCATTTCAATAAAAAGCAGCAACAGTCGCTTTTAGAGTTTATGGAAAACGGTAAAATCACACTTATAGCCAGCACCACGGAAAATCCGTATTTCTATGTTTATAATGCAGTGCTTTCTCGAAGTGTTGTGTTTGAATTCAAGCCTCTTGATGCAAACGCTATTGAGTGCGCGGTAAAGCGCGGAATTGAGGTTTTGTCTCAAAATGAATATCCGGGGTTTGCTGTTTCGGAGGATGCGATTAAGCATATTTCAAGAACTGCAGGTGGAGATGTACGCAAAGCTTTAAATGCACTTGAAATTTCAGTTCTTTCTGCAATGCCTGATAAAACTGGAAAGGTTTCAATCGACCTTTCTGTGGCAGAGCAAGCTACACAAAAAAAGTCTATGCGTTTCGACCGTGACGGTGACAGTCATTATGATATTCTCAGCGCTTTCCAGAAGTCAATGCGTGGCTCAGACCCTGATGCGGCGGTGCATTATCTGGCAAGACTCCTTGACGGAGGGGATATGCAAAGTGCAATAAGGCGTATGCTGGTTTGTGCCGCAGAGGACGTAGGGCTTGCTTATCCTATGGCGCTTGTGATTGCGAAGGCGGCGGCAGATAGTGCCCTTATGCTTGGCATGCCGGAAGCAAGAATCCCTCTTGCTGAGGCAGTAATTACGATAGCTACCGCTCCTAAGTCAAATTCAGCTATTAATGCAATTGACAGTGCAATGTCGGATTTATCAACTAAGGATGTGGGTGATATTCCGTCTACTGTTAAGGATGCTCATTACGGTGGAGCGGAAAAGCTTGGTCACGGTACGGATTATAAATATCCTCATGTGTATCCCGGGCATTATGTTGAGCAGCAATATCTGCCTGATAACATAAAGAATTCCAAGTATTACGTATACGGAGATAACAAAACAGAGAAAGCGGCAGAGCAGTATTGGAATGCCGTGAAAAACAACAAATCCTGAAAGGACAGTTAAACATATATGGAAAATTTAAAATTGCCGGTAGCAGTTCTGAGAGGACTTGTTGCATTCCCTCAGAATGATTTATCCTTTGATGCCGGAAGAAAAGAAACAATTGCCGCAATAAATGAGGCAATAAAAGGCGATAAACGTATTTTTCTTACTTCACAAAAGGATGTGACAGTTGATAAGCTTGATGCAGATTCAGGTTGCAGAATAGGTGTTATAGGTACAATTTCGCAGTCTATGAAGCTTCCGGGAGGTATAACGAGGGTTATTGTTAAATGCCTTTCAAGAGCGGAAATGGTCGGCTGTGAAATGAATGGGTTTCTGACTGCACAGCTTGTTCCTATAACAGAATATACAACCGCAGATGAATTTAAGACGGATGCATTACTTCGTGAACTTCAGCTTAAATTTCAGAATTATTTTGCGGCAGATAACAGATTTAGTCCTGACTCGTATATGTGGGCATTATCTAAAAACGGTGCATCAGCAATTGCTGATTCTATTGCGGCTGCAGTTCCCTTTGATGTGGGTGCAAAGCAGGAAATACTCGAAACTCTAAACGTAGAAGAACGTATAAAACTACTTCTTGTACGACTTGTTGCAGAAACAGAGCTTATTACACTCCAGTCGAAGATTGACAGTGAGGTTAAAAAGCAGATTGATAAAAACCAACAGGAATACTACCTTCGCGAACAGATGAAGGTTATTGAACGTGAGCTTGGAGATAAAGACGGAAGCACCGAAGAAATGGTGGAATACCGCAAGAAAATCGAGGAGCTTGCATTAGATGTAAAATGGGAAGAAAAGCTTCTCAAAGAGGTTGATAAGCTTGCAAAAGTGGGTAACCATAGTGCTGAAAGCGGTGTTATAAAAACGTATCTTGATGCGGTGCTTGCGCTTCCATGGAATGCAAAAACAGAAGAAAACCTTGATATAGAAAATGCCTCATCAATCCTGGATGAGGACCATTACGGACTTGAAAAGGTAAAAGAAAGTATTTTGTTAAATCTTGCAGTACGTAATTTCAATGCAAGGGGTTCTAACATACTTTGCCTTGTTGGACCTCCGGGTGTTGGTAAAACATCAATTGTGCGTTCTATTGCTAAGGCTCTTGGCAGGAATTACGTTCGGGTATCTCTTGGCGGAGTTCACGATGAAGCAGATATACGTGGTCACAGAAAAACATACATAGGTGCAATGCCTGGTAGAATTATGAATGCAGTTGCTCAGTCAGGCTCTAACAATGCTCTTGTTCTTCTTGACGAAATTGATAAAGTAGGTTCTGATTACAGAGGTGATCCATCTGCAGCGCTCCTTGAAGTTCTCGACAGTGAGCAGAATTATTCTTTCAGAGACCATTATCTCGAAATCCCTTTTGACTTGTCGGATATTATGTTTATAACAACTGCAAATACGCTCGATACCATTTCACGACCGCTTCTGGATCGTATGGATGTTATTGAAGTTTCGGGATATACTCGGGAAGAAAAGCTTATGATAGCTAAAAAACATTTGTTTAAAAAAGCTCTTGAAAAAACGGGTATGAAGGGTAAGAGAGTAACTATTGCAGACAGCGCATTGTATGAAATAATTGATTATTATACAAGGGAGTCGGGTGTGAGAAGGCTTGAGCAACTTCTGATTAAAGTCCTCTCAAAAGCGGCTGTTATGTATATAAAAGAAAATAAAAAATCACTCAGCATTTCAAAGAAGTTGGTTTGGGAAATGCTGGGCAAACGCATTTATTTGTTTGAGCATAAAAATCAGAAAAATGAAATAGGCGTTGCTCGCGGTCTTGCTTGGACGGCTGTGGGCGGAGATACCCTCTCTGTTGAAGTAAACGTAATGGAGGGCTCAGGTAAAACTGAGCTCACCGGCAAACTCGGCGATGTGATGAAGGAATCTGCGGTTGCTGCAATAAGCTATCTTCGTTCAGTAAGTGGTAGGTATAAAATACCTGAGTTCCATAAAACAAAGGACGTCCACATCCACGTTCCGGAGGGGGCGGTACCAAAGGACGGACCTTCTGCAGGAATTACCATTGCAACTGCTACCTATTCAGCACTGACCGGTAAGAAGGTAAAAAAAGACGTTGCAATGACAGGTGAAATAACATTAAGAGGTAGAGTGTTGCCTATTGGCGGGCTTAAAGAAAAAAGTCTTGCAGCTCACCGAGCTGGCATAAATACAGTTATTATACCTTTCGAAAACGTTAAGGATCTTGATGATATACCTGAAAACATTAAATCAGAAATGACATTTGTACCGGTAAAAAGTATGGATGAAGTACTTGCGGTTGCGATTTCTCAAGATTGATGGTTAACAAAAAATTGAAGGCTTTACGCCTTCAATTTTTTGTTACACTCACGGTGTTTGTGTTGTAAAATTTAAATATTTTTATATGCTCTTTTGTGATTATCTCACCGCTTACTGCAATTGGTATTGCGGGCGGACAGGAAACGCAAGGAGCGGAACATATTCTGCCCACGGCTTCTGAGATAGGGACTGTTTCAGAAGCAGAGAGAAACGCTTCCCGTACACTGGTTTCTTTTACCCCTACAGGGATTGAAGGTGGGAAGCTTGGAGGTATGGGATTTACCTTTTCCAACGCATTTTTTAGTTTTTTGAAATCTTCCTCTGTGTTTTCAGGAGTTACCATAAGCACCAATGCTGTACCGTCTGCGTATTCACATTCTATTCCGTTATTCCGCAAATGCTCGGATAGAGCATATCCGTTGCACTTTATGGATATTTTAAGCGGTTCTGTATCGTAGAAACTGTATTTTTTTAGTGATGACTTGAGCAAATCTACTCTTTCAATGCATACATCCAGTTTTTTTGAATAGCCGTCGTTTAAATATTTGTTGCAAAGATCAAGAGATGCCATAATTAGATACGATGGGCTTGTTGATCCGAAAGCGGACATTGCGTTTTTAATATACGGTGCATATTTTTCTTTCTTTCCTTTTGCGATATGCAGATAAGCACCGCCAGTTAAAACGGGTAAGGTTTTATGCGCTGAATCTGAGCACATATCAGCCCCAAGGTCTATGGGATGCAGGTTCAAAAATTTGAGATATGCTCCGTGTGCATTATCAACGAGGAGCGGAATTCCGTGCTTTTTACATACGGTTGAGAGTTCTCTTATATCTGTCATTTCTCCTATATAGTTTGGGGAGGTAACATACATAGCAAATGCATCTGTGTTATTCTCAATGGCGTCAACTGCTTCTTTTGCAGTTACAACGCCGTTGCATAGTGAACTCGATGTGTTCGGATATACCCACTCAATATCAATATCCAGAAGCGCGCAAGCGTTTATAAATGATTTATGAACGTTTCTCACAGCAATGATTTTTTTGGATTTTGCGCCTCTTGTGACTAAGCTTGTATAAAGCATTGCCTTAATTGAAAGGGAAGAGCCTTCAGCGGAATAAAAGGTTGCACCTGTTCCTAAAACTGATGTTGCGTTTTCTTCGCTTTTTTTAATAATCCCGTCAGCTTCGTAAAGACTGTCTGCTCCCTTTATTTCAGTTATATCAAACGGTTCACATCCCAATAAGATTTTTCCTTTATGCCCCGGCATATGAAATCTTGAAACTGAATTGCTTGAATATTCTTTTAAAAAATCGTAAATAGGTGTATCCATTTTTAAAAATCTTCCTCAGAAACCTGAATCATAATAGCGCACTCGATACGTTTTTTGAAAAGTTCACATCCGTATTTGTAAATACCAGTTATATCGCCTGTTGCGTGGTATGAGTTTGCTGCACATCCGCCTGCACAGTAAAGCCTTGCCCAGCAATCTTTACAGTCGGGTCGTGAGTATGCATTACATTGCCTGAACTTGTCCTGAATATCAAGGTTTGTAATTCCGTCGTAAATATTACCAAGCTTATATGCTTCATCGCCTACGAATTGATGACAGGGATAAAGATCGCCCCATGGGGTAACAGCCATATACTCTGTACCTGAACCGCAACCGGATATTCTTTTATATATACAAGGACCGTTTTTCAGGTCAAGCATATAGTGGTAGAAGGTAAAACCTTTTCCTTCTTTTTTTCTTTTAATCATCTCGGTTGCAAGAAGCTCATACTGTTGGAAAAGGGCAGTAATATCATCTTCCGTTAGGGCATAGGGGTCGCCCGGCGGGCATACAACCGGCTCCATGCTAAGCTCAGTAAAGCCTAAGTCTGCCATATGGAAAATATCGTTAGTAAAATCGGTATTGTTGTGGGTAAATGTTCCCCTTATGTAGTAGTCTTTGTTGTTTCTGCGTTTTACAAATTCCTGGAATTTTGGAACTACAGTTTCATAGCTTCCTTTTCCATCATAATTTACACGAAAACGGTCGTGAACTTCCTTTCTTCCGTCAAGGCTGAGAACGACGTTACTCATTTCGCGATTGCAGAAATCAATTACATCATCATCAATTAAAACACCGTTTGTTGTGAGGGTAAATCTGAAATTTTTGTTATAGTCTTTTTCTATGCTTCTTGCATATTCAACGAGCTTTTTGACCACGTCCCAGTTCATAAGCGGTTCACCGCCGAAAAAATCCACTTCAAGATTGTGCCTTGTTCCTGAATTTTTTATAAGGAAATCAAGCGCTGCTTTTCCTGTTTCGAAGCTCATAAGAGCTCTGTCGCCCTGGTATTTACCCTGGCTTGCAAAGCAATAGGAGCAGTTTAAATTACAAGTGTGGGCTATGTGAAGACACAGAGCTTTGATAACGGTACTGTTTTTATTAAGCTTCGGTGTAAGCTCTTTATAATTGTCATGAGAATAAAGCTTTCCGGCTTTTTTTAATTCTTCAATATCTTCAATGCACTCATAAACTTCGTCAGCATCGATGCCATATTTGTCGGTTATTGTTTTTGTTATATCTTCTTTTGTATGCTTCGGATACATTTCAATGATGTCGTATGCCGCCTCATCTACAACGTGAATAGAACCGCTGCAGGTGTCGAGTACGATATTGTATCCGTTTAATTTATATTGATGAACCATGTTTCCTCCAAGAAAAATACCACCGACAGGCGGTGGTACCTTTAATTATTTATTTTCGTTTTCGCACTGTTGATTTATTGCACCGCATGATGTTTTGCAAGCTGACTGGCAAGATGTCTGACATTCGCCGCAACCGCCGTTTTTGGCACTCTTACAAAGATCGCGTGTTTCAATTGTTTTAATTCTTTTCATAGTATGTAGCTCCAATCTGAATTTTATTGGCATCATTATACCACATTTAAACATATGTGTCAAGGTAAAAATATAAATTTATCTTATAAAATTTGTTCTCTGGGTTTTATCGGTTTCCGGTGAAGGTACTCCGGCATTTTTTCCGGCTTCTATGCATTTTAAAAGCCATGCCATATTCTCGCCGATATTTCTCATTGTCTGAAGTCCTTCAGCGTCCTTCATGACATCCTCTGCCTTTGTACCATGGACCATATTCCAGTATGTTGATGAAACTACGGGCATCTGGGCCATGGTAAAATATTTGTTGAGAACGTCAATTGAGGCAGTTGTACCTGCACGCCTTGCAGATGCTATTGCAACACCGGGTTTGTGCTGAAACGCGGAGCCTCCTGCATAGAATATCCGGTCAAGAGCAGATAGAATTCTTCCGCTTGGATGGGCATAGTATACAGGTGTTCCGAATATAAATCCGTCGGCGGTTTTCGCTTTTTCAATAATTGTATTTATTATATCGTCATCAAATGTACATTTTCCGCCAAGATTGCGGCATGCAAGGCAACCTATACAGTCACGTATTGGAGCACTGCCAAGCTGAACGGTTTCTGTTTCGATACAGTGAACTTTTAGTACTTTTCCGATTTCCTGCAATGCAGTATAAGTACAGCCGTTTTCGTGAGAGCTTCCGTTAATCATTAATACTTTCATTGAAAATCCTCCGGTCTTTCAAGAGTTATACGTCCGATTTTGCAGTTTCTGAATTCATCAATAAGCATTTTTGCGGCACGTTCTGTGTCGGTTTCTCCGCCTGAAATAACAAAACCTCTCTTTTTTCCTATAAGCTCAATAAGCTCAAAAGTTTCAAGGTCTGTTATATTTTCAGTGATTTTATACCGGGCTTTGAGTTCGTTTTCATAATGCTTTCTAAGGTACTCCACTAATTTATATGATAAAAGCTCAGTGTTTATTATTTCATCTTTAATTGCACCTGTAAGGGCGAGGTTTTCAGCAACCTTTTCATTATTAAATTTTTGGGGAAGTATACCGGGTGTATCTAAAAGCTCACAGTTACCTTTAAGGCGTATCCATTGCTTGCCCCGTGTCACTCCGGGCTTGTTGCCTGTTATTGTGCTGGCTTTTCCTGCAAGCTTGTTTATAAGGCTTGATTTGCCTACATTCGGTATGCCAATCATCATTAACTTAAGTGTGCGGGTTCTTCCTTTTTCAGAATCTCGTTCAATCTTTTCAGATACGAGTTTTTCACATTCAAGCATAATTTTGTTTATACCCATACCTGTTGCACAGCTGATAGGTACAACCTTTATGCCTCTTCTCTCAAAGTATTCTGCCCACTGTTTTGATGCATTTTCATCTGCCATATCGTATTTGTTCATAACGATAAGTCTTTCTTTTTTCTTTAGCATATCGTTAAAATACGGATTTCTGCCGGAGTAGGGAATACGAGCGTCTATTATTTCAACAACAACATCTACAAGCTTTAAATTTTCTTCAATAAGACGTCTTGTTTTTGCCATATGTCCCGGATACCAGTGTATGGCTTTTGACTGGATACCTGTCTGGTTCTGGTTCATTTCGTGAAATTCCTTTCATTTAATCAAGCAATCCTATGCGGTTAAATGGGAAAATGCGGATTTGAGCTTTTCCGATAACTGCATCGTATGGCACCTGACCGAGACTTGAAGCGCGGCTGTCGGTGCTGTTGTATCTGTTATCACCCATAACAAAAACAAAATTCTCGTCAACTGTTACAGGATAGGATACACTACTATCAGTAGGAGCGGTTGTTCCGTCATAGTATTCCTCTTCCAGGACTTCTCCATTCAGGAGAACAATTCCGTTTTTAATATCCACTGTTTCGCCGGGGAGCGCTATAACTCTCTTTACATAAAATCTTGTTTTAAGATGTTCCGGTAGTGTTATGTAGGTGGTGATTTTTTCAAAAGTGTTCAGTTCGTCCTTGCCTTTTGCCGATGCAATTTGTGCATAGTGTTCCTGACGTTGCTTGTATGCAGAATCAAGAATTACAATATCACCGTTTTCGGGTTTATAACCAAGCTTCGTAACGATAAGTCTTTCACCGTCTGCCAAGGTGGGGTGCATACTACTTCCGTCAACTACAACAATATCAAATAAAAAGGCTTTTATAACAAGTGCAATTGCAAGTGCGACTACAATAGTGTAGAACCATTCCCATATTTCCCGTCCCATTGATTTTTTTTCAGCTGTCTTTGCCATGTAAGTCATCCTCTCATTCATTTAATACATAGCAACGCAGACATACCTTAGTAATGTCTGCGTTGTGAATTTCCCTTATAATTAAAGTGTCTCAAGGTAAGTTTTTACAAAGACTTCTAAAAGTTCGTCTTGCTCAAGCTTTGTAATTAGACCTCTTGCACCGTCGTGGCTTGTAATATATGTGGGGTCACCGGAAAGCACATAACCGACAATCTGATTAACGGGGTCGTAACCCTTTTCCTGAAGAGCTTTATAAACTCTTGTCATTATATTTTTAACTTCTGTATCACGGTCAAGCCCGAGGTTGAACTTCATTGTTTCACTGATTGACATATACATACCTCCCTTTGGATATTTACGACATCCGATAATGTTCGGAAGTCCTGTTTTTATGATACTACTTTTTTAAAAGTTTTGCAAGCATTTTTTCAGAAATTTATACTTAATTCATAATTTATTCTTTAAAAATACAAATCTTTTGTATCAATGGGGGAAAGACGTCATTGGTAATAAAAAAAATATAATATTCATATTATTCATACGGAGGGGATTTATAGTGAATTATATTTGGGGCGGAATAATAATTATTTCCATAGTTTTTTCTATGCTAAATGGTAATGTGGAGGCAACCGTTAATGCCGCATTTGAGGGTGCTCAAAGCGGAATTACAACTGTTTTATCGTTTGCAGGAATAATGTGTTTATGGAGCGGACTTATGGAGGCGGCAGTGCAGTCAGGGCTTTGCGGAATGATTAAACAGCTTTTAAAGCCTGTAATTGCGTTAATTTTTCCAAAACTTGATAAAACCTCGGCTGCTGCCGACTACATTACTCTTAATGTAACCGGAAATTTGTTAGGTACGGGTAATGGTGCTACACCTATGGGAATAAATGCCATTAGGGAGCTTTCGAAAACCTCGAAAGGACGGATAACCGAAGCTATGTGTGTGTTCACCGTTATGAACACTGCTGCCTTTCAGCTTATGCCTACTTCAATTATTGCGCTCCGTGCGTCTGCCGGGAGTATGGAACCAGGAGAAATTGTTGTACCTGTGTGGATTTGTTCATCGGTTGCTCTTTTTTGCGGAATTCTATTCACCAAATTTATGTGCAAAATAATTTATAAAACGGAGAAATGATATGTCATCATATATTATACCTAGTTTTATTCTGATGATTATAATTTTTTGCTTTATAAAACGTGTTAATGTATATGAAGCAGTTACAAAAGGGGGGGAAGACGGATTAAAGATGCTTATACATATTCTTCCTACAATGGTAGCTATGCTTACTGCAGTTTCTATGCTAAGGGCGTCAGGACTTTTAGGTGCAGTGGTATCTTTTCTTGAGCCTGTTATGGAAAAAACAGGTGTGCCTGCCGAAATTATCCCTATGGTGCTGCTGCGTCCGGTTTCGGGAAGTGGCTCTTTTGGGTTGCTTACTGATTATTTGAACACATATGGTGCCGATAGCTTAATAGGACGCCTCACAAGCGTTATTATGGGCTCAACGGAAACAACGTTTTACACAATTGCAGTATATTATGCCGGGACGGGAATAAAAGATGTTCGTAAGGTTATACCCTGCGCTATGGTGGGTGACCTTGTAGGAGTGATTATGGCATGCTTGATTGTTAAATAATCAATATTTTTAAAATTTTAGGGCAAAATTATAATAGTTTATTTTGTCGTGTGGTGTATAATATTCAGTTAAGATTACATTATGTCCCATATATGGGCAGAACGGAGGCTATTATGACATTTATTAATGACGATTTTTTGCTCAAAACCAAAACTGCAAAGCATTTGTATCACGACTATGCGGAAGCACTTCCCATTATTGACTATCATTGCCATTTGAGCCCTCAGCAGATTGCAGAGGATATCCGCTTTAAAAATGTAGGCGAACTGTTTTTAGCAGGAGACCATTATAAATGGCGTGTTATGCGTTCAAATGGTATTGACGAAAAATATATAACTGGTGATGCAGATTACTACGATAAGTTTATGAAGTTTGCATCCTGTATGATGTACTGTGCCGGAAATCCTATTCTTCATTGGACAAGCCTTGAGCTTAAGAGATATTTCGGTATTGATGAAGTGCTCACAGAGAAAACTGCTCCATCTATCTGGGAAAAGTGTAATAAAGTAATAAATGGTGCTGATTTTACATCCAAAGGTCTTATAAAAAAATCGAACGTTGATGCTATTTGCACAACAGACGACCCGAAGGATAGTCTCGAGTATCATAAACAGATAGCAGAGTCCGGATTTTCTGCAAAGGTACTGCCTACATTCCGTCCTGATAAGGCAGTGGATATCGAAAAAGCAACATTTATTCCTTATGTTGAAGAAATAGGAGTTAAATCATACAGTGAGCTTTCTGCATGGATTGTAGAGAGAATACACTATTTTGCGGAATGTGGATGTAAGCTTTCAGACCATTCATTTGAAATTGTTCCTTATTGCGAGGGTGATGCTGAAGCGGTTTTTGAAAAGCGTATGAATGGCGGCAATCTTACAATGAATGAGATTGAAATTTTCAAAACAGCTCTACTGAAAGTTTGTGGCAGGGAATATGCAAAGCTTGGATGGACAATGCAGCTTCATATAGGGGCGCTCCGTAATAACAACACACGTATGTTTGAAGCTATAGGCCCCGATACCGGATTTGACAGCATAAACGACCTTTGTATTGCAGAAAAGCTTTCTGCTTTCCTGGATAGTCTTGAAAAGGATAATTTACTTCCGAAAACAATTCTCTATACCCTTAACCCCAAGGATAATTATGTTCTTGGCTCGATGCTTGGTAACTTCCAGAAATCACCGGTTCCCGGCAAAATTCAGTTCGGCTCAGGTTGGTGGTTCAATGACCAGAAAGACGGTATGGAAACTCAGATGAAAGCTCTTGGGAATCTTGGACTTCTCGGCAGATTTGTGGGAATGCTCACCGATAGCCGAAGCTTTGTTTCGTATCCAAGACATGAATATTTCAGAAGAATTCTTTGTAATATGATAGGCGAATGGGTAGAGGAGGGACTTTATCCCAACGACGAAGAAATGCTCAAAACAATTATAGGAGGCATTTCATATAAAAATGCAAAGGAATATTTTAAATTTTAAGATAAAAATGCTTGCCGTGATATCACATCACGGCAAGCATTTTATCGTCTTGTTTCTTTATTGCCTTCAACAAGTATTCTCTTTTTATACACTGTGGGGCTATAGCCTGTTTCTCTTTTGAACACCGTACTGAAATACTGCTGGTTTGCAAATTCCAGGTGTTTGCTTACCTGGGTAACAGTCGCACCGTTTAAAAGCATTGTACAGGCTCTTGATATTTTAAGCCTTAAGAAATATTTTGCGGGACCGCTTCCCGAATACTTGGTGAAAATTTTCTTGAGGTAGCTTTCACTTATATTACAAAGGTTTGCGAAATCTGATATTGTAAGGTTCTTGTTTATGTTGTCGTTCATCATGTCAATGATTGTTCTGTAGGTTTCTGCACCTGCGTGTTCATCCTCGGAAACTTTTTGTTTTTTACCCTTCAGAATTTCAAGAAGAAGCATTTCCATATGTAGAGCAAGTAAATTCAGGGAATATTCGTCCGGTTCTTCTTTAAGGTGGAGTGAAAGATTTGAAGAGCGCGTAAAAAGCTGGTCGATTTCTTCAAAAATCTTAAATAGTTGCTTTGATGCGGTTTGGGGCATAAGAAAAATACTGTTTTCAAAATCTTTCATTCCGGGACCGCATGCGTCAAACGACATAATTATAACGTGTGGCTCGGTACCGCCTGTAGACCAGAGCTTGTGAAACTCCATAGGCTTATGAAATATTACCTGACCTGCTGAGAGTTCATACACTCTGTTGTCAGCAGTAGCTCCCACGGTTCCGCTTGCCACATATACAAATTCCCAGAAATCATGTTGTTCTCCGCTGAAGAAAAAGTCAAATCTTTTTATATCATCATAAGCAGTTCTCAAAGAATTTACGGAAAGAATTTTATTGAGGGTAAAACCTGTGTTATGCATATTAAAACTCCTTGGTATAATTGTTTGCTTGTGTTAATCTCAAAGTGAAAAATATTTGTATTTATTTAACATAAGAATTTGGCGCAGTCAATATAAAGTATATTGTTTGAATTAAATTTTGAATTTTGCTCTAACTTGTTGTTTTTTGTTTTTGTCTGTAGTCTGTTGGTGAAACTCCAAGGCATTCCTGAAGTTTCTGTTAAAGCTTCTAAGTGAGTCGTATCCTGAATCAAGGGCACATTGAATAACAGTAGAGTCTGAATTGCTAAGAATATAGCATGCATTGCTTGTTCTGTACTGATTAACATATTTGTTGTAAGAAATACCAACAATTTTTTTGAAATATCTTGAAAGATAAGAATAGCTGAATCCTGTTTCAACCCCGACGAAATCAAAGGTATGTCTGCTGC
Source organism: Clostridia bacterium (assembly GCA_045648165.1). Lineage (GTDB taxonomy): Bacteria > Bacillota > Clostridia > UBA1381 > UBA1381 > RGIG9115. The sequence goes on along the minus strand of JAZRNL010000008.1, from coordinate 110,249 downwards.
AGGGCAGATGCACGGACTTGTCATTCTCGACAAGGATGATAATGTGATCCGTCCCACAGTATTAGCTGAGTGCCCTTGAGAACACACCGCTAATACTGTGGGGATTTTTTGCATTATTTGATTTCTTTGTAATATAAAAGGTCGTGGACTTCAGGAACGTAATTGTCAATGTATGTGAAAATTTCATCTATTCTTGTGCATACTTCATAAAGCTCAAGACAGCCTTCTTTCATAAAGTTTTTTTCTATACCGTTTATCATAAACTGTTGCATTGTGTCGTAATAACCGTTTATATTAAACACAACCATGGGTTTTGTGTGGCGTCTTAATTGCTTAAGTGTAAGTATCTCAAAAAACTCCTCATATGTTCCAATTCCGCCGGGTACGATTATAAATGCATCTGCTTTATCTTCCATAATCTGTTTTCTTTCGCGCATTGTTTCTGTCCTGATAAGCTCATCGCAGTGTTCGAAAAGTACACCGTCTGCGTTGAAAAATTCAGGTGCAACACCTATAATATGCGCTCCTTGCTCGTGGCAACCTCTTGCCACGGCACCCATAAGACCGTTTGCGCCTGCGCCATATACCATACTGTGACCTCTTCTTGCGATTTCACGTCCAAGTTCTTCGGTAGTTGTTATAAATTCTTGTGCTATGGCATTGCTTGCCGCACCGTATACACATATTCTCATAATTATCCCTCCGAATCATAGTATTATAATATTATATATTAAAAACGAATGAAAGTCAATTATTGTAATATAAAATTCATTTTTAATATATATATTCTATGATGAATATTTATAATTATGAGGTGGTTTTTTTGAAAAATGCACTGAAAATTACACTTGCATACCTTGCGGCAGTTATAGGAGCAGGATTTGCATCTGGGAGCGAAACTGTATACTATTTCGTGAGATTTGGAAATCTGAGCTTTGCAGGTGTTGTTCTGACATCAGCAGGGTTTGGTTTTGTTGCGTATTTTCTTCTTTCTCTATGTAGTAAATATAAAGTGTATACATTTGAAGCTCTTATGAATTTGTTTTGTGGTAGAAAAACTGCAAGGTTTGCAAGTGGCTTGATGTGTTTGTTTATGCTCATTCTCCTTGGAGCTATGATAAGCGCGTTTGTTGAAATGATGTATATTACGTTTGGCTCGCCAAGGGTTTTGATGGCATTTGCTTTTTGTGTTCTTTGTTTTTATATGCTTTGTGTGCCTCCGGAAAAGATTGTAAATTGGGGAGGAATAGCTGGATTTATTATAGTATTTATGATAGTTTTTTGTGCTTTTTATATGCTCAAGAACAGAAGTGTAAATGTGTTTTTTAATTTTACATCGATGATAACTTCGTCCGCGGTTTATACGGCGTACAATGCTTTTGCAGTGTGCCCTGTCATATGCGATTGGGCACGTTATGTTAAATGTGAAAAGGAATGTAAGCTTGCAGGGTTGATGTCAGGATTTATGAGCTTTTGCGCTCTCTCTTTAATATGGATAATAATCAGTATATTTTACGGGAAAATCAATCTTGGTGAAATGCCGATGCTGACACTTGCAGCAAGGCAGGGAAGTGGTTTTATGCATATATACGTTTTTGTTGTATTTGCATCTGTATTATCGAGCGCAGTTGCAAATGCATATGGTATATGTCTCAAATTTAAGTCAAATCAAAATAATAACAGAACAATTCCTGCAATTGTAATCAGTTTTGGATGGCTTCTGTCATCTTTGGGATTTACAACAATCGTAACCGGGTTGTACGAGTATACAGGTTATGCGGTGCTGATATTGACGATATATTGCGTTATTAAAATAAAGAAAAACGGTGTATTATTAAGAAAAACAAAGTAATAAAGCGAATTACAAACATAATTTAGAAAAATAAGCTTTGTAATGGTTTGAAATATGATGAATTTTATGGTATTATATCCAAGTCGCAAAGAGATATGTCGGATAACGGGATGTAGCGCAGCTTGGTAGCGCATCTGGTTTGGGACCAGAGGGCCGCAGGTTCGAATCCTGTCATCCCGACCACGAATGGGAGTTTAGCTCAGCTGGGAGAGCGTCTGCCTTACAAGCAGGATGTCACAGGTTCGAGCCCTGTAACTCCCACCAAAAAAAGACTTTTTTCTACAAAGAAAAATGTCTTTTTTTTTGTTAAAATTTGCTTGCACTGGCAAAATTGACAAATTTAGCTAAATTTCCTGTGGTAGCTATATGACCTTCGCAGGCTAAGAGCGAATTTAATTTAGCTGTTTTGTCATACGTTTTACATCTAATGTAAATTCTACCAAAATTATGGTCATATTTTTGATTAAAATGTCGGTATTATAAGGTGCGAAATTTGTTGACTTTTAGGAAATTACGTGATATAATTGTTGCATCTTAATTTAGTTATTAATGTGATATTCTTTTGACTGGGGGATATGTATGAGGGCACTTGAAGAAAAAATATTGAAAGAGGGAACGGTTTTGCCGGGGAATATACTCAAGGTAGATTGTTTTCTTAATCATTGTATAGATGTTTCATTTTTGCTTGAAATGGGCAAAGAAATTGCGGCTGTTTATGAAAAATCAGGTGTTAATAAAATTCTTACTATAGAAACCTCAGGAATCCCTATAGCCTTTGCTGCGGCACAATTTATGAATGTTCCGGTTGTTTTTGCAAAAAAGGACAAGTCAGGAAATATTTCGGACAAGGTTTATTCGTCAAGGGTTGAGTCTTTCACACGAAAAAATGTATATGATGCGGTAGTGAGTAAAGAATATTTATCTGAAACTGATAATGTTCTTCTTATAGATGATTTCCTCGCCAAAGGAAATGCATTGACAGGTCTGATTGATATTTTAAATCAGGCAGGAGCCGGCCTTGCAGGCTGTGCAATTGCAATCGAAAAAGGCTTTCAGGGTGGAGGCGACGAGTTAAGGAGTAAAGGTATCAGAGTTGATTCTCTTGCTATTATTGAATCTATGTCTGATAATTCCTTGACTTTCCGTAATTAATATTTTGTATGTAAAGCTTTTTTACATAAATAATTTGCCGGAAAAGGCAGGAGGTAACAAAATGAAAAAGATTTTTTCAGTACTTCTTGTTGTTGTAATGCTTGTATCAGCTCTTGGCATTCTTACAGCTTGCGACAACAAAGACACAACAGCATCAAACACAAGCGCTATGGCTGATTTCAAGATTGGTTTCATTTTCTTGCACGATGAAAACTCAACATATGACAAGAATTTCCTTGAAGCAGCAGAAGCAGCTACTGCAGAGCTTGGTCTCAAATCTGAACAGGTTATTTTCAAAACAAATATTCCTGAAGGTAACGAATGTTATGAAGCAGCTGCAGACCTTGCAGACCAGGGTTGCAATATCGTATTTGCAAATAGCTTCGGTCATGAGCCTTATATGTTGAAGGCTGCTAAGGAATTCCCGGAAGTAGAATTCTGCCATGCAACAGGTACAACTGCTCATACAGAAAATGTTCCTAATTTCCATAATGCATTCGCATCAATTTACGAGGGTAGATATCTTGCAGGTATCGCTGCTGGTATGAAGCTCAACGAAATGATTGAAAGCGGCAAGATTACAGCTGACCAGGCAAAGATGGGTTATGTAGGTGCTTATACCTATGCTGAAGTTGTTTCAGGTTACACATCTTTCTACCTTGGCGCAAAGTCTGTATGCCCCAGTGTAACAATGGAAGTTCAGTTCACAGGCAGCTGGTATGACGAAGCTCTTGAAAAAGAAGCTGCTACAAAGCTTTTGAGCAACAACTGTGTTCTTATCAGCCAGCATGCCGACTCTATGGGTGCTCCCACAGCTTGTGAAAACGCAGGTGTTCCTAACGTTTCCTACAATGGAAGCACACAGAGTGCTTGTCCTAACACATTCATTGTTTCTTCAAGAATTGACTGGGCTCCTTACTTCAAGTATATAATAAATGCAGTTCTTAATGGCGAAGAAATTGCTGTTGACTGGTGCGAAGGCTTCGAAGTTGGTTCTGTAAAGCTTACAGATGTTAACGAAAATGTTGCTGCTAAGGGAACTAAGGAAGCTATCGATGAAGCAAAGGCTAAGCTTGTTGCAGGTGAAATCAATGTATTTGACACAAGTGCATTTACTGTAGAAGGTAAGAAGCTTGATTCTTATTTTGCAGATGTAGATACAGATGCTAACTATGAAAAGGATACTGAAGTAATTGCTGACGGTTATTTCCATGAATCAGAATTCCGTAGTGCTCCTTACTTTGACCTCCAGATTGATGGCATCACACTTTTGAATAGTAAGTTCTAATTGGTTTTATATATAGGGCGGGAGATTTTCCGCCCTATATTAACTTAATTGCGTTTTTTCATAAACAGAGTTGGCATGTTTATTAAAAAATACAATATTTTAAAAGATGGAGATTATTATGGAAAAGAATATAGCTCTTGAACTCAGAAACATTACTAAAACCTTTGGCAGTGTTGTTGCCAATAAGAACATATCTCTTCAGGTTTGCAAAGGTGAGATACTTTCTATTCTCGGCGAGAACGGAAGTGGTAAAACTACTCTTATGAATATGGTCTCCGGTATATACTATCCCGATAGTGGTCAGATTTTTGCTGATGGAAGGGAGATTGTTATTGCATCACCTAAAGATGCATTTGAACACAAAATAGGAATGATACATCAACATTTTAAGTTGGTTGATGTTTTTAGTGCGGCAGAAAATATCGTTTTGGGACTGGCAGATGAAAAGGGCTTTGATATGCCCGGGAATATAGAAAAAATCAAGGCGATAACCGATAAATATGGCTTTGAGCTTGACCCTTATAAAAAGATATATGAAATGTCAGTTTCAGAAAAGCAAACCGTGGAGATTGTAAAAGTGCTTTACAGAGGTGCAGATATTCTGATCCTTGATGAGCCTACAGCGGTGCTCACTCCTCAGGAGACGGTTAAGCTTTTTAAGGTTCTTCGCAATATGCGTGAAAGTGGAAAGGCTATTATAATTATTACTCATAAGCTTCACGAAGTTCTTTCGCTTTCTGATAATGTGGCTGTTCTTCGCAAAGGCGAGTATGTAGGAACGGTTAAAACCTCAGAAACTAACGAAGCAGAGCTTACCGAGATGATGGTGGGTAAAAAGATTACTCTCAACATTGAGCGCAGTGAACCTGAAAATTGTTCTGACAGACTTGTTGTTGAAAATATTGACTGTATAAATCGTGATGGTGTAAAGCTTCTTGACAATGTTTCTTTCTGTGCTCGTTCCGGTGAAATTTTAGGTATAGCGGGTATAGCAGGTAGCGGACAAAGGGAGCTTTTAGAAGCTATAGCAGGTCTGCAGTACCTTGATAGCGGTAGTATTATATATAATAATCCTAAAACCTGCAAAAAAGAAGATCTCCGTGATAAAACTCCTCTTGAAATCAGACAAATGGGTGTAAGACTTGCTTTTGTTCCCGAAGACCGGTTAGGTATGGGTCTTGTGGGGAATATGGATATTGTGGATAATATGATGCTCAGAAGCTATAAAAAAGGCAAATCTGTATTTCTTCAGAGAAAAAAGCCGAAATCTTTAGCGGAAGAGATTATAGAAAGGCTTGAGGTAGTAACACCTTCTGCGCATACTCCTGTGAGAAGGCTTTCGGGAGGAAATGTACAAAAAATACTGGTCGGTCGTGAAATTGCATCTTCACCTACAGTTCTTATGGCGGCGTATCCGGTAAGAGGTCTTGATATAAACTCATCATACACAATATATAATCTTTTAAACGAGCAAAAGAAAAAAGGTGTGGCGGTCATTTTTGTGGGCGAGGATCTTGATGTTCTTGTGGAGCTTTGCGATAGGATTATGGTTATCGGTTCCGGGAAAATAACCGGAATTGTGGACGGAAGAAACACCACAAAAGAAGAGATTGGAATTCTTATGACAAAATCTATGAATGATACTGAATTAGAAAAGGGAGGGGAGCAGTAATGAAAAAACTTGATAATTTATGCTGGTCCGCTCTGGGCAGCGCTATGGCGCATATAATCAAACGTGATGAACTTGTTTGGTGGAAGGCGTGGGTTATAAGAATTGCTGCAGTTCTGTTTGCTCTTGTTGTGTGTGGATTTGTGACTGTTTCTTTAACAGACCTTAATCCATTGGAAATGTATATAACGATGATAGATGGGGCTGTTGGAACTCCTCGTCTTGCGTGGAATCTTTTCCAGAATACTGCGATTTTGCTTTGTGTAGCACTTGCAGTTACTCCTGCTTTTAAAATGAAATTCTGGAATATAGGTGCAGAAGGGCAGATATTAATAGGTGGCCTTGCAACAGCGGCGTGTATGATTTTTCTCGGCGGTAAAATTCCTGATTATTTACTTATACCAATAATGTTTGTCGTTAGTATTGTTTCGGGAGCTATCTGGGGATTTGTTCCTGCATATTTTAAAACCAGATTTAACTCAAACGAAACATTGTTTACTCTTATGATGAACTATGTAGCCATACAAATTGTGGCATATTACACATTAGAATGGTCCATGCCAAAGGGCTCGGGAACGCCAAGAACTCTTGAGTTTGGTCAGCTTCCCGCACTTTTCGGTCAGAAATATCTTATTAATATTCTAATAGTTGCTTTGCTTACTGTTATTGTGTACATCTACCTTAAATATAGCAAACAGGGATATGAAATTTCTGTTGTTGGTGAAAGTGAAAAAACTGCCAGATATATTGGAATTAATGTAAAAAAAGTAGTGCTTCGCACTATGGCAATTTCAGGTGCACTCTGCGGTATTGCAGGTTTTTTACTGGTTGCAGGAACAGACCATTCACTGAAAAGTGATACTGCCGGCGGCAGAGGTTTTACCGCTATTATGGTTTCCTGGCTGGCGAAATTTAATCCTGTATTTATGGTGCTTACTTCGCTTCTTATAGTCTTTTTACAAAAGGGTGCATCCAAGATTTCAGAAGTCTACAGACTCAATTCATCATTTTCTGATATAATAACGGGTATAATTATATTTTTTATTATCGGTTGTGAGTTTTTTATAAACTATAAAATTAAATTTAACAAGAAGGAGGAGAGGAAATGATATCCACAATTATTCAACGTGCGGTTATGCAGGGAACTCCTTTGCTTCTTGGTTCTACTGGTGAAATACTCACTGAAAAATCCGGTCATCTTAATCTGGGTATTCCGGGAATTATGTATGTTGGTGCAATAAGCGGTGTTGCTGGTGCATTTTTATATGAACAAAGTGTTGCATCTCCTGAACTTCTTAATCCGTTATTAGCGGTCTTAATACCATTGATTTGTTCATTAATAGGTTCAACACTGATGGGGCTGATTTATTGCTTCCTGACAGTAACCCTGCGTGCAAATCAAAATGTAACAGGACTTGCTCTTACTACATTTGGTATAGGTATTGGTAATTTCTTTGGCGGCTCTTTAATTAAGCTTGTAGATTCCGATGTTCCTTCGATTGCTCTTTCAAATACAAGTAACTGCTTTAAAAGCCAACTGCCGTTTGCTGCCAGTTTAGGTTGGTTTGGAGATATATTTCTTTCTTACGGATTTTTGGTGTATGTGTCAATTATAATTGCACTTGTATCGTCTTATATTCTTAATAAAACCAGAGTAGGACTGCACTTGAGGGCAGTGGGTGAAAGCCCCGAAACTGCTGATGCGGCAGGAATAAATGTTACAAGATATAAATACTTGTCAACCTGTATAGGAAGCGCAATTGCAGGACTTGGCGGACTTTACTATGTAATGGACTATGCAAACGGTGTGTGGTCGAACAACGGATTTGGTGATCGAGGCTGGCTTTCGATTGCTTTGGTAATATTCTCTGTCTGGCGTCCATCTATCAGTATTTTAGGCTCTATATTGTTTGGGTTTTTATATGTTATACCTACGTATATTCCGGATATCAGTGTTAGTGCTAAAAAGCTTTTTGAAATGCTTCCCTATGTTGTCACAATAATAGTTCTGATTATAACCAGCATGAGGAACAAAAAGGAGCATCAGCCTCCTGCAGCTTTAGGATTGCCATATTTCCGAGAGGAGCGATAAATAAGAGGTTGTTGATTTACATTTTACTGTAAATTTGAAGCAAAATTTAAACCGTATAGGAGTAAACTCTTATACGGTTTTTGTTATGGTATTATATAACTTTTTATCTATGTAATCATTATTTTTAATAAAAAAAATATATATTATATCAAGATATTGTGAAAAATTTATCAATATGATGGAATTTGTAGATAACCATTGATTTTTGGCGTTGTTTATGATACAATAAATTCACAATCGGGGTTATTATTGATATACGAGAAATTACCCTCCATATATGAAAGGATTGAATATAAAATGAAAGTAACAGTTTGTATTGGCAGTTCATGCCATATCAAAGGTTCTCGCTTGGTCGTTGAAGAGCTTCAGAATCTTATAAATGAAAGCAATCTTGGTGATAAAGTGGAACTTGGCGGCACTTTTTGTCTTGGTAAATGTCAGCAGGGTGTATGTGTAACTGTTGATGAAGAGTTCCATTCAGTTACACCCGAGAATGTTAATGAATTTTTCGAAAATGTTATAGCAGCAAAGGTGTGAAGAAATGTTAATTCAAATATGCATAGGCAGTTCATGCTATATAAAGGGTTCACCTGAAATAGTTGAGTTGTTTACTGAAGCTATTGAAGAAAATAATCTTCGGAATGAAGTTGCGCTTACGGGAAGCTTCTGTATCGGTAAGTGTAATCGTCTTGGAGTAACTGTTCAGGTGGATGATGTAATACATACAGGAATTAACCGCGATAATTTTAAAGAATTTTTCGAAGAAAAAGTGTTATCTGTAATTAATAATGAAAGGATGTGACGAATATGCCCAATTGCTTAACTTTAAAAAAATCCAACTGTAAGAACTGTTACAAATGTATTCGTCATTGTCCTGTTAAATCGATACGATTTTCAGGAAATCAGGCGCATATTATTGGAAATGAATGTATTTTATGCGGACAGTGTTTTGTTGTTTGCCCTCAGAATGCTAAGCAGATTGTTGATGAAACTGAAAAGGCAAAAGTCTTATTGCAAGGCGGTGAACCGGTTATTGTGAGCTTGGCACCGTCTTTTGTTGCGAATTATGAGGGCATTGGAATTGAGTCTATGAGGGAAGCTCTCAAACAACTCGGTTTCTATGATGTTGAAGAAACTGCCATCGGTGCAACAATCGTTAAAAATGAGTATGAAAGAATGCTCCGTGAGGATGATAGAGATATTATCATTTCATCCTGCTGTCATTCTATTAACTTGCTTATACAGAAGTATTTTCCAGCAGCGCTTGAATATTTGGCAGATGTTGTTTCTCCTATGCAGGCACATTGCGTAGATATAAAGAAAAGGTATCCGAATGCAAAGACTGTATTTATTGGCCCTTGTGTGGCGAAAAAAGATGAAGCTGAACATTACGAGGGTATTGTTGATGCAGTTTTAACATTTGAAGAGCTATCTGTATGGCTCAAGGAAAAGAATATAGAGCTTAAACCGAAAATGGACGTGAATGACCGGAGCAGGGCAAGATTTTTCCCCACAACAGGAGGAATTCTGAAAACAATGTCATTGGACGCTCCCGGATATAACTATATAGCCCTTGATGGAGTTCAGAACTGTATTGATGCTCTTCGGGATATAGAAAACGGAAAAATTCACAAGTGCTTTATAGAAATGTCTGCCTGTGTGGGAAGTTGTATTGGTGGTCCTGTTATGGAAAAATATCATAGAACAGCTCCTGTTAAAGACTATATAACAATTGCGGATTATGCAGGAAAAGATGATTTTGATGTTAGTGAGCCAAAGCCTGCAGAGCTAAAAAAACAGTTTGAATATATAGAGCATAAGCTTGCTATGCCAAGTGAAACAGAAATATTTGCAGTTTTGAGAGAAATGGGAAAATTTAAACCTTCTGATGAACTAAACTGCGGTTCTTGTGGATACAATACCTGCCGTGAAAAAGCAATTGCCATTTGTCAGGGTAAGGCTGAAATTTCTATGTGCTTACCTTTCCTGAAGGATAAGGCGGAAAGCTTCTCTGACACAATTGTTAAAAACACTCCAAATGGTCTTATAGTTCTTAATGAAAAATTAGAGGTGCAGCAGATAAATGAGGCGGCGCGAAATATGATGAATATCCGTTCAAATTCGGATGTTTTGGGAGAAAGCATAATAAGGGTGCTTGATCCTAAACTGTTTGCAGAGGTTTTGAGAACAGGAAAGAATATACGTGGTGAAAGAGTATATCTTGCAGAATACAGACGCTATGTAGAGCAGTCTGTTCTGTATGATAAGGAATCAAGACTTTTAGTTGGAATAATGCGTGATGTTACCGATGAAGAAATAGAGCGCGGGAAAAAAGAAAATATCAGCCGACAAACTATAGAAGTTGCAGACCGGGTTGTAGACAAGCAGATGAGAATTGTTCAGGAAATCGCTTCTTTACTTGGCGAAACGGCGGCAGAAACCAAAATTGCACTTGCTAAATTAAAGGAGTCGATACAAGATGAATGATTTATGTGCAGATATCGGCTGGAAAAGTATTAATCATTATGGCGAGCAACTTTGCGGTGACCATGTGGACATTGTTGAACAAAATGAGAACTCAACCGTAATCGTACTTGCTGATGGTCTTGGGAGCGGTGTAAAAGCGAGTATTCTTTCTACCCTTACATCAAAAATTATTTCAACTATGATGGCAGAGGGGCTACCTGTTGAAGAGTGTGTCGAAACTATAGCTGCAACCCTTCCTGTGTGTTCAGTGAGAGGCGTTGCCTATTCCACATTTACAATTATGCAGATTATCAACAACGAAATGGTTGAGATAATTCAGTACGATAATCCCCAGGTGATTGTGTTGCGGAATAATAAGAATTACGATTATCCGAAAACTGAAATGAATATTGGTGGCAAAAAGATTTTTAAAAGCCAGATTCGTATACAGGAAAATGATATTTTCATTGCTATGAGCGACGGCTGTCCTCATGCCGGAATAGGTATGGCGTATAACTTTGGTTGGAAACGTGAAGACATTATTGAATTTATGGAAACTATGTCAGTATCCGGACTTACTGCTAAAAATCTATCCACACTTTTAGTTGATGAATGTGATAAACTATATGGTCAAAAGCCCGGTGACGATGCAACTGCCTGTATCGTAAAAATCAGAAAAAGAGAGCCGATGAACATTCTTTTCGGTCCTCCGTCTAACCGTGATGATTGTGATAGAATGATGTCTCTTTTCTTCTCAAAAGAAGGGAAGCACATCATTTGCGGCGGAACAACTTCTTCAATTGCGGCTAAATATTTAAGAAAACCGCTCAGAGCGAGCCTTAATTTTGAAAATTCAGACATTCCGCCAATTGCTCATCTTGAAGGAGTTGACCTTGTTACTGAAGGCGTTATAACAGTAAACAGAGTTTTGGAATATGCCAAGGATTATTTAGGCGATAACGAAATGTATGAGCAGTGGAATTATAATCGTGATGGTGCATCACTTATATGCCAGCTGTTGTTTGAAGAAGCTACAGATATAAATTTCTATGTAGGTCGTGCTATAAATCCGGCACATCAGAATCCTGATTTGCCCATAAATTTCAGTATAAAAATGAATCTTGTTGAGGAACTTTCAAAGTGCCTTACAAAGATGGGAAAAAGAATTAAAGTTAGTTATTTTTAAGGAGAGTGACACATGAGAAAATTTGACACAAAAGTGCAGCATTTAAAATATAAGGTGCTGCGTGAAGTTGCACGTTACGCATGGAAGGATGCTCTGCTTGAAAATGTGTTTGAAATTCCAAAAATCATTGTACCTGGTAAAACTTCTACCATGCGTTGTTGCGTGTACAAAGAACGAGCAATTTTAGAAGAAAGAATTAAAATTGTTATGGGAGGTGACAAGGAAAATCCCAATGTGATTGAGGTTATTGATATCGCATGTGATGAATGTCCGTCTGCAGGATATGTTGTAACAGAATCCTGTCGCGGCTGTCTTGCTCACCGCTGCGAAGATGTTTGCAAAAAAGGTGCAATCATTTTTGATTCAAATCATGTAGCGCATATTGACAAATCAAAATGCGTTGAGTGCGGTCAATGTGCAAAGGTTTGTCCGTTTTCTGCAATTATAAATCGTAAAAGACCTTGCCAGAATGCATGTAAAATCAAGGCTATATCCATTAATGAAGACAATGCAGCAGCGATTGACAACAGTAAATGTACCGGTTGCGGTGCTTGTGTATATCAGTGTCCTTTCGGTGCTATTATGGATAAGTCATATATTTTAGATGCAATTGAGCTTATAAAAAACAGCGAGGGAAATAAAAATTACAAAGTCTACGTAATGGTTGCACCGTCTATCTCAAGCCAGTTTACTTACGCAAAACTCGGACAAGTAATTAAGGGATTAAAGGAACTCGGATTTTACACTGTTATTGAGGCTGCCCTGGGTGCAGATATGGTTGCTCAGGCAGAGTCAAAAGAACTCAGTGAAAAAGGATTTTTAACAAGTTCATGTTGTCCTGCGTTTGTGTCTTATGTAAAATCGACATTCCCCGATTTGGTGCAATATATTTCACATAATCTTTCGCCTATGGCAACACTTGCGAAATATATTAAAGATACAGATCCTGGTTCAAAGGTTGTGTTTATCGGGCCTTGTACTGCAAAAAAAGCAGAAGCACAACTTGAGGAAGTTAAACCCTATGTAGATGCAGTTCTTACATTTGAGGAACTTCAGGCACTTTACGATAGTAAGGACCTTGATATTACAACACTTGACGAAGACGTTCTTGACAATGCATCCTATTTTGGAAGAATATTTGCTCGCTCCGGAGGGCTTTCTGATGCGGTTGCCCAAGGGCTCGCGGAACAGAACATTGATTTTGACTTAAAAGCAATTCCTTGTGACGGAATTGAAGCTTGCAAGATGGCACTTCTTAAAAAGAGTAAGAATGTTCTGGATGCTAACTTCATAGAAGGTATGGCGTGTGTCGGTGGTTGTATCGGAGGTGCAGGTTGCCTTACCCATGGTGAAAAGAATAAAGCTGAAGTGGATAAATACGGACGAGAAGCACTTGAAAAGACAATTTTAGATGCAGTATCCGTTTTAAAGTAAAAAAATACAACTAAACAAACAAGATTTGAAAGGTAGGATTTATTATGAATAAAATTACAGTAATCGGTTCGGGTAATGTAGGTTCCACAATTGCATACACACTTACAATTATGGGGCTTGCATCGGAAATTGTTATGATTGATGTTAATGAGGAAAAATCTCTTGGCGAAGCCCTTGATATAAGACAGGGCGTTCCTTTCTGCAATCCTGCAACTATTTATGCAGGAACATATGATGATGCTGCAGGCTCTGATATAGTTGTTATTACGTCAGGTATGGCAAGAAAGCCCGGGCAGTCAAGGCTTGACCTTGCTCAGACTAACGTTGACATCATAAAGAGTATAGCAGATAAAATTGTTCCTGTTGCTCCTGAAGCCACATACGTTATTGTTAGTAACCCTGTTGATATTTTAACATATGTATTTTTGAAGCATACAGGCCTCCCGCAGGAACGCGTTATCGGTTCAGGTACAATACTCGATACTGCACGACTTCGTTCAAGAGTTTCTGAATACTATTCAGTAAATCAGAAGAATGTACACGCTTATGTGCTTGGTGAACACGGCGACAGTTCATTTGTTCCCTGGTCAATTGCAAACATATCAAATGTGCCCATTGAAAGCTATAGAAATGCAATTTTAACAGGCGCTGATTACCCTGAATTTAATAAAGATGAAGTTGAAAATTATATGCGTAAATCAGGTGCAAGAGTTATTCAGCGCAAAGGCGCGACATTCTATGCAGTGTCAATATCAGTTTGCCACGTGTGTCAGTGCCTTTTAAGCGGAATTGATACAACTCTTACGGTATCAACACTTCTTAATGGCGAATATGGCATTGATGATGTGTGCCTGAGTCTTTTAAATGTTGTAGGAAATAAGGGCGCACATAGCAAAATTATGCTTCCTCTTAATGATGAAGAAATTGCAGCACTTCATAACAGTGCAAACGTTCTTAAGGATTTAATAAAAGGTCTTAATATATAAATCAGAAAGGAATGAACAAAATGGAATATCGTATTGAACACGACTCAATGGGTGAGGTAAAAGTTCCGGCTGATAAGCTTTGGGCTGCCCAGACACAAAGAAGTCATGAAAATTTTGAGATAGGTGTAGGTATTGAAACAATGCCTGCAGAAATCATACACGCATTCGGCGTGCTTAAAAAAGCAGCTGCAATAACAAATAATACACTTCGTCCTGAAAAAATGACAAAGGAAAAGCTTGAAGCTATTAAAGGTGCTTGTGATGAAATTATGGCAGGAAAGCTAAATGATAATTTTCCTCTTGTTGTATGGCAAACAGGCTCCGGCACACAGTCTAATATGAATACCAACGAGGTTATTGCAAACAGAGGAAACCAGATTTTAGGAAATAAATTGCTTCATCCCAACGATGATGTTAATATGAGTCAGTCTTCAAATGACACATTTCCTACAGCCATGCATATTGCCGCTGTGCTTGTTCTTGAAGATAAATTAATTCCTGCAATTCAGGAATTGGTAGACACATTCAAGCGACTTGAGGCAGAAAACGAAGGAATTGTTAAGAGCGGAAGAACACATCTTCAGGATGCAACTCCTATTAAGTTTACACAGGAAATAAGTGGTTGGCGTTCAAGCCTTGAAAAGGATATTGAGCTTATAAAGCGCTCAGTTGAGCCCCTTTATGAGCTTGCTCTTGGCGGCACTGCTGTAGGAACAGGTCTTAATGCGCCGGAAAAGTTCGGAGAACTTGTTGCAGCTGAGGTTGGCAATATCACAAATAAGCCTTTTGTGACAGCAGAAAATAAGTTTCATGCTCTCACATCAAAGGATGAACTTGTATTTGCACATGGTGCAATTAAGGCACTTGCTGCAGATATGATGAAGATTGCAAACGATGTACGTTGGCTTGCATCAGGCCCGAGAGACGGTCTTGGCGAAATATTCATCCCAGAAAATGAGCCGGGTTCATCTATTATGCCAGGTAAAGTAAACCCAACACAATGTGAAGCCGTAACCATGGTTGCAGTTCAGGTAATGGGTAATGATGTTGCCGTTGGAATGGCAGCTTCGCAGGGTAATTTTGAACTTAATGTATTTATGCCTGTTTGTGCTTATAACTTCCTCCAGTCTGCAAGACTGATGGCTGAAGCAATCCGATCATTTAATAAAAACTGTGCAGTGGGTATTAAGGCAAACACGGAAAAAATGCATCATAATTTGCACAATTCCTTGATGCTTGTTACTGCGCTTAATCCTTATATCGGATACGAAAATGCAGCAAAAACAGCTAAAAAGGCATTCAAGGATAATATATCACTTAAGGAAGCTTGCGTTGAATTGGGCTTCTTGACTTCCGAGAAGTTTGACGAGGTATTCCATCCTGAACAAATGGTTTGATTTGGAGGTATAAAATGAAGGTTAGTTATTTTCCCGGCTGTACCTTGAAAAATAAAGCAAAAGACCTTGATTTGTATGCATATAAATCTGCGGAAGCTTTAGGGGTTACACTGGAAGAAATTGAAAACTGGCAATGCTGCGGCGGAGTATTTACTACCGCGAAAGATGAAGTTGCGACAAAGCTTTCTTCTGTTCGTGCTCTAAAGGATGCTTCTTTAAAAGAACAGCCTTTAGTTACAGTATGCTCAGCTTGCCATAATGTTATTAAACAAACAAATTATTTTATGCAAAATGACAAGGAGTTTTCCGATAAAGTAAACCGTTATATGCAAGAAGACGGCGAATATTTTGGAGAAACCGAGGTTTATCACTATCTTGAAATGCTTCGCGATTTGGTGGGGTTTGATAAATTGGCCGAAAAGGTTGTAAACCCGCTAAAAGGAAAGAAAATTGCAGCATATTACGGTTGTCTTTTATTAAGACCTAACAGTGTTATGAAGATGGACGATCCTGAAAACCCAAGTATTATGGAAAATTTCATAAAGGCTTTGGGAGCAGAGCCTGTAATCTTTGCAAAACGCAATGAGTGTTGTGGAGGATATGTTAGCGTTGAAAGTCCGGATTTAGCAAAAAAGAGCAGTAATTCTGTAGTAGCCAATGCTAAAGCGCAGGGAGCTGAAATGATTATAACAGCTTGTCCTCTTTGTAAATACAATCTTGAGAAAAACGGTGCTGATATACCGGTTGTTTATTTCACCGAGCTTTTAGCAGAAGCACTTGGAGTAAAGGAGGATACAAATGAATAATAAGTATCTTCGTGAGGAGTTAATCCGTCAAAGTGGAGTAAATCCTAAAAAATGTATGAAATGCGGAAAATGCTCTGCTACCTGTCCTGCTTACAATGAGATGGAGTATCATCCCCATCAGTTTGTAAGTATGGTTGAGAGCGGAGATATACAGCCGCTTTTAAAATCAGAATCATTATATAAATGCTTATCTTGTTTTGCTTGCATCGACAGATGCCCGAGAGGCGTTGAGCCTGCTAAATTAGTTGAAGCTGTTCGCCTTAGTGCTATAAGAAAACAGGGTGAAAACAGAATGACTGCAAACGATGTTCCGGCACTTCTGGATGAAGATGTTCCGCAACAACTTCTGGTCAGTGCATTCAGAAAATATAGTAAGTAAGGGGGAGTAGACAAAAATGCAAAGAGTTGGAGTTTTTGTATGTTGGTGTGGTAGCAACATTGCAGGTACAGTTGATGTAAAAGCAGTAGCTGAAGCCTTGAAAAGCGAACCCGGTGTTGTCTTTTCCACCGACTATCAGTATATGTGTTCTCAGGCAGGACAAGACATGATTAAGGAAGCGGTAAAAGAGCATAATCTTACAGGCATTGTTGTTTGTTCGTGCTCACCCCGTATGCATGAGGCAACTTTCAGAAAAACTGCAGCTGCCGCAGGCTTAAATCCTTATATGGTTGAAATTGCGAATATAAGAGAGCAGTGTTCTTGGGTGCATAAGGATATCCCCACAGGAACAGAAAAAGCTATTATTCTCGGCAAAGCGGCTGTTGCTAAGGTCAACTTAAACACTCCGCTTACACCGGGTGAATCACCTGTTACAAAGAGAGCTCTTGTTATAGGCGGTGGAATAGCAGGTATCCAGACAGCACTTGATATAGCTGATGCAGGATTTCCTGTTGACATTGTTGAAACAAAGCCTACAATCGGCGGGAAAATGGCTCAGCTTGATAAAACATTCCCTACACTTGACTGTGCGGCATGTATTCTAACACCGAAAATGGTGGATGTTGCCCAAAATGAAAACATTCGCATTTTCTCGTACAGCGAAGTATCAGAAATCAAAGGTT
Organism: Clostridia bacterium; assembly: GCA_045648165.1. GTDB lineage: Bacteria > Bacillota > Clostridia > UBA1381 > UBA1381 > RGIG9115. The sequence goes on along the minus strand of JAZRNL010000008.1, from coordinate 92,859 downwards.
TTGTAGGAAACTTTGATGTAACTATCAAGAAAAATGCACGATATGTAAAGGAAGATATATGTACCGGATGCGGCGCTTGTGTTGAAAAGTGTCCTATGAAGAAGGTTCCTAACGAGTTTAACCTTGGAATGGATAACAGAAGTGCTATATATATTCCTTTTGCACAGGCAGTTCCGAAGGTTGCTACAATCGATCCCAATGCATGTAATATGCTTAAAAATGGTAAATGCGGTCTTTGTGCAAGAGTTTGTGCGGCTGGTGCTATTGATTACACTCAAAAAGATGAATATATTAATGAAAAATATGGTGCGATTGTTGTTGCAACTGGCTTTAATCCAATCAGTATGGATAAATTTGATGAGTTTGCCTACAATCAGTCTAAAGATGTTATTACATCCCTTGAATTTGAACGTCTTACAAATGCGGCAGGTCCTACTGCAGGTCACCTTGAAAGACCTTCGGACGGAAAGTCCCCCAAAACTATCGTATTCGTTCAGTGTGTAGGTTCAAGATGCGATGCTTGTGCCGAAAAGGGTAAAGAGTATTGCTCAAAAATTTGTTGTATGTACACAGCCAAGCACGCAATGCTCGTGAGAGATAAGTATCCTGATACCGAGGTTTATGTGTTCTATATAGACGTTAGAACTCCCGGTAAGAACTTTGATGAATTTTATCGCCGCGCAGTCGAGGAATATGGTGTAAAATATGTTAAAGGTATGGTTGGCAAGGTTACTCCTGAGGGTGATAAACTAAAAGTTCAGGCTTCTGACCTTATTGATAATAAACAGCTTCATATCGATGCCGACCTGGTGGTTCTTGCGGCGGCTATCGAGCCTGATAAATCCGCGCGTCCTCTTGCAACTATGCTTACAGCGAGTATGGATACAAACGACTTCTTTACAGAAGCTCATCCGAAGCTTCGTCCGGTAGAAAGCCCTACTGCAGGTGTATTCCTGTCGGGTGCTTGTCAGGGACCTAAGGATATTCCTGAAACAGTTTCTCAGGCTGGTGCGGCAGCTTCTAAGGTTATCGGACTTCTTGCAAAGGATAAATTAACAGGAAATCCCTGTGTAGCTCATTCAAATGAACTTATGTGTAACGGATGTTCTTCTTGTGAGAGAGTTTGTCCTTACGGAGCTATCACTTATGAAGATAAAGAGTTCCGTATGCCTGACAGAACAACTAAGGTAAGACGAGTTGCCGTTGTTAATCCTGCAGTTTGCCAGGGTTGTGGCGCTTGTACTGTTGCATGCCCGTCAGGTGCAATGGACTTGAACGGATTTGCAAGTAATCAAATTATGGCGGAGGTGGATGCAATATGCAAGTAAATGAACATAAACCTTTAATTGTTGCTTTTTGTTGTAACTGGTGTTCTTATGCCGGTGCAGACCTTGCAGGAAACAACCGTCTTAACTATCCGGCAGATGTAAAAATTATAAGAGTTCCTTGCTCATGTCGCGTTAACCCTATGTTTGTTCTTCGCGCATTCCAAAGAGGTGCAGATGGAGTTATTATATGTGGTTGTCATCCCGGCGATTGTCATTATACATCCGGAAATTACTACACACGCAGAAGAATGGCAGCACTATTTTCTATGCTTGATTTTCTCGGTATTGAAAAAGAGCGTACACGTGTAGAATGGGTTTCTGCAGCTGAAGGCGCAAAATTTGCAGCTACAATGAACGATTTTGTTGAGAAAGTTACAGCACTTGGAGAGAATAAGAGATTGGAGGATCTGCGATGCAAAAGATAACACAAAATCAGTTAATAGATAAAGCAGTTTCTCTGCTTTCAAACGGTACTGTTACAGCAGTTCTTGGATGGAGTAAGGGCGAATTCGGTTACGATGTAACACCTAAAATGTTCACAACCGGAGAAGATTTAAAAGATAATTTTGTCTGGAATGATTTTTGCGGAGTGAATTTTTCAAAATATCTCGTTTCAAAGACAGATAGATTTGAAGGTAAAATCCTTATTTTCTTAAAGCCTTGCGATACCTATAGCTTTAATCAACTTTTAACTGAACACCGTTTCGATCGCGAAAAGGTTTATGCAGTTGGTATTCCTTGCGAAGGGATGGTTGATATTTCAAAACTGAAAGCCGTAACAGGTGAGGGAATAAGCGAGGTTGCCTCAGATGGCGAAAATCTTCTTATCACAACAATTTATGAAGATAAGGCTGTTTCAGTTTCTGCAAAGGATGTACTTCTGGAACGTTGCATAAATTGTAAGAGTAAAAAACACGTAGCTTACGACGAGCTTATGGGTGATGAAGGCGAAGTTGTTGATTCGTCACGATTTGATGAGGTGGCAAAAATCGAGGCGATGACTTCGGATGAGAGATTTGAATTCTGGCAGAATGAGCTTTCACGTTGCATCCGTTGTAATGCTTGCCGTGATGCCTGTCCTGCATGTACATGTGAAAAGTGCGTGTTTGACAATCCTGCATCCGGCGTTGAAAATAAAGCACCTGCCAATAGCTTCGAAGAGAAAATGTTCCATATTATAAGAGCATATCATGTAGCAGGCAGATGTACAGATTGCGGAGAATGTTCAAGAGTTTGCCCGCAAAATATTCCACTTCATCTTTTAAACCGTAAGTTTATTAAAGATATTAACGAATTTTATGGTGAATACCAGGCAGGAGCAGAAGTTGGATCAAGAGCTCCGCTTGTAGATTATACCACTGAGGATTTAGAGCCCGGTGAAGTGTTTGACAGGAGGGATATTGATGCGTAAATGTTCTCTTGATAAAATAAATGCGGTTTTTGAAGAAATCGCAAAAACCGCAAAGCTATATATTCCTGCTAATGATAATGACGGAAGTGCTGTTTACAAACAGTGGGAAAATGGCGTTTTATGGAGCGATGCTTTAAATACTGTAAGAAGTCCAAAGGATTTCTTCTTTCCTCAAATGGAAAATTTGATGGAATTTAAAACAGAGGGTAAAAACATTGAAGTTATTGACAATCGACGCGAAGCAGAAGATTTTGTTGTTTTCGGAGTGCGCGCTTGTGATGTAAAAAGCTTTGAGGTTTTAGACAGAGTATTCCTCACCGAGCCTGTTGACAGCTACTATGCTTCAAGGCGCCAAAAAGGTGTTATTGTGTCTACTGCTTGTGCAAAGCCGGCAGAAACATGCTTTTGCAAAACTTTTGGAATTTCTCCAGAAGAACCTGAGGGCGACGTTACAACATGGAAAACAGAAGACGAGATTTTCTTTAAGGCTAACACGTCAAAGGGAGAAGCTCTTTTAGAAAAGATTGTTTCTTTTACCGATGAATGTGATGAAACTAAGGTTAATGAGCAGAAGGAAAAGATTTCAAAGATTATGAACAAGCTTCCCCTTAAAGACCTCACCACCAACTCTTTCGGCGGTGGAAAAACCGATGCGTTTTTCAACAATCCTGAGTGGGAAGAATTGTCATCAGCTTGTCTCGGATGCGGAACCTGTACTTTCGTATGTCCCACTTGTCAGTGCTATGATATTAAAGATTTTAATACGGGCAAAGGCGTTATAAGATTCAGATGTTGGGATTCTTGTATGTATTCGGATTTCACAAAAATGGCTCATGGAAATAACAGACTTACCCAAAAAGAACGTTTTCGTCAGAGATTTATGCACAAACTTGTTTATTATCCTGAAAACAATAATGGTCTTTTCAGTTGTGTAGGTTGCGGAAGATGTCTTGCTAAGTGCCCTATTTCTATGAATATTGTTAAAGTAATGAGAAAGATTGGAGGGGATGATAAGTGAATAACAGAGAAGAAACTTTAATACCAAAAGTCGGTGTTATAACTGATGTTCGTATCGACACTCCTGATATCAAAACCTTCAGAGTTGTTTTGCCTGATGGCAAAAAAGCTTTTGACCATCGTCCCGGTCAGTGTGCTATGCTTTCTGTCCCCGGAGTTGGAGAAGCAATGTTTTCTATAACGTCTTCTCCCACGAACGAAGAGTATATGGAATTTTCTATTAAAAAATGCGGATGCGTAACCGACTGGCTACATCAGGCAGAGGTTGGTCAGCAGATAACAATCAGAGGCCCATACGGAAAACCGTTCCCTGTTGATGATGTATTTGCAGGCAAAAACCTGTTGTTTATTGCAGGTGGTGTTGGTCTTGCACCACTTCGCTCCGTAATTAATTATTGCAGACATTATCGTGACCGCTATGGTGAAATTGATATAGTTTACGGTTCAAGAAGTAAGGATGATTTGCTTGATTATAAAGAAATCATTGATGAGTGGTCACAGGATGCAGGCGTAAAGGTTCATCTTACTATTGACAATCCCCAAGATGGGTGGGATGGTCATGTTGGATTTGTTCCCAATTATGTAAAGAAACTCGGCTTTGACACAAATAAAACAGCAGTTCTTTGCGGCCCTCCTATTATGATTAAGTTTACTTTGGATGGACTTTGTGAACTTGGTTTTGATAAAACGCAGATTTACACAACGCTTGAGCTTAGAATGAAGTGTGGTGTCGGCAAATGCGGAAGATGTAATGTTGGTGCAAAATATGTGTGCAAAGACGGTCCGGTTTTCAGATGTGATGAGCTTGATGAGCTTCCGGATGAGTATTAAAGGAGAGGTAACATGGAAAAATTAGTTAATATATTTCTTTTCGGTAAAAAATATGAAGTACCCGAAAATTTAACAATTATGACCGCTATGGAATATGCAGGATACCAGTTGGTTCGCGGTTGCGGCTGCCGTAACGGTTTTTGTGGTGCCTGTGCAACTATTTACCGCATAAAAGGCGATAAGGAGCTTAAAGCTTGTCTTGCTTGTCAGACTAAGGTTGAGGACAATATGTATATTGCAACTCTTCCTTTCTTCCCGCTTGTTAAGGAAGGCTATGATATTGAAAACATTCCTGTAAATGAATCTGTTATGATGCAGCTTTATCCCGAAATTTATGCTTGTATCGGCTGTAAGGCCTGCACTAAAAGCTGTACTCAGGGACTTAATGTTATGCAGTATATTGCCTATGCACAGCGCGGTGATTTTGAAAAATGTGCTGAGGAATCTTTTGACTGTGTAATGTGTGGAGTATGTTCTTCAAGATGCCCCGCAGGAATTTCACATCCTCAGGTTGCGATGCTTGCCAGAAGAATTAACGGAAAGTATTTAGCTCCGGGATGTGGTCATTTAGAGGATCGCGTTAAGGAAATTGAAAATGGTGATTTTAAAGAACTTATAGAAGCTCTTATGCAAAAGCCAATTGAGGAAATGAAAGAGCTTTATAACACCCGTGAAATAGAGAAGTAAGGAGGAAAAGAATATGTATTCGGAAAAATTTCAAAAGTCTATTGCGGCGGTTGAAGCGGCAAGAGAAAAAAATATTGCATTAGAACCGGATCGTATGACTGCAAAGCAGAAAGAAGATTTGCTTGCGGCTTTTCATCCGGACTATAAAAAGGACGAATTTGATGTTTTAAAAATCGGCCCTAATAAGGGAGATAAGGTTCCAACAGAACTTGCTGAAATTTTACAGGCACACAGCCGCATAACAAAAGACAGCGTTGACCTCACAAAACCCGATTACGAAACTGATGTTTTAATCATCGGTGGTGGCGGTGCGGGTACATCTGCGGCAATTGAAGCTCACGAAGCCGGTGCTGATGTTATGATTGTTACAAAGCTCAGAATGGGTGATGCAAATACAATGATGGCTGAAGGCGGTATTCAGGCGGCTGATAAGCCAAACGATTCTCCTGCAATCCATTTTGTTGATGCTTTCGGTGGCGGACATTTTGCTGCAAAAAGAGAGCTCTTATCAAAGCTCGTTTGTGATGCGCCAGAGGCTATTTTGTGGCTTAGTAATTTAGGTGTTGAATTCGACAAAGAAGCTGACGGAACAATGGTAACAACTCACGGCGGCGGTACTTCAAGAAAGAGAATGCATGCGGCAAAGGATTATTCCGGTGCTGAAATCATGAGAACTCTACGTGACGAAGTTTTAAACCGTAATATCCCCGTGGTTGATTTCACTTCCGCAATCGAACTTATTCTTGATGAAAACGGTAATGCGGCCGGAGCTGTTCTTATGAATATGGAAACAAAAGAGCTCCTGGTTGCAAAAGCAAAAACAGTTATCATTGCAACAGGCGGCGCAGGTCGTATGCATTATCAGGGATTCCCAACATCAAATCACTACGGAGCAACTGCAGATGGTCTTGTTCTCGGATACCGCGCAGGTGCAAAGCTTCTTTATGCTGAAACACTTCAGTATCACCCCACAGGTGTTGCTTATCCGGAACAGATTTTTGGTGCACTTGTTACTGAAAAAGTCCGCTCACTTGGTGCAAAACTTGTTAACCAGAATGGTGAAGTGTTTATGCATCCCCTTGAAACACGTGATGTTGCTGCGGCTTCTATTATTCGTGAATGTTCTGAAAGAGGTAATGGTGTAGATACCGGAAGTGGTGAAGGTGTTTGGCTTGATACCCCGATGATAGAAAAAATCGGTGGGGAAGGAACTATAGAGAAGAGAATTCCGGCTATGATGCGTATGTTTGAAAAATACGGCATAGATATCCGAAAAGAGCCTATTTTGGTTTATCCCACACTTCACTATCAGAACGGCGGTCTTGACATTACTGCAGACTGTATGACAACTAATGTAGAAAACTTATTTGTTGCAGGCGAAGCAGTTGGCGGAATTCACGGTAAGAACAGACTTATGGGTAATTCTCTGCTGGATATAATTGTATTTGGCAGAAGTGCTGGTCAGAATGCTGCGGCAAAAGCTAAGAATGTAAATGTAGGTAAGCTTTCACTCTCACATATTGAGAAATTCGAAAAAGAAATTTCTGATGCAGGCATTGATACTCAAGTAGCTTCACCCAAACTTTTGCCTGACTACACAAGAAAGAAATAAAGGAGAGTTTTGTGCTATGAATTTATTTGGCGGAGTTGTACCTATTACAGGAATAACATTTTTAGTATTTTGCATTATGTGTATTCTGGCTGTAGGTTATGCGTTGGGCAGAATAACAATCAAGGGTATATCTTTAGGTTCAGCCGGCGTGTTTATAGTTGCCTTGGTATTTGGTTGTTTGTTTTATGATAATCTTGAAGCTCAGCTTCCTGATTATACTACTAATGCTTTGAAGATTGTTGAAAATCTTGGACTTATCCTGTTTGTTTCATCAGTTGGATTTATTGCCGGCCCTAAGTTTTTTAGCAATATGAAAAAGAATTTTACTTCATATGTGTTACTTGGATTAGTTATTATAATATCAGGTGCGCTTGTTGCGGTTGGGTGTGTATATATCGGTAAATTAATGGGCGAAACTGATATGGAAAGGCTTTCTGCTATTGTGTCCGGCTTATTTGCCGGGGCATTAACATCTACACCGGCGTTTTCCGCAGCCAAGGCATCAGTAGCAAGCCCTGAAATGGAACAGCTTGTTTCGGTTGGCTACGGTATTGCTTATATTTTTGGCGTTATTGGTGTTGTTTTATTTGTTCAGCTTATACCTAAAATTTTAAAGGTGAATATGGACAAAGAGCGTGAAAAATTGGTTGTTGCTGAACAGTCTAATGTTTCAAAAAAACTAACAGGTAAAATAATTGAACTTGATGATTTTGGAATTGCGCCATTTGCAATAGCTGCAGTAATCGGAGTTTTTATTGGTATGATAAAAATCCCTCTTTCAAGCAAAGGCTTGGATGGTACAACTTTCTCATTAACAACAACAGGCGGATGTCTTTTAGCATCTCTTGTTTTTGGTCATTTCGGGAAAATAGGAAAAGTAAATATTATGCCTTCTGTAACAACTTTAAAAGTTTTCAGAGAATTAGGTCTTGTGTTGTTTCTTGTAGGTGCAGGGATTTCTGGCGGTGCAAGATTTATGCAGGAATTTAAAATAGATTATTTTGTTTATGGCATAATAATGACAATTCTTCCTATGATAATAGGTTTTGTTTTTGCAAAATATGTTCTTAAAATAAGTATTTTAAATATCCTTGGTTCAATTACCGGCGGTATGACAAGTACACCTGCATTGGGTACACTTATTCACGTTGCAGAAACGGAAGATGTGGCGGCAGCATATGCTGCAACTTATCCTATTGCCCTTGTAGCAGTAGTCTTTGCTGCTCAATTTATTATAATTTTATTTTAATCAATAATGTATATAATAAGATAAAAGAAAACCGTATAAAAGCTAAAATATATGCTCTTATGCGGTTTTTTTCTTGTAAGATAATGTTCGATAATTTGCCTTTTTATATGCCTAAAGGCATTATTGGCAAGCACGGCATTTGCACCCCTGCAAAAGCCGGCGTTAGGACTTTTTACTGCTATTTTTGATTATTGATTTTTTCTGAAATCTGTTGGCAAACATCCGCAGTGATTACGTAATACTTTTGCGAAATAAGAACTATTTTCAAATCCATATTCTGCTGCGATTTTATCAATAGAGTCGTTATTTTTTTAAAAGGAGTTTTTTGCTAAGTTTTTTGCTTCGTGTCCGTGTGTAATACTATGTTGTTGCCTTTATATTGTTTGAATATTCTTGTAAAATAATATCTGTTGTAACCTGAGCCTTTGGGAATATAGTAATGAGGTAATGCCAGAGTATATATGGCGAGTGACTCAAATATGGCACTATTTTGTGTTTGGAATGTTAATCACCCAATTCGCAAGTTTTTATCAAAAAAAGGTAAGTTGATTTAACCCATCTTTTTATAATTATATAGTATTGGTAATTTAAATTTAATAGCTTTTTATAATTTTTCAACACAATTTTTATATTTATAAAAGTAAAACACCTCATATAGAGGTGTTTTTATGCCTATATTCGTTTGGTGTGATACCAAGCTTTGATTTGAAATGTTTATATATTGCAGCAGTGTTTTTATATCCGGACATAACAGCTATTTCTTCAACTGTATGATTCGTAGTTGTAAGAAGTATACATGCATTATCAAAGCGTTTATCTGCAATAAATTGTGTTAAATTTACACCATATGTTTCTTTGAAAATCCGGCTGAAATATGATGGATTATAGAAGCATCTGCCAGCAAGTGTATTAATCGTTATTTTTTCTTTATAGTGGGATTCAATATATTCAATCATTTCTGCGGGGATTTTCTTTTTTTCAGGGAGTGAGGATGTGGCATCCATTTTTCTAAACAGATTTATAAGCAGTACGGTCATATAGCTTTTAATTATTTCAAAATGTCCGTTTTCTTTATTTTTAAATTCCAATTGCATTTCTTCTATAATTTTTTCGGTAAGCAGCATTTCTGAACCGCTGAAAGTAAATTTGGAGCATTGACCGGATTTCGCAAAGCTGCTGAATGAGTTAAGCATAAGAAGGTCAAATGCATTTCTGGAATTAGTAAGCTCTTTACTTAAAAAGGCGGGTGTAAATAAAATGTTGTAATATACGAATTTCGAATCGGCATATATTTTATGGTTGCTTCCGTAATTTATAAACAACATATCGCCCTTTTGAGTTTTGTATTTAATGCCGTCAATTTCGTGGTACGCTTCTCCTGAATAAATATATACAAGCTCAATAAATTCATGGCTATGCAGCTGAACGTCCCGGCTCGATATACGACTCACATGAAATTCTTCGCTATCTCCGAAAAATTGTTTAGATGTATAACAATTCATATGCTTATCACCTCGCTAATATAGTTATTCTAACACATTTTTAATGTGAATTCAAGATTTTTTTCTTATTTTATTAAAAAACAGTTGACATTTTATATGGTGTATGGTATAATACCACCTGTTATAAGCCGATGTGGCGGAATTGGCAGACGCCCGGGACTTAAAATCCCGTGGGAAGAGATTCCCGTACCGGTTCGACCCCGGTCATCGGCACCAAAAAAAGAGCACGCAGTGCTCTTTTTTTGTGAACTAAATCTGACGTATGTCGAATAAATCATCTGAGCAGATTAAATCGCCTTGCGGCGGTCAGGGGACGGATTTAATTTTATCTCGACAAAGTCTTGATTTAAAATATCATATAGTTCTGCTCTTTAATCTGGTTATTTCAAAACTCCCATAACAACTCTGCTAATACCGCGCAAGTCTTTAACTATGGAAATTCCCGAAAAATCTTTCTCTAAAAGTTCAGAGACTTTCTCGCTTTGGTCATATCCTACTTCAAATAAAATTTTTCCGCCTGTATTAAGGAGAGTTGGAGCAATCGAAATAATCCTTCTGTAAAAATCAAGTCCGTCTGCGCCTCCGTCAAGGGCTATTTCAGGTTCGTAATCTTTTACGTTGCAATCTAAGGTTTTTATAACATCAGTTGGAATATAAGGAGGGTTTGAAACTATTATATAAAAATTACCTTTCGGTATTTCTGCCATTATATCGTATTTTTTGAAATCAACTTTGATTCTGTTTAATTCCGCATTTTCTTTAGCTACAGATAGTGCCACTTCGCTTATATCTATAGAAGTTACGCCGGCGTTTTTGCAGTAGTTTGCAATGCTGATTGCCACACAACCCGAACCAGTGCCTATGTCGAGAACGTTTACTTTATCTAAGCCGATTTCATGTATAGTTTGCTCAACTAAAGTCTCTGTATCCGAGCGAGGGATGAGCACACCCGGCTTTACTTTGAATTTCAGCGACATAAACTCCGTAATGCCCACAACATATTGCAGTGGCTCGCCATTTATTACACGTGTTGTAAGAGCGCGTATTTTGTCTGCTTTATCTTCAGGTATTTCACTATTACCGGAAAGTATATACTCGGTCACTGAAATGTCAAGAAAGCCTGTTATCAGAAGCTGTGCATCTCTGTACCCTAATTTTTTCTCTATTTCTTTTTTTAATTCATTTATTACCATTTGTCGTCGTTTTTATCCTCGGGAATAACTGCTTTTATAGATTCGATTGCAACTTCAAGCTGGCTGTCGTCTGGTTCTCTTGTTGTAAGCTTTTGAAGCCAGAGTCCCGGCTTTGTAAGCCAAGAAACACATTTACTCTTGCTTCTGCCTGCAAGTTTTATAATTTCATATGAAATTCCTGCTACAACAGGGAGTAGGGCGATACGCATAAGGATACGTGGAATAATTGAAGTTCTGGGAAGCAGAGAGAAAATTATTATACTCACAACCATAACAAAAAGCAAAAAGCTTGTACCACATCTTGGGTGAAGACGTGTATGTTTTCTTGCATTTTCAACAGTCAACTCTTCGTTGGCTTCATAGCAGGCGATGGTTTTATGCTCTGCGCCATGATATTCGAATACTCTTTTTATATCTTTCATTTGCGAAACGAGTGCAAGATAGCTGAGGAAAATAACCATTCTGATTATACCCTCGCAAAGACTGGTAAACGTTTTCGTTCCAACAAACGGAATGGAGTTGAAAATAGCTTCTATTCCTCTTGTTATAACAGTAGGTAGAAGAATAAATAAACCCACACTCAAGAATAACGATATGATGAGAGAGAAGTAAATTACCACATCTTTAATTTTGTCACCAAGTTTATTTTCCAGCCATTTTTCGAATTTACTCTCACTTTGCCCATCTTCTTCGAGATCTACAAATTCCGCGGAGTACATAAGTGCTTTTATTCCTATAACCATACTTTCAAAAAAATTAATACAGCCGCGTATAATAGGTAATTTTAGTATAGCATTTTTCTTTTTTGTACCGTTTTCATCAGTCTTGATTGTTATTTCTCCGTCGGGTTTTCTTACGGCTACTGCCGTTTTCTGAGGCCCGCGCATCATAACGCCTTCCATAACGGCTTGACCTCCGATTGAGGTAATATGCTGTTCGCATTTCTTTTCAGACATTTTATTTGGTCCTTTCATCTTGATTTTTTTATCCGTGGTGATATAAATCTTGTGTAGTATCCTATTAAGGATGAAAGCAGATAATCATATGCACAAAGTGCGATAATGCCTGCCCATATGTTAAATATATCAATTCCCAGTGCTTTAGTAATTAATTTGATGGCTAAAGTTAAAACTACGAAATAAATCACTTTTAATATCCATTCAAAAGCCAAATTTCGTAATCTTTCTATTATTGCTTTTAGTATCGGATAGTAGCAAAGGCAAGTGCAGTACATAATTATAACAAGCCCACCAAGACCTGATTTTGGTAGTATAAGACCTGCAAGCAATGCAGATGAAATTCCTGATAGTAAAGGAGTTTTAAGGGATTTGTTTTCGATGTATAGTACGCAGGGTACAAAAGAAGCAAGAAAACCCATTACAAGCTTGCCTGTGGGGATAAGTGAACATCCCAGCAAAAACAGGAACGACAGTGCACATCCCATTGCACCGAGAGAAAGCTCTTTCGTTTTTGTCATATTCTGCACCTCTCAGCAGCATGAAATAAGGTCACCGCCCATACATTCGCAGCAGCAGTCTGCACAAATGAGGTTAGAACAGCAGGAACAGGGGTCTGTACCGCAACCTGACATAGTGTCGTACTGGCGGTAAGTTGTGTTTCTGTTTTCTACATTGTTCAGGGTGGAGCGATATTCCAGGTTGTTTGGTTCCATTTGTACGGCAGTTCTTAAGTGGGAAATGCCTGAATCGTACATACCCATATTAATTCTGCAAACACCCATAAGGTAATTCCATTCTGCATTGTGGGGGAGAGAATTCAGGATGTTGATAGCCTGTGCGTATTGCCGCATACTGATAAGCATCCGTACAGTTTGGAAATTGTGATTGCTTGTGTTGTATCCTCTGTAGTTATTACCGTAGGAGTTACTTCCTTTGCCGGCATACCCTTCCGAATATGAGTTTTGAGAGTTTTTTGTAAGCATATCATAGGCTTTATTTATTTCTTTTAATTTTTCGCTTGCAAGGTCCGCCAATGGGTTATTAACGTATTTGTCGGGATGATATTTTTTTACAAGCTCTTTGTAAGCTTTTTTTATGGTTTCCTGATCGGCATTCTCAGGAACGCCAAGTACCTCATATGGATTCAAATTATTCCACATCCTTATAATTTAAAATTTTGTCTTGTTTTGCCTTAAGGCTTGAGTAAAGTATATTTTTTAATATTTCTTCGTTTTTGTGTATTTTAAGAAGGTTAAACCCTGATGCTGCATTTTCCAAGGTGAATGTCATAGAAACAGAAAGCTGTTTGGCAATGTCGGATTTATATTTGTCGTAATCCTTAACATCGCTCGTTGGAAGAAAGGGATTGAAATTTTTCTTTTTTATATCTTTATCAAGGTCGGAAAATGCATCTGCCACATATATCCAACGTCCTATATTGTAGCCAAGCCAGGCTGCAGGACGTTTGTTTTCGCCGATAAAGTCGGGAGAAAATATCTCTTCCGTGATTTTTGCAAAGCAATTTGCAGTGAGGTCAATGTCTGTTATTTTCTCTGATTCCAGTCTTGACAGCTCTTTTAGATGGTGTTTTATGTTTCTTGCAAGATCCGGATATCTTTTTGATGCCTTTTTATATGATTTTTTGTATATTAACAGTCCTATCAGTGCCTTTAAAGACTTATCATCTTTCCAGTCATCTTTTATTTTGCTGTAGTAAAGTAAAGCGGAAGCGTTTGCGGCATAATCTATTGACGGTTCGTTTTTTATATATGTTCGTTTGGTAAAGGGATGCATTATGCAAGAGGAATTTTGTATTTCTACAGGTGAATCACTTAGCGAACTAAGAAGTACTGCCAGAAATGTCATATCATAACTAAGACCGAGTCTTGAGCTTTCTGAACAATGTTTTCCTAAAGCCTTGCAAAGCCCGCAATAGTATGATCTGAACAACATATAATCCCGTACTTTTAAATCATCTTTTAATACATTTACGTAACCGAACATAATTCTCTCCATATTTAAAGTTATATAGACTATTTTAGTATATATCTAAAACAACAAATTTTCAAGTAGTTTCTAAAAAATTTAAATAAAGTTAACATTTATTGAATATATATTATAATGTGTGAAATACTATATCCATAAAATTATGGAGTGATGAACTGTGAATATGACCAAGGAAGAGTATAATAGCTATGTGATGGACAAATCAAAAAAATCGCCTGTTATAAAAGATACAATAAATGCGTTTTTGATAGGCGGGGCAATCTGGGTTTTGGGTGAGTTTTTATCTTCATTTTATGAAAGTTTTGAATTGCCTGAAAAGACAGTGGCAACACTTACTTCTGTAACTCTTATTGTAGTAGCGGGAATATTGACCGGTCTGGATGTTTTTCCTAAAATTGGAAAAGTTGCAGGAGCAGGTACGGTTGTTCCCATAACCGGTTTTGCAAATGCTGTTGTATCGCCGGCAATTGAGGCACGGTCTGAGGGATTAGTTCTGGGAGTCGGTGCAAAGCTTTTTACCATTGCCGGCCCGGTAATACTATTTGCAACGTTGTCATCATTTTTGTGCGGATTAGTATTTTATGTGGTAAAAATTTTTTGAAAAATTTGGGAAGGATTTTTATGTATGATTTTAATGTTTTAAAAAAAGAGATTGAATTTTTAAATCCAGTTGCAACTGAGGTTACATCAATAGGTGAAACATCTATGGGGAGAGAAATATATTGCCTTAAAACCGGGAGGGGAGATAAAAAACTTGTAATTACCGGAGCTCATCATGGTTTGGAATATATAACTACATGCTTTCTTATGCGTTTCGTAAAGGAATATAATTTCGCGCTTATGAACGACGGGAAGCTGTTTGATAAAAATGCCGTAGAGTTTTTCACCGATGTAACGTTGTATATTTTGCCTATGATTAATCCGGATGGCGTTGATATCGCGGTTAACGGGCTTGATATAACAAATCCTGTACACAGGAAGCTGATAAGCTCCGTTGGAATTCATAGCTTCAGTAAGGTATGGCAGGCTAATGCTTCGGGAGTTGATCTCAACCATAATTACGATGCGTTGTGGCAAAATACTGTTAAAAAACCGGCACCGTCCCTTTATGGAGGGAAGTATCCGGAAAGTGAACCTGAAACTATTGCTCTTTGTGGCTTTTTGAGGGATCTTAAAGCTGATATGCTTATATGTTTTCATTCTCAGGGTAGGGAAATTTATTATGATTTTGACGGAATGGTTGAAAAAAGAAGTGAAGATATAGCAAATAGAATGGGAGAAGTAAGCGGATATGCTGTTACTATGCCTGTAGGAACGGCCTCATACGGCGGATGTAAGGATTGGTTTATAAAGGAGTTCGGTAATCCGGGATTTACCGTTGAAATGGCTATGGGCAAAAATCCTATTCCTACTGAGCAACTTGCTGATATTTATGAGGAAAATGCAAAAATAGTTTTGGCGGCAATGGATGAACTGTCAGGTACATAAATATGTGAAAGGAAATACGTTTTATGCGTTTTTCCTTTTTTGATTTATTTTAAAAATATATTAAATTTTATTAAAAGTCTTGAAATTTATAAAAATTAATAGTATCATAGAGGTATGTAATTTCTGAAAGGATTTTTTGTATGAAAAAAAATATATGTGTTGTGTTCGGCGGCATGTCGCCTGAACATGAAATTTCTTTAAAATCTGTAACTTCTGTAATAAGAAATCTTAACAAAGATAAGTATAATGTACATATGCTGGGTATTACAAAAACAGGGAAATGGTTTTTGTATACAGGTGATTATAATAAAATTGAAGGCGGTTTATGGGAACAAGAAAAGGATTGCCTTTATAAAGCTATTATTTCTCCTGACACTTCTGATGGCGGATTGCTTATGTGGAAGGATGGAAATGTCGAACTCATAAAAATAGACTGTGTTTTTCCTGTGCTTCACGGTGAATATGGAGAAGATGGTACTGTTCAGGGTTTGTTTGAGCTCAGCGGTATAAAATATGTTGGTATGGGCGTGCCGGGTAGTGCAAATTCGATGGATAAAACTCTATCTAAAATTGTTTTTGGGAATGCAGGGATTCCGCAGGCTGCATGGGTAACTGTGCTTCATGCCGATGATGTAGATATGAAAATAACCGAAATTGAAGAAAAAATTGGGTATCCCTGCTTTGTAAAGCCTGCATCTACAGGCTCATCTGTGGGGGTGGGTAAAGCAAATTGCAGAGAAGAGCTCAAAAGTGCAATTTTATATGCGCTGGAATTCGGCAGAAAGGTTTTAGTCGAGGAAAATATCGATGGCAGAGAGGTTGAATGTGCAGTTTTGGGCAATCTTAATGCCGATGCATCAGAGGTTGGGGAGATTGTGCCTATGGTTGAATTCTACGACTTTGACGCCAAGTATAACGATAACACAACTGAGCTTCATATACCGGCTGACCTTGCGCCTGAAATTCGTGAGGAGATAAGAGCCTATGCGGTTAAAGCTTTTCGTGCTATGGATGGTATGGGACTTTCCCGAGTTGACTTTTTTGTGAGAAACTCTGATAATAAAGTTATACTGAATGAAATCAACACACTTCCCGGATTTACCAATATTAGTATGTATCCTAAGCTTTGGAAAGCCTGCGGAGTTGGTTATTCTGAACTTCTTGACCGTCTTATTGAACTTGCGGAGGACCGATTAAAGTAAATGGATAACTTAAAAAAAGAAGTTGTTGTTAAGGTAAGAACCGTTCAGATTGATGATGGAGAAAAAACTCTTATCTCTGATGAATATAACGGCTCGTTATATATTAAAAAAGATAAATATTTTATATTCTACACTGAATATGGCGAAGATGGTGATAAAATGTCTGACAGTGTGATAAGATGCGATGGTGAAACGGTTGAAATTAAGCGCACGGGTTCTTATTCTTCTGTGCTTACATTCAAAAGCGGGAAAGAATATAAAACTGTGTATAATACTCCTTATGGCAGTATTCCCGTCTCTATAAAGTGCAAAAATGTAATGTGCGCACTTGATTCTGATGGTGGTAAAATTGTTTTGGATTATAAAATGGATATCACCGACAAAACTTACAGAAACAACGTAACCATAACAGTTAAATGTATAGATAGAAAGGAAACAATATGAAATTTAAACGACTGATTTCTTTGATTATGTGTCTTGCAATGTTTGTTGCGCCATCTTTAGCTCTGGCTGAATTTGAGTTCAGTCCTGAATATGGCGTTTTTGAACAGGTAGCGGGTTACATTTCAACATACTATATTGACGACACTCTTGACGATACAAATATAATGCTAAGAGCAATATCTGAATATGTCAAAGATGATGACGATAAGCTGCTTGAACTCCTTAAAAGTATGTTACTTGCTCTTGATCCGTATAGTGAATTTTTCACTAAAGAGGAGTACCAGGGTTTTGTAAATGGTATAAATCGTACATTTTACGGAATAGGTGTACGTATTGAACAACGTGAAGGATATGTGGTTATTACAGGTTTTACACAGGGGAGTTCGGCAGAAGCCTGTGGAATGATGATTGGTGATAAAATATCCAAAGTTAACGGCGAAGATATGTACGGCAAAAACACTAATGCAGTGAGAAATGCGATTGCGGGGGAACTTGGAAAAGTTGTTAATGTATCAGTTCTTCGAAATGGCGAAACGTTTACATATGATGTAATACGTTGTGAAGTTAATGAGGATACTGTAACTTATACGAAACTGTCTGATGATGTGGCCTATATCAGCGTTATAGATATGTCAGATCATACAACACTGGAGTTTTCTGAAGCTTTGTCTTCTGCGGATAAAGACGGAATAAAAAATATTATTCTGGACCTTCGTAATAATGGCGGAGGATATCTTGACTGTGCAGTAACCTTAGGTCGTTTAATTGTCCCTGAGGGGGTTATTGTTGACACTAAATATCGTCAGCCGTATATGAACAAAACATTTTATTCTGAGCTTAAATCTACAAAATATAATTTTAATGTTCTTGTAAATGAATACACTGCCAGCGCAGCGGAAATTTTAGCGGGTGCTTTACAGGATTCAAAAGCGGGAATTCTTATAGGTAATAAAACATACGGAAAAGGTGTTATACAGGGTACGTTTCCCCTTTCAAACGGCTCTGTTTTCAAACTCACAATAGGGCATTATCTTACAAGAAACGGCAATGCCATTAACGGTATAGGACTTTATCCGGATGTTGAAGTGGAAAACGTTTTAAAGCCTATTGATGTTAAAAAGTATCCTCAATTTGGTTTCTTAAATAAACTTAAGATTGGTGATGTTGGGACTGATGTGAAGGTGGCAAAGGAAAAACTGTATTATCTTGGTTACTATAGTGGGGAAATTAATGAACAGTTTGATATCCTTTTAGAAGATGCTATTAAAGAATTCCAGGAGAAAACAGATTTATATTCATATGGGGTTCTTGATATAACAACGCAGTCAAGAATTGATAAAGAGTTTTCTTCTTTAGAAATCCTTGTTGATGAACAATTAAATAAAGCATATGAACTATTTACTGGAGAGAACAAAATTCCTGAGTAATGTTGGTTAATATCAAAACAGCTCTGATGCATTTGTGCAATCAGAGCTGTTTATTTTATGAATTATCGGTTGATAACATTGAAGTGTAATATAGGTTTGGCGCCTTGACACAAAACCTTAAAATTCATACTCTTTCTTCTATGTAGTCAACAATGTCCTGTACTGTAACCATTTTATGGGCATCCCTGTCTGAAATTTCGATTTCAAACTCATCCTCAAAAGCCATTATGATAGAAATAACATCGAATGATGTGAGACCTAAGTCAGCGGTGAGGGATGCGTCAGGTGCGATTACATTTGCATCTGCAAATTCTGATAAAATATTTTTAACTCTTTCAAACATATTAATGTCCCTTTCTTAGTTGTATTTTCTCTTTATTTTCTTTGTTGTGGTTTTTTCAAATTCAGTATCTCTGAATGTGACTTTCTGGATTTGCTTGTAGGAAGGAAGCTTTTTGTTAAGTTCATTTATTGCTTCCTGAATACCTTCACGGTTTTCTGCGTATATTTCTGCGCCGATGTAGTCGCCTTCTGCTGAAACAATAACTTCATCTGCGTTTGAATTGGTAAGAATAAGGTCTTCCAATTCTTCAGGTGATACGTTTTTACCGTTACTTAAAATGATAAGGTTTTTCTTTCTTCCTGTGATGAAAAGAATGTTACCTTCCAGATGACCAAGGTCACCGGTTTTAAACCAACCATCATCAAACGCTTCCTCGGTTGCCTTTTCATCTCCAAAATATCCAAGCATTACGTTCTCACCTTTGACAAGGATTTCTCCGTCTTTAATCTTTATTTCACAACAATCGCATACAACACCAACACTGCCAAGTACAAGGTTTCCATATTCGTTAACTGATACTACAGGAGAACATTCTGTAATTCCGTAGCCGTTAAGAACTGTTATTCCTAAATCGTCAAAGCCTTTTGTGTAAACATCGCTGATGGGTGCACCGCCTGCAACGAGAAGGTCGAGATTTCCGCCAAGATTATCAAGAATAGATTTAAATAGCTTTCTTCTGAGGTCTATTCCGACTTTTCTGAGGATGTTGCTTATTTTTATCATAACCTTCAAAAGCTTATCTTTTTTCTGTTCTTTAGCTCCGTTCCAGATGTTTTTGTAAAGTGATTCGAGATAGAGTGGAACAACGCATATGTTTCTTGGCTTAAATTCTGCCAGGTCTTTCTTGAAGTTTCTGATGCTGGCGTTGATAGCTGTTGTGCCTTCAAACATAATATTTGCAATTACACTTGTTGAAAAAGCAAATGTATGATGCAAAGGAAGAGTAAGCAAAGTATCTCCGGCAAGAGAAGAAATGCTTCCTGCAGCATTGATGTCTGCTATCATGTTTTTTGGTGAAAGCATAACACCCTTAGGCTTGCCGGTAGTACCTGAAGTGAATATAATTGAGCTCATTGCATCACCGTCAGGAACATAGTCGAGATACTCAGTATTGCCACCGTCAATAATTTTACGGCCTTCTTCGTAAAACTTGGCAAAGTCTTTCATAGAATATGTTTTCAGTTCAGAATTATCCTCCGCAATATCACTGTATGAGTCTGCATACACAAGCGCAGAACAATTACTTCTTGTGATGAGCTCTTTAATATCTTCGGGTGAAAGTTCTTTATCCAGGGGAACTACCACATTTCCACCATTTACTATAGCAAAATATGAAACAATCCATTCATAACTATTTTCACCGATTAAGGCTACCTTTGTGTTTTTTACATCGCAATTATACAGATAAGTTCCAAAAAATTCGATGTGTTGCTTGAACTGTTCGGCTGTGATTTCTATGACTTCTTTTTTCAGTCTGTACTTATACGCAATTTTGTTTGAAGAGTTAGCTCTGAATTCAATTAAATCCTTGAAGTTATTAAGCTCTAACTTTTTTTGTAAGGGCTTGTATTTCATCTTCATCGTATCACACTCCTTGATATCTAATATTAGATACTATAATATCATAATGCTATTTTTTTGTCAACAGAATAATAATAGTTTAATCATTTTGTAATATTAATGACGATAATATATATTTATGAGGTTTGTATTTATCTAAATTTTATGTAAGGTAAATTTGTTTTTTTGTAAAGATAGCCACAAAATGTAAAAAAAGTATTTATTTTTTGTTGGATTTATGATAGTATCATTATGTTTAATTTTGTAAAGGATTTGATTGATAATGATTGAAATTAAAAACATATCATTCAGTTATCAAAAAGAAGTATCAGATGAAGAAGCCCGTGTGCTTGATAATGTGAGCCTTTCTATAAAAGAAGGGGAGTTTGTGGCAATTCTTGGTCATAATGGTTCAGGGAAATCTACACTTGCCAAGCATTTAAACGGTATACTTATACCTGATAGCGGAGATTGTATAGTAGACGGTATCAACACTAAGGATGAGGACCGTCTTTTTGACATTCGCTCTGATGTTGGAATGGTGTTTCAGAATCCCGACAACCAGATGGTGGCGGCGGTGGTAGAAGATGATGTTGCTTTTGCACCTGAAAATCTTGGAGTACCCTCTGAAGAAATCCGAAACCGTGTCGATGCGTGCCTTAAGTGTGTAGGTATGTATGATTACAGACGTCAGCAACCATCCAGACTTTCCGGCGGTCAGAAGCAGAGAGTTGCAATTGCATCTGTTCTTGCTATGGAGCCTAAATATATTATCCTTGACGAGCCTACGGCAATGCTTGACCCTGTTGGTCGTACAGAAGTTATTGAAACTATAAAAAAACTTAATCGTGAAAGAGGAGTAACTGTTGTACTTATCACTCATTATATGGACGAAGCGGCAGAAGCAGACAGGGTGGTTGTAATGGATAACGGCAAGGTTCTCCTGGATGATACACCGTTTGAAGTATTTAAAAATATTACTTTGCTTAAGAAAATCGGTCTTGATGTGCCCCAAGCCACTGAGCTCGCTTTCTCTTTGAGAGAAGAGGGCTTTCCTATTCCTCACGTTATCACTTCAGAAGAGTGTGTGAGAGAGATTGTGCGTTTGCTGGAGGTAGGAAAATGATTAGTGTTAAAAACCTTAGCTTCGTTTACGGAGAGGGATTGCCTACCGGTAGAGTTGCGCTCGATAATATAAACTTAGATATACAAAACGGTGAAATTGTTGCTTTGATTGGTCATACAGGTTCCGGTAAATCGACTCTTATTCAACATTTTAATGCACTTACCATGCCGTCTTCAGGAACAGTGATAATCGACGGGTTGGATGTTACAGATAAAAACGCAAATAAAATTGAAATCAGAAAAAAAGTTGGTCTTGTTTTTCAATACCCTGAGTATCAACTTTTTGAAGAAACTGTATATGATGATATAGCTTTCGGGCCTAAAAACCTCGGACTTGGCGAAGAGGAAATCAAACACCGTGTAATTCGTGCTTGTGAAATTATGGAGATAAAAGATAAATATTTTTTGAAGTCTCCTTTTGAATTGTCAGGCGGTCAGAAAAGGCGAGTAGCTATTGCGGGTGTTATTGCAATGGAACCGTCAGTGTTAGTTCTTGATGAACCGGTGGCAGGTCTTGATCCAAAGGGAAGAGACAGAATTCTTGCGATGCTTAAAAATCTTCACGAATTACGCCCTGAAATGACTATAATCTTTGTTTCTCATTCTATGGAAGATGTTGCAGGGGTTGCTGAGAGAATTATTGTTATGAACAAGGGAACAGTGGCAATGACTGGGACTGTGGCCGAGATATTTTCCCGAGGAGAGGAACTTAAAAAAATAGGTCTTAATGTGCCCCAGATCACATCTATAACAGATAAGTTAAGAAATAAAGGCTATGAACTGCCACCTCATATCTATACTCTGAAATATGGAATTAACGCAATTTCAGAACTTCTTCGTAAGGAGGGCAGATAGTTATGTTTAAAGATGTTATAATAGGCCAATATGTTGAAGGAGATTCTTTCATTCATAGAATGGACCCCAAAATCAAAATTATACTTGCTGTTCTTTATATGGTACTCTTGTTTATTATAGATGAGATTTTATCATATGTGATTGTGAGTATATTTACTATTACTATCCTCTTTTCATGCGGAGTTCCTCTTAAGCTTATTTTAAAAGGTATAAAACCTATGGTGTTTATACTTGTGTTCACTGCGGTAATGAATTTGTTTATGACTCCCGGTGATAAACTGTTATCTGCAGATGTGTTTGGGTTGTTTGTATTCTCGGTGTCAAAGCAGGGAGTAAGGACTGCTATAATTATGGTAATACGTCTTTTATATCTTCTTCTTTCAACATCAGTGCTTACACTAACAACAACACCTCTTAAGCTTACTGACGGTATTGAGCGTTTACTAAGACCTTTGTCTGTAATCAAGGTACCAGCTCATGAAATTGCAATGATGATGACTATTGCGCTCAGGTTTATTCCGACTCTTGCAGATGAAACGGATAAAATTATAAAGGCTCAGAAGGCAAGAGGTGCTGATTTCGAATCAGGCGGTATAATAAAAAGAGCAAAATCCTTAATCCCTATACTTGTTCCTTTGTTTGTAAGCGCATTCAGGCGTGCAGATGAGCTTGCAACCGCTATGGAGTCTAGGTGCTACAGGGGCGGAAAAGGCAGAACTAAAATGACAGAATATCATCCGGGTAAGAGAGATATTATAGCTCTTATTTTCTTCTTTATTTTGACTTCTGTAATAGTTGTTCTGGAATTTATATAAAGCGCAGCTGTGTTTTGACAACTGCGCTTTATATTTTTAATCTGTTTTACAAAAAAATCCTTACATAAAAATTCCTTGTTGTGCACACAATAGTTTTGTAAAATCAAACAAAAGGAGCAACTGATAAATGAAAGCTACAGGAATTGTAAGAAGAATAGATGATTTGGGCAGGGTAGTAATACCTAAGGAACTTAGAAGAACTCTCAGGATCAGGGAAGGAGATCCTTTGGAAATATATACCACAACAGACGGCGAGGTAATATTCAAAAAATATTCACCCATTGGTGAGCTTGGGGATTTTGCTGCAAGCTATGTGGAGACTTTGGCAAAAACAAGCGGATTTGGTGCTTGTATAACAGACAGAGATAATGTTATAGCGGTTTCCGGTGTTCCTAAAAAGGAGTTTCTTGAAAAATCAGTAAGCCATGATATAGAGCAGTTTATGAATGAAAAAACTGTTTATATTTCAACCGGAGAAAACAAAAAAGTTCTTATAGTAGATTCTGCAGTTGACTATAATGCAGGTGTTGTTATGCCTATAATTTCTGAGGGTGATACAATAGGTTCAGTTATTATCGCTGTAAAAGGGAATGAAAAACCTGGCGAGGTTGAAATGAAACTTGCCGAAAGTGCTGCAGGTTTTCTGGGCAGGCATATGGAAGGCTGATATTCAAAGGATTGCATTTTTGCAATCCTTTTTTCTTGTGTATACACAAAAAAATATACTGTTATACATTATTGTATATATCCATATTGCAGTTGTTATATTAATATCTTATAAACAAATTAATTGTTATAAAATCTTGCTAAAATTTTATGAAAATATTGACTTAACGATTTTTTTGAGTTAAAATTATAATTACACTATAAATTAGATAACTTATAATTTGGAGGAGATAATAATGGAATTATTCTTGAACTATGCACCTTATGCAGTATTGCTATGCGCTGTAGTTGCAATTGTTTATTCGATTGTTCAGTTCTATTCTGTGAAGAGTAAACCGGAAGGCACTGAAACGATGATTGGTATTGGTAAAAAAATAAGACAGGGAGCAATGGCTTATCTTAAGCGTCAGTATAAAACTGTTGGTATATTCTTTGCAGTAATGTTCGTTGTACTTTGCGCTCTTGCTTCTGCCGGATTTCTAACATGGTTTGTGCCTTTTGCTTTCTTGTCAGGAGGATTTTTCTCCGGTCTTTCAGGGTTTGTTGGCATGAAGATTGCTACATATGCAAACACAAGAACAGCTAACGGGGCAAGAGAAGGGCTTAATAAAGGTCT
The DNA here is from genome assembly GCA_045648165.1 of Clostridia bacterium. Taxonomy (GTDB): domain Bacteria; phylum Bacillota; class Clostridia; order UBA1381; family UBA1381; genus RGIG9115. The sequence goes on along the minus strand of JAZRNL010000008.1, from coordinate 68,522 downwards.
TCAGATTGCTTTCGCTTCAGGCTCTGTTATGGGACTTACCGTGGTTGGTCTTGGACTTTTAGATATCAGTGTTTGGTTTATAATCCTTAAATTAGTTTATGGATCAGATATAAATAGTATTATGGGCGCGATGCTTACATTTGGAATGGGTGCGAGCTCAATGGCACTTTTCGCACGAGTAGGTGGCGGCATATTTACAAAAGCTGCCGATGTGGGTGCCGACCTTGTTGGTAAAGTTGAAGCCGGAATTCCTGAGGACGATCCCAGGAACCCAGCCTGTATTGCAGACAATGTAGGTGATAACGTTGGTGATGTTGCAGGAATGGGCGCGGATTTATATGAGTCATATGTAGGTTCGATTATTTCAGCAGGGGCGCTTGCTGTTGCAGCAGGGCTTGGATTTGCCGGGGTTATTATACCTATGATGATTGCTGCGATAGGTATTCTTGCATCAATATTTGGAACATTCTTTGTAAGCACCAAGGAAGGTGCAACTCAAAAAAATCTTCTTGGTTCACTCAGACGCGGTACATATGTAAGTTCTGCAGTTTCTGCAATAGTATCTGCAATTCTTATTTTTAAAATAATTCCTGAACATTCGGGCGTTTTCTGGGCAGTGATTTCAGGACTGGTTGCAGGTGTACTTATTGGATTTTTCACTGAGTATTATACTTCCGATTCATATAAGCCTACTCAAAAGCTTGCTTCTTCTTCTGAAACAGGAAGTGCAACAATCATAATTGACGGTATGGCTCTTGGTATGCTTTCAACTGCAATACCTGTAATTATAATCGGTATTTCTGTTCTTATAAGCTATTTTGTTGCGGGCGGGGCTCAGTCTTTTGAACTTGGCCTTTATGGTGTTGGTATTTCAGCTGTTGGTATGCTTTCTACCCTTGGGATAACTCTTGCTACTGATGCATACGGACCTGTTGCAGATAATGCAGGCGGAATAGCGGAAATGTCCGGTCTTGAGAAATCTGTACGTGAAAGAACTGATGCGCTTGATTCTCTCGGTAACACAACAGCGGCTACAGGTAAGGGATTTGCTATTGGTTCAGCAGCACTTACCGCACTTGCTTTGATTGTTTCATACACAGATAAGGTAAAAGCACTTGGTGGTTCTCTCGATCTTCAGATTACAAATCCCACAGTTCTCGTAGGTTTATTTGTTGGTGCAATGCTTCCGTTTTTGTTTAGCGCGTACACAATGCAGGCGGTTGGACGTGCTGCACAAAAGATTGTGGTTGAAGTAAGGCGTCAGTTCAAAGAAATCCCCGGGCTGATGCAAGGGGTGTCTGAAGCAGATTATGAAACATGTGTAGATATTTGTACACGCTCTTCTCTTAAAGAAATGATACTTCCGGCAGCACTCGGAATTATTGCTCCTATTATAGTTGGACTTGTTCTTGGTGTTAATGGTGTTGTTGGTATGCTATCTGGTGCACTCATTTCGGGATTTGTTCTTGCAATTATGATGGCGAATTCCGGAGGTAGCTGGGATAATGCTAAGAAGTATATAGAAGCCGGCAACTTCAATGGAAAAGGTTCCGAAAATCATAAAGCAGCAGTGGTTGGTGATACTGTTGGTGACCCATTCAAGGATACTGCAGGCCCGAGTGTTAACATTCTTATAAAGCTTCTTAGTATGGTATCTATCGTATTTGCAGCTTTGGTTGTTAATTTCCATTTATTTTAATTAATTATGTAAAATAAAAAAACCTTTATATGCCGAGTGTTCTTAAGAACGCTCGGCATTTTAAAGGTTTTTTTGCATTAAACATTAATTGCTCTGAGTACTATCTTTCCATCTTCTGCATCTGCAGAAAGATTAGTTCCTGCTTTGATTTCACCTGCTAAAGCAAGTTTTGAGAGTTCATCTTCAATCAGGTTTTGAATTGCTCGTTTAAGCGGTCTTGCGCCGTATTGAGCATCATAGCCTTCAGTGAGTATAATTTCTTTAGCTTCATTTGTGATTTGGAAAGTCGCACCTTTTTCTTTCATTTTTTCGCAGATGTCTTTAAGGAGAAGTTCAATTATCATTCTAAGCTCATCTTTAGTGAGAGGCTTGAATGTGATGATTTCGTCAATTCGATTTAAAAATTCCGGTCTGAACTGTTTTTTCAAACTTTTCTCAACGTTATCGGAGATTGAATCTTCAATGTTAGAACCAAATCCCAAAGCTTTGGTGGAAATTTCGCTTCCTGCATTTGTTGTCATAATAATAATCGCATTTTCAAAATTAATTATTTTACCATGACTGTCGGAAATTCTTCCGTCGTCGAGGATTTGGAGGAACATATTGAAAACTTCCGGGTCTGCTTTTTCGATTTCGTCAAGTAAAATTACGGAATAAGGTTTACGTCTGACTTTTTCAGTGAGTTGCCCTGCTTCATCGTAGCCTACATAACCCGGGGGTGATCCTATAAGTTTTGATACCGCGTGCTTTTCCATATATTCTGACATATCAAGACGTATAAGAGATTCTTCGGAACCGAACATAACTTCAGCAATTGTTTTTACAAGTTCGGTTTTTCCCACTCCGGTTGGGCCTGCGAATATAAAAGATACGGGACGTTTTCTTGTTGTAATATCTGCTCGTCCTCGGCGGATAGCTTTTGAAACTGCATTGACCGCATCGTCCTGACCTACAACTCTATTATGGAGCAGGTTTTCAAGATTGATTAGCTTATGCGTTTCGTCTTCTGTAAGGCGATGAACGGGGATTTTTGTCCAGGACTCAATAACCGCTGCAATGTCGTCTTCTGTAATCTCAGCCAGTGATGCTTGTTCTTTGAGCTGTTTCATGCGTTCGTTCAGCCGCATTAATTCACTTTTAAGATTTGCGCTTGTCTCAAAATCACCTTCTGAGGTGGCTTTTTCTATTTTTTCATCATAGCTTGCAGCTTCTGCCTGTATCTTTGTAAATTCATACAAAGCTTTGTTTTTTAGATTAACAGAAGAACCGGCCTCGTCAATTACATCTATTGCTTTATCGGGGAGAAATCTTTCTGTAATATATCTTTCAGACATTCTTACGGCTTTTTCAATTATTTTATCGGAAATTTTAACGCTATGGTATTCCTGATAATAGTCTTTTATCCCCTTTAATATTTCGATGCTTTCCTGAATATCGGGTTCATCAATAATAACAGGTTGGAAACGCCTTTCAAGAGCGCTGTCCTTTTCGATATGCTTTCTGTATTCTGATAGAGTAGTTGCACCTATAATCTGTATTTCGCCTCTTGCAAGTGCAGGCTTTAAAATATTGGCGGCACTCATTGCACCTTCTGCGTCACCTGCAGCAACTATGTTGTGTATTTCGTCAATAACAAGAATAACATTTCCCGCCTCAGCTGCTTCGTTCAGAAGATTTTTAAGCCTTGCTTCAAATTGACCTCTGAACTGTGTTCCTGCAACAAGTGCGGTGAAATCTATGAGATATAACTGGTAATCTAAAAGCTTTGGTGGAACATTTTTTTCGAAAATTCTGCAAGCTAACCCCTCGGCTACAGCAGTTTTTCCCACTCCGGGCTCGCCTAAAAGGACGGGGTTATTCTTTGAACGTCTGTTTAGAATTTGTATAACACGTTCAATCTCAGTATCTCTGTGTATTACCCTGTCTACTTTTCCTAATGCCGCTTTTACCGTCAGGTTTGTACCATAGGTATCAAGCATACTTTGCTTGTTCTTGCCGGCTTTTTGCGTCTTTTTAGTTTTCCCTCCGTCTTGTTTTGTGGGTTCGGCCCCTCCTCCTTGAGATGGGAAGTTTCCAAAAATTTTCTTGAATATATCTGTTGGAGCGGTAGGTGCACCGCCTTCGATTTCATTGAAACCCTCAAGAGCTTCAGGTAGGTTGGAAAAACTTTCTGAAATTGCTTCAATACCCCCGGATTCGTCTAACATATCCGAAAATTGAGTAGTAAGCTCTTCCAAGTCTTCCTCGTTGATTCCCATTTGTTTCATCATTTCATCCACGGGAGCAATCCCCAACTCTTTTGCGCAGGAAAGGCACAAACCTTCGCTTACTGTTTTGCCGTCCTCAATTTTTGTTATAAAAACCATGGCAGGATTAACTTTGCATTTAGAGCATAATGTCATTATTTTCATCCTTTCAGACAGTATATTCTGTAGTGTGATATCAAATCCGAATTAGTATACCATAACTTAATTAAATATGGAATACCTTTTGATTAAAATTTACAATTACTTCATAATAATATATTTTAAAAATAAAAAACAGTACATTTTTCAAAAAAAAGATTTTTACCAAAATTTGTAATTAATAATTATAACATAGATGTGTAAATCTTTATCTTAACTTATTCTTAATGTATGGATTTAAGATAAAAATTACAATATTACCCATTAATCTCCCTTTTCAGTTAAAATAACCTCAAAAATATTTTTTGGTGTATTATTTGTTTGGTGAGAATTTGTATGACAAAGACTAAAAGGGAAGAGGTTGAAATATTTTATCTTTCAGAGCGTGATAACCTGATTTCTCATATTGAATGTAAATTGCACGATGTTGTACTATCAGAGGAAGTGCTGCATAGGAGTATACTTAAATGTATTATGGATTTTTCAAAATATTGCGGAAATGATAAACTGACTTTTGATTATGTTATGAATATTTGTAATGAAATTATTGCTGAAATTGAAATTGAAAAATATTTAACAACAAACGAATACGTGGTGTTAGCCGACCCGCTTGATGTGTTTCTGGAAAATGAAAGTTTAGAATTTTTGGTTGGCTTGATTAATAATATGCATACATACAGCAATGTTTTAAAACTATATCTTTTTGAAAATTTCACTATTGGCGAGATGGCTTCAATTCTGAATATGAAGCCGAATACTGTTTCTAAACAAATCCAACGGGGTTTACTAAAATTAAAGTATGAAATTGAAAAGTCTAAATATTTTCAATTGTAGTTTTTATAATCCTATTGTTTATTGTTACTACTGCGTAGCTGCTTTTTGTTGCATAGCACATTGCTCCGGGGTTAAGTATAATTCCTCCCATATAGTATTCTGTGTTGGGAATATGTGTGTGACCGTAAATTACAAGGTCATATCCTTCCTTGATTTTTCTCTTGAGAGAATCTAAACCTGACTTAACTCCGTATATGTGACCGTGTGTTATGAAAAGCTTTTTGCCTTCTACTTCGATGGTAAGTTCTTTAGGTTCGTTTGAAGCATAATCATTGTTTCCTGCTACGTAGCAAAATCTGATTGATGGACTTATTAACTTTGATAAGCTGATACAATCGTTGATAATATCTCCGCAATGTATTACCATATCCGCGTCGTCGTGTTTTTTAATAACAGGCAGTATTCTGTTATAATATCCGTGGGAATCCGAAAAAACCAGAATTTTCATAGTGATCATCCTTTCGATATAACTGCTCTGTATTTTAACATCTTTTTTTTGTTTTGTAAATATATTTTTGTTTTTTTGGCAAAAATATATTTATGATGATTAAATTTATTATTTACGGATTACTTGGTTGGAATATAGAAGTTTTATGGACGGGTTGGTGCGGCCTTTTGTCGGGGGATTTGAATATGATCGGAAGAACCTCATTATGGATGTTTATAATTTACGGTGGCGGAGGTTTGCTTCTGGAAAAGGTGCTATGTAGAATAAAACACAGAAAATGGTTTGAACGCGGGCTTGTCTGGATGTGTCTTATATTTGCAGTTGAATTTATAAGCGGCGGTATCTTTAGGTTTTTTGGAGTTACTCCGTGGCGCTATGACAGTTTGTTTTCCGTGGCAGGACTCATACGTCTTGATTATGGACCCCTTTGGTTCTTTGTAGGGCTTGTTTTTGAAAAAGTAAACAAATATGTCGAACGTATTTTATATAAACAATAACAGGTGTTATTGCTTTGCAATAACACCTGTTATTTTACACCTTTTCGGTTTCAATCAATTCCTCTTCTGCTTCTTCTGCAAGCTCCAGTCTGTTTACTGAAACTTCATAAGCGGTTTTTGTAATTGTTTCTTCTTCATTAAGATGCTTCTGATAAGTTCTGGACTGAATTCTGCCCCAAACGCGTATATGCTCTCCTACCTGGAAATTCTTACAGTATCTTGCGTTTCTGCCCCAGGCAATAACCGGTATGTAGTCTGATTTGCTGTAGGTGCGGTTTACTGCGATGAGCATATCAGTTATTTCTCTCCCGAAGGGAGTGGTTCTGTAAATCGGCGGCTTGCATATATATCCGTCAAGATATAGCGAATTGGGGTTTTTTGGAGCAAGGTCGTCGCACTGATTTATATTTTTGGCAAAAACAGTGAGAACAAGTCTGTTTGAATTCTCCTCTGTACTATTGTATGACCTGAACTGACCGTCAATTTCAAGAAAATCTCCCGGGTTGCAGGAACAGTCTGTAAGCAAGCGCTCCGATGTTAGAATTTTGATAAAGTCGTATGTACCGCTAAGGCGTGGCACCTTCAAAGTGAAGATGTAAAATTTTTCGCCGTATACCTGATGGCTGAATGATAATTCATCCACCATATTACCTATAATTTTTGCTTGATTATTTCCGTTGTATTCCATTGTAATCCTCCTGACTGTTACTTTGTTGCATAGTAATATGCTTTTGTTATTTACAATATGTATATGCTGCGCTTGCTTTGAATATTCCATTTTTTGTTGTAATTTTTATTGACATTGTTATTTGTTGGTTGTAAAATATAGTATGAGTTGAAAAATTGATTTAAAATAAATTAGTTAGCAGTTTATAAATAATTTTGATAGGAGATATAATAATGAATTATGACGAGGCTTTAAATTATATACATTCGTCTCCAAAGCTTTCAAAGCCCCTGGGAAATCAAAATCTCAAAGCCGTTCTTAAAGAACTTGGTTCGCCCGAAAATAAACTTCGATTTGTTCACATTGCAGGTACCAATGGTAAAGGTTCTGTTTCTGCTATGACAGACAGTGTTCTGAGGTGTGCAGGGTATAGAACGGGTTTGTTCACATCGCCGTTTTTAGAAAGATTTAATGAACGGATAAAGTTTAATGGAGAAGATATAAATGACGAAGAACTTGCGGTAATTGCATCAAAGGTAGCGGATGTTGTTAAAAGTAAAAACATAGAGCTTGCAGAGTTTTCGGTGATATTCGCCATAGCACTTTTGTACTTTGAGAAAAAAGACTGCGATGTTGTTGTGCTTGAAACCGGTTTGGGCGGTAGACTGGATGCTACTAATGCAATTGGGAAGAGTATTGTTGCTGCTGTTACGTCAGTGGGATTTGACCATATGCAATACCTTGGTAATACAATTCAGAAAATCGCTCGGGAAAAAGCAGGGATTATAAAAAATGAAGGACATATTGTGCTATATCCTGAACCTTCTTCTGAGGTGTTTGAGGTATTTTCTAAAACTGCCAGAGATAAGAATGCTGAACTAACGGTTTGCAGTAAGCCTCTCATTGCTGGTGATGCACTGGTTTATAAAAACAAAAAATATAGATTGTCCCTTAAAGGCAGCTATCAATATTCAAATGCAGCTGTGTGTCTGGAGATAATTGAAGTTTTGCGGAACTTCGGATTTTCTATTGATGAACGTCATATTGCTGAAGGGTTTGAGACAACTGTTTGGCCGGGTAGGTTTGAGTGGATTTCTGAACGTATTTTGCTTGACGGATGCCATAATATTGATGGTGTTACTGAGTTTGTTAAAAGTGCAAAGAATATTGATAAGCCGATTACTATCGTCACCGGTGTTATGCAGGATAAAGACTACCATTCAATTGCACAAAAACTTTCAGAAGTTACAAAGAAAATTGTTGTTACCAAATGTGATGTCCCACGTTCTTTAGAGGTTGATGAATATAAAAAGGCTTTTGAAATAAACGGGATTAATGCAACGGTTTGCGAAAACTCCGCAGAAGCAGTCAGACGTGCTCTTGAAAATGATGGCGTATGTGCTGTTTGCGGTTCGTTGTATCTTATTGGTGAGGTAAGGAAAGTGTTTAAAACAGAAATTGCACATTGAATAAATTATATTTATAAATATATATAAATTTTGTCATTATAACTCTTGACAGTTTTTTTGGATTTTGGTATAATATTGACATAACATTTTTATAGTATTCTTTCAAAATAAAGAATGGCGTTTTTTGTAACTGACGGGTTTGCGGTGCACCGCAAGGGAGCAGAAAACGGAAAACTTTTTTGTCGACCGTCTGGGCAGCCTGTTCAACCGTGAATAGAATGGGTCTGCCTTTTTATGATTATTCTAATAGCGAAAGGTTGGAATTTGTGATGAAAAAAGTGGCAATTATCATGGGTAGCGATTCAGACTTACCTGTTGTTGAAAAGGGAATAGATGTTTTGAAAAGGTATAACGTACCTTTTGAGGTGCACGTATATTCTGCACATCGTACACCGGTACAGGCTAAGGAATTTGCGGCCAATGCAAGGGCAAATGGCTTTGGTGCAATTATCGCAGCTGCAGGTAAAGCGGCTCATCTTGCAGGAGCAATTGCTGCAAACACCACTCTTCCTGTTATCGGAATTCCTGTGAAGGCTTCTGTTCTTGACGGAATGGATGCGCTGCTCTCAACAGTTCAGATGCCGAACGGTATGCCTGTTGCAACAGTTGCAATTGACGGAGCACATAATGCTGCTCTTCTGGCTGTTGAAATTCTCTCAGTAAACGATGACAGACTTGCGCAGCGGTTGGATGATGAGAGAGCAGCAGGAGCAGAAAAAGTTCTTGATGCTGATGCTAAAATCAGCAATAAATACAACAATTGATTAAATCTTATCTAATTGTCTGAAAGGGGATTTTAGCTTAATGGGTGGCTTTTTTGGTGTAGTAAGCAAACATGATGCTATATATGACGTTTTCTTTGGAACTGATTATCATTCACATCTTGGGACCAGACGCGGCGGTGTGGCGGCTTTTGATAAAGAGATTGGTTTACAGCGGGACATACACAACATCCAGAATTCACCGTTCCGAACTAAGTTTGAAAAAATATTTGATGAAATGCAGGGAACGTCAGCCATTGGCGCAATAAGCGATTCCGACCCCCAGCCTCTTCTCATACGTTCTAAAGCGGGAACATATGCTATCTCGGTAATTGGTCTTATAAATAATTCTGAGGAGCTTATTGAAGAATATCTCAACTTTGGCGGTGGGCACTTTGGTGCAATGACCGGTGGAAAAGTAAATTCAGTAGACCTTATAGCTGCTCTGATAAATATGAAGGGCGACATTGTTGAAGGGATTAAATTTGCTCATGAAGTTGTTAAAGGTTCGGTTTCAATTCTTATTTTAAAAAATGACGGTTCCATCATAGTTGCAAGAGACAAGGTTGGAAGATTACCGGTTCTTGTGGGAAAAAATGAGGATGGAATGTGTGTTTCGTTTGAATCTTTTGCGTATAAAAAGCTTGGATATGAGGATGAAAAGGAACTTGGTCCCGGTGAGATTGTTGAATTAACTTCCGAAAAGCTCATACAGCACAATCCTCCCGGCGACAAAATGAAAATATGTGCTTTTTTGTGGACCTACTACGGTTATCCGACATCTAATTACGAAGGTGTTAATGTAGAGGTTATGCGATGCAAAAATGGTAGCATACTGGCTGAAAACGACAGAAAAAATGGAATGGATATGGACATAGACTTTGTAGGTGGTGTTCCTGATTCCGGTACTCCGCATGCTATAGGATATGCAAATAATTCACATATTCCGTTTGCCCGTCCGTTTATTAAATATACTCCAACATGGGCACGAAGCTTTACACCTGCAAAGCAGTCCGACAGAAATAAAATTGCGAAAATGAAGCAGATACCTGTTCATGAGCTTATAATGGACAAGAGTCTTTTGTTTGTAGACGATTCTATAGTAAGGGGAACTCAGCTGAAGGAAACTGTAGATTTTCTTTATGCAAATGGTGCTAAGGCTGTTCATATGAGGTCCGCATGCCCACCTATTATGTATAGCTGTAAATATCTCAATTTCACGCGTGCAACTGATGAAATGGAGCTTATTGCAAGGCGTATCATTGTTGAGCTTGAGGGAGAGGAAGGTCTTAAGCATATTGATGAATATAGTGATACATCAACTGAGAGAGGAAAAAACCTCAGGAAGGCTATATGTGATAAGTTCAATTTTGCCTCGCTTGAGTTCCAGACGCTGGAGGGTGTTATAGAGTCAATAGGATTAGAGCCGTGTAAGCTTTGCACATATTGCTGGGACGGTAAAGAATAACAGAAAGGACAAATTAATTATGAATTCAAAATCAAAATCAGATAGCTACGCAGCAGCAGGCGTTGATATAACCGCAGGCTACAAAGCGGTTGAACTTATGAAAGAGCATATTAAAAGAACAGGAGCCGCATCTGTTATTGGTGGTTTTGGCGGACTTTTTGAGCTTGATATGACAGGTATTACAAAGCCTGTGTTAGTCAGTGGAACAGATGGTGTTGGTACAAAGCTTAAGATGGCGTTTTTACTTGATAAGCATGATACCGTTGGTATCGATTGCGTGGCAATGTGTGTTAATGATATAATCTGCTGCGGTGCAAAACCCTTATTTTTCCTGGACTATATTGCCTGCGGAAAAAATTATCCTGAAAAAATTGCTTCAATTGTTTCAGGTATTGCAGATGGATGCGTTCAGTCTGGTTGCTCACTGATTGGTGGAGAAACTGCTGAAATGCCCGGTTTTTACCCTGTGGATGAATATGACCTTGCAGGTTTCTCTGTTGGTGTTGTTGATAAATCAAAGGTTCTTGATAACTCAACTGTACAAGAGGGCGATGTTATAATTGCACTTCCGTCAAGCGGTGTTCATTCAAACGGTTTTTCACTTGTAAGACGTGTGTTTGGAATAGGCGAAACTGATAAGATTTTTGAAAAGTTTGAGGGAAGCACTATTGGTGAAACTCTTCTTACTCCCACGAAAATTTACGTAAAGCCTATGCTTGCACTTTTTGATAGTATTACTGTTAAGGCAGTATCTCACATTACAGGTGGAGGTTTCTACGAAAACATCCCAAGAAGCATACCCTCAGGATTTGGTGCTAAGATTGAAAAGTCTGCAGTTAAAATTCTTCCTGTTTTTGATTTAATTCAAAAAACAGGTAATATCCCTGAAAGAGATATGTTCAACACATTCAATATGGGTGTTGGTATGAGTATTACAGTTTCTAAGAATGACGCAGATAAAGCGCTTGAAATACTCAGAGCAAACGGAGAAAATGCATACATAATTGGCGAAATCGTTCGTTCTGAGGAAGGTGTTATCATATGCTAAAGACGAAGATTGCTGTCTTGGTTTCAGGTGGCGGAACAAATCTTCAGGCACTTATTGATTCAGATAGCCTGAAGAGTGGCGAAATTGTGCTTGTGGTTTCAAATAATGAAGATGCATATGCACTAAAGCGCGCAGAAAAAGCTGGAATAAAAACATCAGTTGTTCCCAAAAAGGGAGTAGAGCAGTCAGTTTTTGAACAAAATCTTGTTTCAGTTCTTGAAGAAAATGGAATAGAGCTTATAATTCTTGCCGGATTTATGTGTATTCTCAGTGAAAACTTTACTTCTAAATATCCTAAGCGTATTATAAATGTTCATCCTTCACTCATTCCCTCGTTTTGCGGCAAAGGTTTTTATGGTCTTCATGTCCATGAGGCTGCACTTGAATATGGTGTTAAAGTGACTGGTGCAACAGTTCACTATGTAAACGAAATTCCTGACGGCGGCGAGATTATTTTGCAAAAAGCAGTTGAAATTCAAAGCGGTGATACACCTGATATTTTACAAAAAAGAGTTATGGAACAGGCAGAATGGAAGATTTTGCCTGCTGCAGCGGAAATAGTTTCGCAGAAGCTTTTAAAAGAGAAGGGAGAATAACAATGAACGTGTACGAGCAAAAAAACATAGGAGAGCTGATTTCCGGCAATCCTTATGTAGGACGAGGTATAGTTCTCGGAAAAACAACCGACGGAACAAAAGCTGCTGTTGCATATTTCATTATGGGTCGCAGTGAAAATTCAAGAAATAGAATTTTTGTAGAAAATGGTGATGAGGTTATAATCCATCCCTTTGATGCATCGAAGGTAGAAGACCCCTCTCTTATAATTTATTCACCAATCAGAAAAATTGGTGATTATCTTATTGTCACAAATGGTGACCAGACTGATACTGTTTATGACTTTATAAAAGATGGAAAAACTTTTGAGGAGGCTCTTGAAACAAGAGAGTTTGAGCCTGATGCACCAAATCTTACACCGAGAATAAGTGGTATGTTTGATTTTTCAGACGAGAAACTAAAGTATAAGATGAGTATTCTCAAGAGTGCGGATGCAGAGGGAACAGAATGTAACCGTTACACTTTTTCATATACTGCGCTTCCCGGAACCGGTCATTTTATTCACACATACGTAACTGATGGAAATCCTATACCCACATTTTTAGGTGAGCCTGAGAGGGTTTCAATTCCCAATGATATTGATGAATTTACAAATGATATCTGGACTAATCTGGATAGTAAGAACAAAATCTCTCTTTATGTAAGATTTGTTTCGCTTATAGATGGTACTGTAGAAAACAGAATGATAAACGGAAATGTCTGAAAGGAATGAATGCAATGAAAGAATTTGAACTTAAATACGGTTGTAACCCTAATCAGAAGCCGGCAAGGATTTATATGGAAAACGGCGAACTTCCTATTAAAATTCTTTGCGGAAGACCGGGATATATCAATTTTCTTGATGCACTTAACAGTTGGCAGCTTGTTAAAGAAATAAAAGAGGCAACAGGTATGCCTTGCGCAGCTTCATTCAAGCACGTAAGCCCTACATCGGCAGCGGTTGGTACGATTCTTGATGAAAAACTAAAAAAAGCTTGCTTTGTAGATGATCTTGCTGACCTTGATTCTTCACCTCTCGCTTGCGCTTATGCAAGAGCAAGAGGAACAGACAGAATGTCCTCTTTCGGTGATTTTATTGCTCTATCCGATGTCTGTGATGCAGTAACTGCACGCCTTATAAAGCGTGAGGTTTCCGACGGCGTTATAGCTCCCGGTTATACAGATGAAGCGCTTGAAATTTTAAAGCAAAAGAGAAACGGCTCATACAATGTTATAAAAATAGATGAAAGCTATATTCCTGAAGAAATCGAGATTAAGCAGGTTTATGGAATTTCTTTTGAGCAGGGAAGAAACAATGTTAAAATTGATAACTCTATGCTCACAGAAATTGTAACTGCAAATAGAGAGCTTTCAGAAGAGGCTAAGAGAGACCTTATTATTGCTCTTATTACACTCAAATATACACAGTCTAACTCTGTTTGCTTTGCAAAGGACGGACAGGCTATAGGTGTTGGAGCCGGACAGCAATCGAGAATTCACTGTACTCGTCTTGCCGGAAATAAGGCAGATATCTGGCATCTCCGTCAGCATGATAAGGTGCTTAACCTTCCATTTCTTGACACGGTTAAGAGACCTGACAGAGACAATGCTATTGATATTTATATTTCAGATGACTATGAAGATCTTCTCGCTGATGGCGTTTGGGAAAACACCTTCAGTGTTAAGCCTGAGCCTTTAACCCGTGAAGAAAAGAAAGCATATCTATCTTCAATAAGCGGTGTTTCTCTCGGCAGCGATGCCTTCTTCCCGTTTGGTGATAATATCGAAAGAGCTGCTAAGAGTGGCGTTTCATATGTTGCTCAGCCCGGTGGTTCAATTCGTGACGATAATGTTATAGAAACTTGCGATAAATATGGAATGGTGATGGCATTCACTCACGCAAGACTTTTCCATCATTGATAATAATAGCCCCCGGCTTTTTGCATGGGGGTTATTTGGCGTAAAAAGATAAAGCTGGAGGTTATTGATTTGAAAGTTATGGTAATAGGCGGAGGCGGCCGTGAACATGCTATTATTAAGAAGTTAAAGGAAAATTCCGGAATTGAAACAATCTATGCATTGCCGGGTAATGGTGGTATTGCAGCAGATGCAGAATGTGTTAGTATTAAAGCTACGGATGTTGAGGGTATTGCTGAATTTGCAGCCTCAAAATCAATTGATTTTGCAGTAGTTGCACCTGATGATCCTTTAGTGCTGGGAGTAGTTGATGCACTTGAAAAAATTGGGGTAAAATGCTTTGGACCAAAGGCTAATGCGGCAATTATTGAAGGCAGTAAGGTTTTTTCGAAAAATCTTATGAAGAAATATAATATTCCTACAGCTCAGTATGAGGTTTTTACAGAGCTTGATAAAGCTCTTGAATATCTGAAAACCGCTCCGATACCTACTGTTGTCAAAGCAGATGGACTTGCTTTGGGCAAGGGAGTTATAATTGCAATGACAAGGGATGAGGCTATCTCTGCAGTAAAATCTATGATGGAGGATAAGGTTTTCGGTGAAAGCGGAAGCCGTGTAGTAATTGAAGAATTCCTTACAGGCCCCGAAGTATCAGTTCTTTCTTTCACAGATGGAAAAACGGTTATTCCTATGGTTTCTTCAATGGACCATAAGCGCGCAAAGGATAATGACGAAGGTCTTAATACCGGTGGTATGGGAACTATAGCTCCTAACCCTTATTATACTGAGGAAATTGCAAAGGAATGTATGGAAAAAATCTTTATTCCTACAGTTGAAGCTATGAACAGTGAGGGAAGAACTTTTTCCGGTTGCCTTTATTTTGGACTTATGCTTACGCCTGACGGTCCTAAAGTTATAGAGTATAACTGCAGATTTGGTGACCCTGAAACTCAGGTAGTTCTCCCACTTTTAGAGAGTGACTTGTTTGAAATATTCAAAAAAGTCGCCGATGGTAAGCTTGATGAAGCAGATATAAGATTTTCAAAAGGCAGTGCTTGCTGTGTTGTAATGGCATCTGACGGTTATCCACAGAATTATGCTACAGGGTATGAAATTACAATGCCCGGGGACAAAAACATATATGTTGCCGGTGCAAAGCTTGAAGATGGTAAGCTCCTTACCTCCGGCGGCAGAGTTCTTGGCGTAACAGAAACTGCACCTACCCTTAAAGAAGCAATTGCGGCTGCATACGAAACAGTTAGATCTGTTAATTTTAAGAATGCATATTACCGCAGTGACATCGGTCAGCGTGCGTTAAAGGCAACTTCAGACAATTGATGAAAGGAACGGTAAATCCATGGTTTACAGAATTTATGTAGAAAAGAAAAAAGAACTTGCAGGTGAAGCTGCATCGCTTAAAAAAGATATTATGGAACTTTTGCAGATTTCTTCTGTCGAAGACCTTAGAATTATAAACAGATACGATGTTGAAGGAATTGAAAAAGAGCTTTTTGATTATGCATCAGGCACTGTTTTTTCAGAGCCTCAACTTGATAATGTTTTTGAAAAACTCGAATTTCGTAATGCAACCGTTTTTGCGGTAGAATATCTTCCAGGTCAGTTCGATCAGAGGGCTTCCTCCGCTGCTGAATGTATTCAGCTTATTTCGAAGGGCGACAGACCTTTAGTTCGCACTGCTAAGGTTTATGTTATTAAAGGTAACATTAGTGCGGAGGATACTGCGTCTATCAAAAAGTATGTTATTAACCCCGTTGAATCAAGAGAAGCTACACTGGAACTTCCGGCTACCCTTAAGGTTGAATATGAAATTCCTACAACCGTTGCAACGCTCGATGGTTTCTGTAAGCTTGATGATACAGGACTTGCTGATTTTATAAGCACATACGGTCTTGCTATGGATTTTGATGATATCAAATTTTGCCAGAGCTATTTCCTTTCAGAAAATAGAGATCCAACAATCACTGAAATCAGAATGATTGATACCTACTGGTCTGACCACTGCAGACATACAACATTCCTCACAACCCTTGAAAATGTTACTTTTGAGGATCCTGTAATTGAAAAGGAATATGAAAGATATTTAAATACCCGAAAAGAACTTGGCAGAACTAAGCCTGTTAACCTTATGGATGTTGCAACAATTGCAACCCGTTTCCTTAAGAAAACCGGTAAGCTCCAAAAACTTGACGAATCAGAAGAAATTAATGCATGTACTGTTAAAATTGACGTAAACGTTGACGGCGAAACTCAGAAATGGTTACTTCTTTTTAAGAACGAAACTCATAACCATCCCACAGAAATTGAACCCTTTGGCGGTGCGGCAACCTGTATCGGCGGTGCAATCCGCGATCCCCTTTCAGGACGAAGCTACGTATATGCTGCTATGCGCGTAACAGGCGCGGCAGACCCGCGTAAGAGCGTTTCAGAAACGATGAATGGTAAGCTCCCACAGCGAAAGATTGTAACAGGTGCTGCGAACGGATATAGTTCATATGGTAACCAGATAGGTCTTGCTACAGGTATTGTTGATGAGATTTACCATGACGGATATGTTGCAAAGAGAATGGAAATCGGTGCAGTTATTGCGGCGGCTCCTGCAGAAAATATTCGTCGTGAATGCCCGGCAGACGGTGACGTTGTAATCCTCCTCGGTGGTAAAACCGGCCGTGACGGTTGTGGTGGTGCAACAGGTTCTTCAAAGTCACATAGTCTTGAATCTTTGGAAAGCTGCGGTGCAGAAGTGCAGAAAGGTAATGCTCCTGAAGAACGCAAGCTTCAGCGCTTGTTCAGAAATCCTGAAGCTTCAAAGCTTATAAAGAGATGTAACGACTTCGGTGCCGGCGGTGTGTCCGTTGCAATCGGTGAGCTTGCAGATGGACTTGAAATTAACCTCGACCTCGTTCCTAAAAAGTATGACGGTCTTGACGGTACAGAACTTGCAATCAGTGAATCTCAGGAAAGAATGGCTGTAGTTGTAGCGCGTGAGGACGCAGAGAAATTCTGCGAGCTTGCCGACAAGGAAAATCTTGAAACAAGCATGGTTGCAACAGTTAAAGAAAAACCATATCTTGTTATGCACTGGAACGGCAATACTATAGTAAATATAAGCCGTGAATTCTTAAACTCTAATGGCGCTCCAAAACACGTTGATGTTAAAACTGTGGCAGGCGCGGATTTTTCAAAGAATGTTTCAGACGACTTTGAAGGTCAGATGAAAGAGCTGGTTGCAGACCTTAATGTTTGCTCTAAACGAGGTTTGTCTGAGCAGTTTGACTCAAGCATCGGAGCTGGAACTGTTCTTATGCCTTTTGGAGGTAAGAATCAGCGCACACCTATTCAGGCTATGGTTCATAAAATTTCTGTTGAAAAGGGTGACACCGACACATGTTCATTTATGTCGTACGGTTATAATCCATTTATTACAGAAAAGAATCCTTATGCCGGTGCTTATCTTGCGGTTGTTGAATCAGTATCAAAGCTCGTTGCAGCTGGTGCAGAATTCAAAGATGTGTACCTCACATTCCAGGAATATTTTGAAAAACCGGGCAAGAACCCTGAACGTTTTGGTAAGCCTCTTTCTGCACTTTTGGGCGCGTTCAAGGCGCAAATGGATTTGGGGATTGCATCAATAGGCGGCAAGGACTCAATGAGTGGTACCTTCGAAAAAATTGACGTTCCGCCCACGCTTGTATCTTTTGCAGTAACAACAGATGAGCTTAAGAATGTTATAAGTCCGGAATTTAAGAAGTCAGGATCAAAAGTTGTAGTTCTGAAACCTGAATGTGATGAAAAAGGACTTCCTACATCGCAGTCACTAATTGAAAATTATAATTTAATCAGCAAGCTTGTTCGTGAAGGTAAAATCCTTTCAATGTGGACTCCTTGCTATGGTGGTGTTGCGGAAGCCGTATTCAAAATGGCTATTGGTAACTCAATCGGTTTTGAATATGCAGAAGGTATTACATGTAATGATATTTTCTCTTATGCATACGGCGCATTTGTAGTTGAACTTGCTGATAATATTGAGCTTGGTACGCTTCTTGGATTTACAACTGAGTGTTCATCCATAAAGTTTGGTTCTTGTGAGCTTAAGCTTGATGAAATGACGGATGCTTATGAAGGTGTTCTTGAAAAGGTATTTAAGTGTAACATTTCAACAGATAAAAAGGAAGTTAAAGCTTATTCATACACTGTAGATAATAAATTTACATCTGCAATCAAGTTTGCTCGCCCCAGAATACTCATCCCTGTATTCCCGGGAACAAACTGCGAATACGACACTGCAAAAGCTGCACGTGCTGCAGGGCTTGAGGCAGAAATATTCGTTATCAATAATAAAACGCCTGAAAATGTTTCACTTTCTGTTGAAACTTTTTCAGAGAAAATTAAACAGTCACAGATTGTGTTTATTCCCGGTGGATTCTCGGGTGGAGATGAGCCTGAAGGTTCAGGAAAGCTTATAACTGCGTTTTTCAGAAATGGTGAAATTAAAGATGCGGTTGCGGACCTTCTTGAGAACCGTGACGGTCTTATGGCAGGTATATGTAATGGATTCCAGGCGCTTATAAAGCTGGGGCTTGTTCCGTATGGTAAGATAATCGATACTGATGCAGATTGCGCAACGCTTACATTCAACACAATTTCACGTCACCAGTCAAAGATTGTTGAGACAAGGATTGCTTCTAACAATTCACCGTGGCTTTGTGAAACAAATGTTGGCGATATATATTCAGTGCCCATTTCACATGGTGAAGGTAGATTTATCGCTCCTGATGAACTTATAAAGAAGCTTGCAGAAAACGGTCAAATTATGACACAGTATGTTGACATAAACGGAGCTCCCACATACGATATTCAGTTTAATCCCAATGGCTCATTTGATGCAATTGAGGGTATAATGTCACCTGACGGCAGAGTAATCGGAAAGATGGGACACTCTGAACGTATCGGTAAAGGTCTCTATGCAAATGTAGAGGGTAATTACGATATGGGTATCTTCAGAAGTGCTTGTAAGTATTATAAATAATTTAAGAGGTGTATACTGATGGAAAAAATAATTGCTAAAGATTTGTTATCAATAGGGGCTGTATTTCTTCGCCCTGAAGATCCATTCACATGGGCAAGCGGAATAAAGAGTCCTATTTACTGCGACAACCGACTTACACTCACAGCTCCTGAAGTTCGTAATCACGTTGAAAACGGACTTGCTGAGATCGTTAAAAGGGAATACCCTGAATGCGAAGTTTTAATGGGAACAAGTACTGCAGGTATTGCTCATGCGGCAATAGTAGGTCATATTCTCGACATGCCTATGGGTTATGTTCGATCAGGAAATAAAGACCATGGCAGAGGTAATAGAATAGAAGGTAAGCTTGTACCGGGACAGAAGGTTGTTGTAATAGAAGACCTTATTTCAACAGGCGGAAGTGTAATAGAGGTTGTTGATGCACTTCGTGAAGCAGGCGCTGAGGTTTTGGGTATTGCGAGCATATTCACTTATGGTATGCAGAAAGGTCTTGATAGGCTTGCAGAGGCAGAAGTGAAAAATGTAAGCCTTTCAAACTTTGATGCGGTTGCAAATGTAGCAGCTGAAGAAGGTTATATTAAGGAAACTGATATAGAAAGACTTATTGCTTTCAGGAACAACCCTTCTGATGAAAGCTGGATCGGTAAATAATCGAGGAGGTATTAAAGTTGCGAAGTCTTATAGATATTGTGGACCTTTCACCTGAAGAAATCGAAGAACTCATAAAAACTGCGGAAGATATAATGAAAAATCCGGAAAAGTATTATGATAAGTGTAAGCATAAAAAACTTGCAACACTTTTCTTTGAGCCTTCGACCAGAACAAGGCTTTCGTTTGAAGCTGCAATGATGGAGCTGGGTGGAGATGTTCTCGGATTTTCAGAAGCTGCATCAAGCTCGGCATCTAAAGGCGAAAGTGTTTCAGATACAGTTCGTGTGGTTTCTTGCTATGCGGATATTATTGCAATGCGTCATCCCAAAGAAGGAGCGCCTATGGTTGCTTCAATGAAAAGCGAAGTCCCAATTATAAATGCAGGTGACGGAGGTCATAATCATCCAACACAAACGCTTGCGGATTTGCTTACAATTAAAACTGAAAAAGGTTCATTTGATAACCTTGTAATAGGCTTTTGCGGCGACCTGAAATTTGGAAGAACCGTTCATTCGCTTATATCTGCAATGATACGCTATAAAAACGTTAAGTTCGTGTTTATCTCACCAAATGAGCTTCAAATCCCCGACTATATCAAGGATGAGGTGCTTGTCCCGAATAACATAAACTTCGTTGAAACAACAAGTCTTGAAGAAGCTATGCCTGAACTTGACATATTGTATATGACAAGAGTTCAGGGAGAAAGATTTTTCAATGAGGCGGATTATATTCGTCTTAGGGATAGCTATATTCTTACAGGTGAAAAGCTTAATTTTGCAAAGCCTGATATGTGTGTTTTGCATCCTTTGCCGAGAGTTAATGAAATTTCGGTTGATGTTGATGATAATCCGCGGGCTTGCTATTTCAAACAGGTTAAAAACGGTAAATATATGCGAATGGCTTTGATTTTGAAGCTATTGGGAATTGAGTAGGAGGGATTTTATTGAATATTGATTCAATTAAGAACGGCATAGTAATTGACCATATTAAAGCCGGGAATGCTATGAATATATATCATTTTCTTAAGCTTGATGACCTTGATTGCTCAGTGGCTATAATTAAAAATGCTTCGAGCCGCAAAATGGGTAGAAAGGATATTATAAAAATTGATACCACATTGGATATTGATATTGATGTTTTGGGATATATTGACCATAATATCTCAGTTAATATCATTCAGGACGGAAAGCTTATAAAGAAACTCCACGTTGAGCTTCCAGAACGTCTTACTGATGTTATTAAATGCGAAAACCCTCGTTGTATTACAACCGTAGAGCAGGAAATACACCATATTTTTAAACTAACAGACAGGGAAAAGGGAATATACAGATGTATTTACTGTGATTCATTACCAAAAAAAGATGATAAGTAATTAAATAAGCTGTTGCTTATCGCAACAGCTTATTTGTTACATTTACAGAGGAGTTAAAATGAAACATACTGCATATTTATTTGATTTTGATGGTACTTTGGTTGATTCTATGTCTCTTTGGACGGATATGATGAAAAATCTTTTGGATAGCCATAATGTGCGCTATCCTGATGATATAATTAAAATCATTACACCTATAGGTGTGGAGGCTACTGCGAGGTACTTTATAGATGTTCTGAAATTAGATATGACCTTTGATGAAGTGATAAAATATATGTATGATTGGGCTATGCCTATGTACACTGATGTTATAAAACTTAAAAGCGGAGTTAGAGAGTATCTTACTATGCTTAAAAACAAAGGTTATAGCTTGAACGTGCTTACTGCAAGTCCTCACGAAACTCTTGATCCTTGTCTTATAAATAACGGGATTTATGATTTGTTTGACAATGTATGGAGCTGTGGCGATTTTGGTTTGTCAAAGTCTGATACCGAAATATATAATAAGGTTTCAAAAGCTCTGGGAAGAGACATAGGTGAAATTATATTTTTCGACGATAATATAGTTGCAATCAAAACTGCTTTGACAGCAGGTATGCAAACAGTTGGTGTATACGATAAAACAGGAGAGGATTTTAAAGAGGAGCTTAAAAAAACTGCTCATAAATACATTAAATCTTTCGATTGCCTTATCTAAATTACTTACGGCAGGTGAGAATATGAATCGTTTTTCAAGAGAAGAAATGCTCATAGGGGCAGATGCAATGATAAAACTTAAAAATGCCCGCATAGCGGTTTTTGGAATAGGCGGTGTGGGTTCATATGTGTGTGAAGCACTGGCACGGGCGGGTGTAGGAGCAATAACTCTTGTTGATAATGATGTAGTATCCCAAACAAATATAAACCGTCAGCTTGTTGCACTTCAATCGACTGTGGGTGTTGCAAAAACAAAAGTTATGAGAGACAGGATAAAGGATATAAATCCTGACACAGACATATCAGAAGTTAATATGTTCTATCTTCCTGAAAATGCTGAAGATTTTTCTGTTGACGGATATTCATATATTGTAGACTGCATTGATACGGTCAGCAGTAAGCTATCCTTGATTGAGAGAGCATATAATTCGGGAATAGATATAATTTCCTGTATGGGAACAGGTAATAAACTCTATGGAGATAAGTTGAAAATTTCCGATATATATAAAACCTCGGTTTGCCCGTTGGCACGGGTAATCCGAAAGGGTTGCAAAGATAGGGGAATAAAAAAGCTTAAGGTTTGTTATTCAGAAGAAATGCCTGTTAAAAATAATGTAACAAGCGAAACCACAAACGCAGGCAGACCTGTACCCGGTAGCATCTCTTTTGTTCCGTCAGTAGCAGGACTGCTAATTGCTGGAGAAGTGGTTAGGGATATAATAAACATTTGATTGTAATTTCAATGGATAGGGATATTATGAAAAAAATTAATAAATTGAAAGATACTGCATATCAGGTGTTTAGATTAATAAATACAGAATTTTGAAAGGATTATAATTATGAACAGAACAGAGCATAAAGAGGACAAATGGAAGTTTTCATTTGTTGAATATTCTTGTGAGGATAAGTCTAAAAAATTACCGCTTGTAGTACAACTTCACGGTGCCGGTGAGAGAGGTGACGGTAATGATGAACTTAATAGAGTAGATATACATGGGTTTTCAGAATATTTGATAAAGGCGGAGCATAATTGTATTGTTGTTATGCCTCAATGTCCTACGGATACTTTTTGGGTGGCAAATGTAGAATCTATTATAGAATTTATTGAACAACTTAAAACTGAATATAATATTGATGAAAACAGAATATATCTTACAGGTCTGAGTATGGGTGGTTTTGGAACCTGGTACACAGCTATGGCGCGTCCCGATATATTTGCTGCTATTGCCCCGGTATGTGGAGGAGGCATGGCTTGGAATGCAGGCGTGTTAAAAATGCCGGTTTGGGCTTTTCATGGAGTTTGTGACACAGTTGTCAGTGTAAATCAAACAGACGAAATGGTTTCCAGATTAAAAGAACTTGGTGCTGATGTTGCATATACCCGCATAGAAGGAGTGGGGCATAATGCGTGGGATTACACCTATGGCAAGGAACTTATGGACTGGCTTTTAAGTAAAAAAAAGAACTGATTGTATTACTGTTAATAATATTGGAACGGAGATAATTTATGCTTATCAGCGGAAGTAATATCAAAAAGTCCTTTTCGGAAAGAGTGCTTTTTGATAATGTTTCATTTCATATTGATGATAACGATAAAATAGGTTTTGTTGGCTCAAACGGTGTTGGAAAAACTACACTTTTCAGAATACTGATGGGTGCAGAGGACTGCGATTCGGGAGAATTATTTAAATCAAAACAGGTTAAGGTAGGATACCTTGACCAGTATTCCTGTGCCGATTCGGATAAAAGCATCTTCGATGAAGTTCTGCAGGTTTTCAACCATATCACAGAACTTGAGCGAGAGGCAGACGATATAAGGCTTGCTATTGAGTCAGGTGCAGATGACATAGATAATCTTGTTGTTAGACAAAACCATATAAATGAGTATCTTGCAAATAACGATGGATTTTTTTATAAAAACAAAATAAAAAGTACATTAATTGGTTTGGGATTTGCTGAAGATGAACTTTCAAACTCTGTTTCAAACCTATCCGGCGGTCAGAAAACCCGTGTTGAACTTGCAAAAATCCTTCTATCTAACAGTAATCTTTTGCTCCTCGACGAGCCTACAAACCACCTCGATATTGCAAGTGTTGAATGGCTTGAGGACTTTTTGAGAGGCTATAAGGGTGCGTTTGTTGTAATCTCTCACGACAGATATTTTCTTGACCGTGTCACTAATAAAACTTTTGAAATTGCCGGAGCAAGGCTTTACTCTTTTAACGGAGGCTACAGTGCATATTCTGCTCAACGTGAAATTGATGAACTGACCCGTGAGCGGGAGTATGAAAATACAATGCGTGAAATAAGCCGCCTTGAAGATGTTATTAAGCAGCAGAGGCAATGGAACAGAGAAAAAAATATCAAAACTGCCGAAAGCAAGCAAAAGGTGGTTGACAAGCTTAAAAGTTCGCTTGTTGAACCAGATGAGAAGACAGAAGATATTGCTTTTGAATTTAAAGCCTATGAAGGCGGCGGGAATGATGTTGTTATGGTTAGTGATATTTGTAAAGCATTTGACGTTAAAAATGTGATTACAAATGCTTCACTTCATATAACAAAGGGTGAAAAGGTATTTATTCTGGGACCTAATGGTTGCGGTAAAACAACACTTCTGAAAATTCTCTTGGGTGAACTTCAACAGGACAGCGGAACAGTTAAGCTTGGTGCAGATATCCATGTTGGTTACTATGATCAGATTCAGGGTAATCTCAATCCTTCAAAACCCATAATTGATGAAATCTGGGATGAATATCCTCACCTTACCCATACTGAAGTGAGAAATGCTCTTGCTGCTTTTTTGTTCAGGGGTGACGATGTTTTTAAAGAGATATCATCACTTTCGGGTGGTGAGCGCGCAAGGGTTCTGATGGTGAAGCTAATTCTTAAAAAGGTTAACCTTCTTATAATGGACGAGCCTACAAATCATTTGGATATAAACTCTCGTGAGGCGCTTGAAAAAGCCTTGCTTTCATACGGGGGAACAATGATTATTGTATCTCATGACCGATATTTTATAAACAGACTTGCCGACAGAATACTTTATATGCAGCCTGATGGTCTTTTAAACAGTATTGGTGGATATGATGATTTTCAGGAACGATTTTCAGATAAAATTAATTTCCAAACGAAATCAGAAACTGTGATTAAAAAAGAGAATTCTGATTATAAGGCGAGGAAAGCTCGTGAAGCTGAGCGGCGTAAGGCTAATAATCGTGCCAAGCGGCTGGAAGAGGAAATTGAAAAGCTTGAAGCGGAAATTTCATCTATGAACATCAGGCTTTCCCAACCGGAAGTTGCCACTGATTATATTGCAGCATCAGAAATAACTGAAAATATAAATAAATGCGAGGAAAAACTTACGGTTCTTTTGG
The DNA here is from genome assembly GCA_045648165.1 of Clostridia bacterium. Classification (GTDB taxonomy): domain Bacteria; phylum Bacillota; class Clostridia; order UBA1381; family UBA1381; genus RGIG9115. The sequence goes on along the minus strand of JAZRNL010000008.1, from coordinate 43,575 downwards.
AGGAATGGGAAGAGGTTTCTCAAATTATAGAAAATGATGAATTTTAATATACGGAGGGATAACTTGTGCGTATAGTTGTTCAGAGAGTTACAGAAGCATCTGTTAAGGTAGATGGCAATATTGTGGGCAAAGTTGGTAAAGGCTTGCTGGTTTTAGCTGCTGTTGCTCCCGGTGACGAAGAATCCGATATAAAATTTATTGCCGATAAAATTGTAAATTTGAGAATTTTTGAGGATGAGAACGAAAAAATGAACCTGTCGGTTAAAGACGTTGACGGTGGAGTTCTCATTATTTCTCAGTTTACTTTGTTTGGTGATTGCAGAAAGGGTAGGAGACCTAATTTCTCTGCATCCTGTGAGCCTGTGAAAGCAGAACAGATGTATGAAAAACTAATATCAGAAGTTTCATCTATGGGAGTTCATACTGAAAAAGGAATTTTTGGCGCAGATATGAAAGTTCAACTTTTAAATGACGGCCCTGTAACAATTTTGTTGGATAGTAATAAGCTTTTTTAAAAGAAATTAACAATTTTGTTTAAACACTTCCATTTCTTAACTTTTTGGTATATAATAAATGATATTAAACTTGAAAGGCTGATTTGTTATGAAACAAATGTCAAGAAGAGATGCCAGAATTAAGGCATTTGAGCTTATTTTTATGATGAATAACTGTGAAGATGTTGGCTTTGAGCTTCTAAAGCTTTCAAAAGAGCTAAGAGAACATAAAAAGCATTTTAAATATATTTCGGAGGTTGTAACTGCAGCTTACTCCAATAAAGAAGAAATAGATAAGATAATATCTGAAAACCTGAGTGATAATTGGTCATTTAACCGCCTTTCAAGGATGTGTGTGGCGGTACTTCGTCTTGCAATAGCTGAAATGCAATATGTGGAGGAAATTCCTTGTAGCGTAAGCATAAATGAAGCTGTAGAACTTGCAAAGTTGTTTGGTGATGATAATGAGCCTGCATTTATTAACGGGCTTTTGGGCAAGCTGGTAAAATGAGTACCATCGGTTTTGACACAAGTAACTACACAACAAGTGTAGCTGTTTTTGAAGATGGTGAAGTTACACAATCAAGAAAGCTTTTAGATGTAAAAGACGGTGAGAGAGGACTTCGGCAGAGTGATGCTCTTTTTCAGCATATTAGGCAGTTCCCTGAGGTTATTAATAGTTTGAATATTAATGCCGGAATATCAGCAGTAGGAGTCAGCATTAGGCCGAGAAGTGTTGATGGTTCGTATATGCCGGTTTTCCTGGCAGGCAAAGCTTTTGCAGAATGTGCATCGTCGGTGCTTGGGGTTCCGCTTTACACATTCAGCCATCAGGATGGGCACATTATGGCAGGAATTAAGTCAGCTGAAGCTATGGATTTGCTCGACAGAGATTTTATATCCGTTCATATGTCCGGCGGTACAACAGAAATTTTAAAAACACGTTATAATGGCCATGGATTTAATGTTGAAATTGTGGGTGGTACTAAGGATATAAGCGCAGGGCAGGTTATAGACAGAGTAGGTGTGGCTATGGGGATGAAATTTCCTTGCGGCAAGGAAATGGACGAAATTGCCTGTATAAGTAAAGAGATTGAAAATTTACCAGTTTCTGTGATTGGTGGGTATTTTAATTTTTCGGGTCTTGAAACTAAAGCTTCAGGGATTGTGAATGGGAATAAAGAAGCTGTAGTTTCAGGAGTATTTCTGGCTGTTGCAAAAACTCTTGAAAAAGCTATTTCTCACTGCATATCAGAAACCGGTACGAACGATGTGCTTCTGGTTGGTGGAGTGGCTTCCAGTAAATATATAACCGGATTTTTAAAGAGCAAATTAAATTGCAGACTTTTGGTTGCATCTCCTGAGCTTTCTTCGGATAACGCTTGCGGGATTGCAATATTAACACAATTTTCTCACGATGGGAGGTAATTGTTATATCTGAACTGAAAACAGTATCGGTTTCACAGGTTAACGCATATGTTAAAAAGATAATAGATTCAAACAGTGCACTTTCAAATTTCTGGATAAAGGGCGAAATTTCAAATTTCAAGCACCATTATTCAGGTCATATGTATATCACTTTAAAGGATGAAGCTTCTGTTCTGAAAGCTGTTATGTTCAAAGCTAATGCGGCATCACTTGCTTTTGTACCGAAGGACGGAATGATGATAATAGCCCGCGGAAGGCTTGGTGTTTATGAGGCTACGGGAGTGTATCAGCTCTATATAGAAGAGATGCACGAATGTGGCAAAGGTGACCTTCAGGCTAAATTTGAAAAGCTGAAACAAAAGCTTGCAGATGAAGGTATATTTGATGATAAATATAAAAAGAAAATTCCGTCAATTCCTCAAAGAATCGGCGTCTGTACTGCCACAACCGGTGCGGCGGTGAGAGATATTATAAATGTAGTGACAAGACGTTTTCCAGTGGCGGATATAATAATATACCCAACTGTTGTTCAGGGAGAGCTGGCGGTGAATTCTATATGCAGTGCTATTGATTGGTTTAATATGAATGATGCTGCAGATGTATTGATAGTTGGCCGCGGAGGCGGTTCTATTGAAGATTTATGGGCATTTAACGAAGAAAGAGTTGCCTATGCTATTTTTAATTCTGAAATTCCTGTGATTTCTGCAGTTGGTCACGAGACTGATTTTACGATTGCGGATTTTGTGGCAGATATGAGAGCACCCACGCCATCTGCGGCGGCAGAGCTTGCAGTGCCGTCTGCGAATGAACTTTATAACAAAATCATAATATGTAAAAATCGTATAGTGAAAAACGCAACAGACAGGATTGAATATATGCGGCTTAAACTTGACAATCTGATCCCTGATGCACCAAAGGATATTCTAAGCGAATTTGCTATTCGTATTGAGTTGCTTTCAAAACGAATGACATCGTCGATAAACCACACTTTTGAAGCAAAAGCATCTTCTTTGGCAAAACTTGCGGGTGAGCTTAATGCTCTTAGCCCTTTAGCCGTTATGTCCCGAGGATATACCGTCCCTGTTGGAGCAAATGGTAAAAGCTACAGAAGTATTAAAGATTTTGCTGAAGATGAAGAATTTAATTTAAAATTGATTGATGGATCTGTTAATTGTAAAATAATCTGAAAAGAGTGATTTGATTGAAATTTGAAGAGAAAATATCTCAGCTTGAACAAATAGTTTCAAAGCTTGAAGACGGAACACTTAGTCTTGATGAGTCTATAAGTCTTTTTGAAGAGGGAATAAAGCTCTCAAAAGATTGCCAGAAGATTTTAGATACTGCAGAGAAAAAAATCTCTGTTCTGTTGGATGATGGTAATGGTAATATGTCGTCTGCTGATTTTCCTGAACTTACAAACGAATAATACAGGAGCTGAGTTTTATGTGTGATTTAAAAAGCTACATTTCCCTTGTTGAAAGTAAACTGAAGTTTTATAATCCTTATCTGGATAATCTTCAGAACAGTATATATAAAGCTTCAAACTATAGCCTTGAAGCGGGTGGAAAAAGACTTAGACCTGTTTTGCTGCTTGAAGTTTGCAGAATATGTGGTGGAAATGTAGAAGATGCAATTCCATTTGCCTGTGCCCTTGAAATGATTCATACTTATTCGCTTATACATGATGATTTGCCGGCCATGGATAATGATGACCTTCGTCGTGGTAAACCCACTAATCATAAGGTGTTTGGGGAAGCAGTCGCAATCCTTGCAGGAGATGCTTTGTTGACCAAAGCATTTAATATAATGGCTTCTGCAAAACTTGATAATAAAGAAAATCAGATTAAAGCAATTGAGTATATGTCTTATGCCGCAGGTACAGAGGGTATGATTGGCGGACAAATTGTTGACATTGAAAATGAAAATAAAATGTCAAGTGTTGAAACTCTCCGTTATATGCATAGCCTTAAGACCGGAGCGCTTATAAAAGCTGCATGTGTAATCGGGGGTGTTATTGCAGGTGTGTCAGATGAGGTGCTTAAAATACTTTCCGATTATGCCGAAAACCTTGGAATTGCATTCCAGATAAAAGACGATATACTTGATGTTACCGGAAATGTTGAGGAACTTGGAAAGCCTGTTGGCAGCGACGAAAAGTGCAATAAAAGTACTTATGTTACACTTTTGGGGCTTGAAGAGTCTGATAAGCTTTGTGCCGAATATACGAACAGGGCTCTTGAATGTATTTCTTCTATGCAAGGTGATACTGCTTTTCTTGTGGATTTTACCAATCAGCTACTCAAACGCAATAATTGATGGATAATAATACCTGTTGACTGATTGCGATTTTCGGGATATAATGTAGTTGTAACCCGGGTTATAAATCCTACATAAAACAAGAAATGAACAGTCATCCGGAAGCCTCCGCTGCGATGGGAACTGTTCATTTCTTGTTTTTTAATTGGTTATTCTCGCTCAGTTGTATTATCTTCTGACGAGATTAGTATATCTACAATTTTTCGATAGATTTCTTCCGGATGTTTTTTGAATAATTCAGCAGTTTTCTGAGCCTCATTGCGACTTCCGGAATAAAGCTTTATTTCAAGAAGCGGTAAATCATCGTCGTCATAAATTCCAAGTAATGAATTATATTCATTATTTCGTATTTCTTCGATTGATGACTTTATCTTTTGCTTTGCATTTTCTTCTTTAAAATATGGTTTTACAAATTTTTTTATAGGGATTTTTATGTAAGCGGGGAGAGTTGCTTCAAGATACTTGTTAGCTTCGGCTCCGGCTGTGTTTAGTGCAAAAACATCGCAACCTGTTGTATCAAGATTTTTTGAAATGTGCCCTATGTCTGTAAGATTTCCCAGGGCAATTTGAAATTCTACATAGTTTACATTGCAGTTTTCGAATATAAGGTTAATTAAATCGTCATATCGGAGTGGTCTTTCGCTTACTGAAAGCGTGTATAAAATAATGCACTGAATTTTTGCGCCGTCATTTATTTCTCGGTTATAGGTCATTATGATCCTCCATGGAATTATTCAGTGTATATTCTACCACACAAGTAGAAAAAAATCAATATATTTTTAAAATTAAGGAGCATATACTATGAAACTTACAAAGGAACAGGAAGCGGAAAGACTTTTTCTTATGGAAGAGGAAGAACGTAAGGTAAGAGCAGAACTTGGTATTAAGTATATTGCAGGAGTTGATGAAGCAGGTAGAGGTCCTTTGGCTGGCCCCGTGTATGCTGCGGCTGTGATTTTGCCTGAGGGATGCGTTGTTGACGGCTTGAATGATTCAAAAAAGCTTACTGAGAAAAAAAGAGAAGAGCTTTTTGATATAATTATAGAAAAAGCAACAGCGTGGAGCGTTCAGGCTGTCGATGAAAAGGTAATTGATGAAATTAATATTTTAAATGCTACTTTTCTTGCAATGAATAAAGCAGTTAATTCTCTTTCGGTTAATCCTGAGTTTGTATTTGTGGATGGTAACAGAATAAAGGATATGGTGTATCCTTGCAAAACCATAGTTAAGGGCGATTCAAAGAGTATAAATATTGCCGCCGCTTCGATTATTGCAAAGGTATCCCGTGACAGATTTATTTGTGAGGTCGCAGAAAAGTATCCGGAATATGGTTTTGATAGTCATAAGGGGTATGGAACAAAAGCACATGTCGATGCAATTTTAAAATTCGGACCTTGTGAAATACATAGACGTTCATTTCTTAAAAAGATTTTAGGTGAGTAAAATGACTGACAAGCAAATTATAGGCAGGATAGGGGAAGAAGCGGCTTGCAAATATCTTGAACAAAAAGGATACAGAATTGTTCATACGAATTTTCTTTGCAAAACCGGTGAAATTGATATAATATGCTTAAAAGACGGGTGCACGGTTTTTGTTGAGGTTAAAACAAGAAAGAACAGTAATTACGGAGCGGCTGCAGAATTTGTGGATTTCAGAAAGCAACAAAAGGTAAAGCGAGCGGCGTTGTATTATATTAAAAATGCAGATTGCGATATGCGATTTGATGTTATGGAAGTGTATCATACAAACGGTGAAATTATGGAAATAAATCATATCGAAAATGCTTTTTGATTAAATTGCACATAAATTTCCAAAATTTGATTTTGAAATTATGTGAAATGAATCTTGCATTTTGGCGCTTTTTGTAGTATCATATATATTGTTAATAAAATTGTGGAATGTAAGTATTTATGTGGTTTTTAACTTTTTTTATAAAAATGCATATTCTACTATTATGAAAGATTAAAATATTCTTCTTTCATTTTGGAGTTTGAAAATAGGAAGGAATGGAATTATGATATCAAAAAAAGCATTATCAATCTCACCGTCACCTACACTTGCGATTGATACAAAGTTTAAACAAATGAAAGCAGAGGGCGTTGATGTTGTAGGCTTCGGAGCTGGCGAACCTGATTTCAATACTCCGAAACATATTTGTGATGCTGCAATAAAAGCCATTGCGGATGGTAAAACAAGATATACACCTGCTGCAGGTACATTGCCTGTAAGGGAAGCTGTTTGCCGTAAATTTTTGCGTGAAAACGGTCTTAACTATGACCCATCACAAATCGTTGTATCAAACGGTGCAAAGCATAGTCTTGTAAATGTGTTTATGGTTATTTGTAATCCCGGTGATGAGGTAATTATACCTGCACCTTATTGGGTAAGTTATCCCGAAATGGTTAAGATTGCAGACGGAGTACCGGTTTCGCTTCTAACAAAGGAAGAAAATGGATTTAAAGCTACTGCTGCTGAGTATGAAGCGGCAATCACACCAAAAACCCGTGCAATTGTTCTTAACAGCCCTTCAAATCCGACGGGTATGATTTACACTGCAGAAGAGCTTGAAGCTATTGCAGAGGTTGCAGTACGACATAACATTTATGTAGTGTCTGATGAAATCTATGAGCATCTTATATATGAGGGAAAGCACACAAGCATTGCATCCTTTAACGAAAAGATTAAAGACCTTACGATTATAGTTAACGGTGTATCTAAAACGTATGCCATGACAGGTTGGAGAATTGGTTTTACCGCTTCTAACTCAAAGCTTGCAAAGGCTATGTCAAGTATTCAATCCCACGCAACATCAAATCCTAACTCTATTGCGCAGGAAGCAACGATAGCGGCTCTTGATGGAGGTCTTGACTGCGTCGAAGAGATGAAGGTTGAGTTTGTAAAGCGCCGTAATTATATGGTTGAGCGAATCAACAACATTAAAGATGTATCATGCCTCATGCCAAACGGTGCATTCTATATAATGATGAATATAAAGGACGTTATCGGAAAAACACTTTATGGTAAAAAGATTGAATCAGCAGACGATTTTGCTGCTATGTTCCTTGATGTTGCCAAGGTAGCTGTAGTGCCCGGAACCGGTTTTGAAGCTCCTGAATATGTAAGATGGAGTTATGCTACAAGTATGGAAAACTGCAAGGAAGGTCTTGACCGTCTTGAAAAGTTTCTAAAAGAAGAGTATTAATAGTAAGGATGTTGCTTTTGCAACATCCTTTTGTTAAGAATAGCGAAATGTAAAAATTGCATCCACAATTGGATGCAATTTTTAAACTAAATTATAATGTTCGCAAAGTGCGTGGAATATTCCGTCTTCCTTTACTGATTTTGTTATAAATTCCGCATATGGTTCCAGTTCTTTGGAATGTTCGCCCATAACAACTCCGTGGCCTACACATTTTATCATTGAAAGGTCGTTTGCTCCGTCGCCGATTGCATAGGAATTTTCTTTAGGAATATTAAGGTGATTTAGAATTGCTTCGATTCCAATAGATTTTGAAACGGTTTTGTCGTTAATGTCTGCAGATAGACAAAAACGATGAGGTTTGATTTCAAAGACTTCTTTGAAATCTTCCTGCATTTTAATAAGTTTTTCTTCTGATTCGTAGGTGATTAATATTTTGTATGCTTCTGTAATGGTTTTTTGGGGGAGTGGTTTAAAAAGACTCTTTGCAAGCTTAAAATGCTCGAGAACACTTAAAAAGTGTGAGTCCTTTAACCCGTTTGTATATGCACACGAGAGAGTTTCAAAAGAATAATGTATATTTTCTCTGTTCATATACTCTACAGCTGTCTTTAACAGGTTTTCCGGGATGGTACGGCTAAGTATGGTTTTTCCGTCTATTTCTGCATAAGCTCCGTTGTTGGTGATAAGACCGGTGAATTTACCTGAAACCATTGTTGTGAGAGGTTTCATTCTTCCGGTTGTAAGAAAGGTGGCATATCCATTTGCGCGTAGCTTTTCAAGAACATATAAGGTTTTAGCTGTTGGACTGTATATATGGTTGTTTTCATCGGTTAGAGTTCCGTCGTAGTCAAAAAATACTGCACCTTTATACATTTTGTTTATCCTCCCATCCAACATATGTCGCTTCTAAGCGATATATGGGCATTCCGAGTTCCGTAAATCGTTTTTCATATTCAGTCATAACATTTCCTTCAAATTTGCTTTCGTGGAGGTTGAATGTTATGTTGCTGAGCTTAAAGTTTTCTGCCGCAAATGAATTGAGAGAAAATTCAAATAAGTCTTTATTATCTGTTTTAAACCAAATAAAATCGCCGTTTTTAAGAATGTTTTTATATCTATCAAGAAAGTTTTTATGTGTAAGCCGCCTTTTTGCTTGCTTGCTTTTCTTCCAGGGGTCGGAGAAGTTAAGATAAATGCGGGCGATATCTCCTTTTTCAAATACATTTTCGATATTTTCGGCATCTGCGCTTATAAAGAGGACATTATCAAGACCTGCTTCAAAAGCTTTTTCCATAGCCATTACAAGCACGTCCTCAACTTTTTCAATCGCAATGAAGTTGAGCTCAGGGTTTTGTGTAGCCATTCCAACTACAAAATCACCTTTGCCGCAGCCGATTTCGAGATGTACAGGATTTGAATTTTCAAAAACTTTATACCACTTACCTTTGTATTCTTCAGGATTTTTAATCCATAAACTGCTGCATTTTTCCATGCGTGCACCGCAGTTTTTCTTTTTTCTCATCCTCATATTGTATACTTCACTTTCTTGATTTAAAAATAATTTAGTTGAAAAAAGCACTTCTTATGAAGTGCTTTTTCTTGGTAGCGGTAAGTGGATTTGAACCACTGACACCACGGGTATGAACCGTGTGCTCTAGCCAACTGAGCTATACCGCCGTACAACATTGATTATTATACATTAAATATGCTCATTTGTCAACTGTTTATTTCCAAAAAAATATTAACTGTTGATTGTGTATAATATTGTTCTGCCTAATTTAGTTTGTTGATGTAAAATTTGCATAACCAAGCTAAAATAAGGTGACGAAATAAAATTTCGTCACCTTAAAATGAGTTGTTTACGCCTTATTTACTGATCCGAAAAGCTCCATTTTTTCTTTTACAATAACCTTAATTGCTTCTGAACCGGGAGCAAGAAGCTTTCTGGGGTCAAATCCTTTGCCCACAAGGTCTTTGCCTTCTTCTATATACTTACGTGTAGCTTCCTGGAAGTAGAGCTGACATTCAGTGTTAACGTTTATTTTAGCAACACCGAGTGAAATTGCAGTCTTAATCATATCTGCAGGAATTCCTGTTCCGCCGTGAAGTACTAAGGGGAGATCTCCTGTGAGTGCCTTAATCTTTTCAAGTGCGCCAAAATCAAGACCTTTCCAGTTTTCAGGGTATTTTCCGTGAATGTTACCTATGCCGGCAGCAAGGAAATCAACACCAAGATCTCCAATCATTTTACATTCATTGGGATCTGCAATCTCACCTGCGCCTACAACGCCGTCTTCTTCGCCACCGATTGAACCAACTTCAGCTTCAATCGACATACCCTTTTCGTGGGCGATTTTTACAAGCTCTTTTGTTTTCTCAATATTTTCTTCGATAGGGTAGTGTGAACCGTCGAACATAATTGAAGAAAAGCCTGCTTCTATACATTTATAGCATCCTTCATATGAACCGTGGTCAAGGTGAAGTGCTACAGGAACAGTAATGTTAAGCTCTTCAATCATTGCTTTAACCATAGCTGTAACTGTTTTAAATCCTGTCATATACTTGCCTGCGCCCTCTGACACACCAAGAATAACAGGTGAATTGTTTTCCTGAGCGGTAAGAAGTATAGATTTTGTCCACTCAAGATTGTTAATGTTAAACTGCCCTACGGCGTACTTACCTTCAACGGCTTTTTTTAACATTTCTGATGCTGAAACTAACATAGTTTTTAAACCTCCGTGTTTTTTTATATATAACCAGTCATATGACTGATATTTACAGTTTTAAATCGTTATCTGTTTCTGTTAATACTTTTAAAAGCTCCGCGGACGGGACAATAGGGAAGCGGCCATTACAATCTTCGCATTCCACATACATATTATTGTTTTCAAAAACAGGGAACATATTTCTGCTTCCGCATTTGCAAATGAGTCTGTTTTCTTCCATAACAATATGAAGCGCGTCGAGAGTTTGGAGAACGAGTGTGAGTTCATCCGTGATTAATTCTGACTCTGTCTCCATTAAATCAAACATTTTTTCGGTTTCTTCGACCGCTTCAACAACCGCTTTTTCATTTCCTGCAAAAAAAACAGTAACGCCAGAATTTATACATTCAAATGTTATCAGGTCTTTTGACCAAAAAGCATTTGTTGAAATTGTGTAAGTGTGATTTTCAGCACATACCGGGCATTTAATCATCAGTTTAATTTTGTCGCCCTTCATATTAAGAATTCCGGCGTTTCCTTTACAGATTTTATCTGTACAGTTAAGGGGAATTTCATTTTTACCTGAAAAATCAAAAAGGTGTATTATAGTGTCAGAAATTTCTGAGCAATTGGGACAAATGTATGCGATAAATCGGTTTAAGTTTTCAATCATTTACAGTTCCTCTTTAAAATCGCTCTTGTGATTAAGAGCATAATAAAACAGATATTGCTGAGCATATCCGGAGTAGTTTCCAAACTTCTCTGCGGCATATGCGGATATTTCAGGTATTGAACACTTTTTGCAGAAATAAAGCTGCTCCATTATTCTGTGCATCCATACATCAACAGGGAAAGAATCGGTTTTGCCTAATCCGAAAAGTAATATGCAATCAGATACTTTATTTCCTATACCCCTAAGGGACATAAGCATCTTTTTTGCGGCTTCAGAATCTGCTTTTTTTAGTTTGGCAAGAAAACCAGGATTTTCCACCACGTACTTTGCTGCATTTAATATATATTTATCGCGAAAGCCCGCTTTGATTGGTGATATGTCTTTTTTAAGAATTGCTTCAGGAGAGGGGAATGAGTAATATACTTTTCCTCTGTAGGAAATTTCATCTCCGCAGAGTGCGCAAAGACTTTCTATTATTTTGCGGATTCGTGGTATGTTGTTGCTTTGGGAGATTATAAAAGAAATAATGGTTTCAAACAAATTTTGACGAAGAATTCGTATTCCATCGCCTTCTTCAATTGCTTCATTCATACACGTTTCGCCTGAAAGAGAATTTTTAATTATTGTGTAGTCATTTCCTAAATCGAAATAATTACTCCAGAAGTTTTCGAAATCTGCATAGGAGGTATCATATAGAATAATTCCTTCATCTGTTTCTGCTATGGTAAGGGCTTTGCTACCTGCCACACCTGTATATTCGTTATCACCTGTTTGTACAAATCGAAAACACTGGCCACAGTCAAATATGTGTTTAAGCTTGAAATCGGTTGGTTTTTCAAGTAAAATATTACCGTTAATTTTCTTAATCTCCATAATGTCTAAATTATAACATATTATAGGTTTGCTATCAATAAATAATAACGAATTTTGTGTAAAATCATTGATAAAATCAGTTAATGTGGTATAATAAATATAATAATTGATGAAAAAATTTTTTAAACTGTCTTTTTGTCGAAAGGATGATGTGAAATGAATATAAACAAATTGACATATGAACCTGATTATGTATATGATAAACTCTCTGAACACCAAAAATCAGAAATGGAAGAGCTTTGCCTGGAATACAGACACTATCTTGATATGGGTAAAACCGAAAGGGAATGTGTAAACATTTCGGTGCTTGCTGCAGAAAAAGCAGGATTTGTGCCGTTTGACTCAAAAAATAAGCTTAATCCGGGAGATAAGGTATATATAGTAAACCGTTCAAAAAATATTCTTCTTGCAGTTGTTGGTAAGAAGCCATTGGAAGATGGTGTTAATTTAGTCGGTGCTCATATTGATTCTCCGCGTCTTGACCTTAAGCAGAGACCTCTTTATGAAAGCTGCGGAATGGCCCTTCTTAAGACTCATTATTACGGAGGAATAAAAAAATATCAGTGGACAACAATTCCTTTGGCGCTTCATGGTGTAATGTACACCGCATCCGGCGAAAAAATTGAATTTGCAATAGGTGAGGGAGAAAACGATCCTGTTTTTTGTGTAACTGATCTTTTGCCGCATCTTGCAAAAGACCAAGCTTCTAAAAAACTTTCCGAGGCAATAGAGGGAGAAGCTCTCAATATTTTGTTCGGTGGGTTTACGATTGAGGCGGATGAAGAAAAAGATAGGTTTAAAAAGAACATACTTTCAATACTTAATAAAAAGTATGGCATAACAGAGAGAGATTTTCTTTCTGCCGAAATTGAGGCTGTCCCTGCTTTTAAATCAAAAAATGTTGGTCTTGACGGTGCATTTATCGGCGGTTACGGTCAGGACGACAGAGTATGTGCATACACAGCACTGAAGGCTATTTCCGAAATCGAAAATCCCGATACCACAGCGGTGTGTATCCTTGTGGATAAGGAAGAAATCGGTTCATGCGGCAATACAGGAATGCTTTCAGGTTTCTTCAAAACCGCACTTGCTTCAATTGCAGAAAAAGCTGAGGATTCCTGTGACTATCTTAAGCTTTGCAGAATAATTGAAAATTCTGCATGTCTTTCAAGCGATGTAAGTGCTGCAGTTGACCCTAACTACGAATATGTTAATGAAAAGAACAACGCAGCATATGCAGGAAATGGTATGGTGCTTATGAAGTATACAGGTGCTCGGGGTAAGTATGATTCCAGTGATGCTTCTGCTGAGTATGTATATAAAATAGGCAAAATTTTTGATGATGCCGGTGTTTATTGGCAAGCTGCCGAGCTTGGAAAAGTAGACCAGGGCGGCGGAGGAACTATAGCTCAGTACGTTGCAAATCTTAATATGGATGTTATCGACTGCGGTGTTCCTGTACTTTCCATGCATGCGCCTTTTGAGGTTACTGCAAAAACTGACATCTATATGGCGTATCTTTCTTATAAAGCATTTTATAATGAACGCATCCTATAAAGCACAATAGGTTGTGTTCATTGCAACATAAGTTACCTATATCTATTTGTTCTAAACTTATGTTATAATAATTAAAGGTGGTAATTGATATAATACTCATTATTGCAGAAAAACCAAGCCTTGCCCGGAATATTACAGACAGTATAGGCAATTTAAAAAAAATGAACGGATATTTTGAAGGTTCAGGTTACATTGTAACCTGGGCTTTCGGTCATTTATTCTCACTTGCAGATATAGAGGATTATTCAGAAAAACCTGTGTCGGAGCATACCCGATGGACATTAGATAGTATCCCTTGTTTTCCTGAAGAATTTAAATTTGTACTAAAAAGGGATTATAAAACAAAAGAAGTGGATAGCGGTGTCAGGAGGCAGTTTGAAACGATAAAAACTCTTTGTAACAGAGCTGACGTAGATACAATTGTAAATGCCGGTGACTCCGACAGGGAAGGTGAAATTATTATCCGAACCTGCGTTGAAAAAGCAGGTCTTTCCGATAAGAGCTTTAAAAGATTATGGCTTCCTGATCAAACGCCTGAAACAATACGAAAAGCGCTTTCTGAAATGAAGGATGAATCAGAATATGAAAATCTTGCAAACGAAGGCTATGCCCGCACATATATGGATTGGCTCTATGGTGTTAATTTAACACGTTTTGCAACTTTAAAATCAGGCTCGTTTCTTAGAGTTGGTCGTGTTATTGTTCCTATTGTAAAGGCTATCTATGACAGGGATATGTCAATTCGTAATTTTGTTTCCGAGAAATACTTTGTAATCGCAAGTAAGTGTGAAACGAAAGGCGAAACAGTTGAACTTACAAGTAAACTTAAATTTAAGCAGATCGAACTCCAAAAAGCCATTTCCAAATGCACTGAATATAACAACAACCAGGCTGTAGTTACCGCTAAGAAGCTCACTAAAACTCAGCTTCAACCCGGAAAGCTTTATTCTCTTACAAAGCTTCAGAACGTCCTTGGTAAAAAATATAAGATGCCAATGGAAAAGAGTTTGAAAATAGTTCAGGAACTTTATGAAAAAGGCTATGTAACATACCCGCGTACAAATTCAGAGTATCTTGCAACGGCAGAGCAGGATAAAATTAAAAAGATTATCTCACTTGTAGAAAAGCTTGGTTATCCTGTTGTTTTCAAATCAGGCAAAACTATTTTTGACGATACTAAAATTGAATCACATTCGGCTCTGACACCAACATTTAAAATTCCTTCGAAAAAGGATTTATCTGAGGATGAATTTAAGGTATACAGTACAATAATCAGACGTTTTGTGGCGGTTTTTTGCAGTGAAGAATGTATTGCTAAAAAAAGTGAAATAACAATTAAAGTAGGAGAACTTGAAGAATTTGTTTTGAAAGGTACAGTTATTCTTGAGCCTGGATGGACAAAATACGACGACAGTGCAAGAAAAGATAAAATAGTACCTAACCTTGAAAAAGGTGATATTGTGAACATAGATTTCAAGCCTTGTGAGAAAAATACAACTCCGCCTAAGCATTATACTATTGAAACTCTTAACAATTATCTTAAAAATCCTTTCAGAGAAGATAAAGAGAATATAGAAAACGAAGATGATGCAGAGGAGTACAAAGCGGTTTTTGAAGGTCTTGAGCTGGGTACGGAGGCTACACGTACCGGAATTATTGACAATGCTATTAAGAGTGGATATATAAGTCTTACAAAGGATGTTTATAAAATTCTTCCTGATGGCGAAAATTTTATAGTATCCCTGATGCTTATGAATATTAGTATGGATAAGTATAAAACAGCCGAAATGGGTAAGTCTTTAAAAAAGGTGTACAGGGGAGAAATAGAAATTAAAGATTCTGTAGAGCTTGTAAAGCAAGAGATTGCAGATGTTATGAGCAAAAAGGTTTTTTCCCCCGAACAGGATACAGACTATGGTTTTGCAGGAGATGAAATAGGAGTTTGTCCCTCTTGCGGGAAAACGGTTGTGAGAACTAAGTTCGGTTATGGTTGCACCGGGTATAAGGACGGATGTAAGTTTGGTTTTAACGGAGTTATATGCGGTAGAGTTATATCTGTAAGTAAT
The DNA here is from genome assembly GCA_045648165.1 of Clostridia bacterium. GTDB lineage: Bacteria > Bacillota > Clostridia > UBA1381 > UBA1381 > RGIG9115. The sequence continues at coordinate 28,260 of JAZRNL010000008.1, read as the reverse complement.
GCAAAAAAACTGCTTGAAACAGGCTCTACATATAAAATTGATGGATTTGTTTCAAAATCAGGTAAATCTTTTGCTGCTGTTTTAAAGCTTAATAATGGGAAGGTAAGATTTGATTTTAATTAACTGAGAAAGGGGTCCGGCACGATATGGATAAATTTAAGCTATGCTCATCATACGAGCCAACGGGAGATCAGCCTGAAGCCATTGAATCCCTTGTAAAAGGTATTGAATCAGGTATGCGTGCCCAGACTCTTTTAGGTGTAACTGGTTCGGGTAAAACATTCACAATGGCTAATGTTATAGCAAAGCTTAATAGACCTACACTTGTACTTGCGCACAACAAAACTCTTGCAGCACAACTTTGTTCTGAATTCAAAGAGTTTTTTCCTGAAAATGCGGTAGAGTATTTTGTAAGCTATTATGACTACTACCAACCTGAAGCATATATACCTCAAACCGACACGTTCATCGAAAAGGATGCTTCAATCAATGACGAAATTGATAAACTTAGGCACAGTGCTACAGCCGCTTTATTTGAAAGACGTGATGTAATAATCGTTGCCAGTGTATCTTGTATTTATGGTCTTGGTGATCCTGACGACTATAAAAACCTTACGCTCAGTCTGCGGAAAGGAACAGAACGTAACCGCGATGAAATTCTCAGGAAGCTTGTTGAAATTCAGTATGAGAGGAATGATATTGCATTTTCTCGTAACAAATTCAGAGTTCGTGGTGATGTTCTTGAAGTTTTTCCTTCAGGAAGTGGTGACTCGGCTCTCAGAATTGAATTTTTTGGTGATGAAATAGAGCGTATATGTGAAATTAACACGTTGACGGGTGAAGTAACCGGGACTCGTGACCATGTTGTAATTTTTCCTGCTTCTCACTATGTTACAACTAAAGAAAAAATGGGAATTGCCCTCAACGCGATAGAAGAAGAAATGGAACAAAGAATTGAATATTTTAAATCCAGGAATATGCTCATTGAAGCTCAACGTATAGAACAAAGGACAATGTATGACCTTGAGATGCTCAGGGAAATTGGATTTTGTCAAGGGATTGAAAACTATTCGCGTCACATAAGCGGAAGAGAGGCCGGAACTCCTCCTTATACGCTACTTGATTATTTCCCTGATGATTTTATTATGTTTATAGATGAGTCACACGTTACCATACCACAGGTGCGTGCAATGTATAATGGTGACAGAGCTCGTAAGGATTCTCTTGTAGGATATGGTTTCAGACTGCCTTGCGCATATGATAACAGACCTTTGAATTTTTCAGAATTTGAAATAAAAATCAATCAGGTTGTGTTTACAAGTGCAACACCGGGTGATTATGAAGCGGAACATAGCAGAAATACTGCAGAGCAGGTTATAAGGCCAACAGGGCTGCTTGACCCGGAAATATTTGTACGACCTGTAGACGGGCAGATAGATAATCTCATTGAAGAAATTAACAACCGTGTGGAAAAGAGCGAGAGAGTTCTTGTTACAACACTGACAAAAAAGATGGCAGAAGATCTTACGGCTTATCTTACATCTGCCGGAATTAAGGTTAGATATATGCACTCTGATATTAAAACGATAGAGCGAACTGAAATAATACGTGATTTGCGACTTGGTGAATTTGATTGCCTTGTTGGCATTAATCTGTTAAGAGAGGGCCTTGACATACCGGAGGTTTCTCTTGTTGCAATCCTTGATGCCGATAAAGAAGGATTTTTAAGAAGTGAACGTTCTCTTATTCAAACTATAGGCAGAGCAGCGCGTAATTCAGCCGGTGTTGTTATTATGTATGCTGATACCATTACTGACTCTATGCGTCGGGCTATGGATGAAACCGCCCGAAGACGTAAACTTCAGGATGAGTATAATAAAAAACACGGTATTGTGCCTAAAACAATAAATAAAGCTGTAAGAGACATTATTGAGGCTACACATTCAGTTGAGGAAGCTGAAACGTTTGTTGAAAACAACGAAAAACTTATTGCCCGTCTTGCGGCTGAAATGTCAATTGCGGCAGAAAATCTCGAATTTGAAAAAGCGGCTATGTTGCGTGACAGAATAAGACAATTGCAAAGGAAGTAAGTATTATGAATAAAAAAATAATAGAAATAATAAAATCAGGTTTGCTTACGCCCGTAATTTATCTTCTTGATGATGAGGTACTGTCCGTTGTAGGTTTTTTTGACGGCTCTACTCAGTTAAATCATTTGTATCAGATACAGACTAAGCTTGAAAAAGAATTAGGCAGAGAAATAAATATTTGCGATATACGTGATTTCAGTGAGGCAGATAGGCTTGATATTGTAAATAACGGGGAGCTTATTTATTCTGAAACTCCGCTTATTAAATCATTATTTGAAAATGCCATGATGGAGGATTACACAATTGCTCAGAGCAGAAAAAAGGATATGCTTGAGCGTTCGAAAAAAACAGGAAGTTTGTTTTTGTCATAGAAAGGAAATGCTATGTCAGGATATATAAAAATAAAAGGAGCAAAGGTTCATAATCTGAAAAATGTATCAGTTAATATACCAAGAGAAAAGCTTGTTGTTATTACAGGCTTATCAGGTTCCGGCAAATCTTCACTTGCGTTTGATACTGTGTATGCAGAAGGCCAGAGAAGGTATGTAGAATCTCTTTCATCATATGCGCGTATGTTTCTCGGTCAGATGGATAAGCCTGATGTAGAAAGCATAGAGGGTCTTTCTCCTGCTATAAGTATTGATCAGAAAACGACCTCTAAAAATCCACGTTCAACAGTTGGTACCGTTACGGAAATTTATGATTATTTACGCCTTCTTTATGCACGGATCGGTATACCTCACTGTCCTAAGTGTGGTAAGGTTATATCGCGCCAGACTGTTGATAATATTGTTGATAACATTATGGCTCTTGATAATGGGACAAAATTGCAGATAATGGCTCCTGTTGTAAGAGGTAAAAAGGGAAATCACAAAAAAATTCTTGAAGATGCGTCAAGAAATGGATACGTGCGAGCAAGAATTGATGGTGAAATCCACACTCTTGATGAGGAAATAGATCTCCCTAAAACTTTTAAGCATAATATTGATATAATCATAGACAGAATTATAGTAAAAGAGGGTATAGACAGGAGAGTGGCAGATTCGGTAGAGACTGCTCTTAATCTTACGGGAGATATTGTAACTGTTGGAATTGTTGACGGCGAGGATATGATTTTCAGCGGAAGTCTGGCTTGCCCTGATTGCGGAATAAGTCTTGAAGAATTGGCGCCAAGGATGTTTTCTTTTAATAATCCATACGGTGCTTGTAAGCACTGTGACGGCTTGGGAAGCACTTCAAAAATAGACCCTGCCCTGATTGTTGAAGATGGAAGTAAAAGTCTGTTAGAGGGTGCAATTTATGCTACGGGTTGGAACAGTGCAGGCGAAAAGGATAGCTTTGCATATATGTATTTTACTGCACTTGCCGAACATTACGGCTTTGATATAAATACACCTTTTGATGAATTGTCTGATGATATAAAAAATATTATATTCTATGGTACGGGTGATGAGAAAATTAATATCAGCTATACAAGATCATATGGGAGCGGAACCTATTTTGCTGCTTTTGAGGGTGTTGTTACAAACCTTGAACGCAGATACCATTCAACCACTTCGGATTATGCGAAAAATGATATAGAGAAGTATATAAATGATGTGGAATGTCCGCACTGTCACGGTGCGAGGCTAAATGAACAGGTTCTTGCAGTAACTGTTGGCGGTATTAATATTTATGAACTTACAAAGCTTTCTGTTAAAGCTGCAATGGAATTTATAGAAACTCTTACCCTTACTGAAAGAGAAAAGATAATCGGAGACCAGATAATAAGAGAAATTAAGGCAAGGCTTAAGTTCTTGATTGATGTGGGACTTGATTATCTTACCCTTGCCCGTTCGTCGGGAACTCTCAGCGGCGGGGAAGCACAGAGAATAAGACTTGCAACTCAGATTGGTTCCGGACTCGTGGGTGTTTTGTATATTCTTGATGAACCAAGTATAGGCCTTCACCAGAGAGATAATGACAGACTTATCGAAACACTTAAACATCTTCGTGATATGGGTAATTCTGTCATTGTTGTTGAGCACGATACTGACACAATGTTTGCTGCCGACCACGTAATTGATGTGGGCCCCGGAGCTGGTATTAATGGAGGCTTGATTGTTGGTGAGGGAACTGTTGAGGATATTATTAACAGTCCTGATTCGATTACCGGAAAATATCTTTCAGGAGAAATAAAGATAGACGTTCCGAAAACAAGACGTAATCCTGAAAATTGGATAGAGGTTATAGGCGCTGAAGAAAATAATCTCAAGAATATAAACGTCAAATTTCCCCTGGGAGTGTTTACATGCGTTACAGGTGTTTCAGGGTCGGGTAAAAGCTCCCTTGTAAATGAAATACTTTATAAACAACTGGCTCACGATCTCAACCACGCCCGGACTTATGGCGGCAAGCATAAAGAAATTAAGGGGAAAGAAAAGCTTGGGAAAATAATCAACATTGACCAGTCACCTATTGGCAGAACTCCTCGTTCTAATCCTGCTACGTATACCGGACTTTTTAATGATATCCGAGAGGTTTTTGCATCCACAAACGATGCTAAGGTCAGAGGTTATAGTGCGGGGCGTTTCAGCTTTAACGTTAAGGGCGGACGGTGCGAAGCCTGCTCAGGAGATGGTATTGTTAAAATTGAAATGCACTTTTTATCCGATGTTTATGTGCCATGTGAGGTTTGTAAGGGTAAACGTTACAACAGGGAAACTCTTGAGGTAAAATATAAGGGTAAAAATATCTACGATGTACTTGAAATGACAGTTGAAGAAGCACTTGATTTTTTTGCAAATATCCCTAAGATTAAGCGTAAGCTTCAGATCCTTAAAGATGTAGGACTTTCCTATATCAAACTTGGTCAGAGCTCTACCACTTTAAGCGGTGGTGAAGCACAGAGAGTTAAGCTTGCAACAGAGCTTTCTAAGAGAAGTACAGGTGATACGATTTATGTGCTTGATGAACCTACAACCGGGCTTCACAGTGCAGATGTTCATAAGCTTATAGTTGTTTTGGAAAAACTCGTTGAAAGTGGTAATACAGTAATTGTTATCGAACATAATCTTGATGTTATCAAAGTTGCTGACTATATAATTGATATGGGCCCCGAAGGCGGCGATGGGGGAGGGACTGTTATAGTAAGCGGCACACCTGAAGAAATTATAAAGTGTAATAAATCCCACACCGGCAAATACCTGAAAGGCTATATTGAATAAATATAATACCATTATTTGAGTTTTTTGTGTTATGTATTATATAAAATAGTTAAAAATACTTGACAAAATCAATGTGTTTTGGTATTATAAATATAATGGCTGTGAAAAAGACAGTAGTCGAATTTTAAGATGTATTAGAGAATAGCGGTCGTGGGCTGGAAGCCGCTTACTGATTGGTTCGATGAATACCACTTTGGAGCCGCGGGCCGAAATTAACAGTAAGCCTTGCCGTTATCCTGCGTTAATGGATTGATGAGTGACGGAATTTTTCCGTAATCAGGGTGGAACCGTGTAAAATATTGCACCCCTGAGGAATATGCTAAATGCATTTTTCTTGGGGTGCTTTTTGTTTACCTTAAGAAAGGCATATATTGAAAGGAAGTATAACAAATGAGTGAAATGAATGAACTTCAGATTTTAAGACACAGTGCGTCTCACGTGCTTGCTCAGGCTGTAAAACGTCTGTTCCCGGAAGCAAAGCTCGCAATAGGTCCGGCTATTGATACAGGTTTCTATTACGACTTTGATTCAGAGCATAAATTTACTCCTGATGATCTTGAAGCTATCGAAGCTGAAATGAAGAAGATAGCAAAAGAGAATTTAAAAATTGAGAGATTTGAGCTTCCCAGAAACGAAGCTCTTGAACTAATGAAGGAAGAGCCGTATAAGTGTGAACTTATAAATGACCTTCCTGACGACTCTGTAATTTCTTTCTATAAGCAGGGTGAATTCACAGATCTGTGTGCCGGACCTCACGTTGGATATACAAGCAAGGTTAAGGCTTATAAGCTCCTTAGCGCAACAGGTGCATACTGGAGAGGCGATGAACACAATAAAATGCTCCAGAGGATTTATGGTACTGCATTTGCTAATAAAACTGAGCTTGAAGAGTATCTTACTCAGCTTGAAGAAGCGAAAAAGAGAGACCATAACAAACTCGGTCGTGAGCTCGAGCTCTTTACAACAAGTGATCTTATAGGTCAGGGATTGCCTATACTTCTTCCAAAGGGTGCACGCATTATTCAGCTTCTTCAGAGATTTGTGGAAGATGAAGAGCAGCGCAGAGGTTGGCAACTTACAAAAACTCCCCTTATGGCTAAAAGCGATTTGTATAAGCTTTCCGGTCATTGGGGACACTATAAAGACGGAATGTTTGTTCTTGGCGACGAAGAAAAAGATGATGAGATTTTTGCTCTGCGTCCTATGACATGTCCTTTCCAGTATCAGGCGTATCTTAACCGCGGAAGGTCATACAGAGATTTGCCGATGCGACTTAATGAAACTTCAACTCTTTTCAGAAATGAAGCTTCTGGTGAAATGCATGGTTTGATTCGTGTACGTCAGTTTACTATTTCCGAAGGTCATTTAATGTGTACACCGGAGCAGCTTGAAGATGAATTCAAGGGTTGTCTTGAGCTTGCAATTTATATGCTTAAAACCCTTGGTTTGTATGAAGATGTATCATACAGATTTTCACAGTGGGATCCTGCCGACAGAGAAAAATATATTGGAACTGATGAGCAGTGGGCTGAAGCTCAGGGAATGATGAAAAAGATTCTTGATCACCTTGAAATACCCTATAAGGTTGGTATAGGTGAAGCCGCATTCTACGGACCGAAGCTTGATATTCAGATAAAGAATGTTCATGGAAAAGAAGATACTTTAATCACAATCCAGATCGACCAGATGCTTGCAGAAAAATTCGGAATGGAATATGTGGATAAAGACGGACAAAAGAAAAATCCGTATATTATTCACAGAACATCAATCGGTTGTTACGAGAGAACTCTTGCACTACTTATAGAAAAGTATGCCGGAGCATTCCCTCTGTGGCTTGCACCTGTTCAGGTTAAGCTTATTCCTATTGCCGACAGACACCTTCCATATATCCAAAAGGTTAAGGCAGAGCTTGAAAAATATGGAATTATCAGGGTTGAAATCGATGACCGTTCTGAAAAGATGGGATATAAGATAAGAGAAGCTCAGCTTGAAAAAGTTCCCTATATGATTATTGCAGGCGATAAGGATATAGAAAACAATGTGGTCGCAGTTCGTTCCAGAAAAGACGGTGACCTTGGTACAATGTCTCTTGACGACCTTGTTACAAAGCTTGTAAAAGAAATAGCAGAAAAAGCACTTTAATCACTTACACCACCCCTTTAGCATATTATATGCCATAAGGGGTGGTGATACATATGCGTAGAAGTAGAGTAAAAAGAATTGTAATCCTTCGGCTTTTTGTTTTTATTTTGTTTGTGTCAGTTTTAACGGGGTTTATTTTCAGTCGTTTGGAAAAGCCTTTTGAAACTGCCTTTACCGCATATGCTTACAAAATCGGTAACGAGGCAATTAATAAAGCTGTAGATGAATGCTTTCGTGATGTATCTTATAAAGATATCGTATCTGTCTCTAAGAATTCACAAGATGAAATTGTTTCACTTTCTGGCAATGTTGTTGCACTAAACAGAATGAAATCAGATTTAGCAGAATGCGTTAATAAGTATGTGTCATCGGGAGACAAAAAATATGTGACTCTATATATGGGTTCATCCCAGAGTAAACCTATGCTGGCGGGTTTTGGTCCTAAAATTAAAATAAAGGTTAAACCATATTCTGTTACTAAAACTGCATTCAGAGATGAATTTGTATCGGCTGGGATAAACCAGGTGCGCCACTGTGTGTATATTGATACATATACCACTGTAACGGTGGTAGGTATGGGTTCACGTGTTTCTGCTCAAGTTAAAAATTCCCTGCCTGTTGCAGATACAATTATAGTAGGACGCGTTCCACAGGTTTATGGCGGATATTTTTCCGGTATTAATAATAAATTGGAGTAAACTTTATGTTGCAATTTGAAAAAAGAGTAAAAGAACTTACTGAGTTTCTAAATTATCATAGCTATAGATACTATGTGCTTGATGATCCTGAAATTTCTGATTTTGAATATGACAAAGCTTTACGTGAGCTTGAAGTTCTTGAAGCAGAGCATCCGGAACTTAAAAAGAGTAATTCTCCTACATCAAGAGTGGGTGGAGTTGCTCTTTCGGAGTTTGCCCAGGTTCAACATACTGTGCCTATGGAAAGTCTTCAGGATGCGTTTAATAAATCGGAAGTATTTGATTTTGACAGGCGTGTGAGAGAAGTTATTACAAATCCGCAATATATCGTAGAGCAAAAAATAGATGGTTTGTCCGTTTCCCTTGAATACGAAAACGGAGAATTTGTAAGGGCTTCTACCAGAGGTAACGGACTTGTTGGTGAAGATGTCACAGAAAATGTTAAAACTATCCGTTCCGTGCCAATGTCACTTACAAAAAAAGTACCGTATATCGAAGTTCGTGGTGAGGTTTATATGCCGCAAAAAAGCTTTGTAGAGCTAAATGAAATGCGTGAAGCTCAGGAACTTCCGCTTTTTGCAAATCCCCGAAATGCGGCTGCAGGTTCATTACGACAGCTCGATTCAAAGGTTACTGCAGAGCGAAAGCTTGATATATTTGTGTTTAATATTCAGCAAATAACAGGGTTTGATGTTTATAGTCATATTGATGGTTTAAAGCTCCTTAAGGATCTTGGATTTAAAACTGTATCTGTTTTTGAAAGCTATAATACAATAGATGAAGCTTACAAAAAAGTTTTGGAAATCGGCGAAACTCGTGATAGTCTTGATTTCGATATTGATGGTGCCGTAATTAAAGTTACTGATTTTGCTCATAGAACGCTTCTTGGCAGCACATCAAAGTTCCCTAAGTGGGCAATTGCGTACAAATTCCCTGCAGAGCAAAAGGAAACTACAGTAAGGGATATTCTTATAAATGTTGGAAGAACCGGCGTTCTTACACCCCTGGCAATTCTTGATACTGTCAGGATAGCCGGAACTAATGTTTCTAAGGCTACACTCCATAATCTTGACTATATACGCGAAAAGGATATTCGCATTGGTGACAGAGTTATAATTGAAAAAGCAGGTGATATTATTCCTGCGGTTGTGGGAGTAAATAAAGATGCAAGAGATGGCAACGAAGTTGAATTTCATATGCCTTCTGTTTGTCCGTCCTGCGGCGGACAGGTAATTCGTGAAGAAGGTGAGGCGGCATACAGGTGTATAAGTATGTACTGCCCTGCTCAGCAACTAAGGCGAATTATTCATTTTGTATCAAAATCTGCAATGGAAATTGATGGTCTTGGCCCTGCATTGGTTGAACAAATGGTAGATAAGGGTATAATTTCTGATGCCGCAGATTTATATTATCTAAAACCGGGGGATGTATCGGAACTCGATAAAATGGGCGAAAAATCAGAAGCAAATCTTTTTGATTCAATTGATAAATCCCGTTCTAATCCTCTCCATAAGCTAATATCTGCTTTTGGTATACGCCATGTTGGGGAAAAAGCTGCTAAGGTTTTGGCAAAAAAATACAGAACTCTGGAGAATATTTTTCAAGCAACTGTTGACGAACTCAAAACCATTGACGATGTAGGAGATGTTATGGCATCATCAATTGCCGAGTTCTTTGCTGATAAAAAGAATATTGAATTCATTGCCAGACTTACAACAGGTGGAGTAAGATGCGTGGAAGAAGCAGATGAGAAAACAGATATGAGGTTTGAAGGTCAGATTTTTGTCCTTACCGGTACACTAATGGAATTTACACGTTCAGAAGCATCTGAAATAATAGAAGGCTTTGGAGGTAAAACATCCGGCTCGGTTTCAAAAAAGACAACCTGTGTGCTTGCAGGTTCCGAAGCGGGTAGCAAGCTTGATAAAGCACGGTCACTCGGTATACGCATCATTAGTGAGGATGAATTCAAAGAAATGATTAAGTAGGGAAGTGGTTTTAAAATGGAATTCGGTTTTAACGAAAACGATATTTTAAAAACATATAAATATCTTCATTCAATTCCCGAACCGGAATTTAAGGAATTCAAAACATCGTCATATATAAAAGAATTTCTTATGAATATCGGTCTTACACCTGTAAGCTCTGCAGAAACAGGTGTTTATGCTGATATTGTAGGTACAGAAAAATCGGAGAAGGTTTTTCTCATAAGAGCAGATATTGATGCTCTTCCTCTTAAAGAAGAAAGTGGAGTTGAGTTTTCTTCTGTGCATGATGGGTTTATGCACGCCTGCGGACACGATATGCATACTGCTTGTTTGTTGTATGCCGCTAAAGCTCTTTCTGAGAATAAACATTCTTTTAACGGAACTATAAGAGTTCTGTTTCAGCCTGCAGAAGAGGGAACAGGCGGTGCAAAGATAATGATAAATGATGGCGCAGCTGACGGTGTAACAGCAGCTATAGCTATGCATGTTGACCCTCTTGAACCGGTTGGAACGATTTCTTACAGAGATGGAAGTATAACCGCATCACCGGATGATTTTAAACTGATAATCAGAGGCAAGGGCGGCCACGGCGCAGAGCCTGAGAATTGTATCAATCCCCTTATTGCGGCATCTTCTATTATAAGTGCTTATTCAAAAGTTAAGGATGTTTATTTTAGTGACAAAGACTGTGTTGTAAGCGTATGTACCGTAAATGGTGGAAGCTTTAACAACATTATTCCTGACACTGTTGAAATAACCGGCACAGCACGGTCGTTTGAACTTGATGTAAGATATGAAGTTAAAAATAAGCTTCTGGAAATAGCAGAAGACATTTCAAACAAACACGGCGTTGAAATTGATTTTATTTATAACGAATTATACCCTCCAACTATTAATAATTCTGAAATTAATAGTATGATTATTAGGGCTTCTAAAAATATCAAGGAGATAAAGAATGTTGTTAAGCTTTTAAGAGGTTCTATGACCGGTGACGATTTTGCATATTTTGCTGAAATTTGTCCTTCGTCTTATTACAGGTTTGGTGTAGCTGGAAGAGATGAAAGAAATCCGCTGCATAGTTCAAAGTTTAAAATTGATACATCTGCACTTATGCCGGCTTGTAAGCTTTATGTATATTCTGCAATTGAGTATCTTAATAAATAAAAAAATCCGCTTTGCGGATTTTTTATTCTTTATCGTAAAATATCACATAAATTATAAGAAGAATTGCACCTATGGTTATGGAAATATCAGCTATATTAAACACAGGAAAATTAATAAAGGCTGTTTCGATAAAATCAACTACATATCCTCTTAATATTCTGTCAATACCATTGCCCAGCGCACCTGCAAATATCAGTGTAAGTGAAGTGCAAAACAGTGGGTGGGAGGGCCTTCGTTTAATAAAGAATACTATAACTCCAACGCAGAAAATAACAGATATCAAACCCAGCAGCACAACATGGTCGGAAAGTATACTGAATGCAGCTCCTGTGTTTTTTCTGTATACAATGTTAATTACGTGAGGTATAAGTATGAGACGTGCATTACCGGAAATACCGGATGAAATCATTATTTTTGAAATTTGATCTGCTGCTATTAACAGCAGTGAAATTAATCCGTAAAGCAACATAAATTTGCTACAATCCTTTCAAGTTAAAGTTTTAATGACGGAACTGCGTTTAGTGTATAATCGCTGAAATCATTGTTCAGATACTGATAATAGCCGGTGCAGGAAATCATAGCAGCGTTATCAGTACAAAGTATGGGCGAGGGATATAAAACTTCAATTCCTTCTTTCAAAGCCCATTCTTTCATTTTTTGTCGAAGCTGGGAGTTTGAAGCGACTCCTCCTGCAAGCGTTATGATTTTACACTTTTTTTGTTTTGCTGCTTTGATAGTATGGTCGCATAAAACATCTGTAACTGCACACTGAAAGCTTGCCGCAATATCTGCAGGAACAACTTCTTCGCCCTTTTGTTCTGCATTGTGTAAGTGATTTATTACCGCGGTTTTAACACCACTGAATGAAAAGTCAAGACTTTCTGACATTTTAACTCGCGGAAAAGTAACAGCTTTTTCGTTTCCTTGCTTTGCAAGGGCATCAATAAGGGGACCGCCTGGATATCCGAGCCCGAGAACTCTTGAAATTTTATCAAAAGCTTCACCAGCGGCATCGTCTCTGGTCTGTGCAATGATTTCAAACTCTGCATAGCTTTTTACATAAACAATATGGCTATGTCCTCCTGATGCAACAAGGCACATAAAAGGTGGCTCGAGGTTTTTGTGCTCAATCAGATTTGCCATAATATGACCTTTTATATGGTGTACGCCAATCAATGGTTTGTTAGCTGCATATGCTATTGCTTTAGCTTCAGAAACACCAACCAGTAATGCACCTACAAGGCCGGGACCGTAGGTGACTGCAATTGCATCAATATCTTCAAGAGATACCTGTGCTTCTTTTAAAGCTTCATCTATAACTGTATCTATTGCTTCGATATGGCAACGTGATGCAATTTCGGGAACAACTCCGCCATATTTTTTGTGTATATCAATTTGCGAATTTATAACATTTGATAAAACCGTCCTACCATTTTTAGTAACAGCAGCAGCAGTTTCATCGCAAGAACTTTCTATTCCTAAAATTAGTTTATCCATAATGAGTAACCTTTCGTTATATTTCAAGTGCCATTATGATGGCGTCTTCACCTGTATCCCTATAGTATTTATTTCTTGTGCCAATCGGTTTAAAGCCAAAGCTTTTGTATAAAGCCTGTGCAGCTTCGTTGCTTTCTCTGACTTCTAATGTTATAGGTGAAAGCTTATTCTCTTTGCAAAAAGATATTAGTGTTTTTAAAAGCTCGGAGGCAATTCCGCATCGTCTGAATTCCGGGAGAACTGCGATGTTGTTTATATCATACTGGTCTGCAATAACCCAGCCTCCTAAATACCCGGCACCTTTTTCATCGTATGTTGCAACAAAGTAAACAGCGTTAGGGTTAGAAAGTTCATCCTCAAATGATTTTCTGCTCCATGGTGTATTGAACGAGCTTTTTTCAATTTCATATACATCGTCAATAAGCTCGCGGCTCATCGTTCTAATTATTATCTCCACATCAAACACCTGTTATATCGTAAATCTTTTCTGCTATATCAGTTAAGCAATCATAAATATCCTGTGCGCACTCCCTATATTGTACAAGATTGCCGCCATATGGGTCAGAAATTTCTCCTTCATAACCTGCATATTCGCAAATGGTAAATATTTTATCTTGTGCCAGAGCTGAAATCATAGTTTTGTGACCTTCTGTCATAGTAAGAATAAGATCATAATCTGCGATTAAAGATTCGCTGAGAGGAGTGGATTTATGGTTTGATAAATCAATGTTGTAGTCCTTCATGGCTTCGATCGCATGTTTACTCGCTTTGGCTCCGTTTTCTGCAAATATGCCGGCAGAAGATGAGGAAACATCCATATCGTTTTCAGCGCAGATTTTATTCATAATTGCTGCTGCCATAGGGCTTCTGCAAGTGTTTCCCGTGCATACAAATAATATTTTCATTATTTCAAGTCCTTTTTAAACATATATTATGTTGTTTGCTGCTGATTTATAAAGCCTGTTCTTAACCGTTACGGCATATTTATCATCAATATAAAATTCAGCAAAGACAATATCAATACCGGCTTCGTCAAATCTTCTAAGACTTGTGAATAAGCTATGTGCGTAGCCTTTGTTCCCGTTGTTTATTCGTATTGTTAGATCGGTGTCATATTCTGCATCGCTGCAAGCCAATACTCCGATTTTTTTTCCGGATGTTTTTGATATTAATTCATTTATTTTTTTTACAACTGAATTCATTTCACCTTCAACAACAATAACTTCTGCATCCGGTGCATAGTGCTTATACTTTGTGCCGGGGCATCTGGGTTGTTCGCCGGGTTTAGCAGATTTAAGAATATTTGTATCTATTTCTGCTTCGGGTATATATTCCTGAATGTCTTCAAGAGTAATAATTCCGGGTCGTAAAATCAATGGTATTTCTCCTGTGCAGTCTACCACGGTAGATTCTAATCCCTCGGAACATTCTCCGCCGTCGATTATTGCTTCAATTCTTCCGGTCATATCATCTGCAACGTGTTTTGCTATTGTTGGACTTGGTTTGCCGGAAAGATTTGCACTGGGTGCTGGGATTGGTGTTTCCGAAAGTTCAATCAGTTTTCGTGCCGCAGGGTGGGCAGGAAACCGAACAGCAACAGTATCGAGTCCACCAGTGACTGTTTTATTTACGATTTCAGATTTTTTCATTATAAGAGTAATTGGACCGGGCATAAAAGCATCCATAAGAATTCTTGCACTATCCGGAATATATTTGACAAGCTTGTCTATCATATTAATGTCTGAAACATGAACTATCAGAGGATTATCTGCAGGTCGGCCTTTAGCTTTAAAGATGTTACTCACGGCTTCTTCATTAAATGCATCCGCACCTATTCCATATACCGTTTCAGTAGGGAAGGCGACTAACCCTCCTTTTTTTATGATTTCAGCTGCCTTTGAGAGGTCGCCATCGTTTGTGTTTAAAAATAAAGTATTAATTAAAATCACCTTAGTTCTGAAAGTTTATCAAGTAAATCAAATTTCATATCCCATAACTTTTTAGACATATCAACGTAATATACGTGTGGGTTTTCAAATCTCTTTACTTCATCCCATAAGCCATCAATTTCCATCTTGCAGTATTCGCGAAGCACGGGAATGGATGGAGCTTCGTAAACTAAATTTCCATTTATAAAAATCGGCTTCAAAAGAGGTCTTGCATAAAAATCCGTAACCGTTTTTCTCTTCCAGGTATGCTCCGGATCGAATATTTCAAGGGGGTTTGTATCGTCTATTACTTCGTCGTGAAGTGTAATTACATCAGCAATAGCCTGGGAGTTTTCTCTGGAATATAATCGATACACTTGCTTAAATCCCGGTGTCGTGATTTTAGCTACGTTTTCACTAACCTTTATTTTAGGTATAATACTTCCGTAATCATCTTCAACAGCAACAAGCTTATATACACCACCGAAAACGGGGGAGGATTTTGAAGTTATAAGCCGTTCTCCCACTCCAAATAAATCAATGCAAGCACCTTGAATAAGCGTATCTCTTATAATCCATTCGTCAAGGGAATTTGAGGCTACGATTTTGCAGTCCTCATAGCCGGCAGCATCCAGCATTTTTCTGCATTTTTTTGAAAGATAGGTTATATCACCGCTATCAATTCTTATACCGGCAGGACGTTTGCCCATTGGTTTTAAAACTTCGTCAAATACTTTAATTGCATTCGGAAGTCCGGATTTTAATACATTGTAAGTGTCAACAAGAAGAGTGCAATTATCTGGATAGTTCCTTGCGTATGCCGAAAAGGCTTCATATTCAGAATCAAAAAATTGAATCCAGCTATGAGCCATAGTGCCCAGAGCAGGGACGGAGAAATCTCTGTCTGCAAGTACACAAGCAGTTCCGGAGCAACCTCCGATATATGCAGCTCTCGCTCCGAGATACGCGCCGGATGAACCCTGAGCTCGCCTTGAACCAAATTCCATTATTGCTCTTCCGTCTGCAGCTCTGACTATTCTGTTTGCCTTGGTTGCTATAAGGCTTTGATGATTAACAGTTAGCAATATCATTGTTTCTACAAATTGCGCCTGTATCACTGGCCCTCTTACTGTTATAATTGGTTCGCCAGGGAAGATGGGAGTACCTTCCGGTACGGCATATACATCACATTCAAATTTAAAGTTTTTTAAATATTCAAGAAATCTTTCATTGAAAATACCTTTTGATTTTAAATATTCAATGTCGTCTTCGTTAAAAGAAAGATTTTGTAAATACTCAATTACTTGCTCAAGACCTGCTGCAATTGCAAATCCGCCACCGTCGGGAATAGTTCTGAAAAACATATCAAAATAAGCAATTTTATCGCCTATTCCTTCAGAAAAAAAACCATTTGCCATTGTGAATTCATAAAAGTCTGTGAGCATTGTAAGATTTCTTTTATCCATATACTATATCTCCCGTTTGATACACAAACGGACGACCGCTTCGGTCGCCCTTATGAGATCAATAAATTATCTACCGCGTTTATATCCGCCTGAACGTTTCGAATCTGCGCTTCTGCGGATTGCAGCCATATTTTCGTCACTATCCATTTTGAATTTTGAGAGTCTGTCCTCAAATGACATTTCATCATTGGATTTTCTGCTCCAATCAATATCAGCAGGGCGTACAGGTTGCTTTTTCTTTGTTTCCTGTGGTTTGGATTGAAGCGCTTTTTTTATAGAAAGACTGATTTTGTTATTTTCATCAATCTTTACAACGATTGCTTCAACTTCGTCTCCGACTTTGACGTGGTCGTTTATATTTTCTACATAATCCCGAGCAATTTCGGATATATGTACAAGTCCTGTAAGTTTTTCGCCGAATTGTATGAATGCTCCAAATGGCATTATTTTTACAATTTTACCTGAAACTCGTGCGCCTACTTCTGTTGTCATATTTGATTTTTTCCTCCCGATTGTTTTCTTGAAAATGTTTTATTCAGTAGCTGAGGCATCAATGAAAACTTTTTCGTTTTGTTTCATCATACCTAATTTATCCCTTGCAATACGTTCGATATATTCGTCTGTTTCAATATTCTCACGCATTTTCTGAATATCTTCCTGACGGCTTTTTTCGTATTCAATTTCTTGTTTGAGACGTTGGATTTCAGCCTTATTTTCTAATATTTGCGGTTGTTGCATAATGCCTTTTATAACCATGACGCAACAAACCAAAATCAACAACACGATTTTCAGCTTTTTGTCGTTATTCTTTATATATTTCAATATTTTATTTAAGGTTCTGTTTGTATATTCTTTTTTGTGTTTCATCAGGACCTCCGAAATTATCTTTATTTGTCGGCTGTGTTAAAAAAACACTTAATAGAATTTTATACAAAAAAGCTATCGGTGTCAAGAGTATTTTGAAAATAAATGTTATAAATTTAAAAAAATAAAAAAATATACATTTTACAACCTTGCTTAAGGTCAGAAAGTATATAAAACTACTAATTACTATCCCTGAAAATTGGTACAATCTTAACTCGCCTGAATTTTTTGTGTATATTGCTGTGTAGCACACAAAACAACAGATTATCCAGAAAATCAAATCAGAAAAAACAACGAAAAAAGTTTTTGAGCAATACATCCGTAAACTTCTGAAAAAATCGAAAATAACACTGCACAATATACCGGCTAAAACAGAGAAAAGAAATGCGCCTATCTCATAACTTAGGCTTACCGACAAAACAAGGCACCTCCGTCATTTAAACAGGGAAGAGAATTTGCCTGTATTTCCTGAATTTTTATATTCGATTTTTTTAATTGTTCCGTTCATGGAGAACTCACCGTTATCTGTGTTTATAACTTCTATAGATAAATCAGAGCCGATAATTGTGAGTTTGCCCATTTTAGTAGATAACTTTATACAATTGTCATTTGAAGATTCGACTTCAACTACCCCTGTCATAGTTAGTTTTTTTCTGTTAGTTAATGTAATACTGTGATTATCCTGCATATCTATCACTCCTTCATATAGAAGTTTATGAAGGAGAATTTGCAGTTATGATAAAACTGTATACAAATTGGATGCGTCGCCCTTTAACACGTGTTCAGTTATGGCTTCTACTTTGATTTTTAAAACTCTTTCGCCAAGCTTTACTTCGATTATATCGCCGATGTTAACGTCGTATGATGCTTTTACTACTTTTCCGTTTACAGTTACTCTGCCGGTGTCACAAGCTTCGTTAGCTATGGTTCTGCGTTTGATTATTCTTGATACTTTTAAATATTTATCTATTCTCATTTAAGCCTCCTTAACGAAAAACAGACCGCTGATAGCGGTCTGTTTGCGATTCAATAACAAATTATTTGTTAACGATTGTTTTAAGAGCCTGACCAGCTTTGAAAGCGGGAACCTTGGATGCAGCGATTTTGATAACTTCGCCTGTGCGAGGGTTCTTACCGGTTCTGGCATCTCTTGATCTAACTTCAAATGTACCGAAGCCAACGAGCTGAACCTTGTCGCCTGCAGCTAAAGCATCTGATACGCTTGAAATAACAGCAGCTAATGCTTTTTCAGCATCTTTCTTTGTAATTTCAGCTTTTTCTGCAATTGCAGCAACTAATTCTGTCTTGTTCATAACAATAATCCTCCTTATAAGCTAAGATTAATACCATCTATGCGGTATTCAACCATAAGACTATTCTAATACATAGTACAAGCGTTGTCAAGAGAAATATTTATTTTTTTTCAAAAATTTTCTATTTTGCCCTAATTTTCTTTGAAAATATATTCATTTCCTATAAAAAATAGGCTTAGAAACTGATATTTGAGAGATTTTTGTCTTTTTCATTTTTCTTGCATTTTTCAATGAACTGAGATGTTGCAGCGTTTAGTTCTGTTTCGGGGGTGAGATTCAAAGCCCTGCCAAGAGCTACCGTCTGGAGTAAAATCTCTCTGTATGCTTGATCGGAGTTGTTATTTGAGCGGATTAATTCAAGGCTTGTTTTTATGCTTTCAATTGCGTTTTCGACAGAAGGAGCTTTGGCGCCGAAGCCTTGAGCTTTTTTCTGAACCTTTTCAGCTCTCATAAGAGCGGGTAAATGGTGGGGGACATCGCTTAAAATTTTGTAACAAGATTCATTTTCGTATTCTTTGCTCTTGTTCTTTTCCCAATTTGCAAGTGCAGCTTCCGGGTCTGCTGCTTCAACGTCACCAAAAACGTGAGTGTGTCTTGTTATCAGTTTTGTACATAACTCGTACAAAACTCTTTCAAAATTAAATGCATTTCTTTCTTCTGCCAGTTGAGCGTGGAATGCTACCTGGAGAAGAACATCTCCCAATTCATTTGCAAATAATATATCATTGCCTGAATCATATGCGTCTATTGCTTCATATGCTTCTTCAATAAGACATTTTTTCAGTGTTTCATGGGTCTGTACTTTATCCCAGGGGCATCCGTTTTCACCACGTAGAGCTGTTAAAATATCAAACAGGTCTTTAAGAGTGTAACTTTCTTTTAATTTAATATTGCTATTCATTTTCAAAATCTCCTTTTTTTAAATCAAGCCTGATGCATGCGCATCAGGCTTGATATTTTGTCTTATTTTTTTTGCCTGTCGAATGAGTACATCTCAAGTGGTGCAATGAAAATCACTGCATACATAATTATATGTGTTGCGATAGGGGCAAGTATTTGTATTTTCAAACTTGTTGTAGAACCTAATAAATTCATAACCACGTTTAAAAATTTCATTGGCATAAAGAAATACGAGTATAATGATGGAAGGCTGTTGTCTTTAAAAATAATTAAAACTGCAAGGTTAATTATTGCAAATATGGTGTAACTCAATATGTTTACGTTGTAGTATACTCGTCTGTTGCCCATGCTGTAGTAAAACGCTCGAAGTAAATATATGTTAAGTGCAATAAAAGCAATGATGGATATTCCCATTATTCTTATAGCCCAGTAATCTGATTTTGAAAGAATTCCTATGCCATATAGTAAGGCGATAGGAGCAGAACAAATAACAGATGTTATTAATATTTCTATTAATCTTCTGAAAAAGAATGGGAATTGAGGCGGTTTCTGAATATCTGAAAAAGGTACGTCTGCATTTTGTGGGATTGTGTGTGTTTCTTTATTATCCAATTTAATCACGACTCCTTATATTTTTTCAGTCAATTATCTGACATATATTAGCACTTATATGTTAATTATAGCACAATATTTTTTTCTTTTCAAGTATTTTTATTATTTTGTTATATAAATTTATTATTTGCTATTGCAACACTAAAGGTTATGTGTTAAAATATTTTAAGCACGAAGCGGTATTTTGAATTGGAGAAAAAAATATGAAAATTTTATGTATAGGTGATGTTGTAAGCAGATCAGGGAGAGAAGCAGTACGTGAACATCTCCAATGTTTGGTTGAAAATAAAAACATAGACCTAACAGTTATGAACGGTGAAAATCTTTCTCATGGCAGAGGTATATCAAGAGCTGCTTATGACGAAATGATTTCACTTGGAGTAAATGGTTTCACTTTGGGAAATCACACATGGAATTGTAAGGATGTAATCAGCCTTCTCTCTTACCAGAATAATGTTATACGACCTGCTAACTTTCCTAAAGCGGTCCCTGGTAATGGCTCTATGATACTCAAAACCAATTCAGGAGAAAAGGTTGGGTTTATAAATATTTCAGGCCGTACATATATGGAGCCTGTATCTTGTCCTTTTGAGGCAGCGGAAAGAGAGATTAATCGTCTTAAAGCAGAAACTAATACTATATTTGTGGATTTTCATGCAGAAGCAACAAGTGAAAAAATAGCCCTTGGTTGGTATCTTGACGGAAAAGTTTCAGCAGTTTACGGAACTCATACTCATGTCCAGACTGCAGATGAGGTCATTTTGCCAAAAGGTACCGGATATATTACCGACCTTGGAATGACCGGTGCGTTTTACTCAGTTCTTGGTATGGAGAGGAGACCTGTTATTCAAAAATTCATGACGGGTATGCCTCAGAAATTTGAGGTTGCTGAGGGAAAAGCTAAATTTTCGGCATGTGTGTTTGAAACTGATAAACAAGGTAAGTGTGTTAATGTAGAACGCATAAGCCTTATGTAAATATTATAGTTTTGCGAGCTACAAAGCTTATTTTATATATATTTGCATAAAAATTAAATAAAGTGTTGTTTTTTTGGTTTAGATATTGTATAATTACAGACAGATTATAAAGGAGGTAGGATATGTCGTTATTTTATGATATTAAAGCCGTTCTTGACAGAGACCCTGCTGCAAGAAACTGGTTTGAAGTTTTTCTCCTTTATCCCGGAATTCATGCAGTTTTGTGGCACAGAGTCGCACATTTTTTCTACAAAACTGGGTTCAAATTCATTGCCCGTTGTATTTCTCAGATTGTACGTTTTTTTACCGGTATTGAAATTCATCCCGGTGCAACTATAGGTCGTGGGCTTTTGATAGACCACGGCATGGGCGTTGTTATAGGTGAAACTGCGGTTATTGGTAATGATTGCACAATATATCAGGGTGTTACTCTTGGAGGTACAGGTAAAGAAACCGGTAAGCGACATCCAACATTGGGTAATAATGTTATGGTTGGCAGTGGTGCAAAGGTGCTTGGACCATTTACTGTGGGAGATAATTCCAAAATAGCTGCAGGTGCTGTAGTTCTCAGTGCAGTGCCGCCAGGCTCTACTTGTGTGGGTGTTCCTGCACGCATTGTTAAACAAGACGGCAAAAAAGTTGACGAGCTTGATCAGGTATCTGTTCCCGATCCTATTTCTCAGCAGATGTGTACATTATCTGTTCATCTTATTAAGCTGGAAAAGCACATTGCTGATCTCGAGCAGAAACTTCTTGATAATGAAAACCATGATGAAAGGAATGATAATTAAATGAAAATATATAATACTATGACCCGTAAAAAAGAAGAATTTGTACCTCTTACAAAGGGTGAGGTTAAAATGTATTCCTGCGGACCTACAGTTTATGATTACTTTCATATAGGTAATGCCCGTCCGTTTATAGTATTTGATTGTTTGCGTCGCTACTTTGAATACTCCGGATATAACGTTAAGTTTGTGCAGAATTTTACAGACATTGACGATAAGATGATTAATAGAGCAAACAAAGAGGGTATAACGGTTAAAGAACTTGCAGACAGATTTATTGCTGAATATTTTAAAGATGCAAAATCTCTCGGAATCGGTGAAGCTTCTGTTCATCCTAAAGCAACTGAAAATATCGATGCTATAATTGAAATAATTAAAAAATTGGAAGAAAAGGGTTATGCTTACGCAGTAAATGGTAATGTTTATTTCTCAACCAAAAAATTCAGAGAATATGGTAAGCTTTCAGGTCAGCCTATGGATGAACTGGAAGCGGGTGCCCGCATAGATATAAGTGATGAAAAGCGCGATGTGATGGACTTTGCTCTTTGGAAGAGTCAGAAGCCGGGTGAGCCTGCGTGGGAAAGTCCTTGGGGTCTTGGAAGACCGGGCTGGCATATCGAATGTTCAGCTATGGTAAATAAGTATTTGGGTGAAACAATTGATATTCATTCAGGCGGTCAGGATCTTGTTTTCCCGCACCATGAAAATGAAATAGCTCAAAGTGAAGCAGCTAACGATAAACCTTTTGCTAATTACTGGATGCATAATGGATATATAAATATTGACAACAAAAAAATGAGTAAATCTTTGGGTAATTTCTTTACCGTCCGTGATATTTCCTCTAAGTACGATTATGAAGTTATCAGATATTTTATGCTCAGTGCCCACTACAGAAACCCCATAAACTTCAGTGATGCGCTTATGGAACAAGCAAAATCTGCTGTGGCACGTGTTTATACATGTATCGACAACTTGGAATTTTTGCTTGCAAACAGCGAAAACAGAGCCCTTAATGAAGCTGAAACAGAATTCAGTAACAAATTGGATGAACTGAAATGCAGATTTATTGCAGCTATGGATGATGACCTTAATACTGCGGATGCTATCTCGGTTATATTTGATATTACGTATGCGGCAAATACTTCTTTATCGAATGATATTAAAAATGCCACAGAAGTTATAGAAAAAACTCTCGGTCTTATACGTGAGCTTGGCGGGGTGCTTGGTATTTTCACAAAAGAAAAAGAGAGCAATCTGGATGCCGAAATAGAAGAGCTTATTGCAAAACGTGAAGAAGCGAGAAAAGCGAAAGACTTCAAAACTGCTGATGAGATACGTGATAGGCTTAAAAGTATGAATATAGTATTAAAGGATACTCCAATGGGTGTAAAATGGACAAAAACAGAATAGAAAAACCATCATTGCTTGCACCTCTTGTGCTTGCATATATAGGTGACAGTGTGTATGAGGTTTATGTTCGTAACAGATTGCTCCTTGAGCATCCTGATATGCCTGTATACAAGCTCCATAAAGAAGCGATAAAATATGTTCGGGCTCATGCTCAGTCAAATAGCATGATGGCTGTGGAATTAATACTGGATGCTGATGAAGAGGCCGTTTATAAAAGGGGTAGAAATGCTAAATCTCCAACTGTTCCTAAGAATGCAGATATTGGTGATTACAGACGGGCTACAGGGTTTGAGGCTCTTGTAGGATACCTTCATTTGATGAACAAGACTGAACGTCTTGATTTGATTATGAGTACGGCTTTTCAGTCAGCACTATAAAATAATTCCTTTTCAGCGGATGCTGTACAATATAAATTTAACGGAGGATTAGAAATGGAAGAAAAAAATCTTGCAATTATTGCAAATAAGATTCGTAAGAATGCTTTGACTGCAATTCATTCTGCAAAATCCGGTCATCCCGGCGGTTCTTTGTCAATCGCTGATGTTCTGGCACTATTATATTTTGAGGTGATGAAAGTAGACCCTGCAAATCCTAAGTGGGAAGAAAGAGACAGGCTTGTTCTTTCTAAAGGTCATACTGCACCTGCACTCTACGGAGCTCTTGCAGAACGTGGTTTTTTTCCTATTGAGGATGTTGTTACATTCAGAAAAGTCGGAAGTTATCTTCAGGGACATCCCGATATGAAGGGTGTACCCGGCGTTGATATGTCAACAGGTTCACTTGGTCAGGGTGTAAGTGCAGCAGGCGGTATGGCATATGCTGCAAAGCTTGATAATAAAGATTACAGGGTTTACACAATACTGGGTGATGGTGAGCTTGAAGAGGGTCAGGTGTGGGAGCAAGCTATGTTTGCGGCTCACTATAAACTTGATAATCTTACTGCTTTTATTGATTTTAACGGTCTTCAGATTGACGGTGATATTACTAAGGTAATGAATCCCACTCCTATTGATAAGAAATTTGAGGCTTTTGGTTGGAACGTTGTTCTTGCTGATGCACATGATTTTGAAAGTCTCAGAAAAGCGATTGATGTTGCGAAAAATACAATCGGTAAGCCTACTGCTATTATTATGAAATCAGTAAAAGGCAAGAATGTTTCATTTATGGAAAATGAAGCAGGATGGCATGGCAATGCTCCTAATGATGAACAGTTTGAGCAGGCAATTAGCGAGCTTGATACTATTATAGCTAAATTGGAGGGCGAAAGATAATGGCAAAGAGAGCAACAAGAGAATCTTACGGCGAGGCGCTTATGCTTTGCGGAGAAAATGAACGTGTGGTAGTTCTGGATGCTGACCTTTCAAAATCCACAAAAACAGATGTTTTTAAGAAAAAGTATCCAGAACGTTTTATAAATGCAGGTATAGCCGAGGGTAATATGATGAGCGTTGCGGCAGGTCTTGCAAGCTGCGGTAAAATCCCCTTTGCTTCTTCCTTTGCAATGTTTGCGGCAGGCAGAGCTTTTGAACAAATAAGAAACTCAATCGGCTACCCTCATCTTAATGTTAAAATCGGAGCTACTCATGCAGGTATCTCTGTTGGTGAGGACGGAGCTACTCATCAGTGTCTTGAAGATATTGCACTTATGCGTTCTATTCCCGGTATGGTTATTATAAATCCTGCCGATGATATTGAGGCTATGCAAGCGGTTAAGTGTGCTTGTGATTATGAAGGACCTGTTTATATGCGCTTTGGACGTCTTGCTGCTGATGATATTAATCCTGCTGATTATAAGTTTGAGCTTGGAAAGGGTGTTGAAGTAGCACAGGGAACAGACGCTACTATCATTGCAACCGGTCTCATGGTTGGATATGCACTTAAGGCAAAAGAACTTCTTGCTGCAGACGGTATTAATGCGCGTGTTATAAATATTCATACAATAAAGCCTATTGACGAAGATATTATAACTAAAGCAGCTATAGAAACAGGGGCTATAGTTACAGCAGAAGAGCATTGTATTTACGGCGGTTTGGGCAGCGCTGTTTGTGAGGTTGTATGCAAAAATCATCCCGTTCCTGTAAAGATGGTCGGCACTGAAAAATTCGGGGTATCTGGCACGCCGGCTGAGCTTTTTGAAATTTATGGGCTTACTGCAGAAAATATCGCTGATAACGTTAAAAAGGCTATTGCTCTTAAATAATCCTTTTCGGAGGTTGATTTTATGAAAAAAGTTCTTTTGACTGCTATAACACTTTGCTTTATGTTTGTGTGCGGATGTAAGAACAATAAAACTTCTGAACCTGTTAAGCCTACAGATGTCATTTCACTCTCCGAAGCGCAGGCGGTAGTTGGTGATAAGTATGAACTTGTACTCGAATATGATGCAGTTGTTGACTTGGGTAATAATACATACAAAGCTACGTATATATCAAATCCTTTAGGAGCAGGTGACCCTGTTATTGTAGAAGTAATGCATCCTTCTGATGAGTTTAGCGGAAGTGATATTAAAAAGATTTATTTTTCAGGATACGATAATAGGGTGAATAAACGTAAAATTAAGGGTGTGGGTTCTGAGGCTTATGTGGCTTTTCCTACTCTTAATATTCTTGAAGACGGTCACCTGATTCGTATTACTGCAGGCTCTGGTGATACAAAAGAACAGCTTGATATACTTTTGAATTTAGGAAATATAGCTGTTAACAATCTTCATAATTATCTTGATAAGTGATCAAATCAAAAGCGGGCATTCAGTGTAATGCTCGCTTTTGATTTACATATACATTCTGTCCGGCATCATATGAAGTGAGGATTCTGGGAGCTTAAGATTTCCCATAAGAGAAGCATAGGTAATACTATGTTTCCCAAATCGCTGTCTCAGACTGTCGACTACAGTTTCTATTTTATCTTGTTTGATATCTTTGTTAGTATCGGAAAATAATGTTGTTTGTATTGGAATATGAGATGAGGAAAGATATAAAGCACGCACAGAAACTGCTCTTACGGGAATAGAAGTATCATATTCCAGTTTATATAATTTAAATGCCTCACGTGCAATTACCGTGTGTGAGCGTGTGGGTTGGGCAAGCTTTGTCTGAAATTCTTTTATGTTCAGAGAGCAGTCTCGTATGGTTATACTTACACCCTGTGCCATAAGTTCATCATTTCTTAGTCTATGCGCTACATCCTGAGTTAGAAAAAATATTATCTTCCAAACTTCATCGGAGCTTAAAAGATCACTTGTGCATGTAATTCCGTGGCTTATTGAATTTATAGGAGTTTTATATCCATAAGGCGAAACTCTTGATGTATCAAAACCGTTAGCGAAATTATAAAGCATAATTCCATTTTTGCCTAACCATTTTTGTACGTGCTCCGGAGAAGAATTGGCAAGCTCTCCTATTGTGTGTATATTAAGTTTGTGAAGTTTTTCAGTGGTAGCAGGTCCTACATACAACAATTCAGATACGGGCAAAGGCCATACTTTCTTTTTGAAATCTGATTTTTTTATAGATGTAACTGCGTCAGGCTTTTTTATATCAGAACCAAGCTTTGCGAAAATTTTGTTGAATGAAACTCCGATTGATACAGTAACACCTAATTCTTTTTTTATGCGTTTTCTTATAATTTCTGCTATTTCTTCTCCGCTTCCGAAAAGTGCGGTGCTACCTGTTACATCAAGCCAGCATTCATCAATACCAAAAGGCTCTACCAGGTCGGTATAGTAGTAATATATTTCTTTTGCAAGCTTTGAATACTTAATATACTCATCGTAGTGGGGTGGCACAATTTTTAGTTCGGGGCATTTTTGCTTTGCTTTCCATATAGGCTCTCCTGTTTTTACGCCCATAATTTTAGCTGCTTGATTTTTTGCAAGAACAATTCCGTGTCTGTCCTCTTTGTTTCCGCAAACTGCTATATGTTTATTTTTTAGTTCGGGGTTTAGTATACATTCTACTGAGGCGTAGTAATTGTTCATATCGCTATGCAAAATAACTCGTTCCATTTTTTTGTTTTCTCCTCAAAAATATTGACATAAAGTGAAATATGGTATATAATAAAGATGAACAATGTTTCATCAATTATATTATACCGAAAGATGTTTCACTTGTCAATAGATAAAGCAGAAAAAATGTACACTTTTTGGAGGGTTTAATAATGAGTTTCGGAGAAAATTTAAGACTTTTTAGAAAACAGGCAGGAATGTCACAAAAAAAGCTTGCAGAGCTTACCGGTACTACAGCGAGAACTATTTTAAATTATGAACAGGGTGCCAGGCTTCCCAAAAATATTGAGATTGTGAACAAAGCTGCAATTGCTCTTGGTACAACAACTGAAATGCTTATAAATGGCAGGGAAGAGTTTGTTATAGATGCCGGCAGTACATATGGTAAAAAGGGCAAACGCGAAGCGGAAGAAGTTCTCGAAAATGCGGCGGCACTTTTTGCAGGCGGAGAGCTCGATGATGATGAAATGCTCAGTTTTATGACGAGAATTCAAACAATATATCTGGATTCTAAAAAGAAGGCAAAAAAATTTTCCTCTAAAAAATGAAAGAAGAGATAAAATGAGTTCATATATAGTTAATATTGCATTAAAGCTTATTGATAAATATAAAACAAGAGACCCCTTTGAGCTTATAAATGCCCTTGGCATAGAATTGATGTTTGATGGAAATTTTTCTAAGCTTAAAGGTTTTTATACAGTGATGAATCGTCAGTCATATATTGTTATTAATTCAAATCTGACGGAAGAAAAAACAAAAATCGTAGCAGCTCATGAGCTTGGGCATCATATACTTCATAAAAGATTTGCATCAGGAAGAGTAATGCAGGAATTTGAATTATATGATATGACGGCGAGGCCTGAATATGAGGCTAACTGTTTTGCGGCAGAGCTTTTAATTTCCGATAGTGAAATTACTGAGCTTATTAACTCAGGCTATGATATGGAACAAATAGCGTCTATACTAAAAACAGATATAAATGTAGTTGGAATTAAATTAGGAAACCTTAACAGTTCAGGAAAAAAATATAATATAGGAATACCTCCAAAGGGCAACTTTTTAAGCAAATAGTATTGGAAAAATGTAATAATTTAAATGATTTTTTTTGTATATATTATGCTAAAAATACAAAAAGTTCTTTTGTTCGCAAAAAAGCTTGACTTTATTGATTGCTTTTGCTATAATAATGCTTGTACTTGGTATGCGCTCATAGC
>JAZRNL010000007.1:0-32071 GCA_045648165.1 Clostridia bacterium | reverse complement strand
TTGTTTGCCTCCACGGGAAAGCTATACGCAAAAGATGGTTCGCTTGCAGCCGAGCCTGCACTTGGTGTTACAAGCACGCCGCTATCGCCGGTATAAGCATACTCCTTGCCTACTACGGCAGTTGCGCCCTGTGCAACAGTCCAGCCATTGGTATTACCACTTTCAAAGCCCGAATTGCTTACAAGATTCGTTTCAGCCGCTTGCACCGGCATAACAACAAGTGATATTACCATTGCAAGCACACATAAAATGGAAATTGTTTTTTTCAAAACCATTACCGCCTTTCTTTGTTTTTTTTGAATTCCTTGCCCGAAAGGAATCTCAAACAGGAGGATTACCTGTTTGCCCGAATGATAATCCACCCTATTATATATTATAAATTAATTCTATACTGTTTTTTTTAAAAACAAGTGGATTTTACTTGCAAATATACTCAGATTTTGATATAATAGAATAAAACAAGGGAGGGAAATTTATGGATTATAAAATTTTTGATGCACAGATAAGAGTGGAAGAAATAAGCTCTTCAATCAGTGTGCCATTCTTACAGAATAATGCGGTAATATACGTTTGTATCGAGGGCTCAGTAAAGGCTATGTGTAACAGAAAGGAGAAACTTATGAAAAAGGGAGATATAATGATTGCATTCCCCTGTGATATACACTCGTTTATTGCTGACCGCGGCAAAATAATTTCCATAACATTTCCAATCACAATATCTGATCTGACAAAATATTATCTTAGACTGACTAAATACGAAAACTTTTTGCATCTCCCTGAAGTAGTACAATATGCAAACGATTTATACAGAAAAACCCAAGAGGATGCCGATTTTTTCGTAATTTACGGGTATCTTCATATTATTTTGGGACTTATTGTTCCAAACCTTAACACTCAAAATACACCTTATGAGTATGATACGTTTGTTCGCGCAGTTGAATATATGCGTGAAAACTATGCATTACCCATTACTCAGCAAACTGTGGCAAAAAGCATAGGCTGCTCTGCTTCTCATCTTTCCCGACTCTTCTCTGAAAGAATAGAAGGAGGATTTAAATTTTATCTGAACTTTATGAGGATTGAAAAAGTAAAGCGCTGGCTTGAAAGATCTAATGATCCAATATACACGATATGGAGCGAAAGCGGCTTTGCCGACCAATACACCTTTAACAGAACTTTTAAAAAAATGACGGGTATGACTCCTACCCAATATAAAAAACAATTCAAGCTCGAAAATAAAATCATCTAACTTATATAACATACCAACCCATCCTTTCACATAAGAGACAGGGGACGGTTCTGTGTCTCCTTTGTAATTTCAGGATAAATTTATAACATCCGAAAAAATGTTGTTTTTCGGGTTGAAATGACTGTAATTTTATGATATAATAGAAAAACAATTTTGGGAGATGTTTAAACATGAGTATATTTGTATTTGGTGAAATATTATGGGATGTTTATCCTGAAAAGAAGGTGCTTTGCGGCGCACCTTTCAAGGCTTGGAAACGAAGCTTTTCTTCTTACTGCAATCGGTAACGACGAGCTTGGGAGGGAGACTGCTAAGGCTATTGACGAGGTTGGACTTTCCCGGAATTTTGTGTCTGTTATCGACTTCCCCACAGGAGTTTGTCAGGTTACAATCTCGGATAATGGCATACCGAACTACGACCTTTGCTCCGGCAGAGCATATGCAAACGCATATCTTAAAGGTAAATCTACTGACGTGGCACTTGACCACGCAGTTACACTAAGTGATTTTGTTGTTCAACACTTAGAGTCTGTTCCCGAATATACAAAAGAACTTTCTAAATATCTTAAATGATTTTTAGCTGTCCCATACAGGGACAGCTAAAGTTTTTTTGAAAAAAATTTTTTAAAGTTATGAATATATTTTTCCCGCTTGCACAAAATAGTGGTGTAATGCAGACGGTTTAGAAATATACCGCCGGTGTTACAAAGCCGGCGGAAGTCGGAAAAGATTCGGAAATAGGAAAAAACCGTCTTTGTATGAAAGCATCGCAGAAATTCTTCCACCGGGGAAGAAACATTTGGTCGGTTTTTTCCGGTTGGTTTTGAAAGGAGTCGGAGAAGATGGCTGATTGCAACAAGGCAAATGAAAGCATCAAGTGTACAGTTAAGCAGTGCGCGCATCATTGCGGCGATGCTAATTACTGCACACTCAGCAGTGTAAACATCGGTACTCATGAAATGAACCCCACAATGGTGGAATGTACTGATTGTAATTCATTTCAGAAAAAGTAAAACCACCGAAACAAAGCGCCGCTAAAATTTATAGCGGCGCTTTGTTTTTTGGGGGAGTATGGTATATAGTATATCAACATAATTGCACCTATTTAGGTGCAATAAATCCACGGATAAATATTATAATTAACGCATCCTATAAAATATAATATAAACTACCTATATATTCTAAAATTATGATATAATAGATTGCACCCATTCAAGTGCAGGAGGTGTTTAAATGAATTCTGATATAGAAAAAGCAGTCGGAAAAAATATAAGAAATATCAGAGAAAAGTCAGGCTTCACGCAAGAGCTTCTTGCATCAAAGCTTCAGCTTATGGGTTGTGACATAACGAGAAGCAGTATTGCCAAAATAGAGGTTGGACAAAGGCATCTTTATACCGACGAAATAATACTTATAAAACAAATATTGAATACAACATATGAAGAAATTCTGGAGCTTAAAGAATATGATTGAATTGGTTTCTTATTCCGGTGTAGCGGCAGGAGCTCTTGTTGCCGGTTCCCTTTTTGCCGGATTAACTCATATACCTTATCTCTGGGTGCTTATAATGGGAATATTTCTTGTTTTGGTTCCTCTTTCTTTTTGTTTTGCGGCAAAGTTTGTACATAACAAAAATCTATGGATAATTTGCGTGGTGCCTTGTTTTTTATATGCCGGCTGGATTGTTACTGAAGTTAAAACAGACACAGCGCTGAGACCGTTATACTATTTTTCGGGAGAAGAGGCGGAATTTCACGGTACGATATGCTCTGAACCGGTAAATTATGGGGAGAACACATCATTTATTATGGAAACAGAGTATGTAAAAAGCGAAAATAAGATACGCAGAATACGGGAAAAAATAAAGGTCAGCACAATGGGCTCCGTTCCGAATGCCGGGAGCAGTATTGTTATAACCGGTGAGTTGAAACCTGTTTCTCTGCCCCGTAACTCCACAAGTTTTGACAGCAATACCCATAATAAGCGCAGAGGTATATTTTTCTCGGTGTTTACCCAATTTGTAAAACCGGCAGAATATAAATATACTTTATCTCCGGCATCGCGGATAAATTTGTTTTTAAGCACTACAACTAATCTGTTCATTAGAAGATTTCCATCAAAATCCGTCCCGTTTATAAAAGCTATGGTGCTTAACAATAAAACTGAAATCCCGGATGAAACATTAAATGCAATGCTAAAATCAGGGACATACCGATATCTCTATTGCCCCTATTTGCACATTTCAATTCTGATTTATATTCTTGGAAAAATCTTCGGCGAGAGAAAAAGCGGATTTTTTGCAGGAATATGCATTTTTATAATATATCTTTTTATGAACATAGCAGTCCCTTCGGCATGGAAAATATGTTTGTTTTTCGGATTTTCATATATGTTGATGGTATTTTTCCATATCGGTGATATAAGGGTGCCCATGTATCTGACGGTTATTTTTACAGGTCTTGTAAGCCCTCTTACACTCACTGAGCCCGGGTTTGTATTATCGGTTGGCGCCACAATTATTGTAAGGTGCTTTAACGGTCATCTCAGAAAGTTTTTGTATTCTCTGCTCCATCACAGACGCCTTGCGGGATTTTTATCTTTATATCTTACCGTTATGGTAGGCATTTATCCTTTATCATCTTTTTACGGCTTCCATATAACCCCCTGGTCTATGGTGCTTGGGCTTTTTCTTATGCCTCTTGCTGTTGTAATTTACGTTTTGTTCTATTTGAGTTATGGCATATTCCTTATAAGCGGAAGTATTTTTGCCATGGGCGTTCCCTTCTTTACGGCAATTATGGAAAATGTGTCACAATTCGCATCAAAACTGCCTTTTGCCTACCTTAATTTCGGAAATTGCAGCCTATTATTTGTTGTAACCTTCTATGCAATTCTCTATTGTATATACAGGCGGCTGACAGATAGGAAAAGTTTTTTATCTGAAATACTTACCATTTTACTATGTATTGTTTTCACATCAGTTACCATCTATGGAATAAACGATACGGAGCTCACATTTTTAAGTGTGGGAAATTCTGATTGTGCCATTATTACTTTCCCGGGCGGTAAAACTATGATGGTAGACGGCGGCGGCAGCGAAACATATTCCGACTATGATATAGGAGAGGCAGAGGTTATACCCTATCTTGAATATAAGGGAATAAGGAAAATTGACACCGTAATCCTGTCTCATTATGATAAAGACCATGCCGACGGTGTTGTAACGGTTATGAAGCATATGCCCGTGAAGGAAATATTTATGCCCGACTACTTGCCAAATAATGACTACCGTGATATAATAGAAAATGAAGCTGAAAAGCAAAAGATAAAGATAAATTATATCAAAGAACCCGGAAGAGTCAGCACTCGTGCAGGCGGCGAATGTGAGTTTTTGTATTTTGACGGGGAAAAAAGCGGAAATGATGCAAGCCTTGTGGCGCGTATAACCTGTGGTAACACGGCAATACTTTTTACAGGTGATATATCGGCGTTTGCAGAGCAAAAAATTGCCGATACAAAGGCAGATATAATAAAAGTGCCTCATCATGGCTCAAAGTATTCAAGCAGTGAGAGCCTTGTTAAAGAAACGGATGCAGACTTTGGAGTAATATGTGTTGGTGAAAATAACCCCTACGGCCATCCATCAAATGATGTCCTTGCGAGGTACGCGAAGCAAGGAACTGAAATACTTCGCACCGACCTTATAGGTGATATACATTTTATTATAGGTAAAACCCGTATAAAACGAATATACGGTTTCAGAGAGAGGTTTATATATGGCGGTTTCTAAAAAAGCGGAATCAAAGGAGAAGATGTCAGAGCTTAAAAAGCAGCTTTCAGAGAATAAGCTGCAAAAGCTGTATCTGTTTTTTGGTGAAGAAACATATCTTATAGATCTTAATATAAGCAGAATAACAGAGCTCGTTCCTGATATGGATTTTCCTGACTTCAACCGCATTGTGCTGGATGGGGCAGAGTGTTCCCTCCGAGAAATCGGAGAATCAATTGAAGCGTTTCCTATGATGACCGACAAAAAGCTTGTTGTTGTAAAGAATTCGGGAGCTTTCAGGAGCAAAGCATCGGCAGAGCTTCGTGATTTTTATGCAGAAAAAATTAATAACCTTACCGACGATACTGTACTTATTTTCAGAGAAACGGATGTAGATAAGCGAAGCGCAGTATATAAAGCGGCGCAAAAAGCAGGCTGGACAGGTGAGTTTACTCATCTGGATGATACAGACCTTATAACCTGGGTTATGAGAGAGGCAAAATATCTTGGCAGAAAAATCACAAAGGAAAATGCGGCATTCTTAATAAGCCTCACGGATCGTGGACTGCAGACTCTTAAAAATGAGCTTTCAAAGCTTGCCGGCTACACAGAAGAAGAAATTACCGCACCCACAATCAACAAACTTACCTCTCGCTCCCTTGAAGCAAAGGTTTTTGATTTTTGCGACTGTATGATGGAGAAAGACGGCGGACGGGTGCTTCAGCTTCTTGAAGACCTGAAAACTGCTAAGGAATCCCCATACGGAATTTTATATATGCTTTTTTCAACCTTCAGTAAAATGCTGAAAGCTCAGATACTTGCAGAGCGCAGTGAGCCTTATGAGGCCTATGCGGCGGCGCTGTCAGTTCCCCGTTTTTCCGTAAAGAAATACGTAGACGGTGCAAAGAAGTTTTCACGTGATAAGCTATGCGCAATACTTATGCTTTGCGTCGAGCTTGACCTTAACATCAAACGGGGGAATATAAGTCAGTGGCAGGCGGTTGAGAAAATTGCCCTATTCGGAACGGAGGGAAAGTAAATGGGTAAATTTGACGGAATTTTACTTGTAAGCGACCTGGACGGCACCCTTATCAGCGGTGGGAAAGTGTCGGAAGTAAACTTAGCGGCAATCAGGTATTTTATTGATAACGGCGGAATGTTCACAACGGCTACGGGGCGCGCTCCTTCTTTTGTAAAGCAGATGAGAATTCCGGTTAATGTTCCCCTTATTACCTGCAACGGTTCGGTTATATGTGATTTTGAAACCCACGAGGTAATAAAGCACTATGAATGCAAGGAATATGCAATAGCCGTGGCAAAGGAAGCGGCACGAAACGAAAATACTCTCATTATAGAATTTTTCACTCCCAATGGTAATCTCAGCTTTAATAAACCCTTCAGCATTGATTTTGACAATATCACGGAAACTGTTTATAAAGTGGTTTTTGTGTTTAACACCGCGGATGCGGCACTTTGTGCGAAATCGGAGTTTTGTGAAAAATACGGGAATTGGCTTGCATTTGAAAGAAGCTGGCCTGTGGGCCTTGAAGCGAGACCGGTGGAAGGCGGCAAGGGCAATTGCCTGAAAAAGCTTAAAAAGCTAACAGGAGCCAAAATCACAATTGGCGTAGGTGACTGGGAAAACGACGAGTCACTCCTGAAGGCGGCAGATATAAGCTATGCCCCCGAAAGCGGGCATCCGGATATAAAAGCAATTGCAGATCGTGTAACAGTTGCTTGCAACGAGCACGTAATTGCAGCAATCGTGAAGGACTTAGACGAGAAAGGAACAGTGAAATAATGCTTGCAGAGGTTAAAACAGTTGGCCTTATGGGCATTGACGGATTTATTGTAAATGTTCAGGCAGATATATCAAACGGGATGCCTGCTCTTGAGGTAATTGGGCTTCCTGATACTGCGGTTAAAGAGGCAAAGGAAAGAGCCAAAACCGCTATAAAGAACTCAGGCTGCAAATTCCCATCAAAGCATGTTACGATTAATCTTGCACCGGCAGCAACAAAAAAAGAGGGTGCAGGCTATGATTTCCCCATAAGCGTTGCTATACTTGCTGCAACGGAGCAGATTGACCTCACCGGGAATGAGGATGCTGTTTTTATAGGTGAGCTTTCCCTTGACGGTAAAATTATGTCGGTCTCCGGCGTTTTGCCAATGGTTATTTCTGCATATAAAGCGGGTTATAAAAAAGCATTCGTACCCGTGGGCAACGCAGATGAAGCTGCGGTAGTTGACGGGATGGAGGTGTACCCAACCGAAAGCCTTGAGGCACTCTTAAAGCATTTTAGCGGTGAAGAATTTTTAGATACACATAGTATAGACATAGACGGCTATTTTCAGACAGAACCCGATACAATCCTTGACTTTGCCGACGTAAAGGGTCAGGAAAATGTAAAAAGAGCCCTTGAAATTGCGGCGGCGGGTAACCACAATATTTTACTTATCGGAAGCCCCGGTACGGGTAAGACAATGCTTGCACAACGTATGACGGGAATACTCCCTGATATGACATTTGATGAGGCTCTTGAAGTTACAAAGGTACATTCAATTGCAGGACTTCTGCCTTCGTCAACACCTCTCCTTAAATCAAGACCTTTCCGAAGCCCGCATCATACGGTGTCTGCAATGGGGCTTTCAGGAGGCGGCACAATCCCAAGGCCCGGAGAGCTTTCACTTGCACATAACGGAATACTTTTTTTAGACGAACTCCCCGAATTCAAACGAGATGTCCTGGAAATTTTAAGACAACCCCTGGAAGATAGAGTAGTTACCATTTCAAGAGTAAATGCAACTCATACATATCCTTGCAATATTATGCTGGTAGCGTCAATGAACCCATGCAAATGCGGATATTTCGGGGACCCAAATCATCCCTGTACATGTACACCTGCCCAGGTGAATAACTACAGAAACAAAATTTCAGGTCCTCTTCTCGACAGAATAGATATTCAGGTTGAAGTGGCGCCTGTGGACTACGAGCATTTAAGCTCAGACCGCTCCGGGGATAAAAGCAGTGTGATAAAAAAACGTGTAGACAGAACACGAAAAATCCAGACTGAACGATATAAAAATTATAAAGGAATTTTTTCAAACTCACAGCTCACAGCAGGCATGATACAGGAATTTTGTAAGCTTACCCCCGATGCAGATGCAGTTATGAAGGCGGCATTTGATAATCTTGGTTTTACCGCTCGTGCACATTCCAGAATTCTTAAGGTGGCACGAACTATTGCCGACCTTGAAGGTTCGGAGGAAATAAAGAAGGAGCATATTGCAGAAGCAATTCAATACAGAAGTCTGGACAGAAAATATTTCGGATGAGGTGAAAGCGGTTGTTTGATATTAAAGAAGAGCTTAAAAATCTGCCCACAGCCCCCGGGGTGTACCTTATGCATTCTAAAGACGGGACTGTTATTTACGTGGGCAAGGCTAAAAATTTAAAAAACCGCGTTTCTCAGTATTTCAGAGCCCAAACGGGGCATACTCCTAAGGTACGGGCAATGGTTTCAAACGTTTCGTATTTTGAATATATAGTAACCGATACCGAAACAGAGGCCCTTGTTCTTGAATGTAACCTTATAAAAAAGCACCGTCCCAAATATAATATCCTGCTTAAAGACGATAAGCACTATCCTTTTTTGATGATAACGATGCAGGACGACTGGCCCCGGATTTCCGTTGTAAGAAAAACGAAAAACGACGGAGCCCGTTATTTTGGACCTTATCTCGGAGTAAACACAATAAATAACACTCTTGAAATTATTCAGAAAATTTTTAACCCGCCCACCTGCGGAAAGAATTTCCCAAAAGACATAGGAAAGACAAGACCCTGCCTTAATTTCCACATCAAAAACTGCTTTGCTCCCTGCAAAGGAAATATAACTCAAAAAGAATACAAGAGGGTTTTTGAAGAAATCTGCAAGTTTCTTGACGGAAACCACAAGGAGCTTCGTGAAAGCCTTGAGGAACGTATGAGGGAAGCTTCTTCAAATCTTGAATATGAAAAGGCGGCAATCTACCGTGACAGGATAAAGTCAATAGACCGCATTGACGAAAAACAGAAGATTTTCGATGCGGATAAAGGTGAGGATCGTGACATTGCCGCAGTTGCCGCTGAGGGGGATATTGCCTTTGTAGAGGTATTCTTTATAAGAGGCGGCAAGGTAACGGGGAGAGAAGCCTTGGAAATTGATAATGCAGATGGATTTTCACCTGAAGAAATTCTTGAAGATTTCGTAAAGCAGTTCTATGGCGAAAGAACAAACATACCCCCTGAAATCATTCTCCAATACGATATAAAAGATAAAGAGCTTCTTGAGGCGATGCTGAAAGAAAGACGAAAGGGCAGATTTAAGATAACCGTGCCTGTACGCGGCGAAAAAGTACGCCTTATTGAGCTTGTTAAAAAAAATGCGGAAATAGAAATCGACAACTTCAAAATACGGAAAATCCGTGCAAACAAAAGCCGTGTTATGGAGGAGCTTCAGAAAACCCTTGATTTGCCAAAAGAGCCTGTGCGCATAGAGTGCTATGATATTTCAAACATATCCGGAGCAGACAGTGTAGGGTTTATGGTGGTTTTTGTAAATGGTAAAAAAGTTTCTTCCCTTTCCAGAAATTTCAGAATAAAAACCGTTGATGGCGCAGACGACTATGCATCCACCGCAGAGGTTATTTACAGAAGAATACGCCGTGCAATTGAGGAAGAAGAAAAAATTGAAGCAGGGGAGATTACATTAAATGAGGCAAAATTCCTTCCTCTCCCCGACGTTGTTTTTGCAGACGGCGGAAAAGGGCACGTAAGGGTTATAAAAGAAACCCTTGAGAGTATGGACACGGAAATCCCAGTTTTCGGGCTTGTGAAGGACGACCGCCACAGAACAAGAGGCGTTGTGGGAGATGACGGTGAAATAAATCTCCAGCCTACGGGTGTGGTATTTAATTTTCTCACCCATGTTCAGGATGAGGTTCACAAAGGCGCCGTTTCATACTTCAGAAAGCTTCACTCAAAAAAGAGCTTCCGTTCAGACCTTGACGAAATCCCCGGTGTGGGTGAAGCGAGAAGAAACGCACTTATAAACCATTTCGGAAGCATAGGAAAAATTAAAGAGGCAAGCTTTGAAGAGCTGACCTCGGTAGTTGATAAACGCACTGCAGAAAATATACTTAAATTTTTTAAAGGGGAATCGGATTGAAAAAAATTGCAGTTATAACAGCCGCAGTATTAATTCTCACGGGGTGCGTAAAAGAAACTTCCAAGGTCGAGGAAATATCCTCTTTAAGGGAGTATATAACCATATCATTCAGCGGAAAACCTGAATTTCAACCCCATTCGGCGAGTAATCGCTCAATGGGGTTTTGTTTAGGTGCAGTTTATGAGCCTTTGTGGCAAATGAAAGAGGACGGCTCCCTTGTCCCAGTGCTGGGCAAAAAAATTGTAAGCCGCGGCAAAGAGGTGGATATTTACCTTGCAGAGGACGTAAAATGGCATGATGGCAGCAGGTTTACTCCGGCTGATGTGGTATACACTCTTTCACTAATAACAAGCGGAGCATCTGTTTATCCGAAAGGGATTATAGAGGGTGCAAGTATAAGAGGTAAAAACTGTGTAACAGTTTTCCTTACTGCAGAACTTTGGGAACCGGAAAAGCTTTTTACATTTCCCATAGTAAAAAACGGAGCACCTCTCAGTATGAAAAAGCCCGTTGGTACGGGTATGTATAAATTTAAAGGTAAAGGCGGATTTGACACTTTTTTGTTTGAGCCTTTCAAAAATGATAGTTTGCCGCCTCTGCGAATGATATGTGTAAGAGACAGAGTGCGTGAAACCGAGCTTTTCAAATCCGGAATAACAGATATTCAGTTTGTAGAAAACGAATATATTTCAGACTATATCCCTTTGGCAGACAGCAGAGTTATCAAATATCCTACTAATCATATAATTTATATAGGATTTAACACCTGCACCCTATCACCTTCTTTCAGAAGAGCAGTGTTTTATGCGCTGGACACTTCAAATATAGCGGTAGAAATTTTCGGGAGCGGAGCTATGGGCACCGCGGTGCCCTATCTATCCGAAAAAAGCTTTTTATATAAGCATATGCAGAGCCTGCCCCTGTCACAAAGCGAGCTGAGGGCCGGAGGTTTTGAAGATGTAAACGGAAGATTGTTTTCAGGAAATAACGAAGTAACTGTACGTATGGGTGTTATGCCCGGTGACGGGCATGAAGAGGTTGCATTGGCATTGGCAGAAGCGCTTACACAAATAGGTGTACAATGTTTTTGTGAAGAATGGGATTATAATAACGAAGAGGTCTATGACATTGTAATTGCAACCTGCAATTTGGGAAGTGACTCACTTCTCACATATTTTGAACAAAATCCCTGTTTGCTTGATGGTGCAAATTCTGAAATTCAATTCAATAACGGATTTTTCGCGCAAATCCCTTTTATCCCCATCGCTTTCAGATGCCACGGAGTTTTCTTTTCAAGTCGGTACGATAGCGAAGTCGGCATAAATTTCCCTTTATTTTTTTGGTAAAAGCGGCATTTTAAACTAAAATAATCTTTTGTTTTGGTATATTTTTATGAACAAAAAGTAAATTTTAAAAAAACAGTGGTAAAATCAGTTAATATGTGGTACAATAAATAGGTATGGATTTATTTTTCAAAGAGGAGAATTTGTAAAATGAGCTTGTTCGACAAAATTTTCGGAACATATTCCGAAAGAGAACTTAAAAAAATATATCCCATTGCCGATAAGGTAATGGCACTTGAAGATGAATATTCTGCTCTTTCCGAGGAGCAGTTAAAAGGGAAAACTGCGGAATTTAAGGCACGTATTTCAAACGGAGAAAGCCTTGACGATATTCTTCCCGAAGCTTTTGCCACAGTCCGTGAGGCTTCCTGGCGTGTTCTTGGCATGAAGCACTTCCGGGTTCAGGTAATAGGCGGTATTATTCTTCATCAGGGCCGTATTGCCGAAATGAAAACAGGCGAGGGTAAAACCCTTGTTTCAACTCTCCCCGCTTACCTTAATGCGCTTTCAGGTAAAGGTGTACATATCGTCACCGTAAACGATTATCTTGCAAAGCGTGACAGTGAATGGATGGGTAAAGTTTACAGATACCTTGGTCTTACAGTGGGCCTTATTATCCATGACCTTTCAAACGACGAACGACGCGGAGCATATGCATGCGATATAACCTACGGAACAAATAACGAGCTTGGCTTCGACTACCTTCGTGACAATATGGTTGTTCACAAAGAAGAAATGGTACAAAGAGGTCATAACTATGCAGTAGTGGATGAGGTTGACTCAATCCTGATAGACGAGGCAAGGACACCGCTCATTATCTCAGGTATGGGACAGGGTGCAAACGAGCTTTATACAGTGGCAGACCAGTTTGTAAAACGCCTTCGTAAAATTGTTGTTACCGAGCAGAATGATAAAGAGCTGGATGAAGAAGTTGATGCAGATTACATCGTAGACGAAAAGGCAAGAACTGCCACACTAACTGCAAAGGGCGTTAAAAAAGCTGAAACAGCTTTCGGAGTGGACAATCTCTCCGACCCTGATAATATGAAACTTCAGCACCATATAAATCAGGCACTTCAGGCAAACGGCTGTATGCATCGTGATAAGCAGTATGTAGTAGTTGACGGTCAGGTGCAGATAGTTGATGAGTTTACCGGTCGTATTATGCCGGGCAGACGTTATTCAGACGGCTTGCATCAGGCGATTGAGGCAAAGGAAGGGGTTAAGGTTGAAAACGAAAGCAGAACTTTAGCCACAATCACATTCCAGAACTATTTCAGGCTTTACAAGAAGTTATCCGGTATGACCGGTACAGCTCTTACAGAGGAAGAAGAATTCCAGCAGATTTATTTCCTTGACTGCGTTGAGGTTCCCACCAACAGACCTGTGGCAAGGCGGGATTATCACGACAGTGTTTATACAACCGAAAAGGGCAAATATAAGGCAGTTATAAGCCAGATTAAGGAATGTAATGCTAAAGGTCAGCCTGTATTGGTAGGTACAGTTAATGTTGAAAAATCTGAGGAGCTTTCAAAGCTTCTTAAAAGAGAAGGAATCCCTCACGAGGTGCTCAATGCAAAATATCACGCCAAGGAAGCTGAGATTGTTGCCCAGGCAGGTAAAAAGGGTGCCGTAACAATTGCAACCAATATGGCAGGCCGAGGCACCGATATTATGCTTGGCGGTAATGCGGAGTATATGGCAAAGCACGAGCTTGCAAAACAGGGAATGACCGATGAATTAATCAGCGAAGCTACGGGATTCGGGGAAACTGATAATCAGGAAATTCTCGATGCCCGTGCAAAATATCAGGAATATTATCAGAAGTTTAAGTCACAGATAGCTCCTGAGCAAGAAGAAGTTAAAGCGGCAGGCGGTCTGTTCATTATAGGTACAGAGCGCCACGAATCCCGCCGTATCGATAACCAGCTCCGCGGCCGTGCAGGACGCCAGGGCGACCCGGGTGCATCAAAGTTCTTCCTCTCCCTTGAAGACGATCTTATGCGAATTTTCGGCTCCGACCGTGTTAAGGCAATGGTCAGCAGAATGGGTCTTGAAGAGGACGAGCCTATTGAAGCCAAGATTCTTACAGGTGCTATCGAAAATGCCCAGAAAAACCTTGAAAGCCGTAACTTCGATTCACGTAAGCATGTTCTTCAGTTTGACGAGGTTATGAACGTTCAGCGTCAGATTATATATAAGCAGCGCCAGACAGTGCTGGACGGTGAGGATATCCACGGAACAATTCTTGAAATGATGGAGTCGGTTATAGACTCTGTGCTTGACGACTTTATAGGAATTTCAGAAGTCCCTGACGATTGGAATATCAGGGGAATTGCGGAGTTTGCAGATACAACACTTTGTGCAGAGGGTAAATTCAGCATTTCTGCAGAAGAAATGGAAACCGTTACACGTGATGATGTAAAAGAAAAGCTTATTGCAATTGCAAACGCAGTTATGACCCGGCAGCAGGAAATTTTCGGCGAAAATATGCCTGAGCTTGAAAGAATGATAATGCTCCGTGTTGTTGATAATCTCTGGATGGACCATCTGGACGAGATGGAGCACGTAAAGAGAGAAATCGGACTTCGTGCATTCGGTCAGCACGACCCTGTAGTTGAATACAGAATAGTGGGCGGTGAGCTTTACGACGGAATGATAGAATCAATAAAGAGAGATACTGTAAGATATATCTTAAATGCTGTTCCGAAAATCAGAATTCAAAGAGAGCAGGTAGCAAAGCCTCTTGATACAGGCGGCGACGGCTCACTTAAAAAGCAGCCCGTAAGAGTTAAAAAGGAAATAGGCAGAAACGATCCCTGTCCCTGCGGAAGCGGTAAGAAGTATAAGCACTGCTGCGGGCGGTAGGTAGACTGTCGAAAGGTTCGACAGTCAGCTAAATGTGCTACGCACGCCGGCTCTTAAAGGGAAATGTGGCTATACAACACTATTTTGGACTATCCCTGCAGAACGGATGGGAAAGTTGATTTTTCCCTGTATTCTCAATTGACTTTTAAAAAGAAAAAGGAAGTGATATAATGTTAGAGTACGATGAGTACAAAGTACAACTAAACGGCCTTGCCGAAAACATTAAAGAACTGAGGGATTCACTTTGACATTGCAGGAGCAATGAGTGAAATTGAAAAACTGGAAGCCCAGAGCGCAGAGCCGGGTTTCTGGGACGATATGGAAACCAGTCAGAAAATTCTCCAGAAAACAAAGCAGCTTAAAGATAAGGTTCAACGTTTTCAGGAGCTTAGCGAAGGGAGAGAAGAAACTCTTCTCTTAATCGAAATGGCAAATGAAGAAAACGACGAATCAATGCTTTCGGAAATAAAAGAAGCAGTTGAAAAAATCCATAAAGACCTTGAAGATATGACCCTTGAAACTCTTTTGTCGGGCAACTACGACCGCTGTAATGCCATTATGGATTTCCATGCAGGCGCCGGCGGAACTGAAGCTCAGGATTGGTGCGAAATGCTTATGCGTATGTATCAGATGTGGGCGCAGAAAAACGGTTATACTTTTGAAATAATCGACTCACTTCCCGGTGATGATGCGGGAATGAAGAGTGCCACGGTTATGATTTCAGGGCTCAATGCCTACGGCTACCTTAAGTCGGAAAAGGGTGTTCATCGCTTGGTTCGTATTTCTCCGTTTGATGCTTCGGGCAGACGTCATACTTCTTTCTCGTCAATTGAGGTAATGCCCGAAATCGACGACGAAATCGAAATCAACATAAAGCAGGACGACCTTAGGGTTGATACCTACCATGCAAGCGGAGCAGGCGGCCAGCACGTTAATAAAACTGCATCTGCAGTACGTATAACCCATCTTCCCACAGGCGTTGTTGTTGCATGCCAGACCCAACGTTCGCAGCATCAGAACAGAGACTATGCTATGAAAATGCTAAAAGCAAAACTGGTAGAAATCGCAGAACAACAGCAGAAAGAAAAAATTGAGGATATTAAGGGTGTTCAAAAGGAAATTGCATGGGGAAGCCAGATTCGCTCCTATGTATTCCATCCATATAACCTTGTAAAAGACCATAGAACAAGCTTTGAAATGGGTAATATAGGTGCAGTTATGGACGGCGATATAAACGGATTTATAAATGCATACCTGAAAGCCGCAAGTCTTGGTACGTTAGAAACGAAATAATCACACAAAAACCCCATAA
Source organism: Clostridia bacterium (assembly GCA_045648165.1). Classification (GTDB taxonomy): domain Bacteria; phylum Bacillota; class Clostridia; order UBA1381; family UBA1381; genus RGIG9115. The sequence goes on along the minus strand of JAZRNL010000007.1, from coordinate 16,320 downwards.
CTGGGGTTTTTGTAATATGCCGAAACAAGCAAAGCGATATTGAAACCCGAAAGGATATGATATATATGAGAATTTTTAATAAGGCAGATATCTTAATCCCCCGTGATGCGAACCTTAACCGCTGGGCTGTTGTTGCCTGTGACCAGTATACTTCTCAGCAGGATTACTGGGACAAGGTTTCTGAAAACGTGGGAGCTTCTCCCTCGGCGCTGAATATTATTTATCCCGAAATATACCTTTCTGCACCCGATAAAGCGGAGCGAATAAATAAAATTCACAGTACAATGGAAGAATATCTTGCAAAAGGGGTATTCTCCGAAATCAAAAACGGGCTTATCTTTGTTGAGAGAACACAGCGTGATGGCAGAACCCGTCGTGGCCTTGTGGGCACGGTTGACCTTGAAGCCTATGATTTTTCAAAGGGCAGTACATCACTCATCCGTGCAACAGAAGGCACTGTTTTAGACAGAATTCCGCCAAGAGTAAGTATCCGTCTTGATGCTGCGCTTGAAATGCCCCATATTCTTATGCTCATAGACGACCGTGAAAAAACAGTTATTGAGCCTCTCTCGGAAAAGGCAGAAAGCTTTGAAAAGCTTTACGACTTCGATTTGCAGATGAATTCCGGACACCTCAAAGGCTACCGGGTGCCAGAGGAAGCCGGGGAAAAAGCTCTTGATGCAATAGATGCCCTTGGTAATTTGGATACATTCAGTAAAAAGTATAATACAAAAGCTCCCGTCCTTCAGTTTGCGGTGGGTGACGGAAATCATTCCCTTGCAACTGCAAAAACCTGTTGGGAAACAATAAAAAAGGGATTAACAGATACAGAAATCGAAACCCATCCTGCACGGTTTGCCCTTGTTGAGCTTATGAATTTGCACGACGAAACATTAGAGTTTGAGCCTATCCACAGAGTGGTATTTGACACAAACCCCGAAAAAATAATAAAGGCAATAGGGGAGTTCTATCCCGAATCTTCTGAAACTGATAACGGCGGTCATAAAATCACATACTGCTTTGGGGGTAAAAAAGGTGATATCTACGTTAAAAATTCTCCCTCAAAACTTGCAGTGGGAACTTTACAGATTTTTCTTGATAAATTCTTGTCCGAAAATGGCGGCGAAATTGACTATATCCACGGTGCAGACGTAACTGAGGAACTGTCCGGCAGGGAAAATGCTATTGGCTTTATACTCCCCACAATGGAGAAGAACGAGCTTTTTGAAACGGTAATCTGCGACGGCGCACTCCCCAGAAAAACTTTCTCTATGGGTGAGGCCCACGATAAAAAATTCTATATGGAGTGTAAAAAAATTAAATGAAAAAGACACTTATAGTTATTGATATGCAAAATGATTTTATTGATATGGCTCTCGGCACAAAAGAAGCCGTGTCAATTATACCCGCAGTTAAAGCAAAAATCGGGGAATATGTAAAAAACGGCGACGAAATTATCTACACGCGTGATACTCACGGAGAAAATTATCTTGATACTCCCGAGGGCAAAAATCTTCCCGTTCCCCATTGCATAAAAGGCACAAAGGGCTGGGAAATTGCAGATGGACTTTATATTGAGGGTGCAAAAATTATCGACAAGCCAAACTTCGGCTGGCCTCACTGGGATAAAGAGAAGTTATCTCAGGTTGAGATTATCGGTCTTTGCACCGATATCTGTGTTGTAAGCAATGCACTTATTATAAAAGCTGCACACCCAGATGCTGCAGTGAAGGTGGATAGCGCATGTTGCGCAGGGGTAACACCCGAAAGCCATAATGCGGCGCTTGCAACCATGAAGATGTGTCAGATTGAGATTATTTAACGGGAGTGATTTAGAATGTTTGATGCAGAAAAAGTTAAAGCTGATTGCGTTCGGTGGATACGTGATTTTTTTAAAGAAAACGGTGACGGCTGTAATGCAGTAGTTGGCATATCAGGTGGTAAAGACAGCTCTGTTGCCGCGGCTCTTTGTGTGGAAGCACTGGGCAAGGACAGGGTAATCGGCGTTTTGATGCCCCAGGGTGAGCAAAAGGATATTGATGCGGCATATATGCTTGTAAACCATCTTGGAATAAAGCATTATGTTGTAAATATAAAAGATGCAGTAGACGGACTTGTTTCTGCACTCCCGAAGGATTTTTCTCTTACACCCCAGACAATTCAGAATATACCTCCCAGAGTGCGTATGACAACCCTTTATGCCATTTCACAAAGCAATAACGGACGTGTGGTAAATACCTGTAACCTTTCAGAAGATTGGGTAGGCTACTCCACCCGCTATGGTGATTCCGTAGGTGATTTTTCACCAATGTCAAACCTCACGGTAACAGAAGTTAAAGAAATAGGCCATCTTCTCGGGCTACCCGGAGAACTTGTGGAAAAAACACCAATAGACGGACTTTGCGGAAAAACCGATGAAGAAAATCTCGGATTTACCTATGCTGAGCTTGACAGATATATCAGAACGGGTGAAATAGAGGATTTAAAAAAGAAAGAAATAATCGATAAAAAGCATAAGCAAAACCTTTTCAAGCTTCAGCTTATGCCTTGTTTTAAACCCGAAATATAAATGGGGATGTTTAAGTTCAATGGCTTTAAAGAAGTATTTATAAGCATACACAAAGGTGAAAAATTAATTATATTGCCGTATAATAATCACAAGGAGACAGGGGACGGTTCTGTGTCTCCTTTTTGTTTTTATATCATTTTTGTGATTTCCTTTTTAAGCCTGACTATAATTCTTTTTTCGAGCCTTGATATGTAGGATTGGGATATTCCCAGGAGGTCGGCTACTTCTTTTTGTGTTTTTTCCTCCATTCCTGTGTCAAGACCAAACCTTAGTTCCATTATTTTTTTCTCCCGTCCGGGAAGCCTGTCAAGAGCTGCGAAGAGCAGGTTTTTTTCCACCTGTTGCTCTATGTTTCTGTATACGCAGTCGTCGTCTGTCCCCAGAATATCCGATAATAAAAGCTCATTGCCGTCCCAGTCAACGTTCAGGGGCTCATCGATGGAAACCTCGGTTTTTGAGCCTGAATTTTTACGAAGATACATAAGTATTTCATTTTCTATGCACCGTGATGCATATGTTGCAAGTTTTATATTTTTGTCGGGATCGAAGGTGTTTATTGCCTTTATAAGACCTATTGTGCCGATGGAAATCAAGTCTTCAACATAAACTCCGGTATTTTCAAACCTCCGTGCGATATACACCACAAGCCTTAGATTTCGCTCAATCAATTCGGAACGTATGGTCTCATCCCCGTTTCTCAATTTATCCAGGGCTTCTGCCTCTTCTTCTTTTTCCAGCGGAGGCGGAAGAATATCACTGCCACCTATATAATAAACATCTTCAGGGCAGTTTTCAAAGCTTCCGTAGAGATACAGGAAGCTGTTTTTTATATTGGTTAAAAAGTTGAACATTAAGCTTATTTCCTTTCCAAAAATGAGTTATGAAGTAAAGCTCTGTATGCCCCAACAGGGCTGAGAGGCTTTGTTGTAAATGATACATATACGTCTTTATACGCAAATTTTTCCTCCAAAAGGCATAATCTTTCTATTTTGTAAACTTTGGTGTATTGTCGCTCACTGCCAATCCCTCTGTAAGGTATTATTTTAGGCTCTGCAGTAATTTCACCAAAAAGAGAACGTTCGGCTATTATAACGGGAGCGCCGCTTTCAGGCTCACGGAGGCTGTTACCCGTATCCATAAAAGCCTTTGTAACAACTGCTGTTCCCTCAATCTGTATGCGAATGGGAAAAACCTTTTTACTACGTGATACGAAAAACATAATTGCCTTAACCAACCCGTATACAATCCCAAGGGGAAGATAAAACCATAAATCCTCTGCCACAAAAAAATAGCCGCCATTTACAGTTACAATGCTGATTTTGTCAGGGGGTATAAAAGTCAGAATAATTCCGCCGTATAAAAAGCACACACAAAGGCAAATTCCCGTTCTGCGTATAAGCTCCGCCAATGAGCATTTTCCGAATATCAGCCTCAGGGCATATATGTAAATGAACAAATATAAGATTTTAATAAATGGCAGGAACACGGTGATTATCCATAAAAGAGAAAAACATAAAGCTCCCGTAACAGTCCGCCTTTTTCTGAGCTTTACTCCAATAACCGATACCGCCGTGTCGAGGCAGAGAAAGTTTATCAAAAAGCCGCACAGGATGGCGGAGTCAATATACAAAACCATACCCCTCACCTCTGTTTAATTATAACTCAAACCTTAAGCAAAACCTGTCGAAACCGCCTGTCGTAAAATGTTTTTTAATCTACAAAATCTTTTAAAATGCATCAAAAAAAGCCTCCCGCTAAGCAATATTCTTGCTTAGCGGGAGGCTCTTTGCTTTTAATATTTTATTGTGCCAATGCGGTCTTAAGCCACCACTGACCGATATCGAGAGCAGTGTAAATATCTTCTCTCTCTGATTCACGGAATACCTGAGCTGTTTCGAGGTCCCCTGTGTTTGCGATGAGCTTTATTTTAACTTTAGTAGCTGTTTCAAGATCTTTTACTTTTTTAGTTTCAATTATATCAAGCTGAAGCATATATTTTTCGCCCAGCTCGCCGTAGTAAAGACTGTTACCCGAACGAAACAACGGCTTGTCTCTGAAAGTGAATTGTTTTTTCTTTTTCTTTTCCATTTCTATCTCTCCTTTCGATATAGATTGGTGTGCATATAATTATATCACTTTATACCTTATTCTGTCAAGTGTTTTTTCCCATTCCTTATAGTTTAATAAATTTTATAAATATATACGTAAAATTTCACAACAATTCAAAAATAGAGTTGTAAATTATAAAAAAATCGTTTTGTGTATTTACATCCCTGAATGATTTTGATAAAATAAACAAAAAATATGCAGGATGCTAACAGAAATTTATTCCCATCCTCACCTTACAGCGGCGACTATTATATGTCGGTTACATAGGGTACTGCACATAATACAAACTACCGTGGCCATATATTCAGAAAAGCAAGCGAAGGCGAATGGGAAGACTATACTGAATATTTCACAAAAATGATTTCAAGATTCATTGTTGAGCAGTCATGCCTGGGGCTTCCATTTGTATCCGGACTCAAGAACTTTATGACAAAGGAAGATATTTTCGGTGAAAGCACTGAAATTCCCGAATACCATACCAAAAACAGCGAATGTAAGTTTATCACCATTTACGAAACAGTTGATGCAATGAGCCAAAAAATCTTTGGCGCATATAAAAGCGGTACAGACATGCCCTGTATTCTGGAGGATAACTGCTTTGCTATACTCCACGGTGAGGAGAGAACAGTTAAGAAATTAAGGTAAATATTTATAATATTCTTTTCTCTGGAACAGATAAAAACCGGAATGTAAAAATTTACATTCCGGTTTTTTCACTTCGCACTGCGCATCTGTACTCTTTTGGAGTAGCCCCGAACTTTTCGGAGAAAGCTTTATAGAAAAATGTTCTGTTTCCATAGCCTACGGTTTCCGCAATTGCGGATATATCGTAGTTTGTGTGGGCGAGGAGATATGCTGCCTGATTAAGGCGCTTTGTGCGTAATAGTTCATTATAGGTATTGCCTGTATACTGCTTTATAAGGCGGCTCATTGCTGAGATGCTTTGATTTAGATCAGAGCAGAGCTTCGTAAGGGAAGCATCGGCATAGTTATTTTCTATATATCTGAGAGCCTTTAAAATGAGTTCCTTTTCATAGTCCTCCCGTGTCCCGCCTATTTTATTTGTGTAGTTCATAAGATGGAGAATAAGAAGGCTCATAGTGCTTTCAGTTATATGCCTGCTGAATGGGCTGGGATTAAGCTTGTTCCAGATAAGGTTTTCCATTAAATTCTGAACAGGGGCAAGGTCAGAAACCTTGTAGTGAAGGAATTCGGAGAAGTGGTTACTGTCAGTCATGCAATTTACCAGAAATTCACCCACCACACTATTACTTCCCTCTAAAAATGCATCCGAAGTAAAAAACTCCGGGAGAATAATAAAGTTAATTGCAATATCATCTTCTCGGCACGGGAGTATTTCCTGAACACTGTTCTGGCTGAGAATAAGGATTTCACCTTTTGAAAGGACTATCCGGCTGTCGTTTATAATATGTGTAGTACTGCCCTTGCACATATAAATCATTTCTATGTAGTTGTGCTTGTGGCGGGGGAAGTGAACAAATCTTGTGTGCCTCCTGATGTCAATAAGCTTACCCTTTTCGAGAAGCTTGCCGCTATCCACCACAAACCCCGGTTTTTCAGTATAGATGGCCTTTTCCACCGTTTCTGCACCGTCAATAATACGCTTTTCTTCATCCGTGGTTTCAGACAAGAGAGAAAGCAATTTCTCATTAATCATAATAATTCCTTTCGATAAAACAAAACAGAAGCTTTGTCAAAAAGCTTCTGTATATGTTGATTATTCTGCGAAATTTGACTCTACTAATTCAACAAGACTGCTTACGGCTTCCTGTTCGTCTGCGCCGTCTGCGAGAATGTCAATTTGAGTTCCTTTAGTTATACCAAGTGATAAAACACCAAGTAAGCTCTTTGCATTAACCTTTCTTGCTTCTTTTTCAATCCAGATGCTTGATTTGAATTCGTTAGCGCGCTGTATGAAAAATGTTGCAGGTCTTGCATGAAGTCCGACCTGATTATTAACTATAACCTCTTTAGAAAACATATTTCAATGCCCCCCTATAATTTTAAAACCGATTAGCCGTTGTGCCTACTTTATTTAATACAAGCACACAAAAAACAATCAAATGATGATATACATATAGCATACTATATTATAGACAGAACGTCAATGTTTTTTTTAACATAGTATGAATTTTCAGTAAACAACACAAATTTATTTTTTGCAAAATCCGTCATTTTCGGTGTTTTTACCAACCTGTTTTTTTAGCAGGGACATTGGCTTTAGTGTTGGTTACTCTGGCTGAGTTTTTCACGTACTTGAGCGTCAATCATTTTAGTAAATTCGGGGTTTTCTTCCATATATTTGCGAACATTGTCGCGGCCCTGTCCCAGTCTTTCACCGTCATAGCTGAACCATGCGCCACTTTTCTGAATTATGCCATATTCTGTTGCAACATCAAGAATATTACCTTCTTTTGAAATTCCCAGTCCGTATACAATATCAAAAACTGCTTCCTTAAAGGGAGGAGCCACCTTATTTTTAACAACCTTTACCCTTGTTTTGTTACCGATAAGCTCTGTTCCGTTCTTAATTGCTTCGACTTTTCTTACATCAAGACGTACGGATGAAAAATACTTAAGAGCGCGTCCGCCGGGGGTTGTTTCGGGGTTACCGTAAATAACTCCAACCTTTTCACGGAGCTGATTTATGAATATTACTGATGTACCAGTTTTAGCGGTAATACTTGTAAGTTTACGGAGTGCCTGTGACATAAGGCGTGCAAGCAAACCTACGTGAGCATCTCCCATCTCGCCTTCGATTTCAGCTTTTGGAACAAGTGCCGCCACCGAGTCGATTACGATTATGTCAATTGCGCCGCTTCGGATTAAGGCTTCGGCTATTTCAAGCGCCTGCTCGCCTGTATCGGGCTGGGCAACTATAAGATTGTCGATATCAACACCTAAGTTCTTTGCATAAACAGGATCGAGAGCATGCTCTGCGTCGATAAATGCCGCATCACCGCCCATTTTTTGAGCCTCCGCTACTACGTGGAGTGCAACAGTCGTTTTACCTGACGACTCGGGCCCGTAAATTTCAATGACACGGCCTCTGGGTATACCGCCCACACCAAGGGCAATATCCAAGGTAAGCGAGCCTGTTGGGATTGCATCGACAGATACGTCGGGAGCGTCGCCCAGCTTCATAATACTGCCTGTACCGAAGTTTTTGCGAATATCCTTAATGGCATCGTCAATTGCCTTAATCCTCTCCGGGTCCTTTTTGATTTTAGGCTCTATGACTTCGTCTTTTTCTGTATTCTTATCCATAATAAAAGTTCCTTTCTAAAACTATAATTTACTTATATGAATATGAGTTGCCCCGGGCAACATAGCTAAATTTTGCAACAAGTTGCAAAGCTAAATTATTCCGCTTCGATACATAACTAAATAACTCCTTAGGAGCAGCTAATTTAGCGTGGATTAGCATATTTAGCTCGCCGTCAGGCGAATTTAGCTGAATTCAACTTTATTACATTTATTATATCATATCAGTTTTTAAAAATCAAGAAAAATATACACCAAAAATATGAATTTGTAAAAGTATAAAAAAGTTGCATTTAGTTTTGCAATTAACGCGTTAAAAGATTTTTTTAACTGTCCCGCTTTTTGTACACTAAATTTTATATAATTAAATCAGAAACAGAATAACAAAAAATAAAAGGACGGTTTTTATTATGAATAAGATTGAAATTTTAGGCGTTGTGACAGCGTGTGTGTTTGCTGTACTTGGGTTTTCGGAAAGCGGCTTTATTGCAGCAGGAGGAACTGTTCTTTTCGCAATAGTAGCAGTTTCCATGTATTCTGCAAGGGAAGAAAGTAAAAAACAAAAGTTCGCATCATGCAAAAAAGCTCTTATAAGAAAAAGAGCAAAAGTTTAAAATACCCTGTCCTCAATTTAATTCGGCAGTTTACAAAAAAAAAGATTTACAAAAAACCCGCAGGAACTTTGTAAATCTTTCACAAACATATTTTTAAAATATTATATACTCCGTTTTTTCCCCTTTTTTTCAAAAGAAACATAAAGAGTGGGTATAAACAAAAGAGTGAGAAATGTACCCACAAAAAGTCCGCCACAGAGAACTACCGCAAGGGGCCTCATCATTTCGGAGCCTTCTGCTGTGGACATTGCCATTGGCAGGAAGCCGAGAATTGATGTGAGTGACGTCATAAGAATAGGACGAAGTCTTGTTTTGCTGGCATAAACTATTATATCCTCCACTGACGTTCCTGGATTTTCCTTTCTGGCTGTGTTTGCAAAATCAATAAGAACTATTGCATTGTTTACTATTATACCCGTAAGCATCAGAATACCTATACATCCGATAACCGACAATGGGCTGTTTGTTATCACCAGAGCAAGAACAACACCTATCATTGCAAGTGGTACTGTAAAGAGTATAATAAACGGCTGCTTCAGATTTTCAAACTGTGCACACATTACCATATACATAAGTAAAATTCCAAGGAGTATTGCAATAAATAACGACTCCATAGCATCCATCATTACTTCAAAACTTCCTGCATCCTGACGGGAAATGCCCTCAGGCGCGGGAACTGAAGAAAGCTTTGCCTCAAACTCACGGTTAACTGTTGCCATATCCGTTCCGTACAACTTACCCGTCAGAGTATAAACACGCTTCTGGTCAATTCTCTGGAGAGTGGTACTTCCCTGCTCAACAGTTACATCGGCAATATCAGAAAGTGTTATCCACTGACCTGTGGGTGTTTTAATCTGCAGGGTTTTAAGCGCATTATAATCCTCTACAAATGAATCTGGATACACAATTTTAATATCAAACTCCGAGCCACTGTCAAGGTACCGGGATGCTGTTGTACTTCCAAGCACCGATTTTACTATCCCAGACACATTTCCAGTTACCATACCATACCGTGCCGCTTTTGCGGAGTTGAGCCTTACTCTTACTTCGGGCTGAGTGTCTTCTATAGATGTCTCCGTTTCAACTACGCCTTCCACATCTTGAAGCTGCTTCTGAGCTTCAACTATGTAGTCACGAAGAGCTTCTTCGTCGTTACCCGTGAAATTAAACTGAACCTCGTCGGAGGATATAGACATTATTGTGTTTGCCGCCTCAACTGATACTATTGCGCCTGTTACCCTTGCAAGCTTCTCTCTCAGCTCATTTGCAACATCTGTTGTAGCTCTGTTTCTTTCGTCACTCAATGTTACAACGATTGAGCCTGTATTCGACGAGCTTGCGCCAAACATTGCCGTCATTCCCCCGGCACCCACTGTTGCAGATATGGTTTCTACATCGTCTATACTACGTATTTCTTCTTCTATTTCAGTTATAATTCTGTCGGTGTCTTTAAGCTGCGCCCCTGAGGGAAGCTCAACAGAAACCGAAATCATCCCCTCGTCACTGGTTGGCATAAGGGTCATACCCTTCATACTAAGAACTGCGAGGCTCAGCGCAAACACTGCCAATGTAACTGCGACCGTAAACTTACGATGCGCCGTTAGGTATCGGAGCACTTTTTCATAGCTCTTGTATGCGAGATCCATAAATTTATCGAAAGGTATCAGCGCACGCCTAAGGAACTTGTTTTTTTCCTTGCCATGAATTTTTGATGATAACATAGGAACAAGCAGAAATGTTGTAATTAAAGATGCGGTCTGGGAGAATATGATAGCAAATGCAAGCTGCTTGAACATTATTGCCATCATATTATCGATAAATAGAATAGGCACATAAACTATGCATGTAGTTAAAACCGAGGCAACAACTGCACCTATAACTTCGCCTGTTCCTGAAATGGAAGATGTTTCACCGTCCTCGGAAAGTTCAGTTCTGCGTCTGAAAATATTTTCAAGCACAACTACTGCGTTATCCACAAGCATACCCACACCAAGGGCTAAACCGCCAAGGGATACCACATTCAGTGTCATATCCGAAAAATACATACCTATGAATGTGGTTATTACCGATATAGGCATTGATATTCCGATAACCAGTGATGTTCGCACACTTGCAAGGAACATAAGAAGAATAAGTATCGCAAGCAATCCCCCTGTTACGGCACTGCTTACAACAGATCTTATAGCATTTTTTATATAGCTTGCCTGCTCCATTGTGATATTATAAGAAAAATGCACATTTTCTGCTTTAATTTCTTCAAGAGCCTCTACTATACCGTCTACGGTATCCACTGTATTTGCGTCACTTTCCTTATTAACGCTTATGGAAATGGAGTTTCTTCCGTCTACACGGGCTAAGGTGGTTTCACGGGAATATGTATCCTCCACAACCGCAACATCACGAAGATATATAATCTGACCGGCACTTGTTGTTACGGGAACGTTTTGAAGGTCGTACAAACTTTCAAACTTACCTACGGTACGCACTGCAAGGTCTTTATTCATACCTTGTGTTTCACCTGCAGGGAGGTTTTGATTTTGTGCCGCAATGGCAGATGCAAGATCGGAAACCGTCAGGTTATATCCGTGTATTTTCTGTGGATCCACCATTACCTCAATTATTCTGTCGGTGCCGCCGGAAACATTTACCGATGCCACTCCGTCCACGGCTTTTAATGCATCTGTTACATTGTCTTCAACAAACTTTTTTGTCTGAACAAGGTCGTAACCCTCGTAGGACACGCTCATCATTGCTGCAGACATCATAGAACTGTTAAGCTTTATTATAATAGGCTCATCTGCCCCGTCGGGGAGATAGCCCTCTATAAGATTTATATTGTCAGAAATGCTTTGCACCGCATCGTCAATCTCTGTTGATGCGGAAAACTCTATCATGACCATAGATGAGCCTTCCGAAGATGAAGATGTTATACTCTTTACACCTGAAACCGATGCTACTGCAGATTCTATATTTTTCGTGATGAGGTTTTCCACCTCTTCTGAGCCGACGTTTGGATAGCCTGTGTACACTACTGCCATGGAAAGCTCCATCTCAGGCATCATCTCCATAGGCAGCATGGTTACGGAATAAAGACCTATAACCACGAACACAAGAACTGCCATTACAACCGCAACAGGCCTCTTTACTGAAAATTCATGGAGCTTCATTTTTCAATCTCCTTTTTTCCATTGCCCGTTATATTGATTATGTTATTGGTTTCAGATAAAAATTCCTTACCGTCAACCACTACCTTCTCGCCCTCTTCAAGGCCTGACAATACTTCCGTGTAGACAGGAGCCTCTATTCCGGTTGTAATAATACGTTTTTCGGCAATGTTGCCATTTACTGCAAAAACATATGCCTCATCGCCGTCACGCATCACTGCATCCGACATAATCACAAGACTGTTATCACTCTTTTGTGTGGTAATAGTTATGTCGGCAAACATACCAACCTTTATTCTTCCATCGAGATTTTCGATTGAAACTTTAACCATGTACATACCTGTCTGAGGATTTTTTACCGGATTTGCAACAGTTATCCTGCCTGTTACTGAAATATTTACAGCTTCTATTTCAATCTTTGCCTCGTCTCCCTCTTTCAGATATGGAATAACTGATTCGGTTACCGCGATTTCTGCATCAACACTGTCTGCATTTTTTACAGAAAAGAGCTCTGAACCTTGGGGCACCAGTTGGCCCGTATGAATGTTCATACTGCCTATGTGTCCTGATATAGGCGCTTTGATAACTGTATTGCTCAAATTGTTTTCCGCTATTGCAAGAGCAGCTCTTGCACTTTCAACGGATGCCTTGCCGGTAGCTATGCTCTCTGTTGCAGAAATATCTGTAAGTAACAAATTTTCCTCAGCATTTTTAAGTGCATTTTCCGCATTTTTAAGATTAGTTTCTGCCGCACTGAGCTGAGCAGCTGCCCCGGCTGAAGCGCTGTCATATGCCGCTTTTGCGTTTTCTGCTGAATTTTTTGCGTTGTCCAGCTCAAACCGTGAAACGGCACCCATATCAAAAAGACGCTTTGTGTCTTCATAGTTCTTCTCTGCAGTGGCAAGGGCATTCTTTGCCGCCACAAGAGAAGTATTATTGTCATAAAGCTGCTTTTCCCTGTTATATGTTGTTATTGCAGTTTCATAGGCAAGCTTTGAGGAATTATATGCCTGACGCGCCCCGGCTGAAGCCTGCTTTGTGGTAGAATTAACCGTCATATTATATGCCGCAACCGCACTGTTATACCCAGCTCTTGCCTGGTCCAGAGCAAGCTCTGCATCTGTTCCGTCAAGGCGGGCAACAACCTCACCTGCATTTACATAATCGCCCTCGTTATAATAAACCTGTACCGCCTTTGCAGAAAGCTTTGATATAACGCTTACCGATTCCGATGCACCAATTTCACCTGTATAGGTTACGGTTTTGTTTATAGGTGATACCTCTGCTTGAAATACTGTCACATTCTCGCCTTTTTCAACCGACTGGGGTTTATCATATCCTTTGCCGCAAGCAGCGAGAGTGAGTACTGTTGAAGCCACAAGGATAATACTTATTAATTTTTTATTCATTTGCCCCATCCTCCATACTGAAGAGTGATTCATAATTAAGATTTGTTATATAATAGCTGAGCTCAAGGCTGTTAAGGTCATTGCGTGCTTTAAAATATTCCTGTTGGGTCTGTCGGTAATCGTTTGCAGTTACCTGTCCCATTTCATAGCGAAGATACATTGCGTCCGCAGTATTTTTAAGGTGGTTTACCTGCTCGCCGCTAAGCTCTATCTGCTCTTTTAATGTGAGCAGTGAATTATACATATTCAGCAGGTTAAGCTTTATATTATCAATATTTATATTATAATCTGCCTCTGCTTTTTGATAATTTGCCTTTTCTACTTTATATGCATTTTCCGCCTGTGAATAAAATCTGTATGCCCAATACCATCTTTTCCCTGCCAGGGTGAGATTATCTTTTAGGTTAATACAGGTATTTGAATTAAGGCAGAGCTCTTTCGCCGTTTCATATGCCACCGGCTCCTTTACCTGAAATTTAAAGCTGCCAATGGGAGTAAGCTCCTCTTCTTCTTTATAGTTTATGGTATTTTTCAGCTTTTGCAGATTAGCCTCCGCGGTACGCTTTGCACTGCTGAGTGAAAGCTCCGCACTCTTTACCCCAAGCTCAAAGCTCTGAAGGTCAAGAGCGCTTAATGTTCCGATATTGTGCCTCACCTTTGCAGCTTCCAGATTTTCAGCCAAAACACTTAAATTCTCCTCTGCAAGCTCCACGCTCCTCAAAGAATTAAGATATGTATAAAAATCGCCTTTAACACTGTTTGAAACCGACACTACAAGGTCTGCCTCCGCACGCTCTGAAACAGTTAACGAAAGCTTTGCCGCGTCCTTATAGTAGGCTTGGAGTACAAGATATGTATCAAAACTTTTAACCTCAAGTAAAGGATTTTTCTTTAAGCTTTTATAAGCATTATGTGCATCGTAGGATGTATATTTCCCCGCCTGTATCTCTGCATCCTTTTTAGCAAATTCATAAGAATTTGATAAAGCATACTCTACCGCTTGCTCCACCGTCATTTCTCTTGCACCGGCATAAACTCCAGAAAGGAGCATCCCGGATACAAGAAGAGTACATATGATATTTTTCATTTTTATAACTCCTTTCACAAAACTAAGTCTTAAAGAAAGTTGTTCAGACTTATTCCTGCCTTCATTCAGGATATATTACTTATTTATACTTATTTTAAGCACAAATAGAAGCAAAGTCAATCTCTAAAACAAAAAGTTCACACTTTTTTTAATTATTATACCTTCAGATTATATAATATTTGTACAGTTTTAAAGCATTGACATAAAGTCTTAACTATGATAAAATAATACAAACTAACTTTACGGAGGCAGATTATGACAAAGATTATAATGAACGGCTGTAGCGGTAAAATGGGACAAGTTATATCACGTATTGTTGCAGAAGATGAAGCTTGCGAAATCGTTGCAGGCTTTGATATTTCGGATCAAGGTACAAATTCCTACCCGGTTTATACAAACCCGGCAGACTTTACAGGTGAAGCGGATGTGGTAATCGACTTTTCACATCCCGATTCTCTGGAGAAGCTCCTTGACTACTGCAAAAGCCGCAAGCTCCCTGTTATTGTTGCAACAACAGGCCTTTCAAATCAGCAGAAAAATATTATGGAGGCGGCATCGGTAAGTATCCCCGTATTTTTTTCAGCAAATATGAGCCTCGGGATTAACCTCCTTATTGACCTTGCAAAAAAAGCTGCAAAGCTCCTGGGCGAAAGCTTTGATATAGAAATAATCGAAAAGCATCACAATCAGAAGATAGACGCACCATCGGGCACCGCCCTTGCAATCGCAGATGCCATAGCAGAGGATATGGATGCAGAGTATGTTTACGACCGCCATACCTCAAGAAAAAAGAGAAAGAAGTCCGAAATCGGAATTCATGCAGTCCGGGGCGGCACCATCGTTGGCGAGCATACCGTTATCTTTGCAGGTACTGATGAAATTATAGAGCTTAAGCATCAGGCGGCAAGCAAGGAGATATTTGCCGTAGGCGCAGTTAAGGCTGCAAAATTCCTTGTAGGAAAAACTCCCGGTATGTACTGCATGAACGATCTGATTGCCAGTCTTGATATGTAAGTTTTGCACAGTAATTTTATATTCTTTTTATTGCCTATATTGAAATTGCACAAAAAATACTCGTTATTTTCTATTAAAATGACGAGTGTTTTTTTGTTTACTGTTTTAAATTTTTGGTATATAATTAATATAATGACTGTTAAAAGTGAGTGTCACTTTTTTCGCATACATAATAAAAACAGGAGGTAAGGTATATGAAAGAATATGCAATGGACGAAATCCGCAATGTTGCGATAATGGGGCATGGTAAGTGTGGAAAGACTACTATGACCGAAGCTATGCTCTTTAACGCAGGTATGACCGACAGAATGGGCAGAGTTGCGGACGGAAACACAACAAGCGATTTTGACCCCGAGGAGATTAAGCGCGGGTTTTCTATTTCAACCGCCCTTGCTCCCATTGAATGGAAGGGTATGAAATATAACATCCTTGACACACCGGGATTTTTCGACTTTGTAGGTGATGTTAAGGAAGCTGTCAGAGCCGCAGATTCTGCACTGGTGGTACTTAGCGGCAGAAGCGGCGTTTCTGTTGGCACTGAACAAGTTTTCTCTTATGCAAAATCAAGAGGAATTCCAACAATGTTCTTTGTTAATAAAATTGATGACGACCGAGCAAGCTACGAAAAAACTCTGGAACAGATGAAAGAAGTATTCGGTAAGGGTATTACACCTTTCGTATACCCCATCCGTGAAAATGATGAATTTAAAGGCTTTGTCGACATTGTTGATATGACGGCACGTCGCTACGAAGGCAAAGACAGAGTTGACATCCCTGTACCCGACGGTATGGCAGAAACTGTTGCACCTCTCCGTGAAATGATTATGGAGGCTATTGCCGAAACAGACGATGCCTTGATGAACAAATACTTCAATGGTGAAGAATTCACATTTGATGAAATTAAAAAAGCTATAAGAAAGGGTGTTAAGGACGGTAGTATATATCCGGTATATTGCGGTTCCGGTCAAAATAATATCGGTATCCGAAGCCTGATGGACGGTATCGGAAAATACCTGCCGGCTCCGAATGAGATTACCCAGGTTGCCTATGATGCAAAAACTGCTGAGCC
>JAZRNL010000006.1:0-13426 GCA_045648165.1 Clostridia bacterium | reverse complement strand
TGCTTCATAAGCTTCTTGTGCGTATTGCAAATAATGAAGAGCTTACGCCTTACGATAAAGCGGCTAAAGAATGGTTTTTGTCTCAAAAAGAATGGGAAAATTCTCTATCTTTACTGGTTGAAGCGGAAAAATATAAAAAAGTTGTAGGATTTGTGTCAAAGGATATAGCAGCTGAACTCTATAAAGGTATAACGAGCTATAGCGTTTCAAGACTTGAAAAATACTTTAAATGCCCTTTTATGTATTTTCTAAACTACGGACTTGTTCTTGACGATGATGAAGAATATGGACTTAAAAGCACGGATACAGGAAATGTTGTGCACCATGCTCTTGCACAGTTTTGCTCATTAGTTGAAAAGGATGCACAAACTGATGCAGACAGATTAAACCGTTGGTCGGGTCTTACACCAGATAAGAGGGATAAAATAATTGAAACAATAATAATCGATATAATTGAAAAATCGGGTATGGATGTTTCACAAGACCCAAAGCTTAAGAGCGTTTTTGACCGTATGACCGAAACAATAACAAGAGCTTCAGATATAATTATTATGATGATTAAAAAAGGTAAATTCCGCATATATGCAAATGAACATAAATTTGATGATTTTTCTGTAAGCGGTTCATCCGGTGATGTTACTTTTAACGGGATTATCGACAGAATAGATATATATGAAGACGACGGCATCTCAAAAATCCGTATTGTTGATTATAAAACAGGTGATAAAAAGTTTAATTTAAAAGACGTTTTAAACGGCGTAGATCTTCAGCTTATAGTTTATGCTATGGCGGCAGAGCAAATTCTTGGTAATGGCTCTGAAATTGCTGGCTTTTTCTATAACAGCATTAAAAAGCGTATTGCCCATTGTGACGACTTATCTGACGTTGCAAGTGAAGTTTCAAAGCTATATAAACTTATAGGAACCGTTGTCGAAAGTATGAATGGTAATATACTTGACGTAAAAACAGGGATTGATATGGATTCTGACCTTGCGCACCTTGGTGAAAGTCAATTTTTGCCGGTGAAGCTTACATCAAAGGGTACGTATGATAAACGATATTCTTCGGTGAATAGTAAAGAAGTTATGATCGAAATTTATAAAAGTGTACGTGAAACTATTGTGGAGGGTGTTTCATCTCTTGAAAACGGCGATGTTCGTGTTTATCCTTATGTAGCCAACGGGAATGATTCGTGTAAGTTTTGTAAGTTTTCCACTGTTTGTATGTACGACAGATGTAGAGATGAACAGATTAATAAAGGAGAAAAAGGAAAAGCGATCTTAGATACAATTATAGAAAAATAGTGAGGTGAAATAAGTTGCCAAATTGGACAGATGAACAAATCAAGGCTATTGAAACAGATACCAATCTTATGGTCAGTGCAGCTGCTGGCTCCGGTAAAACTGCAGTTTTGGTTGAACGCATTAAAAGGAAACTCATACCTGATAGCGACGGTAAGTATATCCCTGTCGATAGGTTGCTTGTGGTAACTTTTGCAAGAGATGCCGCGAGAGAAATGCAAACAAGACTTAATAAGGTTCTGAATGAGGCATACTTGACCGAAAAAGACTCCGGAACAAAAAAAATACTTAAGGAACAGATAAAAAAACTCGTGTTTGCGGATATATGCACTATTGACTCGTTTTGTATCCAATTTGTTAAGCAGAACTTTCACCTCTTGGGGATTGACCCCAAGTTCAGGATATTTGACGAATCTGAGAGTGCTATATATAAAAACGAGTGCCTTGAAGAGTATTTTGACATTCTTTACGAGAATAAAGATGAGGACTTTTTTCTGCTGACTGAGGTTTATAGCAGAGGTTATGACGACCGTGAGGTAGGCGAGCTTATTACATCGGTATATGATTTTACAAGATCTTTGCCTGACCCTAAATTTTGGCTTGAAACCCATGCTGAGGACTATTCTGCATTTGGTGACGGAATGTATTGCGTAATGGTTGAAAAAAACTTTAACGAAGCAGCCGGATACGCTTTAAAAGCCCTTAAAAATCTTGCAATAGAATATAAAGCACGAATAGGTAACGATGACGTTGAGGTTTTGAAATCCTTTGGACCTGTGGATTTTTGGTCTGTTATACAAACCGACTTACAGGCTCTTGATAAGGCTTCATTTTGTTGGGACGATATATTTAAAATCAGAAATTGTTTTGAAAATGTAAGTAAATCAAGTTCAAAAAAACCGGAAGCTATGCTTCAGAAAGAGTTCATTGAAAAACGACGTGCAATTCTTGCTCCGGTTTTGGACGGAATGAATCTTGTGAAAATGTCTTTGGTGGAAGAAGAGAGGCTATATAGAAACAAACTATATCCTGTGGCAAAAGCTATTGCACGGCTTACACAGGGTTTTGGGGAATATGTATTTTCTAAAAAAATAAAAGACGGAAAGTTTGATTTTAACGACCTTGAGCATATGGCGCTTAAGCTTCTTCGTGAAAATGAAGATGTGAGAAATAACCTTGTTTTGAAATATCTTGAAATTCTTATGGATGAGTACCAGGATACAAATGCCTTGCAAGAAGAAATATTTACTCTGGTTTCGAATGGTAAGAATCGATTTATGGTTGGTGATATGAAACAGAGTATTTACAGATTCAGAAGCAGTGACCCGATGATTTTCAGACATAAAAATGAACTGTATACCAATGATCCGACTGCAGGTAACAGAGTGGTATTATCTAAAAATTTTCGAAGCAGACCTGAGGTTCTGCAGAGTATAAATTGCATTTTTGAAAAAATAATGACCTATAATGTGGGAGAAGTGGACTATAATGATGAGCAAGCTCTTCACTTTGGAAATCCTGAATTTAATACAAGGAATCCACAGAATGATTATACCTCAGAATTTCATTTGATTGAGGGTGAGTGCAGGGGATCTGACGATGATGAACTTATGTCGGATCGTGAACTTGAGGCTGCATTTGTTGCAAATAAAATTAGTGAAATGATTGACAGCAGATGGCAGATTTTAGATGGTGGAAAATTTCGCGATGCAGAACCGGGAGATTTTGCTATTTTATTAAACTCTGTCAAGTCAGATAGCTCAGTTTTTATCGAGGCGCTCAGAAAAAAAGGTATTAATAGTTATTCTGAGGATAAAGAGTTTCTGGAAAAAACTGAAATTAAGCTTATTTTGTCATTTATAAGTGTTGTAAATAATCCTTACAACGATATACCGCTTGTTTCCGTTATGCGTTCGCCTGTATATAGGTTTACAGATGAAGAACTTGCACGTATTCGACTTTCGGAAGTGGGAGAGTTCTGGAAATGCATTGTTCAAACGGCAAAAGAAATCAGTCCGCTTGGGGAAAAGTGTAAGAATTTTTGCGATACAGTGAACAAGTGGCGTGAGCTTAGCAGGTTTATGAGCGCCGACAGGCTCGTTTGGCGTATTATGACAGAAAGTACTCTTTATGATATGTGTGGAATTCTTTATGGTGGTGAGGTTGCTCTTGCAAATCTCAAGCTCTTTATAGAGCGCACACGTGTAATGGCTGAAAACGGTATTGTGACTCTTAACGACCTTGAGGTTTATATGTCAAATCTTAAGGAAACAGATGGTCTTAGCAGTGCAAGTGCCGGTTTTAACGGAGTTCCTGTAATGACTATTCATAAAAGTAAAGGTTTGGAATTCCCTGTGGTATTTGTTTGCGGTCTTGGTAAGAAGATAAGGCGTGAGGGAAATTCAGGGATTGTAAATCTTCATAAAGATTTAGGTTTCGGCCTTAATGATATAAATAGCAGAGAACTTTATTCATTTTCAACTGTTAACAGGAGCGCTATAGCAGCTGTTAAAAACAGAGAAAGCATTTCTGAACAGTTAAGAAAACTTTATGTTGGCCTAACACGTGCAAAAGAAAAGTTAATAGTTACTGCTGTTGTAGGATCAAAAAAAGACGGAGGTACGTTTGATTTTACTGATGTTGATGTTAATGAGAGAAATATTGAAAAAGCATCAAGTTTCGCTATGATGATGGCACCTTCCGTGAAACAGTATGGCGGAAAACATTGGTTATATAATGAATATCAAAAAGGTGCACTTATATTTGATAATGAAGAAGCTACGGTTTTTTCTGAATATGAAGCTAACTTTGAAGATGTAACAGAAAGTGTAAATATGGCATTTGAGAGATTTTTGGAAATTTCAGATTTGCCTGTGGTGTCTACTAAAGTATCTGTTTCTGAAATCAAAAATAAAGAAGGTATTTCTTCAAAGCTCCAGCAGTATCCGGCATATATGAACAAAGGTGGAGGCGCCAAGTTTGGAACTTCAGTCCATGGAATTATGGAGGCGATTGAGTTTCTACCTGTTATGGACCTTAACCATATCAGTAAGGAAGTATTTCGTATTTTAGGTGAAAACGATAGCATGGTTGAAGAAAAAATACTGACTTTTTTTACAAGTGAGCTTGGTATGCGTGTCCTTGCTTCTGATAAAATAGTCAGAGAGGCTGAGTTTGAAACAAACATACCCGCGTTTGATTTTAACGGTAATGAAGTTAGCGGCCAGACAATGATTTTACAGGGAGTTATTGATTTGTATTTTGAAGAAGACGAAGGTTATGTGCTTGTTGACTATAAAACTGATAAGTGTGATGAACTGATTGAGCTTGTTGATAAATATGGTGTTCAGCTTAAGTGGTATAAATATGCAATGGATAAGTTGCTTGATAAAAAGGTGAAAAATGTTTATATCTATTCTTTTCATAAAAATACTTTTATTGAATTATCGGAGTTGATGTAGTAATGAATTTTAGAGAAATGCTTGGTAAAAAGCTTTTAATAGCAGACGGTGCTATGGGTACTCTGCTTCAAAGCGCAGGATTACCTGAGGGGTATCCGCCTGATTTATGGGCGGTGGAAAATCCTGATAAGGTTAAGGATGTTCATTTATCATATATTAACAGAGGTGCAAATATTATAACAACCGATACTTTCGGGTCAAACGCTTTAAAACTATCTCCATATGGAAAATCCGTTGAAGAAGTGGTAACAGCGGCGGTTTCAGTTGCTATTTCGGCTAAAGCACAATCAAATAAAGACGATATATTTGTAGCTCTTGATATCGGACCCACAGGCAAGCTTTTAAAGCCCATGGGTGACCTTGATTTTGAAGATGCAGTTGAACTCTTTTCAGAAATCGTAAGAGCCGGTGCAAAATGTGGTGCTGATGCAGTTATTATCGAAACAATGAGTGATACATATG
The DNA here is from genome assembly GCA_045648165.1 of Clostridia bacterium. GTDB lineage: Bacteria > Bacillota > Clostridia > UBA1381 > UBA1381 > RGIG9115. The sequence continues at coordinate 8,202 of JAZRNL010000006.1, read as the reverse complement.
AGCTAAAAGCAGCAGTTCTTGCGGCTAAAGAAAACTGCGACCTGCCAATTCTTTGTACCACTGTTTTTGATGAAAAAGGGAAGCTTTTAACAGGTGCAGATGTTGAAACGGTTGTTGCACTTCTTGAATCTCTTGGTGTTGATGCTATTGGAATGAACTGCGGAATGGGTCCTGCCGGAATGTTGCCGCTTGTTAAGAGGATAAGTGAAGTTTCGTCACTTCCGATTATTGTTAATCCCAACGCAGGCCTCCCTAAAACGTGTGACGGTAAAACTTATTTTGACGTAACTCCAGATGTTTTTGCTCATGCTATGAAGCCTATAGCGTCATATGCATCGATTATGGGCGGGTGTTGCGGTACAACCCCCGACCATATTGGCGCTCTTGCAACGGCAGTTTCAGGATTTGATGCTCCGGTGATTTCTGAAAAAAAAGAGACTTTTGTTACTTCATATGCAACTTGCGTCAATTTAGGAGATGGACCTGTTATAATTGGTGAGCGAATTAATCCCACAGGTAAAAAGCTATTTAAGGAAGCACTCAGAAAAGGCGATCGCGACTATATACTTAGGGAAGCAATAAAGCAGGAGGAAAGAGGGGCACACATTCTTGATGTAAATGTGGGACTTCCTGAGATTGATGAAGCTGCTGTTTTAAAAGACGCAGTTTTGTCTTTGCAAAAAATAACAAGCCTACCTTTGCAGATAGATACATCTGATGCGGCAGCCATGGAGGGAGCGCTCAGGATTTATAACGGCAAACCCCTTATTAACTCCGTGAACGGAAAGCAAGATAGTTTGAAGGCCGTTCTTCCTTTAGTTAAAAAATACGGCGGAGCAGTTGTTGGACTTACTCTTGACGAGGACGGGATACCGGAAACTGCAGAGGGAAGATATAAAATAGCTGAAAAAATAGTAAATGCGGCTGAAAAAATTGGAATTAAGCGTAAGGATATACTGATTGATGCACTTACACTTCCCGTAAGCGCAGATAGTAATGCAGCTAAGGTTACCTTAGAAGCACTTGAGCTTATAAGCAGAAAACTTGGGGTTAAAACAGTTCTTGGTGTTTCTAATGTATCTTTTGGCTTACCTGACCGAGGAGTGGTAAACGGAGCTTTCTATACACTTGCTATGGAACGGGGTCTAAGTGCAGGTATAATTAACCCTTGCTCTGACGCTATGATGAATGCGTATGATACATTTTGTGCTTTAAAAGGTTTTGATATAAATTGTGAGATGTATATTTCACGACATACAGGGGATATTAAAACAGCGCCTTTAAAGATTGATGATGATATTTCGCTTTACGATGCAGTTGTAAAAGGATTTTCCGGAAAAGCCGCATCGGTTGCTGAAAACATAGGAAAAAGCACAGATGTGATTGAGATTATAAATTCAGAGCTTGTACCTGCACTTGACTATGTTGGTACTGGCTTTGAAACCGGAAAAGTATTTCTCCCGCAGCTTCTTATGAGTGCAGAGGCGGCTAAGTCGGCATTTGATGCACTTAAGCCTTACCTAAAAAATGATTTATCTCAGACCAGCGGAGGTACTATAGTTCTTGCTACAGTTAAGGGAGATATCCACGATATTGGTAAAAACATTGTAAAAGTGCTTCTTGAGAACTATCAATTTAAGGTTGTGGATTTGGGAAAAGATGTAGCTCCTGAAGATATAGTAAACGCCGTTAAAAGCGAAGGTGCGAAGATTGTGGGTCTTAGCGCTCTGATGACCACAACTGTTCCGGCAATGGAAGAAACTATTAAGCTGCTTCGTAAGGAGTGCAGTGGTATAAAGGTTATTGTAGGAGGCGCAGTTATGACGGAGGAATATGCATCTATGATAGATGCTGATTTCTACGGGAAAGATGCTATGGACGACGTGAGATTTGCACAGAATTTCTTCAAAAACTAAAATGTTTGAAAAAGAACAGTGGCTAAATTTATAAAACATGTGTATCGATTAAACTAAAATATATTGAAAAAACCGCATATTTGTGCGGTTTTTTGCTTTATATTAAAAAATAAAGACATAAAAAAATTCACTTGATTTCAAAACAATTATATTGTAAAATATAAAAGTGTGATTTTGTGCATAAACTAAATTTATACATTAATATGAAAGGGAATAATTATGTGCGGTATAATTGGATATGTAGGAAATAAGAAAGCTGCCCCCGTGCTTTTGGACGGACTTTCCAAGCTTGAATACAGAGGCTATGATTCTGCCGGGATTGCAGTTTTTTCAGAAGGAAAAATCGATGTAAAGAAATCAAGAGGCAGATTGGCAGTTCTTAGTGAGCTTACAGAGGGCGGTGAGGCGGTTAACGGAACGGTGGGTATCGGTCATACAAGATGGGCAACTCACGGGGAACCGTCGGATGTTAATTCCCATCCGCATCTTTCAGGTTCAGGCAGATTTGCGGTTGTTCATAACGGGATTATTGAAAATTATATTCCCCTTAAAAATAAGCTTATGAGCAAAGGTGTTGAATTTCTTTCAGAAACCGATACTGAGGTTGTTGCTCACCTTTTTGAATATTACTATAACGGAGATGCAGTTGAAACTCTTATTAAAGTAATTGAAAGAGTTGAAGGCTCATATGCGCTTGGTATACTTTCACTTGACAATCCTGATGAGTTTGTTGCAGTGCGTAAGGCAAGCCCCATGATTGTCGGTCTCGGTGATGGAGAAAACTTTGTAGCTTCGGATGTTACTGCAATTCTTAACCATACAAGAAATATATATTATCTTGAAGATAACGAGATAGTAGTTCTTAAAAAAGACGGAGTTAAGGTTTACAACCTTGATAAAGAAGAAGTTAAAAAAGAACCATTTGTTGTAAACTGGGATGTAACTGCAGCTGAAAAAGGCGGTTATGAGCACTTTATGATGAAAGAGATTGAAGAACAGCCAAAGGTTCTTGCAGAAACGATCAATCCGCGAATAAAGGATGGAGAAATTGTTCTTGATACTCTTTCTCTTACAGAAGATGATATTAAAAAAATCAATAAAATTCATATTATTGCCTGCGGAACTGCATATCACGTAGGTATGGTTGGTAAGTATGTTATAGAAAAGCTTTGCAGAATTCCTGTTGAAGCGTGTATTGCATCTGAATTCAGATATTGCAATCCTATTATATCGGAAAATGACCTTGCAATTATAATAAGTCAATCAGGTGAAACTGCCGATACGCTTGCGGCACTTAAAGAAGCAAAAGCCAAAGGAGCACGAACGATTGGAATTGTAAACGTGGTTGGAAGCGCAATAGCAAATGCATCTGACGATGTTTTATACACTTGGGCGGGCCCTGAAATAGCGGTTGCTTCCACTAAAGCATATTCTACTCAGCTTTCGGTTATGTATCTCCTTGCAGTGTATATGGCTAAAAAGCTCGGAAAGATTACGGATTGTGAATATTCGGAGTATGTCGGTGAAATTAAAAAGCTTCCCCAATACGTTACAGAAATACTGGAAAATAAAGAACAGGTGCAGTATCTTGCATCACAGTTTTATAACTGTCATTCCATTTTCTTTATCGGACGTAATCTTGACTATGCAGTAAGCCTTGAGGGCTCCCTAAAGCTTAAGGAAATTTCATATATTCACTCTGAGGCATATGCCGCAGGCGAGCTTAAACACGGTACAATTTCATTAATTGAGGAAGGTACTCTTGTTGTGGCGCTTGCAACAGGCAGTGAACTCTTTGATAAAACTGTCAGCAACATTAAAGAAGTAAAGGCAAGAGGCGCAGCAGTTCTGGGACTTACAAAGGAATGTGAGGAACATAGAAACGATGTGGGAGATTATGTAATTGAACTCCCTGTAACATCTGAAATATTTATGCCTTCACTTGCAGTAATTCCCCTTCAGCTCTTTGCATATTACGTTGCATCACTTAAAGGATGCGATATAGATAAGCCAAGAAATCTTGCAAAGTCGGTAACCGTAGAATAAAATTAAGGCTGTTGTTTAAGCAACAGCCTTAATTTTATGTATTTATTCCAACTATAGATGCCAATAAACCGCAGAGTATACATATAAGGCTGTATGCATAGAAACTGCCTGTAAGCGGTAAACTTCCGCATGATAAGGATGCGATGATTAGCATGATTATAACTGTGAACAGTGAACAGCCGATACCACGAACCAATTTCCCGCTGGTTGCCGACTTTGTTACAGGCAGGACCCCTGCAAATATGCAAACAACTGAAACAATCCAGAGAATACCCTTTAAAACAGAATGAGGAATATCCATCTTCATATTAACAAATGCCGCTATAACTACTGTTATGAGTATAAGCACTAACGAAAATAACGAACCCTTAAGTACACCTTTCATACTGTAGCCTCCTTTTTAATAAAATTATATGTTATGGAACAGATAATATGCTTTTAGTATCAGATAGATAAAAAATATATTTTTTTATTAAAACCCTTGACATATAAAGAAAATAGTGGTATTATGAATAAAATGTTTTGGAGGATAAGCAATGCGTAATTTTATCTTTACAAGTGCATATTACTTTTCAGGCTTTTATTTTTACTTTAAAAGGCTGTTTACGTTGCGTTGTAAGGTTTTATAAATTGCTTTGATTATTGTGTTGATTTATAAAGGATTACAATCCGACGTAAACGTTGGGAATTGTAATCCTTTTTGTATTAAAAAAACGAAGGTGCTTAAAATGGATAAGAAAAAAATAGGTATTGTAGGTCTTGGATTAATCGGCGGTTCTCTCGCGAAGGCTTTTAAGAAATATACAGATTTTACAGTGACAGGATACGACAGAGAGCCGGAGGTTATAAGCAGAAGTATTGCTGAGGGTGTTATAGACTGTGAACTGCAAATAGAAACTTGTGATTTTATAATCTCTGCATTATATCCCTCTGCCACTGTTGAGTTTGTGATAAACAATGCCGACAGAATAAAAAAAGGTGCTACAATTTGTGATTGCGGCGGTACGAAGCAAAGGGTATGTTCTGAATGTGAGAAGATTTCAAAGGAAAAGGGTTTCAGGTTTATAGGAATGCATCCGATGGCTGGAACTGAACATTCTGGATATGTTTTTTCTTACCCGGAGCTTTTTGAAAACGCATCTCTTATTATTTGTTCTGAAATAAAACTTACGGATATTGAAGAAATGTTTTCGAAAATAGGATTTTCAGTGTTCAGATATTCAACACCTGAAAACCACGACCGTATGATTGCTTTCACATCTCAGCTTGCACATGTTGTGTCTAATGCGTTTGTAAAAAGCCCTCAGTATTCCGCTCACGGCGGATATTCTGCCGGAAGTCTTAAAGATTTAACACGTGTTGCGTGGCTTAACGAAACTATGTGGACGGAACTGTTTTTGCAAAACAAAGAATTTTTGTCCGGCGAAATTGATTATTTAATACATAACCTTAAACTTTATTCGGATGCTATTAAAACTGGAGACGGTGAGGCATTAAAAAGGCTTTTGGCTGAGGGAAGGCAGATTAAAGAAAAGATTGACGGAAGATAGGATGAATTAATTATGGAAAGAATAAAAGTAAATGCATCTTTAAATTACGATGTAGTGGTCGGGAACGGAATTCTGGAACAAAGCGGTGAACTTGTAGCTGATATTATAAAGCCATGCAAAGCAATTATTGTAACAGATGATTTGGTGGCATCTCTTTATCTTGAAAAAGTTAAAAAATCTTTTGAAAATTCCGGGTTTGAGGTTTCTGCATACATATTTCCAAATGGTGAGCGCTCAAAAAATATTGAAACACTTACTTCAATTCTCGAATATGCTGCAGATGAACATATTACACGAAGTGATATATTTGTTGCGCTGGGTGGCGGTGTTGTGGGCGATATAACAGGCTTTGCAGCGGCAACTTTTATGAGAGGCATCCGCTTTGTGCAAATACCTACTACTTTTCTTGCAGATATTGATTCTTCAGTGGGGGGCAAAACTGCTGTTAATTTAAAAAACGGTAAAAATTTATGTGGAGCTTTCCATCAGCCCTCAATTGTTATTTGTGATACTGATTGCCTTAAAACCCTAAGCTATGAAACATTTCTTGACGGAGTGGCAGAAGCGATAAAATATGCAGTCCTGAAGGATGAAACACTAATTGGCCTTATCGAAACCGACCTTAATGCGGCAATTGTTGAGTGCATAGAAATTAAACGTGATATTGTTGCGGAGGATGAATTTGAAAACGGGAGTAGAAAATTATTAAATTTAGGTCATACTTTAGGTCACGCAATAGAAGCTCTCAGCGGATTTTCTATAACTCATGGTCATGCAGTTGCCATAGGAATGGTTATTGCTTCCCGTGGTGGCGAGAAAATCGGAATAACTGAGATGGGCACTACAAATAGAATAGTTTCAGTTCTTGAGCATTTTGGACTTCCGTTTGATTGCGAATATACACCGGAAGAGCTTGTTTCCGTTGCTCTTGGAGACAAAAAGAGAGATGGGAATAATATAACAATTGTAGTCCCACAAACGATCGGGAAATGCAAATTATGTAAAATTCCTGTTGGGGAGCTTAAGGCTTTTATCTGCAAATAAAGGGAGAGTTAAAATTGAATATAAGATTAAAACCGAGGAAACTTGCGGGCAGGATCGACGCGGTTTCTTCAAAATCATATGCTCACAGGATTATTGTGGCTTCAATGCTTTCAGACAGAGAAACAGAAATCACTATTAATGGGTTTTCTGATGATATTATGCGGACGCTGGGATGCGTTGAGGCATTGGGCGGTAAATATACTATAGTTGATAACATTGTCAGAATAACCCCTGTGGAGGGTAATAAAAAAAATGCAATTCTTGATTGCGGCGAAAGCGGAACAACCGCAAGAATTATGCTTCCCGTTGTAACCGCCGTTTCTCAATCAGCAACTCTTACAGGCTCCGGTCGTTTACCTGATAGGCCTTTTTCAGAAGTAACTGCAGTTCTTAAAGATCATGGAGTTTTGGTCAGTTCTGATAGAATGCCTATAAAAGTTGAAGGAAAGCCTGAACATGGTGATTTTTCAATACCCGGGGATATCAGCTCCCAGTATGTTACAGGACTTTTGTTCCTATTGCCCTTGTTGGCGGAAGAAAGCACCATAACCCTGACTACTCATTTAAAATCATCAGCATACGTTGATATAACAGTTGATGTTCTGAAAACGTTCGGGATAGATGTAAGGAAACAAGAAAATGTATTTTACGTTCCCTCCGCAAAATATAAAACACCCCTCAGTATTTGTGTTGAGGGAGATTGGTCAAATTCTGCATTTTGGTTTGCGGCAAATAAACTTGGCTCTGAAATTTCTGTTGAAAACCTGAACTACACTTCCCGTCAGGGCGATAGACGGATAGTAGATATTCTTGACGCTAACATAATAGACGTTGATGAGATTCCTGACCTTTTTCCTGTTCTTGCAGTTCTTGCGGCAAGCAGAAACGGGAAAACAACCCTCACCAACGCATCTCGACTTCGACTTAAAGAAAGTGACCGCATAGAAGCTGTTATGTCGATGCTTACTTCTCTTGGCGCTAAAGCCGAAGCTGGGGCAGATTATCTTACAGTTTATGGTACAGGCTCTTTAAGGGGCGGAATTGTTAAAAGTTTCAATGACCACAGGATTGTAATGTCTGCAGCAATAGCTGCAACAATTTGCAAAGACGACGTTATTATAGAGGATTTCGAGGCGGTAAATAAATCATATCCCTCGTTCTTTGAAGATTATAAAAAGCTTGGAGGAGATTTTAATGTCTTTTAATACAGGAAATATAACTTTAACGGTAGCAGGTGAATCCCACGCATCGGCAATTACAGTTATACTGGAAGGTGTTAAATCGGGATTGGAAATAGATAAGCTTGAACTTTTAAGATTTATGCAGCGCCGCGCCCCCGGAAAGGATGACCATTCAACTGGTCGCCGCGAACCGGATGTACCTGTTATTCTGTCAGGAATAAACAATTGCTTTACAACAGGATCGCCTATTGCTGCAATTATTGAAAATACAAATACTAAAAGCAGTGACTATGGCGAGAAACTCGTAATTCCAAGACCCGGACATGCAGATTTTCCGGCCACTGTTAAATTTGGAGAGTATTTTAACTTCTGCGGTGGAGGTCAGTTTTCCGGCAGACTTACTGCTGCGTATTGTTTTGCAGGAGGAATAGCGAAGCAAATTCTTGAAAAGAAGGGGATATATGT
>JAZRNL010000005.1:0-20340 GCA_045648165.1 Clostridia bacterium | reverse complement strand
TGTTACAGTATTATAAGCTCTTTTTCCGATGTTGTAAGGTTAACGTATCCGTTTTCAGTTATTAATGCAACATCCTCAATTCTTACTCCACCAAATTCTTCTATATATATTCCCGGCTCCACAGTTACCACGTTCCCCGACTCTAAAATATCCTTTGACTTTTCGGAAAGGTTGGGGCTTTCGTGGATTTCTATTCCCAGGCTGTGTTCCTGGCTGTGTCCGAAGCACTTACCGTAGCCTGCATTTTTTATTAATTCCCTGGCGGCTTTATCCGCTTCTGCACAGGGAAGTCCCGATGCAAGAATATCAAGTGCCGCTTTTTGAGCATTTAAAACGGTGTTGTAAATTTCAACCTGCCTCTCGTCTGACGGGTTTCCTACAATCACTGTTCTTGTCATATCTGAGCAGTAGCCGTCAAGAACACACCCGAAATCAAGAGTTACAAGCTCACCCGCTTTAATTTCTTTATCAGAAGCTGTACCGTGGGGCATAGCAGAACGCACACCCGATGCGCATATAGTGTCAAACGATAGCCTTGATGCTCCGTTTTTCCGCATAAAAAACTCAAGCTCTAATGCTATGTCTTTTTCTTTCACACCTGGTTTCAAAAACCCCAAAATATGACTGAAAGCAATGCATCCCAAATCTTCTGCGGCTTGGATGCGTTTGATTTCTTCGTCGTCCTTTATTTGCCTTAACTCTGAAATTAATGTCTGGCCATTTAATAGCTCCTTACCTTCCAGATTATTTTCGAGCATTTCTTTTTTTTGTACAGTAAGGTAGTTTTCCTCAATATAGATTTTTTCATCGGTTATCTCTTTCAGGTAATCCTTCGTTTTGTTTATAATCGGCTCGAAATCAGGGGCTTCAATCTTTGCTTGCACCGTATAACGGCTATCGGTTAGAAGTGCAGATTTTTCTTTTGATATGTAGAGCATTGCGTCTTCTGAAGTAAACCCGCTGTAGTAAAATATATTGGCTTTTGAGGATATAAGCACCCCTTCGCCCGGATGTAGCTTTTCTCTTAGTTTTTCTACTCTGTTTGCCATATTTATAAACTCCTGTAATTATGTTTCATCATCATTGTAGCATATTAAATGCACAAAGTCAACAACTTGTAAAAGTTGACAAGAGTAGCCTTTTGTGGTAAAATTTAAGTGTATAGTAATTTGGTTGGAGGAATGGATTTATGGTTAAAATAGGTAACGACTGGGATGAAATTCTGGTTGGTGAATTTGAAAAGGAATACTATCTGAAGCTTCGCACGTTTTTAAAATCAGAATATAAAAACCATATTATCCACCCACATATGAACGATATATTTAATGCCCTGAAGCTTACATCGTATTCGGGAACAAAGGTGATTATCCTCGGTCAGGACCCATACCATGGCGAAAATCAGGCGCACGGTCTTGCATTTTCAGTCCAAAAAGGTGTGGATATCCCGCCGTCACTTCTTAATATGTATAAAGAACTCAAAGCTGAGCTTGGCTGCTATATCCCAAACAACGGGTTTCTTGAAAAGTGGGCAAAGCAGGGGGTAATGCTTTTAAATGCTGCCCTTACAGTGCGTGATAATCAGGCAAACTCCCACCGCGGCAAGGGATGGGAGATATTTACTGACTGCGTGATAGAAAAGCTAAATTCCCGTACAGACCCGGTTATTTTTCTCCTGTGGGGGAATAATGCAAAGGAGAAGGAACGGCTTATTACAAACCCTGTTCATCATATCCTCAAAACCGTTCATCCAAGCCCTTTATCCGCATCAAGAGGATTTTTCGGTTGCGGGCATTTTGCTGAAGCAAACCGGCTTTTAAAAGAAATGGGCAAATCGGAAATTGACTGGCAGATTGAAAATATTTAAAAGGAGTAACATAAAGTGAAAAAACTTCTTATTCTGGACTCAAACAGTATACTAAACCGTGCCTATTACGGCATCAGGTTTCTGTCTGCACCTGACGGAACACCTACCAATGCCATATATGGCTTTTTAAGTATACTCTTTAAGCTAATAAATGAGGAAAAGCCCGACTATATCTGCGGCGCTTTCGACCTTAAAGCTCCTACGTTCCGTCATAAAATGTATGAGGCTTATAAGGCGCACCGAAAGCCTATGCCCGACGACCTTCGTGTTCAGATGCCCTATGCCCGTGAAATTCTAACGGCGATGGGAATTCCTGTTCTGGAAATCGAAGGCTATGAGGCAGACGACATAATCGGAACAGTATCCCGGATATGCGACAGCTCGGATATTAAGTGCATAATTGCTACAGGTGATAAGGACGACCTTCAGCTTGTCTCGGACAATACCAATGTTATTCTCACAGTATCACGTATGGGGCAGAGCGAAACCGTGTGCTACGGCATAAAAGAGGTGTATGATAAATATAATGTAACTCCGGAAGAATTTATAGATGTAAAGGCCCTTATGGGTGACCCCTCAGATAATATCCCGGGAGTTCCTGGGGTAGGGGAGAAAACAGCCATAAAGCTGATAGGCGATTATCACACCGTTGAAAACCTTTATGAAAATCTGGATAAGTCAGGAGTTAAGGGTGCAATGCTCCAAAAGCTTACTGACGGCAAGGATAGTGCTTTTTTAAGTAAAAAGCTTGCCACAATCGACACTAATGTACCCATTTCATTCAATGCGGAGGACTGTGTGTTTGACGAGACTTCATTAGGCGAAAAAACCGCGCTTATTGAACTTTTAGAGAGGTTTGCTCTTAATTCATTTATAAAACGTATAGGTGGTGTGAGTAAGCCTAAAACAGACCTTTTTAAAAATATGAAAAAAGTATCTGCGCCAGAGAAGCTTGGAGCAGATATTGCAGTAGCTCTTAAACGAAACGGAAGCTCTGTTACGGCAGTTGCCTTAAGTGACGGAAAAGGGGTGTATTCCGCATACGGTGAAGAGGCACAGAGCCTTTTAAAATCTATTCTTGAAAACGAAAAAATCAATAAATATATGTTCGATATAAAGGCAGACTATGTCGCACTAAATGGAAAGGCGCAGTTTAAGAGCATCGTTGCCGACCTTGCAATTGGGGCATATCTTTTAAATCCCGAAAAAAGTGAATACACGGTTTTCGGAGTGCTTAAGGATTTGCTTGGAGCAGAGCCTCCCGTTATAGAGGAGGAAAGTTCACAGATGAGTCTTTTCGACGACGAGCCTGAGAACGATTTGCTTCTTGAGAAAACTGCGTTTGCTATTATGCCGCTGTGGCTTGAGATAAAAAAACGTCTTGAAGAAAAAAATATACTTTCCCTATTTACTGATGTGGAAATGCCCCTTATATACGTACTCGGTGATATGGAACTTGCGGGTATCACGGTTGATAAAGGGGAACTTGAAGCTTTTGGTAACAGGCTCAGTATAGACCTTATGCGGCTTACAGACGAGATTTATAAACTTGCGGGGGAAGAATTTAATATAAACTCAACAAAACAGCTGGGAGTCATTCTTTTTGAAAAGCTTGAGCTTAAGCCTGCAAAGAAAACAAAAACAGGTTATGCAACGGGAGCAGATGTTCTTGAAAAGCTTGCGGGGAAGCACCCAATCATAGAAAAAATCCTTGAATACCGTCAGCTTTCAAAGCTTAAAAGTACTTACTGCGATGGGCTTTCTGCGGTTGTGGGAGAGGATGGGAAAATACACTCCCTGTTTAATCAGACAGTTACGGTAACTGGCAGACTTAGCTCTCAGGAGCCAAACCTACAGAACATTCCCACACGCACAGAGCTTGGCCGTGAAATTCGTAAAATGTTTGTTGCAAGTGAGGGAAAAGTGCTTTTAGATGCGGACTATTCACAGATAGAGCTTCGAATTCTTGCTCATCTATCCGGGGATAGTGTTATGATTGATGCATACAAAAACGGCGCGGATATACACGCCGTGACTGCATCACAGGTGTTTGACGTACCCCTTTCGGAGGTAACAGGCTATCAGCGAAGCTTTGCAAAAACAGTTAACTTCGGAATAGTGTATGGAATGGGTGAGTTCAGCCTTGCCCGGGAGCTTGGAATTTCTGTTAAGGAAGCAAAGAAATATATAAGCGGATACTGGGAAAAGTATACGGGTATTCGTGAGTTTATGGATAGAACAAAGGAAAATGCAAAGGCGGATGGATTTGTAACCACTCTCTTTGGCAGAATGCGTTATATACCCGAGCTTCGTTCTTCAAACTTCAATATCCGTTCGTTTGGAGAACGTGCCGCTTCAAATGCGCCTATTCAGGGTACGGCGGCAGATATTATAAAAATCGCAATGGTACGTGTTCATAAAAGGTTAAAGGCGGAGGGGCTCGGTGCTAAACTTATACTTCAGGTACACGATGAGCTTATATTAGAGCTTGAACCTTCAGAGCTTGAAGCGGCAGAAATGCTTCTTCGTGAAGAAATGGAACGTGCGGCAGAGCTTTCTGTTCCTTTACTTGTGGAAATGTCTCACGGAAAGAGTTGGTATGATGCAAAATAAATTTATACTGGGGATAACCGGAGGAAGCGGGACGGGGAAATCAACTGTTTCTGAGATTCTCCGAAGCCTTGGCATAGAGGTGGTAGATTGCGACCTTGTGGCAAGAGCTGTAACTGAAAAGGGTGCTCCCTGCCTTGCCGAGCTTGAAGCGGAGTTCGGAAGCTCGATTATAGACGAGGACGGAACACTGCTTCGCCGCAAGCTTGGTGAGATAGTGTTTTCTGATGCTCAGAAGCTGAATAAGCTTAACGAAATAACCCACCGCTATATTGCAGAAGAGGTAATGAAAACATTGGAGAAATCTTCGGAAAAAATTGGGGGCATAGACGGTGCTGTCTTATTTGAAAGTGGCATAACCGACCGTTGCAATGCGGTTATAGGCGTGCTTGCTTCTCGCCCTGTTCGTATAGGCAGAATAACGAAAAGGGACGGAATAACCCGTCAATCTGCCGAAAATCGCATTGATTCGCAGAAAAATGATGACTTCTATCTTGAAAACTGTGATATAATACTGTATAATGATGGTAGCAGAAAAGAGCTTGAATCCAAGGTGAAGGAGGTAGTGTCAAAATTAGAAAAACAAATATACGGGAAAAGTACCGTTTAAGACGTAAACGAAGGCGGCAAGCCAAAATAGCTGTTTTTATAATATTGCTTTTGGCAGTGCTTGACGCTACAGGGGCTTTTGAAGCTGCCGTGCGTGGTATAAAGAGCCTTATATATCCTTTGGACTATCAGGAAATAGTTATTGAACATTCAGCTGCAAATAATCTTCAGCCGGAATTTGTTATGGCTATTATCAAGGTGGAGAGCAATTATGTGGAGGATGCACATTCGGGTAAGGCCAGCGGTCTTATGCAGCTTACGGACGAAACCGGTTACTGGGTGGCCGAAAAGCTTGGAATGAACGCAGAAGAGATTGATCTTATGGACCCCGATGATAATATAAGGCTTGGTTGTTATTACATACGCTATCTCATAGACTATTACAACGGTAATTTTGATGTTGCTCTTGCCGCGTATAACGGCGGTATGGGAAATGTAAACCGTTGGCTTGAGGATAAAAGATATTCCGAGGATGGGAAAAATCTTCTGGAAATACCGTTCGACGAAACAAGAAATTATGTTAAAAAGGTAAATAAAGAAACTCAGCGATACAAAAAATTGCTTGCGGAAATAAAAAGATTTAATTAAATGCACATTAAAGAAAGGAGAGGTTTATATGACAAAGAAATCAATTGTAATCGGCAGACAGTACGGAAGCGGAGGCTACGATATAGGAAAGCGTCTTGCGGAAGAGCTGGGGTATGCTTTTTACGACAAGGAAATTGTAGAGCTTGCAGCCAAAAAAGGTAATTTCCATGTTGACACCGTAAAAAAGCTTGATGAAAATGCAAAAGGCAGCTTTTTGTATTCCATAGCTATGGGTAACTACTCTGTAGGTACTCTGGGTGGCCCGGTGTATTATGATTTGCCCATTAACGATAAGTTGTTTATTGCTCAGTCTGAAATCATCAAAGAGAGCGTTGTTGAGGGACCTTGCATATTTGTTGGTAGATGTGCGGATTACGTTCTTAAAAATGCTGAAATTCCTCACCTTAGTGTTTTCTTATATGCAGATATGGATTATAAGGCAAAAAGAGTTTCGGAACGCCTTGACCTCCCTTTGCAGAAGGCAAAAGATAAAGTGGTAAAGGTAGAAAAGCAGAGACGTTCATATTACGACTACTACACTAATATGGAGTGGGGGGTTATGAAAAATTACGACCTCTGTCTCAGCACGTCGGCTCTTGGCGAAGATAAATGCTTTGAAATAATAAAAGCAGCTATAACTGAATAATAAAAGGCGGGCACTGCATTTGCAGAGCCCCCTGATTTTGTGGAGGAATAACTATGTTTATTATTGACTTATTTAAATCAATTATACTGGGAGTTGTTGAGGGTATAACCGAATGGCTTCCCATAAGCTCAACAGGGCATATGATACTTGTAAATGAATTTATGGGCATAGAAAAAGGCGATTTTTTTGATTCGCAGATATTTTTGTATGTAATTCAGCTGGGTGCAATCCTTGCTATTGCCACAATTTATTTCAATAAGCTCAACCCCTTTGCCCCGTCTAAGTCGCCAGAAGAGAAAAAATCTACGTGGCAGATGTGGTTTAAGGTTATTGTGGCATGCATACCTGCTGCCGTGCTTGGTCTTTTGTTCAACGATATGATGGATGCCGTGTCCACGCCGTTTGTGGTGAGCCTGATGCTTATCTTATATGGTATAGGCTTCATATTTATAGAAAAAAAGAACAAGGCAGTTGCTTTGGCGGATATGAATTCAATGTCATATAAAACAGCCCTTTTAATTGGCTTGTTCCAAGTACTTTCTATTATACCCGGGACATCACGCTCAGGAGCTACAATTTTAGGTGCCATGCTAATAGGCTGCTCCAGAAGTCTTGCGGCAGAGTTTTCGTTTTTCCTTGCAATTCCCGTTATGTTTGGTGTAAGCTTTTTAAAAATTATAACAAATAACTATGTAATGAATGGCGAGGCATGGATACTCTTAGTATCAGCTATGGTAGTTGCATATGTAGTATCCCTTATTTCTGTTAAATTCCTGGTAAATTATGTCCGGAAGCATGATTTTAAGGTATTCGGATGGTATCGCGTAGTGCTTGGCGCAGTGGTTATTCTGTTTTTTGCACTCACCGGTTCGTTGTTTTAAAAAATAGGTTTTATTGGAGGATGTTATGATAAAGGATTTTCTTATTGCTATAGGAAATTTCAGAAAATACGGAGAGCTGGCAGAGAGGAAAGGCCTCAGAATTGCAGGATATTGTCTTTTGTTATTGCTTGTGTGCAGTATAGGACTTATTATTGTTCCAACCTTTACTATGGGAGCAAAAACATTGGGGGTCATATGGGAAGACATTCCTGAATTTACTTTAACTTCTCAGAAGCTGACTGTGGAAAAGGATTTTGATATAGAGCTTTACGGAATTAAAATATTTGCTACAAACAACCGCCAGGTGTCGGAATCCGACTTTGATGAAAATGTAATTTCCGGAATCCTTATGGATGAAGATTCTGTAATAATGCGAAACTTTACAGAGAGTCGGGAGTTTCACTATAATGAGTTCGGAGAAAATTTTGTTATAACAAAGGAACATCTTTCTTATCTGAAGCCTGTGCTTGTTATGTCGGGCGCGTTAGTGTGTATAATGCTCTTTGTAAGCCACTGCATAACCTTTGCTCTCAACGGTCTGTTTATAGGAGCGGCTGCAGGGATAATATCAATGTTTATGAAAGTCCGTGTTCCCACGGGTAAGCTTATAAAGTTGGGAATGTATTCCCAGACGTTGCCTTTAGTTGCTTCGGGAGTGCTTGGATTGTTTGGAATTATGGGCGAATCAATATTTTTATATGTTATTTCACTGGCATTCATCGTGCTATGGGTGCGAAGTTGCCGGGGTGACTGCGAAATGGCACAGAAAATTGAAAAATAAACAGGGTTTTAATGGTTGGTCTGTGCAAAATCACTTAATTTTATATACCATACTTGACAACGTAAATTTATTGTTGTATAATTAACAGGCTCAAATGAGCATCCTTGCCCGGATGGAGTATCCGGGACATAAGTCCATGAGGAGGTGTAAAAATGGCTGAAAAAATTATGAACAGCTATGAAACAATTTTTATCATCGATGCAACTTTGGAAGAAGATGCAATCAAAGCTTTGCAGGAAAAGTTCACAGCTCTTATTTCTTCAAACGGCGAAGTTGAGTCAGTTGACGAATGGGGTAAGAGAAGACTTGCATACGAGATAAAGGACAGAACAGAGGGCTTTTATGTTCTCGTAAACTTCAAAGCTGATGCAGAGTTCCCGAAGGAGCTTGACAGACAGTACAGAATTACTGACGGCATTCTCAGAACAATCATCATCCGCAAGGATGAAGAGTAATCGCTCCACATAAGAAACGGAGGAAACTGAAATGAATAAAGCTATTCTGATGGGTAGACTTACCCGTGATCCTGAGCTTCGTCAGACACAGGGCGGAGTTGCTGTTGTTTCATTCTCAATTGCAATTAACAGACGTTTCCAGAAGGACCAGACAGATTTTATCAACTGTGTAGCCTGGAGGCAGACTGCAGAGTTCATAGCTAAATGGTTCCAGAAGGGAAGTATGATTGCAGTTGTCGGAAGTATCCAGACAAGAAGATACACCGATAACGAGGGAAAAGAGCGAACTGTAACAGAGGTTGTTGCAGATGAAGCATATTTCACAGGATCAAAAGCTGAAAGCGGTACAGGCTTTAGCGGACAGGTACCTGCTGTCCCCGCATTTGAAGAAGCAGCACCGCAGTTTGACCAGGGCGGTTTTGGCACTATTGAAGATGCCGATGACGATTTGCCCTTCTGATTATTGATGATAAGGAGGAATTTCTAATGGCTGAAAAGGCACCTGAAAGACCGCAGAGAGCAAGACGTACCAAGAAAAAGGTATGTATGTTCTGCGTAGATAAGGTAGAATCAATCGACTACAAGGATACAGCTAAGCTCAGAAGATACATTTCTGAAAAGGGAAAGATAGTTCCCAGACGTATTAGCGGCAACTGCGCTAAGCATCAAAGACAGCTTACAGCTGCTATCAAGAGAGCAAGAACAATAGCTCTTCTTCCATTTGTAGCTGAATAATTAAAATAAAAACCTCTTCAACGGATTGTGTTGAAGAGGTTTTTTGTTTGCACTATTATAGGGAGACACAGAACCGTCCCACGTCTCCTTTCCTTTTGCTTAGTTGATTTCAATAATCGTAGCTGTTTTATTTGAAACTTTAAATTTTATTTCTTTATCTTTAAATTTAAAGACATATATTCTTTCCGGTTCTTCTATATAAGCCGGACGTGGGTCCTGAGAGATGATGCTTTCTATTTCTTCGGTCTCCTTAAGAGTAACCATGTTTTTTAGTTCTTCAGGAAAATTAACTTCAAGAGCATAGGAAAGAGCTCTTTCGCTAAAACCTCCTAAGGCGTCTGTATGGCAGTCGGTATAAGGCAGATAGGGTTTTATGTCGTAAATTGGTGTTCCGTCCATTAAATCGGCTCCTGAGACCCTTAAAACAGCACCATCACTTGTTTTGTCTACTGCGATTAATCTCACGGATGAAAGCCCTATGGGATTAGGGCGGAATGGAGACCTTGTGGCAAACACTCCAACACGCTTGTTGCCGCCCAATCGTGGAGGACGAACTGTAGGTGACCAACCCTTTTTAGGAATTTCAGAAAATCCCCATATAAGCCATAGATGGCTATAGTCTTCAATCCCGCGAAGAGCATCGTCATTTCGATATTCCGGTTCGAAGATTATTATTCCTTCGGTTTCGGTAAGCCCGCTTTGCCTGGGTATTGCAAATTTTTCCGGAAAGGGCGATTTAATTTTAGCAATGACTTTCATGTACTTTATATCCTTTACATAATATTAAATAGTGCGGCAAAAATCGTATATGCTAATTCTACTATATTTTAAAATGAATTTCAAGTGTGTAGAAGAAAAAATGTATATTTTATTTTTTGCTTTTTAAAGAGCAAAAAAGTGAACAAATTGTGAATATTAATTATTTTAGGTTGTATAAAAAGAAACATGTGATTTTGTCAACTCATATAAATCCCATAGGTAAGCCGTTTGTATAAAACAGCCATCTAATAAAATGCATATTATTCTAAAAAAATGCACATTTTTACGCCCCGAAAAATTGCATTTTTAAAAGAATTTATCTATATTTTCTAAAACATTTACTATTGCAAAAAGAGCGTATTTGTGGTAGAATACATTTGAAATGGTGTATTTGGTCACGGTATCTTTCGCTTGGTTATCCTAAACCGGGAGCAAAGATTTTTATGGCGGAAGCTTTTTCAGTCTGTCTGTCGGGATGGACGGAGTGAAAAAACTTACCGGCAAAATGCGACAATATGCATCAACAAATTTTATTTTAGCAGAAAAGAGTGATAACAAAATGAGTTTGAAAAAAACTAAAAACCAGGTTGGCACAACTACTGTGAGAAATAGAAATCCTTTTCTTAAGGATCTTACGCAGAACTACAACCTGTATTTGATGATGTTGCCCGCTGTATTGATCATAGTACTTTTCAACTATTTTTCAATGTATGGTATTCTCATCGCTTTTAAGAAGTATGATATGCTCAGCGGCATAATGGCCAGCCCGTGGGTTGGTTTCGCCAACTTTGAAAAGTTCTTTACAGGTACATACTTCTTCCGTCTTATCAAGAATACGCTGTTGTTGGGTGGTTTAAACTGGTTCTTCGGTTTCTTCCCCCCCATTATTCTCGCTATTCTTATGACAGAGCTTAACAGCAATTATCTTAAAAAAGCGGTGCAGACCATTTCTTATTTGCCGCGCTTTATTCCTGTAGTTGTTATAATAGGTATGATGGTTTCAATTCTCGGTCCTACAGGCGTTGTTAACAATCTTCTCGTTGAAAATCTCGGATGGAGAACTGACCCGATATTGTTCTTTAACGAACCGGGATTCTTTAGACCTATGTACATAATCAGCGATATCTGGCAGGGTGCCGGTTGGGGGTCAATCGTTTATATGGCTGCACTTTCAGGTGTTGACCAGCAGCTTTACGAAGCAGCATTCCTTGATGGAGCAAACAGATTCCAGAGAATCTGGCACATCAGTATCCCCGGCATTCTTCCTACAATCACAATTCTTATCATACTGAATGTAGCTTCAATTATTAATGTTGGATATGAAAAGGTATTCCTTATGCAGAACCCTGCAACATATGATACCTCAGACGTAATTAACACCTACATCTACCGAATCAATTTCCAAGGCGGTGTCGGCGGAGGCAACTTCTCCTATTCTACTGCAATCGGTTTGTTTAACAGTGTAATTGCAACGCTTCTTATGGTTATTGCAAACAAGACTGTTGATTGGCTCAATGGTACATCATTGTGGTAAAATAAGACAGAAAAGGAGAATATAACGATGAAATATAAGAAAAGCTTCGGCGAACTTGCTTTTGAATGGGGAAACGTTGTGTTTATGTGGCTTGTTATGCTCACGATCCTTGTTCCTTTCATATATATGTTTGCTCAGTCAATCAGTGACCCCGAGCAGGTTGGTCTTATGAATGTTACACTTATTCCTAAGGGAATTCACTGGAACTCTTACAAAACGGTTTTTGAAGATCCTAAAATCTGGACAGCTTTCAGAAACTCTATTACAATGACAGTTGTTGGAACATTTCTCTCTTTGGTTTTTCAGGGACTTGCAGCATTTGCTCTTTCCAGAAACACTTTCAGAGCAAGAAAGTTCTTCACAATTATGTTCATTATAACAATGTACTTTAACGGCGGTATGATCCCCGGTTACCTTAACATGAAGAACCTTGGCCTCCTTGATACAATGTGGTCAATTATTCTTCCCTCAACAGTTGGTATGTACAACATAATTCTTATGAGAACAAACTTTCTTTCAATACCAAGCTCACTTATAGAGTCGGCTTATATTGACGGTGCAAATGAATGGTACATTTTCTTTAAAATTGTAGTGCCCCTTTCAAAGGCTATATTCGCAACAATCGCAGTGTTCGTTGCAGTTGCTATCTGGAACAACTACTTCACACCGCTTTTGTACCTCACATCACCGGAAAAGGAACCTCTTACAATTTTGCTCAAACGAATCCTTATTTCAAACGAGCAGCTTACATCGGCTACAGACGCGGCTTCGGCGGCATCTGATTCACTGCTTACAGAAGTGGATCCTGCCACATATCAGGGCCAGCTTGAATCTATCAAGATGGCGACAGTATTCGTAACAGTAGCACCTATCCTTATAGTTTATCCGTTTGCACAGAAATACTTTGTAACCGGTGTAATGGTAGGTTCTGTTAAGGGTTAATAAATTTTAAAAGATTCTAAGGAGGGAATCAAGTTATGAAAAAAACCACAAAATTGTTAGCGCTTCTTCTTGCAGTTGTTTCAGTTATAACCGTAGCAGGTTGTAACAAGAACAAAGGCGGCAATGAAGGTCTTGCAACAGAGAACACACGTCTTACAGAAGACGGCAAGGCAATTCTTGACTACTTCTTGCCTATGGACCCGGGCTCAGAGTTTTCAAGCGACACATGGTCAGTTAAGCGTTGGGGCGAACAGACCGGTACATCTATCAACATTATGGCTATTCAGAGAGATGTATTTTCAGAAAAAATAGCCGCAGTATTTGCAGCAGGAAACCTTCCTGACCTTATCAACTACTACAATGATGATAAGACTGTAAATACATATGGTGACAGACTTTTCGTATCTCTTTCAGATTATCTCGAAGCAGGCAAGCTTCCTAACCTTCAGAAGATGTTTGACAAGTATCCCGATGTTCTTGAAGCAAACACAAGACTTGAAGATGGTAAGCTTTATGGCTTCCCTGCAATCCGTGAATACGATGCTCCCCATGGTTCATTTGAGCTCAGAGAAGACCTTCTTAACAAAGCTGGTTGGAAAACTGAAGACATCAAAACTCTTGATGACCTCAAGGCAGCACTTCTTGCACTTCAGGAAGTAAACGATCAGCCTTATGTAACTTCATGCCGTCTCGGATGGAGCTACTTTGCAGAGTACTCAGCATTCATTTTCGGTTCTTCACCTAAGATGATGTATGATAACAGAACATCAAAGGGTACAAACAAGTGGGTATACGGTCCTACAACTGAGAACTTCAAGGTTTGGGTAGAATTCTTCAAGTGGATGTATGAAAACAAGATTATTCATCCTTCATTTGCTACAATGACACAGCAGGAGCTTCAGGCGGGTTATGCAGATGGTAAGTTCCAGATGGCTATGGAGCAGACAACAATGATAGGTTCACCCCTTAGCACATATGATGATGAAAAGCCAGAACGTAAATCAGGTGTAATATCAGGTATCGAAATCAACGGCGAAGTTCCTAAGCAGCCTATGATTCCTCACAGCCATAATGGTTTCAGATGGCCTGTAACAGTTTCAAAATCATCACCTAACATTCCTGCAGCTATGAAAGCTATGGACTGGCTCTATTCTGAGCAGGGTATCTTAGAGATGAACAATGGTCTTGAAGGCGAACATTATCTTGCTGACGATAATTATACACAGGGCAAAAATAGCCTCCTTGCCGGTTCATATTCTAACAAGCTTAAGCTTAAGAATGGCGAAATCACTAAGGAAGAATATGAAAATATTCCAGGCGGTGTTGATTATGGTATAGGTTCACCCTGGCTCTCACCCTGGAGAGGTCTTGAAGGTAACCTCCATAAGGACGATGCTACAGCAGTAGCAAAAGAACAGCGCAGAGCAGACGAAATCCAGAAGATGATCGACAATGGCTGGACACTCGATCCCGATCCCGTTGTGAAGCTTACTCAGGAAGAGCAAGAAGAAGTTAATACACTTGTTGCTGACCTTGATGTATACGTAAGTGAGCAGACACTTAAATTCATCTACGGACAGAGCGATATGAATACTGAATGGGATAAGTTCCAGGCTCAGATTAAGTCAATGGGCGCTGACAGACTCGTTGAAATCTATAACAAATAATTAATATTTGCTTAAAACAGAGTATCTTCAAAGGTACTCTGTTTTTGGTATAATACATATTTTAGCAAAAAAACAGAGCTCATTAAAGAGCTCTGTCGCCTCTGTCGATTACTATTTCGTATCCTGCATTTTTTACTTTTAGTTCAAGGGCTTTGCGGCTTTCTGCTGCTTCCTCATCTGTGGAAAGCTTGTTTTCATATATCTGGTAGAGCTTTCGTATATTTTTTGGTGAAAGATTTGGCATAACAACGTTTGCGCCTGCTTTAAGTCCAAGTTCACGCCCCTCGGGATGAAGTGTACCAAGGGCAGTTGTTGCCGGTATTAAAAGCTTTGGGAACATAAGCCTTAAAATTGATATAAGCCTTAATGTTAGTTCTACACTGCCATTTTGAAAGTCTTTAAAAGGGGTATCTTTATGATTAACATACGGACCTATGCCTACCATATCAGGTTGAAGTTCTTGTAAAAATCTCAGGTCGGAAATTATATTTTCCATTGTTTGATAAGGAGAGCCAACCATAAATCCCGAGCCTACCTGGTATCCTAATTCTTTGAGATTAAAAAGGCACGTTTTTCGCTCATCGAGGCTCATAGAGGATGGATGAAGCTTTCCGTAATGTTCATTGCTTGCAGTTTCGTGCCTTAGCAGAAATCGGTTTGCGCCAGCTTCAAAATATGCTTTATAGCTTTCCTTTGACTTTTCGCCTATTGACAAGGTAATTGCGCAATCAGGATAGGTATTTCGGATTTCAGAAACAATATCGCATATAATTTCATTTGTATAGTATGGGTCTTCGCCGCCTTGTAATACAAATGTTCTGAAGCCTAAACTGTAGCCTTCCTTGCAGCATAAAAGAATATCCTCTTTTGTAAGACGGTATCTTTCAGCATTTTTGTTGGCGCATCGTATTCCGCAGTAGTAGCAGTTGTTTTTGCAGTAGTTTGTGAATTCTATAAGCCCTCTTATATAAACTTTATTTCCGTAAACAGACCGTCTGACTTTATCTGCACATTCAAATAAATAGCTGTCACAGCTTCCCCCTGCAAGGATAGTCAGAAGCTTTTCATCAGAGATATTATTGGTTTTTGCCAGCTCGTCTATATATTTATTTGCATTATTCATTTTAATCATTCCTTCTTGATTTATTATATCTGGTAAGGCGTATTTTGTCAACATCTGTATAAAAAAATCGGTATACGGAAAAATATTTAATAAATGCTTAATATAATAAATATAGACTGTTAATACTCTGTATGATATAATAGTAAATAATAGAAATTGAAATGTTAAGGGGAGGAACAGTTTTGGATTTTTACAGTTGTTCTAAGGAAAATGTAATAAAATTATTAAATACTAACCCTGTAAAAGGGCTTCCATCTGGATATGCAGATGAACTTCTTGCAAAATACGGAGAGAATAAATTAAAGGAAAAGAAAAAGAAATCAACTCTACAAAGATTTTTTGACCAGTTCAAGGATGTCATGATAATCATACTTCTTGTAGCGGCAATTGTGTCATTCGTAATTGCTTGCGTGGAACAAAACCCTCGTGAGTTTTTTGAACCCGTATTAATTCTTCTCATTGTAGTTCTCAATGCCATAATGGGAGTTTTGCAAGAGAGTAAAGCAGAAAAGGCTCTTGATGCCCTCAAAAACTTGTCAGCCCCGCATGCACGTGTAATTCGTGACGGTGAGGAACAAATAATAGATGCAACCCTTCTTGTGCCGGGTGATATAATCCATCTGGAAGCGGGAGATTTTGTTCCTGCTGATGCAAGGCTTTTAAAATCCTTCAGCCTCAAAAGCGAGGAATCGGCACTCACAGGCGAATCTGTGCCATCTGATAAAGATGCGGAGTCGGTTATTGACGCAGGCGCTCCATTGGGTGATAGATTAAATATGGTTTTTTCAGGTTGTAGTATATCCTATGGAACAGGGGAAGCTATTGTTGTGGGTACGGGTATGAACACCGAAATGGGTAACATTGCAAATCTTCTTGGTAACGAAGACTCAGTTCAGACCCCTCTTCAGAAAAAGCTTGCACGTCTCGGTAAATATCTCGGTATGGTTGCACTCATTGCCTGTGGAATAATTTTTGCGGTGGGGCTCACGAGCGGTATTCCTCTTATGGAAATCTTTATGACCGCAGTATCACTTGCAGTATCGGCAATTCCTGAAGGATTACCGGCAATTGTAACTATTGTTCTTTCAATCGGGGTTCAGCGGATGGTAAAACGAAATGCACTAATACGTCGATTGCCTGCGGTAGAAACCCTGGGCAGCGCATCGGTTATATGCTCCGATAAAACAGGGACTCTTACCCAGAACAGAATGACCTTGGTTAAAGCATACACAGACGGCGGGGATTTGAATGATGTTGATGCATCTGCCGACGAGAATATAAAGAAACTTCTTATGTATGGCACGCTGTGCAGTGATGGTTCAGTTTCAGTAAATGACGGAAATGTTCAGCATGTAGGCGACCCTACAGAAACTGCTATTGTATACGCCGCATATAAAAATGGTATCACAAAGGAAGAACTTAGCAAAAACTATCCGCGTATTGGTGGTATTCCTTTTGATTCCGACAGGAAAATGATGTCTACAATCCACAAAATAGACGGAAAAATAGTGGTTATAGCAAAGGGTGCCTTTGATGTTATGTCATGTCGCTGCGCAGAGGGCAACCTTGAAAAGGCAAAAGAAATTACTGAAGTAATGAGTAATAATGCTCTTCGGGTTCTCGGCATAGGATACAGGGAAATTTCTGATATCCCCGAAGTTTTAACATCGGAGGAGATAGAAACGGGACTTACATTTATGGGCCTCGTAGGTATGATTGACCCGCCCCGTCCCGAGGCAAAGGCTGCAGTAGAGATATGCCGCAAGGCAGGTATCAAACCTGTTATGATAACAGGGGATCACGTGGTAACTGCTTCTGCAATAGCTAAAGAGCTTGGAATTCTTGCTGAGGGTGATTTGGCGATAACAGGCACGGAGCTTGACGGTTTGACTGATCGGGAGCTTGACAACCGTGTTGAAAACATTTCAGTTTATGCCCGGGTTTCTCCAGAGAACAAAATCAGAATAGTAAAGGCATGGCAAAGAAAAGAAAAGGTTGTTGCCATGACGGGTGATGGTGTGAATGACGCGCCTGCCCTTAAAGCGGCAGATATAGGCTGCGCTATGGGCATAACGGGCACCGATGTTGCAAAGGACGCTGCAGATATGACTCTTACAGACGATAATTTTGCTACCATTGTAGAGGCAATTCGTGAAGGCAGAGGTATATATTCTAATATTAAAAAGGTTATAGGCTTCTTGCTCGGCACGAATATAGGCGAGGTTGTAACAGTGTTTTTGGCAATGGTTTTATGGCACAAAACTCCGTTTTTATCTATGCAACTTTTGTGGATTAATCTTGTAACCGATTCGCTTCCGGCTATTGCTCTTGGTATGGAAGCGGTGGATGAAGATATAATGAGTAGAAGTCCGAAGCCAAAAAACGAAGGAATTTTTGCAAATGGTCTTGGCATAAGAGTAGTGCTTCAGGGTGTTATGTTTGCTATTCTTTCTCTTTTGGGATTCAGGCTTGGGGAGACAGTAACAGGAACGCTTGAAGGCGGGCAGACAATGGCATTTAGTATCCTTGCTATAACTCAGGTTATTCAAGCATTTAATATGAGGTCTTATAAATCATTATTTAAAACAGGATTTTTTACAAACAAAAATCTTAACCTGGCAGTGATTGCCTCTCTCGCTTTGGTACTTATTGTTCTTTTCACACCTGTGAGAATTGCATTCGGACTTGTGATACTTCCGGTTAAGCTTTATCTTATTGCTCTGGGGTTTGTATTTGTGCCTGTGATTCTTATGGAGATAGGAAAGATGGCAGGATTTATAAAAGAATAAAACAAAACCTCCTCCAAGGTGATTTTAAGCCTTGTGAGGAGGTTAATTTTTAAAATACGCTATCGCTGAACAATCCGTGCTTTGAGCAAAACATATATAATATTCCACCGGGCATATGATTAAATGAAGTGCTGAAAGGTTTGTTTTCGCGGTGGGAGATTATAATTACATTTTCTTCGGATACGTAAGCCACGAATTCAATACGATGTTCCGCATTTTGCGGGTGGTTTGAGGAGACGTCTAAAAAACCGGTGTGGGGAGAGATAACAGTATAAAGATAGTGTTCAGAATTTTCAGGAGAAGCCTTTAGCGGATAGAGGGTGTGGTTACAGCAGGTCTGCATGTTCTTTGTAAAGCTCCACATAATATTCCTACATTTAGGGCAGTAGAAAAATTTGACACCATTCTTAGATGAGCCTTCATCTATATATTCTTCATATATAAATTTTTTATCAATATCAAGCTCTTTTATAATACTTGAAATCATTTCGGCGGGTATGCAATTTTTCTTGCGCTCCCAATTTGAAATGGTTTTTGCAGTGGTATGGAGTTTTTCAGCAAGCTCTTTTTGAGTAAGTCCTTTTGCTTTTCTAAGCTTATACACTAATTCGTTAAATTTAGATATCTTCTTCAAAATAATTCAGCCCCCGGCAGTTTGTTAGTTTTCTTCAATGTCTATTAACTTGAATGTTTTTATCCCAAGAACCTTAGCAATGGTAAAAAGGGTTTTAATAGAAGGGCAATACAGGAGATTGGGACTTTCAAGTTGGCTGATGTAGGAAAGAGTTAATCCGGTATGCTCTGTAAGCTCAGCCTGTGTCATGTCTGATTTTCTTCTGTAATAGCCTATTTTTTATCCCTATATCCAACAATATGCCTTATATTCATTTTCATTTAACATAATAAATCTTCCTTTTAATTATAGTGCAGACTGTTTTAAACGAAAATGTTTATATTGAATTGTTTCTGTACTCATTAATTATTTCGATATTTTTCAGTAATAACTCTTTGTCTTTCGAACTGAAATTTTCAGTTAGTTCTGTTATTTTTTTAGTAAAGTGATTGTTTCCTGATTGAGTGTTCAAATCTCCGAAAAGCAAGCTGTCGGGGGATATTTCAAGAACATTTGCAATCTTCACTAATGTTTCAAGGGAAGGCTTACCCTTCGCTCTTTCAATCTGTCCTATAAATGTCGTAGATACGTTAAGCTTTTCCGCTAATTGCTCTAATGTATAATTTTTCTCTTTTCTTCGTTTTCTTATATTCATTCCTAATAATTTATAGTTCAAAACATTAACACCTGCCTTTATTTTAGTTTACCACTCAAAGCAGGGTTTTGAAAGAGCTTATAGTCTTTATTTAGTAACTATTATCTGTATTTATGTATTAAAATTAATTGGCATAGCAAAAAATACAGAGCCTTCGGAAAAACTGAAGGCTCATGGTTTATTAAAGTTATTTGTTTTTATACCGGCAGTTGTATCAGCGTTTAAGTTATATTCCAACTTCGTTGGAGTGATATTTTTACTTTGTAAAAGTGATATTGAACCCTTTGATTTCATTAATATTTTATTCGTTTTTATCTGCCAAAAGCAATACTACTTGCAACGTAAATAACACTGTAAAGCAATATCACTTGCCGTAAGGCAAATAAAACTAAAAAAACGACCTGCATAAGCAAATCGTTTCTTCTGGAGGAGAGAGTGGGATTCGAACCCACGGACGCTCGCACGTCACCGGTTTTCAAGACCGGCTCTTTCAACCGCTCAGACATCTCTCCGTAGTCAACGATAGACATTATAACACAACTTTTTATGTTTGTCAATACTTTTTTAAAAAAAATAAATATTTTTCTGTTTATCAGTTGACAACAACCATAATTCGTGGTATAATACAAACTGCTGTTAGGTTAATATGCGCCTGTGGCGGAATTGGCAGACGCGCTAGACTTAGGTTCCGTCCTGTATGTGATTTTATTGTTGATTACGGTTTTTCCGTTTTCATAGATGAGGATTAAGCGATATGCTCCTCCTCGGTGTACCTCCACCGTGTAAAAATTAAGAGGTAAAAACTTAATATGCGGATGTGGCGGAATTGGCAGACGCGCTAGACTTAGGATCTAGTGATTTTATCGTGGGGGTTCAAGTCCCTTCATCCGCACCACCGACAAAAAGCTTACAGGATTTCAACTGTAAGCTTTTTTCGTGCCTGTTATTTTTCAGGCTGATGCTTCCTCGTAATCGTCCTCATATATCATACCGATTTCATCTGTATAACTTTTTTCAAGGAATGGTGCTTTCATTCGTATTTCAAGGCGGAGACCATACTCATCCTCGTGGATTATTATTTTTTCTAAC
>JAZRNL010000004.1:0-4380 GCA_045648165.1 Clostridia bacterium | reverse complement strand
TAACCGTTGTAAGAGTTAGTACAATGCAAGGTACTCGGAGCAGAATAAATCTTATAAGAACGAGAGCCAATAAACATAGTAACTGCGCAACGAACTTTTTTGTTATTGTCCAATGTTGAAATCTTGAAGTTCATGGTTTTTGCGTTTTTTCCGTCAAGGTCAATCCATTCATTACCATCAGATACCTGCCACTGATAGAATGTGTCATAGCTTTGGTTCCCGTCGATATTTAATTTTGCAGAGAGGTTTTTGCCATCTCTGTAAATCACATTTTCGATGCCCTCAACCGACATTACAACTGCAAAGCCTTCGGGCATTGTTGTAACAGAAATTATTTCGGATGCAATACTCTTTTTACCACTTGTGTTGTAAGATTCTATCACATAATATGATGTACTGGGTGTTACGCCTGAGGGCTGAAGATTTGATATATTGTAAGAACATTTTCCACCAACGGGAACGATATTGTTTGCAATCGGTACCGGGTTGTTTCCGTATTCATCAACTCTTGAAATTTTGTAAAAGTCAGCTGCTCTTTCGCCGTTTTCCCATGTGAGTGTTGCAGATGTATCTGTCAGATTTTCAACAGAAATATTCTGCGCAATTGACGGAGGAGGTGTTGTGGTGAGCTTTGTAAGATAACCAACAACAGGCACTTCAGAATTGTTTATTTTTGTGTTATAGGCAACAAGTTTCCAGCCGTATGCATAGTCTGCCGGAGTTCCCGACGGAAGGTCAACAACAGTACCGGAATACTCGTTGCCGGATGTAGTGGTCCATACACTGCTTCCGTTAATTTCTGCACTTAAAGTAAAACCTAATTTTATACCTGCCACATTTGCAACAGATGTGTTTTCAAGAGCAACACCCCAGCCGAGAGTTTTTGAATCAGCTTTTTCTACTGATATAGTCTGTGACTTTTGAGTTGCAGAGGATGAGCCACCGCTGTTTGTAAGGAATCCGTCTACTGAAGAGTCAAGGTTTGTTTTAGCTGTAAGAAGGCCGCTGCTTACAGGAAGCTCGCTCGTATCGTGTGCATATGAGCTTGGATCTCCAGCTTTGTAATTCACACCAAACACTCTTCCGGATAATTTTTCCAGTCCCGGAGTGCATTCTGCTATTGCATCATAAGCACTTATGTCCAGAGTTGTTACCATAGGTGTCTGCGGTACGCAATAGTGGTAAGGAACCACTGCTTCTGCTATAACCTCACCCCATGTGTTAGTTCCGCCCTTGCCAAAGCTGGCAATAGAGTTTTCTATGGCATTTATTTGCTCTGTTACATTTTTGTACACATTAAGCTGGTTGTTATAATTTGAGGAATCTACATTAGAATTATATGCATATTCATAGTAGTCACAGCCAAGTCTATATGTTCCCATGTCCTGTGTCTGCCCTGTTTTAAGACACTGTTCAAGATGCGTTTTAAGCTCATCGCGGAATCCGCATAATTCGGTATATTGAGCCTCTGTCGGCAGAGTATATCCCGGCATAAACATTGTACAATTATAGCGTACATAAGGAACAGTGAATACCGCTACCGCATCCGTTGTACCGGATGTGCCAAAACCTGTGGAATAATCGTAACTGATTTCTGTGCTGTCGTCGTATGATACACTGCCTGTAACCTTGAGTTCATATTCCGCACCACCGCATTTGAACAGTCCCAAAAAGCTTGTTTCCTGTTCAAAGCCTGTCACAATGCCTGCTGTAAGTGAGCCGCCCAAGGATGAACCTGTACTTGTGCCTTCCGATTTTGTAAAGCTCGTACCGGAATTACCTATATAGCTGTCGTCATTGAGTTCCTCGTAAACAGGCGGTGCCTGCATAACAGCAAGTATTTCAACATCACTGAAATATACATCGGTATTACCCTTTGCATACTCTAAATAAGTGCTTTGTTTACCGTTATCTACCAGAGCAAGTGTAACATGGCTCTTTCCTGCTGTCATTCCGAGCAGTGAGGTGGTTTGAGTTCCTTTTATTTTATCAACACCCAGAACACCACGCCTATATAGTCCGTAATGAGATATAAGATTCCATCCGTATTGATCCTTTCCGGATTTTTTATATCCATAGATGAACATCAGCACTTCTCTTGAGAACATATCATCTCCGACATTTGCTGCAACCGCTCCTCCGAGCCATATATTGGTAATTCCGCTGTCGTCCTCTCCGTCAACATAGGAATAAGAGTATACCAGATTATTATTATTTGAATCGTAGATGAATATCTGGCCTTCAAGGAATATATCGTCAGATGTTCCGATTCCATAAGGCTTGTATCCGCACAAAGATACAGGCTCAGACGCAGGATCGTCATCATCATCTTCATAATAATGCAACTGTGCAACACCGGTTTCCCGGATAGTCCATTGATATGCAGTGTTCTCTTCTGACGGATTATAATTTTTCAAGTCTTCGTATGTTGTAAAGCCTATTATGTTTCTTGCCGCATCGTTTTCGTCTATCCATACACAACGGTTTTCGTTAGCTGTAGTAGATGAATGGGTGGACCTGTAGGTAACTCTTGTATAGTTACCGCCGATTACGATTTCTCTGCTGCCATCTGCTGTTACATCTGCCACTATTGCATTCGCATTACGCAGTACATAGCGATAATCACCCATTTTTTTGGTCACAAGCATTTTATGTTTAACTGTCTGATTGAGCTTACCCCCCAAGCTACCCTCATATGCTTCAAGCACGGATGCAAAATACGTGTTGTGATCCAGGATTTGCTTGGTTGTGTATTTTGTTTTGTACGAAGTTCCACGGTAATATGTAGAAAAGCTGATAGTTGCCATAAGGTCGTCTATTCCGTCGCCGTTAAGGTCATCAGCCGAAAGTGCTACATAAGGCAGACAGTAGTATCTTTTGTTACCGTCTTTATAGGTATATTCCCACTCGCATATTTCTCCTGCACTTGACCTTGAGGAAAGATCAATAGTCTGTGTATTGGAAACAGACTTCGAATTAACATCAATTTTATATATGTTTACAAAAATATCTGCATGGATACTTCCTG
Source organism: Clostridia bacterium (assembly GCA_045648165.1). Classification (GTDB taxonomy): domain Bacteria; phylum Bacillota; class Clostridia; order UBA1381; family UBA1381; genus RGIG9115. Next base: position 1,352 of record JAZRNL010000004.1, on the reverse strand, counting down.
ATGATGTTTCCTTGTAGTTATTCGGAGTATAAATTGCAAGCTCATCCTTGCCGTCGCCATCAAAGTCACCGGCTTTTATCGCAATCAAACCTTCCAGATCCCATACATGAATTTGCGTAGATGTGGAGATATGACCACTTGTGACATAGTTGTCTATAACCACTTTACCTTCAGAATCAAATACGCTGAGTTTCAACTGACCGCCCCATATATTATCTGCCAGAGTAATTCTTGCAAGATAATTATCCGATCTGCTGCCTGTAGGATCAAAGGCTGTTGAAGTAAAGAATACGTCGTTCTTTCCATTGGTATAATTTGTTCCGCCATCTATAGCATAATCATAATAGGTGTTACCCGCTCCGGTATTTTTTCTCTTGCTGAATTGGCGCTTTTGTACCTTGTTACCAAAGTCTGCATACAGGTCATACCTTTGGTCTACTATATGCTTACCGGGCTTCAACGCATTGGTGTCATATGTACTCGGGTCAGGTGCAAAACCGAACTTCTCTAAAGTTGCGGTGTTAGTCTCTGCATCTACCTCTGTTGCTGTTACTGCTTGTAACGGTAATATGCTGATAATCATACATAGCACAAAAACTGTACTTAAAATTCTTTTCATTTAATATCCCTTCTTTTTAAAAATTTATTATGATTAAACAGAGCTTTTACGCTTCCGCAAAATCCGAAATTGTTTTAGCATCTTCAGGTTCTCGGATGCTTTTCTTTAGCGACGAATCGCTCTTTGAACATTTCCATTTGCTGTTCTCTTTTTGCTGCCAATTCGATTTCAAGGCATTTGGGACATCGTGTAAGTGTTTTCACACGGCTTCGCACCTGCGTCTGCCACGAAGGACCTTTTTCGCATTTCCACCATACAGGTATTGCACTTCCGGCAGCAACATTTTCGGGAGTAAAAGGCAGATTTTTGTCAGCATCCCACTCGTCTAATAAATACTCCTTTCCTTCTTTAATGCAATAGTCTTTTAGTTTCAATTTTATCATCTTCCATTTCTGCAATTGTTTGTTGTTTGTGAAACAAATAGCACTTTTTCCACTAAATACGGTGATTAGCAACTATTTTTTTCTACATCTTGAAAAATTATATATACTATGCTATAATGATTGTACACCGTCCCTCCAGGGACGATGCAAGTGTTTTTTTGAATTTTTTTCAAAATTTTTTAAAATTGTTGTTTTTTGCACAAAAAACAAGGGGGATTTTTATGAATAATAGCCAACTACTTTCTATCAGCGAAATTGCAAAAGCCGTTGGTATTACAAGAAAAGTAATCTTGAATTATGAGATGAAAGGTCTGATAAAGCCTGATAAAAAAGACGGAAATACCGGCAAC
>JAZRNL010000003.1:0-14591 GCA_045648165.1 Clostridia bacterium | reverse complement strand
GTGCCACTTTCTGCATAAACATTTAACGCAAGTGTCGAAAATATTGTTATTGTAATACATAAAGTTAAAAACAAACTAATTATTTTTTTCATATACTTATTCCTTTCGTTTGAAAAATGTTATGAATATATTATTTGTTATGTTTTTATGATGTATTAAACATTTTTATTTCTGTACCCCTCTCTTTAATTTTTTGCACATTACGCGTCAAAAAGTACATAATAGATATATAAATCAAATCCATCGGCATATATTACCTGAATTTTATTATGCATTAATCAACAAAATTTCTTTAGCAGATTATATTCCAAAAAATAATTACGTTAATGTAACGTAATATTACCACAAATTTATGATATTGTCAATACGTTATATTAAAGTTTTTAAGGAGTTGTTTTCTTTGAAAAAAATAGAATTTTACGGACATAAAAACATAATTTCCCATAAATTGAAGCAGGCAAGACTGGAAAAAGGTATTTCTCAATCCGAGCTTGCCGCAAAATTGCAGACTTATAATGTGAACATTGATCAGCAAATGATAAGTAAAATTGAAAAAAATGAAAGACAGGTGACAGATTACGAGGTTGCATGTCTTTGCAAATGTTTAAGTGTAAGCCCGTCTTGGATTTTTGATGATATTAATAATTTTATCAAGTAAAATGAATGCAAATTGTCAAATACAGGAATTTATGCTATATTTAAATCATCAGAATACAAGGAGTGGTTTTCTTTAAAAAATTATTACTATTAGTTATATCTTTCATGTTTATGATAGGCTATTCCGTTTCAGCAGTTGGAGCAGTAAGAAAGCTTACGCCCATATATTACATATTAACCTTTGCACCCATAGTTATACTTATATTGGTAATCGGAGGATTAGTTATGATAGTTAAAAAAAACGAGAAAACCCAAAAAATCCCAGAGAAAACACTGTTAGGGTTAACTTTGAAAATACTTGTACTGCCTATGAAAAACCAACAACTTTTTTGAAAATATTTGTAATTTATCTACTGCCCATTCCTATGATATTAAATCTGTTAGCCATCATAGCTCATATCGTAAATGAACAGGGATATTCCCAGCCGGTGATTATTCTTTATATTTCATATCGGTTACTGATGACATTTTGTATATATCATACCCGTAAAAATGCTATGCTGCTGAATAAAAAAGGATATAAATTCCTGATAGCTTATTTTTCTTTTGTAATGATTATGAATTGCTTACAGGAAAATATTGCATCAATAATTCCAATTATCGTGGTAATTCTATTATTCTATATTTATATAAACAAGCGAAAGTCATTATTTTCGGATTAAGACGGTCACACCGTCTTTTTTCTTCCAAAAAAATATTTTTCTTGCAAACTTTGAAAATGTATGATATACTTAAACTAATCTTACTAATGAAAGGATTTTTATTATGGAAAGAGAAAAATTTTCTTCACGGCTCGGCTTTTTGCTGATTTCGGCAGGCTGTGCCATTGGTCTTGGTAACGTATACCGTTTCCCCATTCTCGCAGGCTCGTACGGCGGGGCGCTCTTTGTGCTTATCTATATCGGATTTTTGCTTCTTTTAGGTCTACCCATTATGACTATGGAGCTTTCTGTGGGCAGAGCAAGTCAGCGAAGCATTGCTTCTTCCTTCGACGTGCTTGAAAAACCCGGACAGAAATGGCACTGGCTGAAGTTTATGGGTATTGCCGGAAACTATCTGCTTATGATGTTCTATACAGTTATATCTGCCTGGATGGTTATTTATTTTGCAAAATACCTGACCGGCTCAATAATGGAATTTAAAACTGCAGAAGAGCTTGGCAACGTATTCGGCGGCATTGCAACCAATACACCGCTCATGATAGGAAACACATTCCTTGTTATTCTCATATGCTTCGGCATATGCTCTCTTGGACTTCAAAAGGGTGTTGAGAAAATAACAAAAGTTATGATGTTGGCACTTTTTGCCCTTATGATATGCCTTGCAGTTTATTCCTGCACCCTTTCAAATGCCGCAGAAGGACTTAAATTCTACCTTATTCCAAATCTTGACGGTGTTAAGGAACACGGCCTTTGGACAGTTATTTCTGCCGCAATGGGACAGTCGTTCTTTACACTGAGTATCGGTATCGGTTCAGTTGCAATTTTTGGAAGCTATATAAGCAAGGACAGAAGATTAACAGGCGAAGCGCTCACCATTATGTCACTCGATACTTTTGTGGCACTTATGTCGGGGCTTATAATCTTCCCTGCATGCTTTACCTATAACAACGGCGTAACTGCAGATGCTTCAACAGTTGGCGCAAGCTTCCTTTTCACAACCCTGTCTTCCATTTTTAACACTATGCCTTTCGGTCAGATTGTGGGCGCTTTGTTCTTCATATTTATGATTTTCGCCGCTTTCTCAACCGTTATTGCAGTGTTTGAAAACATTATGTCATTCTGGCTTGAGCTTACAAAAATGAACAGAGCTAAGGTTGCACTTATAAACATTGTGCTTATGTGTGTCCTTGCTCTTCCCTGTATTCTTGGCTTTACAGTATGGTCAGATTTCCAGATTGCCGGAAAGGGTATAATGGACCTTGAAGACTTTACTGTTTCAAATGTCCTCCTTCCATTGGGAAGCCTCGCGTATGTTCTCTTCTGTACAACACGTTACGGATGGGGATGGGATAAGTATTTCGGCGAGGTTAATGAAGGAAAAGGGCTTAAAATGGCTAAATGGCTGAGACCGTATTTGTCATTCGTATTACCGCTTATAATAATAGTGATATTTATAGTGTCGGTGTTCTAAATTAATGACGGGGTTAAAAATGCACAGACCGTTCAATGGCTATAAATAAGCATTTATAAGTATCAAAAAAGGTGAAAACTTATAAATTCTGGAAGAAATCCGCAAATTTGCGGATTTCTCTTCATTTTATGCCATTGAAAGCAGTAGTGTTACCCAAATTAAAAATTTGAAACACTGTTGCATAGGTGTCGTTTACCAAATCATAGATGTGGACTTCACCGTACGGGCAAGGTATTATACGGCTAAGCCGCATAATACTTCGTTTCGTCCCTTCTGGACTATTTAACCATCCCCTTGATTGTGGGTTGACTTTATAAACAGCTTCTTTTATGTTTATGATGTAATACATATATAAATATTAACCCATAAAAGAAAACCATGCAATGTGTTATTTACAAACACACCGCATGGTTTTTTACTCAGCCCATTCATATGCCATTCTGGGGTCTCCGTTTTCTAAGTAGATTATGCCGCAATAGACAAACCCGTTTTCCGAGATAACCCTTTGCATGGGCAAGTTATCTTTATAAGTGTCAATACGAAGATGGTTATAGTATTTACGGGCAAATTCAACGCACCTTTTAAACATTCCTTTTCCCGAACCATCTGATGCTACCCTGTGGATTGTTCCGTAAGGCGCACTACTCAGCCACTTACCATCTATAAATCCATAGGTGGGATCCTCTCCCGAAATAAGTGCAAAAACGCCCCTCAAACCGCTTTCGTTTTCCTTTTCTATTCCAAAAAGCTGTCCTTTTTGGATATCCTCCAAAAGGAGCTCACGCCCTGGATACCCTCCACTCCACTGGGTGGGGTTGCCGGAACGGCACATAAACTCCCTTGCGGAAGCGTATATTTCAAGTACTCTGTCAATTTCTTCCTTTTTTACAGGTCTTACCATATTATTCCCCTTTTATCTGCTGAACAAAACCCGAAGCTTTTTAAGAAGATTTTTTTCAAACCGCGAAACATACATCTGATTTTCTTGCCAAAGCTCCGAAATCTCACGCTGTGTTTTTTCTTCATAGTAGCGAAGCTTAACAAACTCCTGCTCACGAGGGGCAAGAGCCTCCATACAGGACTTCATAAAATCTTCGTTTTCGATAAGCAAAAAGTTTTTGTCGTCAGAGCCCAGAGTTTCGTAATACACTGAGCTCCCGTCGCCGTATGCCTCTTGTTCAAGAGACTGAATAAAAGCAATATCACCTACCGCATAAGCTCTTCGCACAGTATCCACTGAAACATCCAGGTGCCGGGCTATTTCTTCCTGAGTATAGTTTCCGGAATCAGGCGCCTGGCGAAGCTTTTCTGCCTTTGTAAAAACCTCATACAATTTACGGGGGATTTTCACAAAACAACCCTTGTCCCTGAAATACCTTTTTATTTCACCCGTAACCGTCGGAGTTGCAAAGGATGCAAATTTCACTCCCATCTCAGGTCTGTATCTGTCAACTGCAAGAACAAGACCGAGGCAAGCAACCTGATATATATCCTCATAGTCAATACCACGGTTTGCGAAACGTTTTGACATTATCTCTGCAATATACAAATAACGGTCTATTATTTCGTTTTTTAGCTTTTTATCCTTTGTTCTAATATATTCAGGGAATATGGCATTTTCATCAAATTCAGCCCACATTTCCATATCACTCTCCCACAAGCTTTTCAGCCGCCTTAACCGAGTTTTGGTGAATTCTTACCTTTTTCGGGTCATCTTCGTTCATTTCAAAAAGCAATCTGACGCTCACATAAAGATCTGAAGTGTCAATGCCCATTGCCTCGAGGGCTTCGTTACCTGCAACGGAAACTGCATAAGGGTGCCCGTCCACATTGCGCTTTATTCTTTCTTCCGGCAGATTATCACCAGCAAAGTCATACACGCTCATAAAGTTCGCGGAATAGCCTATAAGGTCATCTGCATTCGTGCCGGTGGTAATATACAAATCAGACTCTCCTCCCTGCAGCTCCGCCGCAAACTTCATCTGAAATGCATATTCATCTTCGGAAAGTGCTCCATCTTCCATAACGTTGTCAACGGTGTAATACATATAACCTATTTCTTTTTTTCCATTACCGGTTACATCTTCAATAGCTGTTTCAAAATAATTACTGAGGCTCTCCTCGTGGTCGGGATTGATGCCGAAAAGTCCCATATATGAAACCTGCAAATCGTAATGAACCCTTGTCACATTGGAGTAGATTATGGAGCTCACCATAAAGATAAGAAACGCCACTGCCAATGCATGAAATTTATAATAATAAAAGTAATGCGCCCACCATGCCTTTGTAAACCTGGGCGGTATTGTGCCATACTTTTCCAATCAATTCGCTTCCTTTCGGGGTTTTAATCTAACTCTACATACACCAATTCTACCACAAACAAAATCCCCTGTCAATCAACACCACCCAAATAATACAAAAATGTTACAATTAATCTCAAAATTCACCCTGTTTAATCACTATGAGTAATTGACATATGTGTATTTTTATAGTATAATAAAATAGTATATTTGTAGTTTGTTTTAAAAACAAAAAGTTGAAGGAGGTGAGGTATTGTCCGAGAAAGAGCTTGTGCGGCTCCTTAAGGAAGGAGATCGCGATGCATTCAATCAGCTTATAAGCGAGTATCAGAACAAAGTCATTAACATAGCCTATGGTATGCTTTCCGATACTGACGACGCCCTTGACGCGTCACAGGAAGTTTTTATAAAGGTTTTTAAAGGCATAGGAACATTTAAGGAAGACTCTTCACTATCCACCTGGATATACAGGATATGCGCCAACATATGCAAAGACTTTCTGCGCAAAAGGATGCGTACAGGAAAAACCGTAAGCATATACGGCTCAGACGACGAAGATAACAATGTTATGCAGATAGCGGACAGTGCTTCAACTCCAGAAGAACTCTCCGAACAAACCGAGCTTCAGAGCCTTATCCGAAAAGCCATGAACGAGCTCGGCGAGGAAGCGCGGACGGTACTTGTGCTATGCGATATTGAGGGAATGTCCTACGACGAAATATCCCGAATTCTCAAAACACCCGTGGGGACCGTAAAGTCCAGAATAAACAGAGCCCGGGTTGCGCTCAGGAAAAAAATTTCCGAAATGAGGGAACTTTTCTGATTTTAAAACGTCTAACAAAGTGAAAGTGTAAAAGCTTAAATTTAATGAAAGGAGGCTTTTGTTTTGGAAGACTTATTTTTTCACAACATTGACAGGTATGTTTACGACGAATGTACCCAAGAAGAAATGAACCTTTTTAAACAGCATATGGAAACCTGTGCAAAATGCAGAGAAGAATATGAACTTTCTTGTTCTGTAAAAAATGCTATGGGCTCTATGAACAACATTACGCCTCCTGCCGATTTCAGCAAGCTCGTTAACCAGTGCCTTGACAAAGAAATAGCAGCTACTTCAAAGCCGCGTGTGCTTAAAGCCGGCTATCGCCGCTATTCTGCAGTTGCAGCGTGCCTTGTGCTCGCCGCAGTTCTCGGCACCAGACCGACAAACGTGTCAGAGCCGGTGGTGGAAACCTCCACTCTTACAAACCAGAGCTTGCAGGCTGTTCCGGAACCTGAAACAGAACCTGTTACAACCGACATCACCTCAGAGCCGATTGAAACAAAAACCCCTGTTTCTGATCCAAAAGCAACGATGAGCTCCGCTTCTACCAAAATTAACGCTCCAGTTGCCGCACCTGCCGTAACAGTATCAACACCCGCTCCCGTTCAGGGGAGTGAGGATAAAGATAGTGATGTGTATTCAAAAATACCCTCACACCTTAATCCCAAGAACCAGGTGGTTCTTGCATCAAGTGTAGAAAAAACTTACGAAATATCCGGCATAAGCCCACAAGATATTCCTAAAAAGGAAAGAGACCTCGCTGCAGAGTTTGCACTTCTCGAAACAACCAACTCCGGCGCAATAGTTGCCAATGCTGCAACCATTTCATCCATGGAGGGTGTTGAATTCCGCATTACTCAAAGCAGTGACGGCCCCAAAGATTACGGAATCGGCAGCGGTTCCCTGTTTATCTCAACAGAAAATAAAGATTTAGTTAATGAACTAATAACAAAGTATATATCAGTTACTGATAAAGACTACTATTTCTTCACAAGCGACAATTTCGACTTGTTTATACAGGAAATGCAGAACTATGGAATTTCATATAAAGAAAGCCTTGTTTCAAGCAGTGGTAGTAATGTGGCAGTAAAATTAATACTTTCATAAAAACAAAGCGACGTCTTAAAACGTCGCTTTTGTTTTGCTTCAACCGCATATGATTTTATTAAATTAATGACAAAAATTTTGTAGGGACAGATTCCTTCATCTGTCCCTACAAAATATAACACTCTTTGCATCAGCGACATATTAAAATCTCTTGACAGATTTTTATCTATGAGCTACTCAATCAACGCAAGTATTAATAGTTCTTTGCATTAATTTCAAAATAACTCTGAGGATGGTCGCATACAGGACATTTTTCGGGTGCTTTTGTACCTGTGATAATATGACCGCAATTGCGGCATTCCCATACCTTAACCTCACTCTTTTCAAATACCTGCTTTGTTTTTACATTATTAAGAAGAGCTCTATAGCGTTCTTCGTGCTCCTTTTCGATTGCGGCTACCATACGGAACTTAGCTGCAAGCTCTATGAAACCTTCCTTTTCGGCTGTTTCTGCAAAGCCGGCATACATATCTGTCCATTCGTAGTTCTCGCCCTCTGCGGCATTTTCGAGATTATGCTCAGTATCGCCGATACCGTTTAATTCCTTGAACCACATCTTTGCATGTTCTTTTTCGTTGTCGGCAGTTTTCTGGAACAGTGCAGCTATTTGCTCAAAGCCTTCTTTTTTTGCCTTTGAAGCAAAATATGTGTACTTATTCCGCGCCTCTGACTCACCTGAAAAAGCGGCTCTTAAATTCTTCTCGGTTTGTGTTCCTTCATACTTGTTCATTTTTTAATCCTCCTGAGATTTGAATTATAAGTTAAAGGCTTCCATAAGCTGTTCTTTTGAACGATAGCCTATTTCAGTCTGAACTGACTTTCCGTCTTTGAAGAGCATTACTGTGGGAATACTTACTATCCTGAACTCCGTAGCAAGTTCCGGTTCCTCGTCTATATTTACCTTACCCACCTTTATATCGGCTCTCTCCTCTGCAATTTGGGAAAGAACAGGCGCCAGCATCTTACAGGGTCCACACCAGGTTGCCCAAAAATCAACTATAACGGGCTTATCTGAGTCTAAAACCTCTTGGGCAAAGTTTTCTTTTGTAATTATTATTTCTGACATATCTATCTACTCCTTGGATTTATAATATAGCATGCAGTGGCAGTAGCCTTCAAAATCCGGGTCCTTAATCTGATTTTTGAACTCCTCACACATACATATGTTCTCTTTCGTTCTCTCCAGTCGGCAGGGGCAATAGCCGCCTGTTGCTTTAAGGCCCTCTTTAACGGTCTTGACTATTTCTTTATCTGCATTCAAAGTAATTGCCATTAAAATTCCTCCCGGGATACAAAAATGTGTGAATAAACTACATTTAAACTCAACTATTTTATATATAACCAATTTTTCAGATTTCTAACACAAAATTTATAAAGTTTTACATTAAAAGTAAAAAAAGGCCGCACTTTTCTGCGACCTTTTGCTATAAATATTTTCTTATTTAATTTCTCTTAATTTACTTTTATATTTTGTTGGGAGCTATACTATGAAAAAACGAGTAACATACTTTGAACTTCCGTATGTGGGAATATATACTTACGTACTGTCCCTTTTATATAAATTTATGCTTTTTTAACCTCTACATCAGTATGCTTTCTGATTTTTTCCATCCACTGTTCAACCTCACCGTTATCGGTAAAAGATAAATCTTTAAAAGCATAATCCTTACCCAGCATTTCGGATTTGCCGGAGCCTAAAGGATGGTATGGCTCGATGTTTATTTCCAGTACATTTTTAAGGCTGTTTGCAGTTATTGCAATGCCCTCAAAATGGTCGTCCCTATTGTTCAAGGTAGGGATTATGGGACACCTTAGCACCGTTTTACATCCAAGCTCATCGAGCATCTTAAGATTTTTTAAAATAAGCTCATTTGACACCCCTGTGAATTCCTTATGCTTTCCAGGGTCTGTTTCCTTATAGTCAAAAAGGAAAATATCAACAAGCTCACTTATTTTTTTGTAGTCCTCTTCTCTTGCATATCCGCAAGTTTCGATACAGGTATGAAGCCCTTTATTCTTTGCTTCCTTTAAAAGCTCATATGTAAATTCAAACTGGAACATAGGCTCGCCGCCAGATATGGTTATTCCGCCGCCGGAATTATCATAAAAAGCTTTGTCCTTTAAAACGTCTGCTATAACCTCGTCAACAGTTTTTTCTGTGCCTGCCAACTCAAGCGCTTGAGGAGAGCATGCCTCAACGCATTTCCCGCAAGCCGTGCAGTTATCTCTTTCAAAAACGTGTTCCCCCGTTTCGAACCTGTGACATTCGTACTCACATACAACCGCGCATTTCCCGCAACCGATACATTTTCTTGCATTGTAGAATATTTCAGGCTTTGCAGATTTCGATTCCGGATTGTGACACCAAAGGCATCTTAAAGGACAACCCTTAAGAAAAACTGTTGTGCGTATCCCGGGTCCGTCGTTTACTGAAAATTTCTGAATATTAAAAACTGTTCCTTTTATCATTTTAAATCATCCTTCCCGTCAAAACTTTTCTTGCCGTTTATTCTGTACTCCGTAGGTGTAATTCCCTTAGTTTTTTAAACACCCTGTTATCAACCACGAATATTCCGTTCTTAATACGGGAATCAGAAAGAGCAATCAATCATTCTTTCATAAGTCTTACCCTTATATGTCAATCATCGGTTGTATTATATACAATTCACTGGATATTGTCAACCGGTTTTTATAATTTATTTCCACAAAGTGTGTTGATATTTTAGTTAATAATTGATTATTATTGACGTGATACTCCACGGAATATATAATAAAATTAAATTGATAGAGAGGCGCTATTATAAACGGAAAATGAATTTTATGGATTTTGGATAGATAGATTGCACCGTACCTTGTTCAATGTACTGTGTTTAGCCGGAGTATATAAGCCAGGCAATGGCAATTAAAAACTGCATAAGCGCACTTATAGGATTCGGTTCATCCGTTATAGCAGGTAAAGTTCTCACAGCTATCCAGATAAACGGGAATATGATTTTCGGCGTTCACATTTACTCCCAGCAGTTCCTCTCTGCTATCTCCTTTGCTTTAATAAAACAAATTCATACTTGAAAATAGCCTCAAGGTGCAATTCAGGCAAACGCCTGAAGAATAGGAACAGACTCAGCTTATGAATGTCATAACTTCAATGTTTACTTTGTAAATGAACTTGAATAACAACGCAAAAATGGATGAGACCGAATATATCTCATCCATTTTTTGTTATTTAGTTAATTGCCTCTAAGAAAGGTGCGAGGGGGAGTTTAACTCCATTTGAATTTGTACCGAGGCTCTTAACGGGTCCTGTAACGTATCCGTAACGCACGTGAGTGGGCGCTGATACATTTGCAGAGGTCAGCACAAGGCTATCACCGCTGATTGTTGCGGTTGCAGTATGCCATGTTTTTCCGTCTGCCGAAAGCTCAAAGCTCGGGAGGCTTGTGCCGTCGCTTGCCAATGAGCAGAGTCCGCCGTGAATTTCGTCGTTTACAAAATCGAATGAAACTGTAACTGCGTTTCCGTTAACAGCCGCACTCTTATATACGGGGCCTGTGTATGGCATATCTATACCGTACACATTCTTAGCCATCTGACGTGCAATTCTCTCACCAAGTATTGCCTTATCATGAGGATGAATGTCGCTCACATCGCCTGTGTCGTTTGTTACAATAACGTTAATTCCGTTTTCAGGGTCGTGTGACTTCCACTGGGTAAGTCTGAACTGTTTCCAGTTGTCAAGATTAAATCCGGGAAGCTGAATTGAGAAATAAGGAACATCCTTACCGAATTCTGCTCTCATATCTGCTACCATTCTATCCATATATTCATTATATAAAAGAACGTTTGCATCATTTTCGCCCTGATACCATACTGCCGATTTCACGGTGTAAGGAGTAACAGATTTTGCCATTGCAGAGAAGAGGTCTGTTTGTCTTATTCCCTTTGAATCAGCAACGCTGTTCAGATATCTTTCATAATATTTCTGAATAGAATCTACAGGTGCACTTTCAAGCGCATCTGCACTCATCCACATTCCGATACCTGTTCCGCCCCATGAGCAGTTTATAATACCTACGGGGATGCTCTCGTCTATGATGCCAAGGTCTCTGAGGTGGTAAACAGTACAATGCATAAGCGCAGAAACTGAAGTCCAGTTTGATGAATTTACAGGTGTCCAGCCTTCTGCGACGCCACCGTCTACCCTGCCTGCTGTTGAATAAACTTTAGCTACTGAGAAATATCTGAGGTTGGTAAGCTGACCAAGGTTTCTGCCGCTTGTTTCCCAGCTCAGTGCCTGCTCCATATTGGACTGGCCTGAACCGAATAAAACTTCACCAACAACTACATTTTCATATGTGAATGTTTCATCACCTGCAGTTACAACCAAGTCTTTGCCAACGTTTGTAGCTTCCATTGCAGGGAGCTGAACAAGGAATTTACCGCCTGCAGCTGTGCCTGATGCAGAGTACTCGCCGAATGTTACATTAATAGGTGTACCTGTGGGAGCAAAGCCGAAGATATTAACAGGCTCTTTTCTCTGAAGCACCATATAGTCGGAGAATATGTTAGGCATTGAAGTTACCTGAGAGGTAAAAACAAGCTTTTGTTCATACTCGGTTACGGGTGCAAGATTTTCATCCATCACCATAAGCTTTAGTGATAAATCGTCTGTTGCGTCAGGTATGTCAAGCTCAAACTTATAGTCTTTATATCCGCCGGCTGCAATCTCCTGACCAAAGCGACTTTCAACATCATAGAGCTTATCACCTGTAATGGCGCCGTATACATTTACGCTAATAGGAGCTGTTGAGAGGTTAGTTAATCTTGCTCTCACAGTTGCCATACCCGGTTCAATTATCTTTGAAGCCTCAAAATATTCGTTTCCGTTAATTTCAATGCCGCGGAAATCAATTGAATATGTGGGGCGAAGCTCATACTCTTTAGAAACTCCTGCCTCAGTAAGAGTTACAATAATTCTATCATATTTAGCAATGGTATCATTCTCATTTTTGCGAACACCATTTCTGTTTATAATATAAATCTCACAGTTTGACGGTGTAACAGAAATATCAGAAATGAAGTTTCTTACGGTCTCACCAAAAGGAGCTCCGTAAACATAGTTATTTGTGGAGCTCTCTGTCATACCCTCAGGGAATACAACAGTCATTTTCTGATCTCCCGTTATATTTTTTTCAACTCTGAAGTTATCAATCTGTATGATCGAAGAGGTGTTGGCTGACTTGTCAACCTTGAAAAATCCCTTTGCAATGTCGCAAACTGTTTCGTCACTGAGACCGTCTGAACGGAAGGTCCATTCAGTTTCGCCGTTGTTTGTCATGGGAATTCCGTCAAGAGTACCGCTGACTGTTTTTGTAGCAAAGTTCATATGGAACATTACATTGTGCCACTTACCCTCTGTAAATGCAGTTGAATAAGTGCCGCTGTAATGACCGGTAATTTCGGAACCGGCTATCTGCACGGTGAGGGGGTTAAATCCACCTGCACTGTTTGTAAGATAGAACTGAATTCTGGGCGCTCCCTCTGATTTATACAAATCGAATGAAACATCAACTATACCTGTTCCGAGAGTTTCCGGAAGATTGAAATCCATCTGTGTATCAGCAGACGCATTTATCTTCATCTGAACTGCCTTACCTGCTTCAAAAATATCTTCAGGTATGCCATCCTCCACACGATTTGCTAAAGCGCCGCCGGCACCTGTCAAAATACCAAGACCGGTTTCAAAGCTTTCATAAGCTGATTTCTGAGTACGGAATTTTCTTTCAATCTTGATATTATCAAACTGCATTGTTTTTCCTGATGCATTTGACTGATGAAGGCGTATGTGAACCTCACCAAATATTCCGCTGTTTAGGAACGGAATTTCGGTTGCATAATGAGTGCCGTCGATTTCTATAGTATAAGTACCTTTACCGATATTCATATGTACTACGGCTTTATGCCACTGACCTTCTGTAACAGTCGCCAAAGTTTCAACTCTTGCTGTAGTATGATACTGTACAGAGCCTCCGCCTAAAAGCAAGGTTGCTATATCAACTCCGTTATCACAAAGATGCACCTCACCTGAGCCTGTTCGATTTGCGGCATACCAGTCAAAAGAGAAGTCTACCAGTCCGCCTTCAAATTCATAAGGAAGCTCATAAAAAGCCTGTGAGAATTTATCTGATTCAGTAGGCGCTGTAAGCTCCATTGCCTTGCCCGATTCAACTCCGTTTGAAGCCACTTTGTCATCTGCTTTTACAACAACCTTTGGTGCCGAGCCTGAGCTTGTACCTGTGTTTGAATTAACAAAAGCTGAAGGAGCAGAATTTGTAATTTCTTTATCAAAGCCTTCATTTATAAATGTCTGACCTTTGTAAACTGTCTGCACCTTGAAATTATCAACTTCCAATGTTTTACCGGATGCCTTACCTATACCAAAGAAGCCTCCTGTAATTGATGCTATGTTGTTTCTGAAAGGAAATTCCTTGAACTTTCCATTTTCTTTCACATCATTGCCATCAACAGTAAGGGTTATCACGTGTTTATCCATATCAATATGGGCAACCACTGTATGACGCTGATTCGGTTGCATACCCGTCACTGCAGAGATGGTTTGTGCACTGGGATTTACAACACCAATACCTGAGCCTGAAATCGAAATACAAGCTCCGTATACACCACCGCTTGAAAGGTAAAAGTTTGAGGGTGCATTGGTCGGAGTATAATAATCAAATGAAAAATCGGTTATTCCTGAAGTTACTTCCTTTGAAAGCGAGAAGTTTGCATAAACAGGGATGTCTGCATTACTTTTAACCTGAAGTGCGTTATCACCGCTTATCCCATTTGTTCTTGCAATTGTTGTTGCAACACCTGCGGGGTTTGGTGTAATCCCTGCAGGAACTGAATTTACTGCACCGTTATTGAAATTAAACTCAGTTGTAACAATTTCAACATCCTGACGGGGCTCGCTCGAATATGAATGCATCGGTTGTTTCTCTGATTTTGTTGTTGTAAAATTAAATGTCTGACTCAAAGTGGTGACATTTTCATCGATAGTGTTGTTATAGTCGCTGTTTCTATGTACCGGTATGTTAAAAGTTATAGTTCCTGCAGTATTTGCAGCAAGATTTGCATAACCTATATTCCAGTTACCCTCTCCATATAAAACATCTGTTACGTTGCCTGATGAAAGAGTAATCATATCAGCAGTCAGCCCTATATCTGATGGGAAGTTTACAGAAATAACGCCCTCATCGGGTACAAGATTTGAAGCTTCCTTAAGCTTAAGCTCATAAATAACAACATCGTCTAAATAATATGACGGAAGCAAATTATTTGTTTCATTCACATTCCAATTACGTTGTATATAAAAGGTTGCATCTCCTGTCTGTGTGGGAGCAATAGTATTTGCTATTTTAAACCAATCTACCTTTTTGCTGGTGAGCAGGGGTGAAGAAAATGCAGGAAGTCCGCATCCGGATGCTACAGGCACCATCATCTTCCAGGCTTCCGTCGGTTTTATCATCGCAGATATAAAATACTTTTTGTTTGCCTCCACGGGAAAGCTATAC
>JAZRNL010000002.1:0-33876 GCA_045648165.1 Clostridia bacterium | reverse complement strand
TTTGCAGTGATATTATATTTGTCTTTAAACTGTGCGAAGCACAATATCACTCGGCGTAGCCGAATATAACTGCATAGCAATATAACTTGCCGTAGGCAAATATAACTGAAAAAAGACATCCATTGGATGTCTTTTTTCTGGCGACCCGGATGGGGCTCGAACCCACGACCTCTAGCGTGACAGGCTAGCGTTCTAACCAACTGAACTACCGGGCCAAAAATTAATTCTTGATTATGATAACACAAAAAGAAAGGTTTGTCAATACATATTAATAAAAAAAATCAAATGAAAAATCAAGGACTTAATCCTTGATTTTTCATTTATACAGATTATTTTACTTTTTCAACACCGAGCATTACAGTTTCACCGTTGATGTTCCATTCCTTTGTGTAGGAGAGAGCGCCGTCGGTTATACCATCGGCAAGAACTTCTTCCTTAACAAGGTCTGCATTTTCAGAAACAACCGCTGAAAGCTTATCGTTTCCGCTGATTGAAAGAAGGATATGGTCCATAACCTCGAAGCCTGCTTCCTTACGCATTGTCTGAACCTTGCTCACAATTTCACGGAGCAAGCCTTCATTAATAAGCTCGGGCGTGAGATTTGTGTCGATTACTACAGTTGTTCCATTTTCGGAAACCGCCTCAAAGCCTTCCTTCTGAGCAGACTCTATAAGAAGATCTTCAGAAGTGAGTGCTTCGGCTACACCTTCAACCATTATTGTAAGTGTACCCTTAGAATTAAGCTCATCCATAGCTTCGTTACCGTCAAGGCTTGCCAGAATTTCTCTTACCGCATTTATGTTCTTTCCAAAACGTCTGCCAAGAGTCTTAAGCTGAGGCTTAAAGCTATAGGATGTGAAGTCACGCACATTACCGGTGAACTCAATTTCCTTAATATTAAGCTCGTCCTTTATAATTTCTGCATACATTTCGTCGAGGGCATCTGCCTTTACATACATCTTGCCGATAGGCTGACGGTTTTTGATGTTTGCACTGTTTCTTGCGCTTCTGCCGAGAACAACAATTTCAAGCACCTGCTCCATCCTGCTTTCAAGTTCTGCATCTATGAAGCTCTCGTCATAAGACGGGAAGTCACAAAGATGTACGCTTTCGGGAGCTGACTTATCAACTGAGCATACAAGGTTTCTATAAATATCCTCTGCCATAAAGGGAATCATGGGCGCGGAAATCTTCGCAAGAGTTACAAGGGCAGTATAAAGAGTCATATATGCATTAACCTTACTCTGAGGCATATCCTTAAGCCAGAAACGGGTTCTTGAACGGCGTACATACCAGTTTGAAAGCTCGTCTACAAAGTTGTCAAGAACTCTTGTGGTCTCTGTGATCTTATAGTTTGCAAGATTTTCGTCAACAGTTTTTACAACAGTATTGAGCTTTGAAAGAAGCCACTTATCCATTGGTGCAAGAGTTTCTTTATCAAGTGTGTACTTTGTGGGGTCAAAGTTGTCGATATTTGCATAGAGCACAAAAAATGCATATGTGTTCCAAAGAGTACCCATAAACTTTCTCTGGCCTTCAACAACTGCGTCCTTATGGAATCGGTTAGGAAGCCATGGAGCCGAATTTGAATAGAAGTACCATCTGATTGCATCTGCACCGAATTCAGTGAGTGCATCAATAGGATCTACCGCATTCCCCTTTGACTTTGACATCTTCTGACCGTTTTCGTCCTGAACATGACCGAGAACGATTACGTTCTTATAAGGAGCCTTATCAAAAATGAGAGTTGATATTGCGAGAAGGGAATAGAACCAACCTCTCGTCTGGTCAACAGCTTCACTGATAAAGTCTGCAGGGAAGTTTTCTTCAAATATTTCCTTATTTTCAAAGGGATAGTGCCACTGAGCAAAAGGCATTGCACCTGAGTCAAACCAGCAGTCAATAACCTCAGGGACCCTGTGCATTTCCTTGCCGCATTCAGGGCACTTTAGTGTTACTGCATCTATGAACGGACGGTGAAGCTCAATATCATCGGGGCAATTATCTGACATAGATTTCAGCTCTTCAATTGAGCCGATTGCATGGCGGTGACCGCAGTCACACTCCCAAATATTAAGCGGAGTACCCCAATAACGGTTACGGCTTATGCCCCAGTCCTGAACATTTTCAAGCCATGCACCAAATCTGCCTTCGCCGATTGTTTTGGGCATCCAGTTAATTGTGTTATTGTTCTTTATAAGGTTATCCTTAACCTCTGTCATCTTAACGAACCATGACTCACGTGCATAGTAGATAAGGGGGGTATCGCATCTCCAGCAATGGGGATAGCTATGCTCGAACTTGGGCGCATCATAGAGAAGGCCTCTCTTTTCAAGGTCCTCTAAAATCGGCATATCTGCCTGTTTAACAAATGTCCCTGCCCAGGGGGTTTCTGCAGACATCTCGCCCTTTTCGGTTACGAGCTGAACGAATGCAATGTCGTACTTTCTACCCACTCTTGCATCGTCTTCACCGAATGCGGGAGCCTGGTGAACAACGCCTGTACCATCTGTAAGAGTTACGTAGTCGTCACATACAACAACGTGGGAAAGCTTATGCTGCTTTTCGCAGATGGGTTTTACAAAATCGTATAGAGGCTCGTATTCCTTGAATTCAAGGTCTTTTCCCACATATGTTTCAACAACCTCATATGCAGGCTTATCTTCTCCTCCCAGCTTTCCGAGAACAGTGTCAAGGAGTGCCTCTGCCATATAATATACATTTCCGTCTGCTGCTTTTACCTTTGCATAGGTTTCACGGGGGTTAACACAAAGCGCAACGTTTGAAGGAAGCGTCCAGGGTGTGGTGGTCCATGCAAGAATAAATGCTTCCTCACCTTTAACCTTGAAACGAACGATTGCAGAACGTTCTTTTACGTCTTTATAGCCCTGTGCAACTTCGTGTGATGAAAGCGGTGTGCCGCAACGGGGGCAATAGGGAACTACTTTATAACCTTTATAAAGAAGACCTTTTTCCCAGATTTTTTTAAGCGCCCACCATTCGGATTCGATAAATTCATTATGGTATGTTACGTAAGGGTCGTCCATATCAGCCCAGAAGCCTACTATACCGGAGAAATCCTCCCACATACCCTTGTATTTCCAAACACTTTCCTTACACTTTTCGATAAAGGGCTCAAGACCGTATTCTTCAATCTGCTCCTTACCGTCAAGACCGAGAAGTTTTTCAACCTCAAGCTCAACCGGCAGACCATGGGTATCCCAACCGGCCTTACGAAGCACCTTATAACCCTTCATTGTGCGATAACGGGGAATCATATCCTTAATTACACGTGTGAGCACGTGACCGATATGGGGCTTTCCGTTAGCCGTGGGCGGGCCGTCGTAGAAAGTATAGGTTTCCCCCTCTTTTCTCTCATCTATACTCTTTTCGAAAATTCCGTTCTTTTTCCAAAAATCAAGAACTTCCCTTTCCCGTTCAACAAAATTGAGGTCAGTTGATACTTTTTTATACATTGCCATTCAATCCTCTCAAATATTATCTATCTTTTCAAGAAATTCAGCACAAAGTGCCTTCATTCTGATTTTACTGCTTTCTATATCTGCCGCAACAGTTTCTGTACTGAGCTTCGCCTGTTTAATAATTGACTCAGCCTCCACGCGGGCATTCTTTTTCATTTCCTCGCACTGATAGCGGGCAAGCTCAAGAGATTTTTCAACCTCATCGCTTTTCGCTTTCAGGTGTGCTACCTCTGCCTCTGCCGCTTCCAGCTTTGAAGTAAGGTCTGAATTATCACGATACAGAGTTTCAAAATCACGGATTATTTCGTCCAGAAAATCATCCACCTGATCCCTGTCGTATCCTCTCATTTTAATGTCAAATTCTTTGCTTTGCACATCTGCAGGCTTTAACATATATTGAGTCCCTCCATTTTAAAGGTATTTTTTAACTGTTAGATGTAGACGTCCGCTACGTGTTTCTCCCGAAACCTCCTGAAGAATAAATCTTCCGAAGCCTCGAACGGAAAACAAATCACCCTCTCCCACCCTTGCAGACATATCCGCCACAGGACGGTGGTTAATGCTCACTTTTTCATGCTCTATAAGAGCAGATGCCTTACTTCTTGAAATCCCCATCCCCGCTGCCACAACTGCATCAAGCCGGAGTGAAGCGGCAATTGTCTTAACCATTTGAAACTTACCCTCTGGGAATTCAAAATCCGGAGCTTTTACAAGCCTTAGCTTAACACCGTGAGAGCCGATTTTACGAAGGTTCATAAAAACATAGTCTGCAACAGAATTATGAAGAAATACAAAGGCTTCATCCTCCGTAACAAGAATATCGCCAATTCTGTCTCTTTCTATACCGAGTCCCATAAGGCTTCCAAGATAGTCTCTGTGGGAAAAATCTTTTTTAAAACTGCAGCTTATACCCAAGATAACTATAGGGAATTGACCTGTGTCAGGCTCTTCCCAATAAGGGAAAACCCCGAGAATTTTACGTTCACAGCTTTCGTGACCGCCAAACATAACGGCCTCACCCGTTATCATCCTGTTATCGGAGAGCACTGCCTGTTCGCCGCCGTCGTAAAACTTCGAAAAAACCGCAGAGCCGCGCTTTTCACACAGTGTATACAAATCTGCAGCCCCGCTTAAAAGTATATTGTCGTTATTCATACATTATTACCTAAAACAGGGGATTGCCAGCGGTAGACAATCCCCGTTTGAAGTCTTATATCAATTGATTGTATTAAAGCTCAAAATCAAAGGTTGAGGGAGCTTTTTTTCTGATTTCGTCACTATTGATTTTCATACCCTTAGGTGTAGCGATAAAAATTCCGCCTGTAACACGTTTGATACTTCCGTCAACACCGTAAACAGCACCGACCATAAAGTCTACAACTCTTTCAGCATCACGTGTCTCAAGCTCCATAACATCAAAAATAACAGGACGCTTTGTTTTAAGAACATCAGCGATATTTGTAGCTTCATCAAAGCCCTTTACTTTTACAATTGTAATATCGTTTTCGTAGCGGGCAGGTGCAGGCTCAGTCTGCTCTCTTCTTGAGTAAAATCTTGAGAAAGTTCTTTTGGGTTCTGCTTCTTCCTCTTCGTATTCTACTTCATCTTCAAATTCGTCAAAATCTTCAAAATCAGGTTCTCCGCCGATAAAATCCTTAATTGAACTTACAATTCCCATTATACTCTTCCTCCGCCTTTTATTTTTGGTAAATTTTAAATTTTGTCATAATTTCTTTCGCCAAAAATTTTGCTTCCCACTCTCACCATTGTGGAACCACATTCCACCGCAGCATCGAAATCTCCGCTCATTCCCATTGAAAGAACATCCATACTAACATTATGATATGTTTTGTGACTATTGTCAAGAAATATTTTATTTATGTTACAAAAAAGTAATTTTTTTGTAACATAATCGCAATCTTTTGGAAGTATTGTCATTAATCCGCGAATTTTCACGTGTTTCATATCTTCTGAGTGTTCAAAAAACACCTTTAATTCTTCCGGTGCAATCCCGAATTTTGATTCTTCCCCGGAAATATTTACCTGGATAAGGATATCCATATTTTCAACACCGCGTAGCTCTGCCTGCCGTTCTATTTCATCCATAAGACGAATGGAATCCACACTGTGAATCAAACATACCTTATCAATGATATATTTGACTTTATTGGATTGAAGATGACCTATAAGATGCCACCTCACAGGACTTACGCTATCATATTTTTCAAGAATTTCCTGAACCTTATTTTCACCGATATCTGTTACGCCCTGACTTATTGCTTCGTTTATCACCTGAGGAGAATATGTTTTGGTTACCGCAACCAAAGTAATTTCCTCCGGATTTCTTCCGGCTTTCCGGGCACTGTTACAAATAGTATTCCTGACTTCGTCAAGTCTTTCCCCAATCACAATATATGCCTACCTTTCTCCAAGCACAAACTCATCCACAGTATCAAGCTTTCTTTCTGCATCCTTGGGGCTGCGGATTATAGCATATTCACCCGCTTCGCTTATATACACGGTTTCGCAGGGGTAAAAGTTTTCTACGTTATTCCTTCTGGCAATAACTCCCTTTACTCCGTCAACTGTTCTTATAGCATATATAGGCACTTTATATCCGGAATAGCTTTTGAATATAAGATCCATTTTACTGCTTCGCATAGAATAAGCTCCCTCTATAT
This sequence comes from Clostridia bacterium, assembly GCA_045648165.1. Lineage (GTDB taxonomy): Bacteria > Bacillota > Clostridia > UBA1381 > UBA1381 > RGIG9115. The sequence goes on along the minus strand of JAZRNL010000002.1, from coordinate 27,713 downwards.
ACTGAGTACTTTCTATTACAACAACGCATCTGCCGTCCTTTTCGGGAGATATGCTTACTATACGGCCAACAGCTTCCACACCGGGAATATTGTCAAAACGCATGGAGATTGAACTTCCCACACCTCGGTTTTCCAGCCGCTGTGCGGCAACTGCGCATATTACATACCATTTATGATTATTTACAATCTTGCAAACACTGTCGCCTGAGCGGACGGTCTGGTTTGATGTCTTTTCCGAAACCCCGGAAATAGCATCAAAATCCTCTACCGTATAGTCCAGTACCTTCTGGGGAGTAAGGATATGCTCCATACCATCAAGAACAGTTGAAAAAACTCCTGAACCCAGAGCATATATTTCCTGTTTTGACCCACCTATTTTCTTCTCCGCAACGGCCTTTTGCTCGTTAAGCATATTTATTGTTTCGCTTGTATTGGCTGTGGCTGTACCGGAACGAAGGCTGACAATTGCCTCTTTATAAGCCCTTACCTTATTAACGTTTCCTTCAACTGCAGCAGCTATAAATTCCTTTTTATAAGTTTCTATTCTGTTTTCAGTATCGGAATCGTCGTCGGATACATTAACGAAAAGAGTGGATTCTCTTGCGTTTTCTATTTTTTTATCTATGGTGTTTAATTCCTGAAGAATTTCCTGGCTTACATTTCCGCTGTAAACTGTGGAAATCAAAGCGCCGCTTCCGGCTCTCATACCGTCACTGTAATGGTTATATACCGTGCCGGAACGATCTGCCGTGTATACTATTTCATCACGGACAAAATAACAATCGGTATAAACAAATTCGTCGTAAACACCGTACACTGCCCTCTGAGTAAGAAGAGGACTGCTCATATATTTTGTTCCGTAGAAAAGAATTGTACATACCAGGGCAAGTAAAACTGCCGCTATACCTTTTTTCATACTCTTCACCACCGAGCGTGTTAATCAGAATTATTTTTTCGTAGCCTGTTTAAGGAGCGACCGAAGCTCCTCTTCTGAAAACTTATATTTATTATCACAGAACTGACAGCAAAGCTCTGCCTCGCCCTGTTCGTCAATTATCCCCTGGAGCTCTGCTTTCCCTATTGAAATAAGAGCTTTTTCCATCCTGCTCTTTGAACAGTTACACCGGTAAACAGGATTTCCCTCACTGTTTTCTATAAAAAAGTCAATGCCATCTACCACGTCAAAAATTATGTCCTCTGCGGTTTTTCCCTCCGCTATCATAGACGTTACCGGAGGAAGGCTATCGAGAGTTTTTTCAATGAGCTTCGCCTCTTCGTCTGTAGAGCCCGGCATCATCTGAATCATAAATCCTCCCGAAGCAATAACAGAATTATCTGTATCAACCAACACCCCCAGAGCTACTGCAGTGGGAATCTGCTCACTCTGAGCATAGTACATTGTTACATCTTCCGCTATTTCTCCTGATACAAGTGGGATCTGTCCAATATACGGCTCCTTCATACCAAGGTCCCGTATAACGTTCAACACTCCCTTACCCACTGCACCGCCTACATCAAGCTTGCCTTTTTCGTTAAGGGGCCTGTCCACATAAGGGTTTGCCACATATCCGCGCACCCTGAGTTCACTGTCGGCACATACCACAATATTACCCAGCGGCCCATCACCCTTAACCTGAAGGGTAAGGGAGTCGGTTTCGTTTTTAAGCCCCGCCGCAGCCATAAGTACGCCCGCAGTAAGAGTTCGTCCCAAAGCCGCAGTTGCTACGGGGTATGTGTGATGTATTCTCTGAGCTTCATTTACAAGGTCGGTAGTTACTGCCGCAAACACGCGGACACCGCCATCCATTGAAGTACCTCTCTTAAAAATGTCTGCCATTATGATTTTTACCTTTCAATCTTTATTTCTGAACAAGATTTACAGATATCGTATCGTCATTATCTGCAAATTCAATGTATAAGTCATCAAGCTTTATTTTTCCCTCGTTTGTTCCGGAAACGAAATTTGCACAATCCACATAACCCGTTATCTCACCCTCGAAATCATGAGGAATAAGCAATTTCTTTTCAAGGGTTATTTCTGATTTTTGCAACTGTAAGCCTTCGGGAATGTTTTTAAAGCTTAGCTTGATTACTGATTTTTTCTCTTTAAGGGGAACAATATTCACCTCAAGCATAATGTTATGCTTTGGAATATACAACCCGTCCTCTTCTTTAATTTCAAGCTTTACTGTCTGCCTTCCCTCTTTATACTTTATATTGGGAACAACTGCAATTATTTTTGTTGGAACTTCTGCCCCCTCTGAGGCGCCGATATCCATTACCGGCATGTTAATATTACGGGGATCGTATTCAACCTTGAATTGGTGACGGAGCATGGAATTTACTTCCGCCTCCACATCAACAGTGTGCCTTGTGTAAACAGTGTTGTTTACAGGGATTGCTCCTAAAGTACAAAACACAGATGAATTTTCGGAAACAGCATTGCCCTCTTTATCTACAAAACGATATTCTTCTAAAGTTTTACCGTCATTTTCTATATCTGAAACATCAATAGTCACGATACAGTTTTTTATACTTTCCACATCGGAAACAGAACCAGATACTGAAACCTCCTCAAGCTCCGGAACAGAGCTTATTATCCTTCCCCGTCTCTGCTGGCTAAGGTCGCCTCTCTGCTCAATGATAACAGGTATTTTTTTGTCGTATCTGGGCTCTATCATAACTTCCACAGTTGAAAAGCTTTGCTTCTCTACAGAAACCTTATCCGGCACACTTACCTTTACAGGAATAACCGCCTTTCCTTTTTTGTCGATTTCCGTTACATCCGCTACCACATTTATTCTTTTCATACCGCTGAGAAGATTATGGCGGGTACCCTTTACTTTAACAGATAGTCCGGGGATTTCGTCTTTATTTACAATAACAAAACCTTTATTTCTTAGGTATGCTTCGCCGTCAAACTCCACTTTTACATCTTTAATGGGCTCTGTAATTTCAGGATTTACCACATTAACCACGAGGACCCATACCACAACTGCCACAACAACCGATATTATCACACGCTGAATTTTCTGGAACTTTTTTTCTTTCTCGGGAGGCTGAACTGTATTATTCTTTATTTTTTCCATTCAATCCGCCTCCTTTTTTTAAATTGCTTATGAAACGGGCAAAATTCCGTTCAGCTTCAGAATCAAAGAAACGTTCAAGAGCGTGCTTTAAGGGGTCTTTAGTTACATTACGGGTAAGAGAGCCCCCAAGAGCTATGGATATTCTGCCTGTTTCTTCGCTTACAACGATTATCATTGCATCGGACACTTCGGATATTCCAAGAGCTGCGCGATGCCTTGTGCCAAGCTCTGCAGAAAGATTGTCGTTTGAAGTAAGGGGCAGAAAACAACCTGCACTATGAATTCTTCCATTCCTTACGATAACTGCTCCGTCGTGCAAAGGACTGTTTTTAAAAAAAATATTCATCAGAAGTTCTCTGCTTACATCTGCATCTATTTTTGTACCTCGCTTGGTATGGTCTCCAAGCTTTGTATCACGTTCAATTACAATAAGTGCGCCTGTTTTTTCACGTGCCATTTCAACTACCGCATCCACTATACTGTCGGCAACAGACTCACCGCCGTTTTCGCCCAGACCCATTTCATTAGTAGCAATATCTATGAGCTTACCCACTCTTGACCGCCCCAGACGCTCCAACAGACTTCGGAGTTCAGGCTGAAAGAGAACGACCAGTGCAAACACACCCACCTGGACTATAGCACCAAGAATGTAGTTAATTATGGTAAGGTGTAACCAGTCGCTGAGTGCAAGAACCGCAAAAACAACTATAATTCCCTTTACAAGCTGCATAGCTCTTGTCTCACGCAGCCAGGTTATCATATAGTAAATAACTATTGCAGTTATAAGAATATCAACATAATCACTTACCTGAATCATTTTAAGATATGCTATAACCGTATCCACTATCAATCCCTCTCTTTCCCGAAAAGTACATAAACTCCCCATCTTAATAATATTATACATTGAATTGGGAATTATGTCAATAGATGTTTTAAGGTAAATAGAAAAAAGATTTAAAAATCTCCACCCCCCTGCCTCCATTCTTTGGGGCAAAAAGGAAATCTTTTTTACAGGCAAAAAAATATGTAATTTTTGTAATTTTTCTATTGCAAAAATTGAATAAATAATATATAATGAATTTAGTCGTGAAACGATTAAACTCAGCAATATAAATCTCTTGCGAGATTTATATCATATCGGCAAAAATTGAGCGGCATCTAATTCTATAGTTAAATATGATTTTATTTTTTTAAGGGAGCGTCGGAAATAATTATGAAAATTCTTGTTGTAGATGATGAAAAATTACTGGTAAAGGGTATAAAATATAATCTTGAACAGGAAGGCTACACCGTAGAAACCGCTTTTGACGGCGAAGAGGCTGTGCGTCTTGCTCATGATGACTCAATCGACCTTATACTACTTGACCTTATGCTCCCGAAAATGGACGGACTGTCAGTTTGCAGAAGCGTAAGAAGCTTTTCAAACGTACCCATCATTATGCTCACTGCAAAGAGCGAGGATATCGACAAAATTCTCGGCCTTGAATACGGGGCAGATGATTATATAACAAAGCCCTTCAACATCCGTGAGGTTTCTGCCCGCATAAAGGCAATCCTCCGCCGTGTGAACCCCGTAAAAAAAGGTGACCGCGACAAGGTGCTTGTATCAGGAGATATACGTCTTGACTACAACTTTAAACGTGCAGCCATCGGCGATAAAACAATCGAGCTTACAGGCAAGGAATTTGACCTCCTGGAGCTGTTTATGAAAAACCCCGGAAAGGTATATACAAGGGAAAATCTTCTTGATATTGCATGGGGCTTTGACTACCCGGGCGACGTAAGAACAGTGGACGTTCATATCAGACGTTTAAGAGAAAAAATCGAAGTACATCCGGCACAACCGGAATATATCAAAACCAAATGGGGTGTAGGCTATTATTACAGAAAAGATTAATCGGTTTATCCCGAAGTCATTGCGCACAAGAGCTAACATTTTTTATGTTGCAGTTATAGCTGCGGCACTTACAGTTATGTGCATTTTTATGACAACCCTTTCTGCCCGGAACATTTACCGCGGCAAAGAAGCTGATTTGTTTGCACGGGCACACATTATTTCCGGCTCCGTTTCCCGTGCCGGAGATGATATGGAATACGCCGGGGATATTCTTTCAAAAAGTCTTTACGGTTCCGGAATCCGCGGCATAATCACCGACAGTGCCGGTGAAGCTGTATACGACACAAATTCTGCCGCAGCTGCTGACGGAATAATCCTTGCAAGCTCCGTTATATTTGATGCCCTCTCAGGTTCGGAATCCGCTTTGGTCCGCAAAAATGAAACAGGAATAAAAACATTATCTGTGGCAGTGCCCATTTCAGGTGACGGCATTGTCTCAGGCACTGTTTTTCTGTCTGAGGATATGGCAGAGACCGATAGGCTTATAAAAGGCATACGTGACGGGCTTATAGCATTTTCCCTTATTTTCATAATCCTTATTGCATTTTTAAGCTATCGTATGAGCAGTTCTGTTATCTCCCCCCTTAACGACTTTATAAGTGCAGTACAGGAATTTTCAAAAGGCAACTTCAGCAAAAAAATTCCGGTGCAAGGCAATTCGGAAATAGATCAGCTCGCAAATGCCATAAACTATATGAGCACCGAGCTTGAACTTCTGGAATCGAAACGAAGAAAATTCGTATCCGATGCTTCTCATGAGCTTAAAACTCCTATGGCAACCATTAAGCTGATTTGCGATAGTATAACTGCCTCCGACAATCCGGACCCCGCCATGGTACAGGAGTTCCTCTCCGACCTTAGCGATGAGGTTGACCGTCTTACACGTATTATAGAAAAGCTTCTGCTTCTTACAAAGCTCGACTCAAAGGAGACGGATATCACACCGGAGCTTGTAGATGTAGGAATGATGATTCAGCGTATTAAAAATAATCTGACACCTATTGCCGCAGGCAAAAATATTACCATATCTTCAGATATCCCTGCAGATATGCCTCCCGTGATGCTGGACTACGACCGCATATGGGAGTCTATGTATAACATTGTTGAAAATGCTGTAAAATACTCAAAAATCGGCACCGTAGTTAAAATCACGGCAGTTATTGCTGACCGCATATTAACGGTTAAAATTCTGGATTCAGGAAAAGGTATCCCCGATGAGTTCAAAGAAAGGGTGTTTGAACGTTTCTACCGCCTTGATGATTCACGTACAAGAGAAACAGGAGGAACGGGGCTTGGCCTTGCAATTGCAAAAGAAGCTATATTACTTCACGGCGGTACTATCCATGTTGAGGACAACCCTGAAGGCGGAAGCTGCTTTGTTATGACATTGCCTGCCGGCAATGATACTGCAACATCCGGAAACGGAGGCGAGGAGGTATGAAGAAAAAACTTCTCGTAACAGGAGCCGTTCTTATAGCAACTGTTCTGATTGCAGGCGGATTTTTCCTTGCGCAGATAAACCGCAACACCATAACTGCAGTGCTTTATTACCCGAATAGAGCCGGAACATCGCTTGTTACTGACACAGAAAGCATTTCTTTTAACGATGCTACGCATATTCCCTACAACATCGTTATGAAGCTACAATCAAAAGGCTCAATGAGCCAAAGATTTACAATAAACACAATAACATTTGACTCAGCCGAAAAAATCACCGTAGACCTTGCAGAGGATTTTTTATCAGACAACCCTCAGCTTAATCTCCTGAGGATTTACTCAATAGTGAAATCCATATGCAGTACCTCCGCCATAATCGGAATAACCGAGGTTAAAGTCACTGTGGATAACTCACCATTAAAAACTCCTGCGGGGAAAAAAATCGGATACCTTTCCGAGTCATCCATCAATATAATGAATTCAAAGGAGATAATGACATACTCCTGCGATTTATACTTTAAAAACAAAGAGGGTCTGCTTCAACCTGAAACCCGCAAAATAGATGCAGCAAACGGAAGCATAGAACACAATGCAGTGCAGGCACTTATAAACGGCCCCGAAACCCGGGGTCTTTATAAGGTATTTCCGACAGGTACAATCCTGATTTCGGCAGAAACCAAATCAGGAATATGCTACGTCAATTTTGCTTCATTGCCAAAGTCTGCAAATATGGATATTATCAAATCTTCACTTTCACATACTCTCTCGTCACTGAGCGGAGTTGAAGAGGTGTGGATTATGAACGAAGGCAAACTAATCACAAAGCAGAGGTGAACACCAGATGGCGCTTGACGCACCGGCAATTAAATGCCTTGCCGAGGAAATTTGTTTAAAGACAGTTAACGGCAGAATAGATAAAATCCACCAGCCTGAAAAAGACGAAATTGTGCTTCACATACGTACTTTCTCCGATAGCTTCAGGCTTGTTCTGTCGGCAGGCTCCTCTCATCCGAGAATTCATTTTACAGAAACGAAAAAGGCAAATCCTCTCACGGCACCTCTTTTTTGTATGCTTCTTCGAAAGCACTTGGGAAGCGGGAAGATTACCAATGTTCGTCAAAAGGATTTTGAAAGAATAATTATAATGGACATCGAAAGCTACGACGAGCTCGGAGACCTCACAGTAAAGCATCTTATAACAGAGATTATGGGACGCCATTCAAATATTATTCTTACCGACAGTTCTATGAAAATCATAGACTGCATAAAGCATGTTGATATAACTGTAAGCTCCGTCCGCCAGGTGTTGCCGGGGATGATATACGAATTCCCGCCGGAGCAGGACAAAACACCGCTTACAGAGTTTGACGGAACTCTCCCTCCCTTAAATCCCGGAACAATGCTTTCAAAAGCAGTTCTTGGAGCGATTTCCGGAATAAGCCCGTTAACCGCCCGGGAAATAATATACAGGGCATATGGTGTGGCGGATATGCATACAGGAGAAGTTACCCATACAGAGCCTCTTGTAAAAAGCATTACAGATTTGAAACAAAGGGTTTTAAACAGCGAATTTACCCCTTGCATAATAAAAGACGAAAGTGCGCAAAAAATGATTGATTTCAGTGCAATTGAGATTATGCAGTATGAGGGGCTTATGAAGGTTATAAAATATCCCCTTATGAACGAAGTTACCGACAAATTCTACAGCGGACGCGACGCACTTGAGAGAATGAAACAAAAAACCGGGGATATAACAAAGCTTCTCACAAACCTCCTTGAACGTTGTTATAAAAAGAAAATAATTCTTACACAAACTATAAAAGATGCAGATAACAAAGAAAAGCACAAAATATACGGCGATCTTTTAACATCAAACCTTTATGCAGTGGAGGAAAATGCAACATCGGTTACCGTGGCAGACTTTTACGACCCTGAATGTAAAAACGTAACAATACATCTGGACCCATCCCTGACCCCTTCGCAAAATGCACAGAGGTATTACAAAAAATATACAAAAGCAAAAACTGCAGAAACGGAAGCGGCACAGCAGCTTGAGCTTAACGAATTACAAATCGGATATCTTGAAAGTACCCTTGCGGCAGTAGAAAACTGCACAAGCGAGGCGGATATAAATGCAATACGCCACGAACTTTCAGAAGAGGGCTTTTTAAAGAGAAACGGCAGGAAAGGGCAAAAATCACCCGCTTCAAAGCCTGTTCATTTTTTGGCAGAAGGTTTTGATATATTTGCAGGTAAGAATAACACTCAAAACGATCAGCTCACCCTTAAAACTGCAAATTCATCCGACCTGTGGTTCCACACAAAGCAAATTCACGGTTCACACGTTATAATCAAGCTTGGTATTGACAAAGACGTACCTGACAGTGTTATACGAATTGCGGCGGAAATTGCCGCATACTACTCAAAAGGCAGAGAATCAAATCAGGTGCCGGTTGACTTCACCGTTGTTAAAAATGTTAAAAAACCAAACGGCGCAAAACCGGGTATGGTTATTTACGATAGCTACAACACATTGTATGTAAAGCCGAACCCCCATGAAGAATTACAGGTTTGATTTTTGAAAGGATTATAAAATATGGAAAAAATAACAAGCTTTACGGTTGACCACACCGTGCTTGAGCCGGGGATTTATGTTTCCCGCAAAGACGGTGATATTGTAACATACGACCTGCGCATGAAAAAACCTAACACCGATAGTCTTATATCAATTTCCGCAATGCACTCCCTGGAGCATATGCTTGCCACATATCTCCGGAACGGAGATATTGCAGACAAAATAATATATGTGGGACCAATGGGGTGCCAGACGGGTTTTTACGTGCTTGTCCGAATGGACGACAATTTAAAATTTCTTGAAGCATTAAAAAAAGCATTAAAACAGGTTGCAGACCATCAGGGTGAAATTTTTGGAAACAGCCCGGTGGAATGTGGAAATTATAAAACCCTGAGCCTGGAAGCGGCAAAAAATGAGGCTTCGGAATATCTTGAGATACTGAATTCAAAAGAACACAGCTTTTATTACTGAGAAAGTGAGAACACATATGAAAGTAGCAATTGACGGACCTGCAGGAGCAGGAAAAAGCACAATATCAAAAAAAGCAGCATCTGACCTGGGATATGTATATATTGATACAGGAGCTATGTACAGAACAGTAGGGCTTTATATGCTGAGACTGGGCATAGATATACCAAATGAGCATAACCGGGTTGCAGAGCATATGGACGAAATTGAAATCGACATAAAACCCACCCCTGATGGTCAGCTTATGTTTTTAAACGGCGAAAATGTAACATCTCTTATCCGCACAGAAGACGTAAGTATGGCAGCTTCAAACGTTGCGGTTATCGGCGAAGTCCGTAAAAAGCTCGTTAAAATGCAGCAGGAGTTTGCAGAAGGTAAAAATGTGGTAATGGACGGACGTGATATTGCAACAACCGTTCTTCCTGATGCGGAATGTAAAATATTCCTTACTGCATCCAGCCGTGCGAGAGGCGAAAGACGGTATCTTGAGCTTAAAGAAAAAGGCATTGAATGTAATCTTGACGACATATGCCGCGACATTGAAGCCCGGGATAAAAACGATAGCGAGAGGGCAGTTTCACCCCTGCGTCAGGCAGAGGATGCAATACTCCTGGATACCACAAATCTCACTTTAGAGGAATCTATTTCGGAAGCAATACGTATAATAAAAGAAAAGGCCGGTATACTGTAATGATGACTGTTTTAAGATTTTTAGTAAGAGTATATTTCAGGATAGCGTTTAATGTTAAGATTGAAGGCCTGGAAAACATTCCCCAAGAAGGCGCAATAATTGCCCCAAACCATATAAGCAATTACGACCCCCTCCTTGTTATAGGATTCTGCCCGATAAAATTAAGAATTATGGCAAAGGCAGAGCTATTTAAGAACAAACTGTTTAAGTGGTTCTTTACAACGATCGGTGCATTCCCCGTGGACCGCGGAAATGCAGATATAACCGCGATTAAAACCGCAATGCGTATCCTTAAAAAGGACGAAAAGCTTCTTGTTTTCCCCCACGGCACAAGAATAAAGCCGGGCACCGATGAACCTATAAAAGAAGGAGTTCTTCTTATTGCAATAAAAGCCAGGAAAAATATTGTTCCGGCATACATAAGCGGAACCTATGGATTTCGCAACAAAATAGTCCTCACTGTAGGCAAGCCCTTCGACTTGTCACCATACTTCGATGCGCGTCTTACTCCAAGCGAGCTTAAAGACCTGGCAGACAAAGTCTGGTCGGCAATGAAGGCTCTTGATAAAGGAACTGATTAATGAATGTTTATGATTTTGACAACACCATCTACGACGGCGAAAGCGCAGTTGATTTTTTCTTTTTCTGTCTGAAAAAGGATTCGAGCCTGTTAAGGCTTGTTCCCCTGCTCATTGTAAAGCTTGTCAAATACAAAATGTGCCTTATAACAATTGACGAGCTAAGAGAATATGTGGAAAAATATGCTAAGGATTTGCTGGACGATTTTAATGACCTGGACGGATTGCTTCGTGAATTCTGGAATAAGAACTTAAAAAAAATAAAGCCCTTCTATCTTAAGCAAAAAAGAGATGACGATATTCTACTCACCGCCACATTCGGATTTCTGATTGAAATCCCGGTAAAAGAGCTTGGAATAAGAAATGTGATATCCTCCGAGATTGACACAAAAACCGGGAAATTGCAAAGGCTTTGCTACAGAGAGCATAAAAGAGAGCTATTGCTTAAATACATTTCAGATAATGAAAAAATATGCTTCTATACAGACTCAATGAACGACAAATCAATGATTGAATTTGCAGACGAAGCATACCTGGTTAAGGGCAAAAAAATAAAAAGGCTTAAATAATAAAGGGATGCGCATTTTGCACATCCCTTTGTTTTATTATTAAAGCTCTGCGAAGTACTTGATTGTACGAACCATCTGGCTTGTGTATGAATTTTCGTTATCATACCAAGAAACAACCTGTACCTGGTAAAGGTCTTCGCCGATGGGAGCAACCATTGTCTGAGTTGCATCGAAGAGTGAACCGTAAGTAATACCTACGATATCAGAAGAAACGATTTCATCTTCGTTGTAACCGAATGAAGCGCTTGCAGCTGCCTTCATAGCTGCATTGATGCCTTCCTTAGTAACGTCCTTACCCTTAACAACTGCTGTAAGAATTGTTGTTGAGCCTGTGGGAACGGGTACACGCTGTGCAGCACCGATGAGCTTTCCGTTAAGCTCAGGGATTACAAGACCGATAGCCTTTGCAGCACCTGTAGAGTTAGGAACGATATTAACAGCACCTGCACGTGCACGGCGGAAATCACCCTTTCTGTGAGGACCGTCAAGGATCATCTGGTCGCCTGTGTAAGCATGGATTGTAGCCATGATACCTGACTGAATTGCTGCATAATCGTTAAGAGCCTTTGCCATAGGAGCAAGACAGTTTGTAGTACAAGATGCAGCAGAAATGATTGTGTCTTCCTTTGTAAGTGTATCTTCGTTTACGCTGAATACGATAGTCTTAAGGTCATTGCCTGCGGGAGCAGAAATAACAACTTTCTTTGCACCTGCATTGATATGAGCCTGACTCTTTTCCTTAGAGCAATAGAAACCTGTGCACTCAAGAACTACGTCTACATCAAGTGCGCCCCAAGGACAATCGTTAGCATCTTTACAAGCATAGATTTTAATTTCCTTGCCATCAACTGTGATGCTGTCTTCACCTGCTGTTACTGTATGACCATCATATCTTCCCTGTGAAGAGTCATACTTGAGAAGATGTGCAAGCATCTTAGCGTCTGTAAGATCGTTGATAGCAACAACTTCATAACCTTCAGCACCGAACATCTGTCTGAATGCAAGACGTCCGATACGTCCAAAACCATTAATCGCAACTTTAACTGCCATGATTAATTCCTCCTAAATATAACATTATTATACGGAGCCTTTTACACAACTCCATCTATTACATTCTACAACAAAAGTTAAAAATATACAAGAGTAAAATGTTAATTTTTTATCATTTTATGGTTTTTTTCAGCTTTTTTTCCGTTTTGCACAAATAGGCATATAAAAAAATCTAAAAAGTTATAAAATAATTATGTTGTAATATAAAATATTTTTTACTGCCATTGATTTTTAATTTGCATTTGATATTTACTTATGGTATAATAATTCTGCGTAAAGCATAATTCATTAATTGGAGAAATTTAATTATGTCTGATAATATAATTTATTGGCTATGGCTCCGAGAAGCGGCAACTCCCGGGCGCGGAAGAAAGCTGCTTGCAACCTACGGAGATCCTGAAAAAATATATAATCTCACGGAATACAAAGAAGCTCCCTATATAAAGAAAGAGGCTCTCACCAGGCTTCTGGATAAAAACATATCTAAAGCTAAAAAGGTGCTGGACACCTGCCGTGATAATGGAATTGAAATTTTAACACCCGATTTGCCATCATACCCGTCTAAGCTCCTTGATATACACGACTACCCGATTGTTCTCTTTGCAAAAGGCAAAATCCCTGATTGGAGCAAGCTATTTACTGTGGGAGTCGTTGGAACACGCATGCTATCTCACGATGGAAGAGAAAAAACGAGAAGGATATGTAAGGGGCTTGTTTCCTCAGGTGCCGCTATTATATCCGGATTTGCAGAGGGTGCAGATACGGTTGCTTGTGAAACCGCAATATGTAATAATGGATTTACCGTGGCAGTTCTGGGATGCGGTATAGATATTGTATATCCTAAATCAAATGCTCATCTTTATGTTAAAGTTATAAACGATGGACTTTTCCTTTCGGAATATCCCCCGGGAACAAAGCCTATGCCATACTACTTCCCTGCCAGAAACCGGATTATAGCAGGCCTTAGCCAATGTGTGATTGTAACTGAAGCACCTGAAAAAAGTGGCTCGGTGATTACAGGTAATCTTGCCATAAAATACGGAATAGACCTTTTTGCAATCCCCCAAAACAATTCGGGAACGGACTTGCTTATAAATTCGGGAGCAGTTGCCGTGACAGATGCAGATGAAATAACACGGAATTATGCCAATCTTCCCGAAAAGCTCATCGAAGAAGTCGCCGCATCGGGCAATCCTATACTCACTCTTCTGGAAGAAGGTGATTTATGTATAGATGAAATATGTACCAAGCTGGGATTTTCTATGACAGAATGTAACTCTAAATGCTTTATGCTTGAGCTTGAGGGCAAAATCAAAAAGCTTCCGGGAGGCTTTTATACTAAATTATGAAAAAGTTAAGTAAGAGAAATGATAATATATCTTAACATTGCTGATGTTGACAGTTAAAGTAAAGAGAGATATAATTAAGATGTATCGTGGGTTTTTAGCCCTTATTAAAACAATAATTGTGTCTTGAAAGGAATGATATTATGATTTGCCCTAAATGTAATGCTGAAAACGACGACTCCGCACAGGTTTGTACAGAGTGCGGTGCACCCCTTGACACAGAAGAAACTGTTGCAGAAAACAAAACTGCAATGCTGGAAGAGCTTAAATTAAAGCGTATTCGCAAGCAAAAACATAAGCAAAGAAAAAAATTTATACTTATATGCCTTATTATCGCCCTTATTCTGGGCGGTGGGGCTTATGGTGTATATAAATTCGGCAACGGATTTATCGACAGAACAAATACTGTCGTGGTGGTTACCTCCACTCCGACTCCCACCGAAGAGCCGGAAAATACAACCGCTCCGGATGCTACTCCCCAGCCGGAGGCTACTGAAGAAGTTGTTCCCGAAGCTACAGAAGCACCTATTATTATAGAGCCTTCTGCCCCGACAGTTACTGCTACTTCAAAGCCTGTTGTTCAGACTGCAAAGCCTGTTGTTCAGACTGCAAAGCCGGTAAGGCCGACAGTTCCCAAGGCGACCGTAAAGCCTGTTACTGCTCCGGCAGTAACATCACCGGGATTTGTTGCAGGCTCAGTTATTCAGCCTGAAGTCCCGCAGGGCAGTCCCATAACATCAACGCTTGTATCTGTGAGCGCTGTTGAAACTGCAGAGTTCACCGGAAAGTCAATCGCAAAATTTATAATCGGCAACAAGGCTTATTATGCATATGCCGACAGTATAAGCTTTGACAAGGGCGTTCCGGGGATGTACTCTATAGATGCAGTCCCCACGGCAGATGTATATTACGGTCAGCCGGTTTATTCCATTACAAATATAAGTTCTTATGCGACAGATTCATTTGTAATACCCGCATCTTCCCAAAAGCTTCTTACAGAGGCAGACCTTGCAGGGCTTACAAAGGCTCAGCTTGACCTTGCAAGAAATGAAATTTTTGCCCGTCACGGAAGAGTATTCAAGCGCCAGGAGCTTCAGAAATATTTTGAATCAAAAACCTGGTACAAGAAAAATACCTCTTATAATTATAAGAACGACTATCTGAACCTTTCGGATATAGAAGTTAAAAATGCAAAGTTTATACTTGCATATGAGAATAAGTGATATATTTCAGGGGTGTTAATAAAGTAACACCCCTGAAATATAAAAGGAGAATATATATGATTACACCTGTTAAACTTTCCCCTGCTTTTAAAGACTATCTTTGGGGCGGGACAAAGCTTCGTGATGAGTTTGGAAAAAAATGCGATTTTGAAAAAGTAGCAGAAAGCTGGGAGCTTTCAACTCATCCCGATGGACCCTGCAGCGTTGCAAGCGGAAATGACGCGGGAATGACCTTCCCTGACTACATAAAAAAATATAACTGTATAGGCAAAAAGGCAGAAGCCTTTGACTTCTTCCCTATTCTTATAAAATTTATCGATGCAAAGGATAGCTTGTCTATTCAGGTGCATCCATCAGATGAATATGCTCTTAAAAACGAGAACAGTTTCGGCAAAACAGAGATGTGGTATATCTTAGACTGCGATGAGGATGCATTCCTTTATTACGGTCTTAAAAAGGAAGTATCAAAAGAGGAATTCAAAGAAAGAATTGAAAATAATACCGTCCTTGAGGTGCTTAATCCCGTCAAAGTAAAAAAAGGGGATGTGTTCTTCATTGAATCAGGCACAATCCATGCAATCGGTGCAGGGATTGTAATATGTGAAATTCAGCAGAACTCAAACCTTACTTATCGGGTTTACGACTTTGACCGCCGCGACAAAGAGGGTAACCCCAGAGAACTCCATGTAGAAAAAGCTCTTAAAGTATCAGACCTCTGCCCCGCAAAGCCCTATACTTCTGAGAAAGAAAACGTGCTTGCAGAGTGCAAGTACTTTACCGTGGAAAAGCACGTGATAAACGGTGAAGCAGAGTTTGATTGTGATGAAAATTGCTTTAGATGCGTGATTGCAACAGACGGAGCAATTACACTTGATATGAATGGCGAAAAGCTTCAGCTAAATAAAGGTGAAACTGCCTTTATTCCGGCAACCCCCGGAACCTATAAGCTTTCGGGAAACAGTGAAATTATAATTGCATATGTATAAATTTAAGAACATCAAAAAAGAAGTGTAGAAATCAATTTTCTACACTTCTTTTTTTGCAATAAATTAATCAATCTATCTCTTAAACACCCGTATAGCTGCCACCGTCATATCGTCGGTGGGTTTTTTTATGCCCTTACCCCGGGCACCGTTTAAAATGGCTTCTGCCACGTCGTCCATATCCTTTTCTTCATCTGAAATTATCTTTTTAAGCTTTTCTCCCGACAAAAAGCCTGCGCAGTTACTTTCTGCACCGTCGGACAGCATAACAATAATATCACCGTCGTCAATACGCTTTGTTATACAGGAAATATGCACCTCGGAAAGAATTCCCACGGGCAGTGACGGAGAAAACACCGTTTCCACATTGTTCCCTTTTTTTATAAAGCTTTTACTTCCCCCTATTTTGTAAAATTCTCCCGTTCCTGTTGTTAGGTTAAGGGAAAGCAAATCAACGGAGCTGAAACATTCTTTTTCCATTCCCATCGCCAAAGATGAATTAACCGTTTCAATGGCAGTGCGGGCAGAAAAACCGTTGCGTAAAAGCTCTTCCAGAAGTCGGAGAGTAATTCTGCTTTCACGGCCGGCGTCTGCACCGGTACCCATTCCGTCGCATATGATTGCATAGAACTTGTCCCGCCCCGTACGGAAGCCGGTTATACTATCACCCGTTACGGCATTATTATCCTTTGCAAGCTGCACCGTACCAAACTCCACATCGTATTCGGGAGCCGTGGTAAACCTCATAAGCCCGCCCTGGGCAGTTCCTGAATATTCCATTGGAAGCCCTGTTGCCAAAGAAGCTTTTTTTGCAAGGAGGCTGCGATTTTCACGTTTGGCAACGGATATAAACACCTCCGTTTCACCCGACTCCGTTTCAAACACCCGTATATCACGAGGGTGAAGCCCTGATTTTAAAAGCTCTGTAGAAACCTTCTCTTCCAGTCGTGGAACAAGCCTGAAGCCTGATGAGATTTCGTCGTGAAACTCCGTAAAAAGCTTAGATATTTCTTCATACTGACGAAGTAGTAAATCGCGGTTATTTATAAACTCCCCCTGCTTTACCGCATCTCTTTTAAAAAGCTCATAAGAATGTGCAAATTCCGACAGGAATATTTCCTGGCGCTTACAAATATGTGTAAATTCAGGGGGTGCATTATTGGGAGTGCAAAAGCCAGAGCTTTCTATTATTTCTAAAATTCCGAACATAATCCTGTATGTGTTGACCTGCTCCTTGTGAAGGCAAGCTCCGAAATGAGGGCAGTATCGGCATACACGATTAACTGTATTGTCAATAACTGTACAAACATCTTTATTATGCATATAAATTCGCTTCTGGGTTGCACTCTTATAAATCGCCGAAAGCCGCAAAAAAGCAGTGCCCGTTTCCGCAAGGCGGTGAGTCAGATATTCACGCATCTTTGTTTCCGGACTTATGAATTCTGCTTTGGCGGCACGGTTTATAAATAATGCCACCGATTTGTGAAGTTTTTCGGGAGTGATAACAAATAAAACTGCCGCCGCTACAATTTCAAAAGCCGGAATACTCATTATGTTACCTGTTAACAGAACAAGAAACAAAGCTCCCCCCATAAATCCCAGTGCCGCACCGTATTTGCCGAAGCTTCTGAGTATCCCCGAAAAAATTGCCGAAATCCCATAAAGCCCCGTAAGCTGAACGGCGGAGGGGTTGTCCATATTGCATATAAGACCTGTTGCAATTCCGCAGCTTCCCGAAACTGAAAGAGGGAGATTGAGAGCTACGGTCATAATAACATATCCGCATATAATTTTTGAAAGATTAAGCCCCCCGGGCAGAATAATATCCGACATCCCCGAAATAAAAATTCCAAGACACACTGCCCCTGAAATCAGCTCTTGCTCCGTGGGAGGCCGACGTGAGTATGTAAACAATAAAGAAGCTTTTTCAAATATGGTATAGGAGAAAGCACAGACCATTCCCTCCACAAAAAGAAGCATAAGATTATAATATGTAAATCCCGAATAGGTCATCACTCCCAAACCGCTTATTATAAGCAGTATCCCGGTAATAACCGACGAAATGGCGGAGTTCTCTTTTTTGTCGGGCTTCAGGATTGAGAACATCCAGAAAAGCACTGTCGCAGAGATGTATTTTACTCCCTCTGCAGATGCCCCGGCAGAGAAAAGTCCGAGCATTATTGCCCCTATTGCCGGCAGTCCTATCCTGAGATCGCACACCGAAGCAAACATAGCGGTAGCAAATGGGCTTATTCCCACACAGGAGCACCTTGCGGCAAGAAACAAAAGTGCAAGCGGGATGCTATCGGAAAAAGTGGGTTTTCTTAAAAGTTTTGTTACAGGCATTCCTGCCCTCTGAAGCTTTGGCATAGGTAAATCGTTCCCTTCAATATAAGTAATTCACTGATACAGTATAGCACATATCCTTGTAGTAATATGTCGTAACCGGTTGTCGTATTTTGATATAAATTCATCACAAAACGACAAAGTTCTCACAGTAAATATTCGTAAAATCACAGTAAGATATCTTAAGCCAGAGAAAGATATTCGTGGTACAATAAATATACAAATATTTTAGAAGGAGATGTATTACAATGAAAAGAAGCGAAATTAACAATGCCATTAAATGGGCAGAGGAACTTCTTGCTAAAAGACTTATTACATTGCCTCCCTTTGCAAGAAGAGGCGCTGACGAATGGAGCGGCGAAGGCGACGAGCTTATCAAAAGCACTATGCTCGGCTGGGACGTAACAGACTTCGGCAAAGGCGATTTTTCAAAAACAGGTGCAGTTCTATTTACTGTTCGTAACGGAGATATTAAAAGACCTGACGAAACAATTACATACTGTGAAAAGTATATCCTCTTAAAGGATGGTAACTGTCAGGAAATCCCCATGCACTATCATATCGATAAATCAGAAGATATCATAAACCGTGGCGGCGGTATTCTCTGCGTACAGGTTTGCGGCAGAACTGCTGACGACGGCGTTGATATGGAAACACCTGTTGAAGTGCTTATGGATGCTAAGAAGTACACCTACAAGCCCGACGAAATAATCGAAGTTGAGCCCGGTGCAAGTATCACTCTCACACCGTTTTTGTACCACCGTTTCTGGGCAAAAACAGGCGCAGGCGACCTTGTTGTGGGCGAAGTATCAAAGGTTAACGACGATAATAACGACAACATTTTCGCAGAACCTCTCGGACGTTACACAGAGGTTATTGAAGATGAGCCTATGTACAGACGTCTTGTTAACGAATATTAATTTTTAAGGGAGATTTACTATGAACAATAAATATGGAATTTTTATGAACTTCTGGGAAAAAACCTGGGATGCAGACCATGCTAAATACATAAGAAAAGCAAAAGAGCTTGGCTTTGACGTTCTTGAGTTCCAGGCTCAGGCGCTCCTTACAATGACCGATGCACGCCTTGACGAGCTTAAGGCAATTGCAAAGGATAACGACATAGAGCTTACCTACAGCCTCGGTCTTGATAAGAAGTATGACATCGCATCACTTGACGAAAACGTTCAGAAGGCAGGTCTTGAATATCTTTCATCAATCATCGAAAAGGTACACTACATGGACGGTAAAATCCTCTCAGGCGTAAGCTATGCAGGTTGGGGTGTTCCCGAGGTAGTAAACGTAGAAAAGGCAAGAGAGAACAGTATCAAGAATATGAAAATTCTTTCAAAGAAAGCCGAAGAATATGGAATTACCTACGGAATAGAATCAGTAAACCGTTTTGAAGGCATTATAATCAACACTGCTAAGCAGGCACGCGCTTATGTTGAAGCGGTTGATAGCAAGAACGTGGGAATTTTGCTTGATACATACCATATGAATATTGAAGAAGATAATATGGGTGATGCAATAAGGCTTGCCGGAGATAAGTTAGTAGGTCTCCACGTTGGTGAAAACAACAGAACTGCTCCCGGCAACGGCTACGGCCACCTTAACTGGAAAGAAATTTTCGACGCACTCCACGACGTAAACTTCAGCGGCAGAATTGTGGCTGAGCCTTTCGTTATGGCAGGAGGCGAAGTTGGCGACGCTATCTACGTATGGCGTGACCTTATAGACGACACATCAGAGGCAGCTATCGACAAACAGGCAAAGAATATGCTTGAATTCTTTAAATCTCTTAACTAAATAAAAAAAATAATTGCGGAAATTCCGCAATTATTTTTTTTATAAAACTTTATTAAGAAAATCCTGAGTCCTTGGGTGTTGGGGGTTTCCGAAGATTTCTTCTGGAGTTCCCTCTTCTACTATTACACCCTCGTCTATGAATATAACTCTGTCGGCAACCTCTCTTGCAAAGCCCATTTCGTGGGTTACAACGACCATTGTCATACCGTCTTTTGCAAGTTCTTTCATAACTGCAAGAACTTCCCCTACCATTTCCGGGTCCAACGCCGACGTGGGCTCGTCGAAGAGCATTATATCGGGATGCATACAAAGGGCACGTGCGATTGCAACTCTCTGCTTCTGTCCGCCTGATAACTGTGACGGATAGCTGTCTGCTTTATCAGAAAGCCCAACCTTATCAAGAAGGCGGAGAGCTTCTTTTCGTGCCTCTTCCTTAGATGCCTTTTTAAGGTCAACAGGAGCGAGCATCAGGTTTTGCATAACGTTAAGGTTATTGAAAAGGTTAAAGTGCTGGAACACCATTCCGATATTTTCACGGACCTTATTTATGTTAATTTTCTTATCGTCTATATGGAAGCCATCAACTACAATTTCACCGCCTGTGATGGTTTCCAGCCTGTTAAGACATCGGAGGAATGTGGATTTTCCGCTTCCCGAAGGGCCGAGAAGGACAACAACCTCACCCTCGTAGATATCTGTTGAAATATCACTTAAAACCTCAAGCTTTCCAAATTTTTTGTTAAGATGAGATACATGAATTTTTATATTTTCCTTATTCGCGGCCACGGTTCAATCTCCTTTCCAAAGCTTTGGCAACCTGCTGAAGTGAAAGAATCACAACCAAGTACATAACTGCCACAATAGCCCATACCTGAAAAGATTTGAATGTGATGGCTATAACATTCTGCGCCTTATTAACAAGTTCGGGGAACCCGATAACTGAAAGGATAGATGTATCCTTAAGCGTTATAATAAGCTGATTTACAATACTCGGAATCATATTTTTAATAGCCTGGGGAAGAACAACTCTGAACATTGAACGCCAATATGTAAGCCCAAGACTTCTTGCGGCTTCCATCTGACCGGGGTCGATTGCCTGAATTCCGGCTCTTATGATTTCCGACATATATGCTCCGCAGTTAAGGGCAAGACATATCGTACCTGCCTGAAGTGCGGTGAAGGTTACAGAAAGTCCCAAAAGGGTTTTAAGCCCATAGGGAACCCCGTAAAACACGAAAAATGCCAGCACTATCATAGGTACACCTCTGATGAGGTTTACATAGACGGCTGATATAAATCTGCTCACCTTATTATCAACTACGCTCGACAGTCCGAAGATTATACCCAGGATACATCCGAAAAGAAGTCCCAGAAGAGCTAAGAGCAAAGTCTGTCCCATAGCTATAAGCAACAGCGAACCGTACGTATCTATTATCTGGCTCATGTTATCTCCTTATCACTAAAAATCTATAAGGCACTGAATTATTGTGTGCCTTATAGATTTTTTCTACAATAGTTTAAAATTAACCGAGGTATGTTGCGATGATTTCGTCGTACTTACCGTTTTCTCTGATGTTCTTAAGACCTGCGTTAAAGAGGTCGAGGAGCTCCTGGTTTTCAGCATCGAAAATAGCCATACCATACTGTGCAGGCTCATTTTCAGTTCCTTCAACGAACTTCATAGCAAGCTCACCTGTTTTAATATTGTACTTAAGGATAGGTGTATCATCGAAGCAAGCCTGTACCTGACCGCCGAGAACTGCCTGATACATATCAGGTGATGTTGAGAAAGTAACAACCTTGAAACCATACTGGTCTTTGATGCTTTCTGCATATGTGTTACTCATTGTACCATTTTTAACTGCAACTGTTTTGCCGTTTAAGTCGTCGAGTGCGTCGATATCAGAATCTACAGCAACTGCCATACCCTGAGTTGCATCATAGTAGCCATCTGAGAAAATCCAGCCAGATTCTTTTCTTGCGTCAGTAATTGAAGCTCCGGCAATCATACCGTCTGCCTGACCTGCCTGACAAGCAGCGATTGCTGCATCCCAGCCAACGTACTGGAGGTCATAAGTAAATCCCTGGTCTTCTGAAATTGCCTTTAAAATATCCATGTCGATACCAACGATGTTTCCGTCTGCATCTTGGAATTCAAATGGGCTGAAGCCTTTGTCTGTTGCGATTACGAAGTGCTTTCCGCCTTCTGTGTCATTAGTAGCTGTGTTATTTGCGCAGCCTGCAAGTGCAACTACACCGATTGCAAGAGCTGCAAGAACTGAAATTATTTTTTTCATTTTTATTTCCTCCTGAAAATATAATATCTAACATTATACTATATAATACCAAAAAAATCAACTGTTTTTTGAAAAAAACCGAAATTGACGATTTTTCCGCCAAAAATATGATATAATATTAGCAAAACGTATTAAAGAGAGGAGGAAAATAACCTATGACAGAGAAATATTATACTAAAGTTGAAAATTCTTTTATTAAATATCTTATGACAGTTTCCAAGGCATCACAGATAAAAATTCTCCTTTGTATAGTAAGATTTACAAAGGGATTTCACAGAGTTAAAACTGAAATGTCAGTATCTTATATTGTAAAATACACAGGGCTTAGCCGAAGAACTGTTATAAGAGAGCTTACAGAACTTGAAAAAAACGGAATAATAAATCGTGGAAACAGTTCTGAAAATCATATAAAAACCGTATGTATCAATAGTGACATCTGTGACACCGGTGCTGACATAGCTGACACCGGGAGGAGTGACATCCTTGACACTGAGGGTAGTGACATCTGTGACACCGGAGATAGTGACATGTATGACACCCAAGAAATAAATAATATAAATAAATATATATTAAATAAAGAGAGTAAAGAAACACTCGCCTATACTAAATTTTCAAAAACCCTTTCAAAAGCCGTTAATGACTGGGCGGAGATACATAATCTTAATTTGCGGAGCCGCACTGTTCTTGAAAAGATAATAGAGAAATATGCTTTCGATTTTGGTGAAAACGCGGTTGCAGATATTATAAATCAGTGTATTGCCGAGGGCAGAGGAAGCATATACTTTGACAGACTGGGTAAATCAAAAAAGCCTTATGAAAACCCAGATATTGAAGCTTTTACGTGGCAGGAACTCAGTATGTAAGCAACCAAGCCGTTTAAGGCTTTGTTGCATTAAGGCACTTATGCATTTCTCGGTGCGGTAATATTTTTAAACAGTATAGTTGTTGCCCAAAGTCCGGCAATGCCTACAACTGCAAATATTATTCTGCTTAAAACTGAGCCTTGACCGCCGAAGAGTGTACCTACAAGGTCAAATCCGAAAAAGCCTATAAGTCCCCAGTTAATTGCTCCTATAATTACAAGAGCCAAAGCTGTTTTATCCATAAAATTCACTGCCTTTCTGAGTTTTGAACTCAGGCTTATTATTCCACATTCAAAAATATATAAACAGGGAAAATTTGAATATTATGAAAAATTTGTTTTGTTGTTTTTTGGCATTAATATCCGGCATCATAATTATATTTGCATTTGTTACATTAAACCGTTCCTCACCGGGTAGCGAGCTTTTAAAAGAGTTTGGCTGGGAGTTTGAACCAAAGCCTGCGGAAACTGCCGAGATTATTATTCCGGAAACTTTTGACGAGGTTTTTGAAAACTATAACGAGCTTCAGAAAAAAGCAGGTATGAACCTTGAGCCATATATGGGCAGACGTGCCACCCGTTACACCTACATAATAACCAACTACCCCGACGAGAGCGTAAATCTTCGGGGTAATGTTCTTGTTGTGGACGGAGTTGCGGTGGGAGGAGATATATCCACCGTGGAGCTTACGGGATTTATGGAGCCCCTTAATTTTAACTTGACAAACTTCTGATTTTTTTATATACTTTAATGTATACAAACCAAGGACAGTTTTTTACACAGGGGGTTTTCTATGTACAAGAGAATAGTTGCAATTGCTCTTTCCTTTATTACTTTATCGGGAAGTATGGTATTTGCAGATAATTATAAAAAAGAATTTCCATGGGCGGCAGAGGCAGTTGAATATTGTGTTAACAACGATATTTTAAGAGGTGACGGCGATGGTGACCTTATGCTGGGCGAGCGCCTCACTCAGGCGCAGTGCCTTGCCCTTATAAACAGGACTTTTACCATTAAAGAAAAGAAAGGCTCGGTAAAGGTGAGCTCATCTCATTGGGCGAAGGCAGATATAAACAAGCTTTCAGGATACTTGCTCCGTCCCTCAGATTTTGTCCCCGACGGAAATGCAACCCGCGAAATGTTCATTGCAACTCTGATGAATGCAACAGGTGTTAAGCCCGAGACAAAGGTATCGGTACTTAAAGAGAAATTTTCCGACTATAATGCGGCATACCCCGAATATCTTACATACCTTGCCGCAAGCGCAGTTAAGGGATATGTTGAGGGAAGCGAGGGTAAGATTTTTCCTAAGGATAACCTTTTCAGAGCAGAGGCTGTTACGCTTATTTACAGGATTAAAAAAGCAACAGGTACTGTGAGCACCGCCCCGGATGTTAAAGAGGAAACGGATAAAACAGAGGAGCAGGAGGCTCCCCGTCCCTCCATGGCAATAAAGGGTGATCCTGAGATTACCTACACCAAAGCAATAAAATGGGCAAAGTCAAAAGGTGCCCACGAAAGATACATAGACGTTGCGGAGTATTACTGGAAATACGGCGAAATGATGGGAATTCGCCCCGAAGTCTTATATGCCCAGGCAGGTAAGGAGACAGGCTACGGCAACTACGGCGGCAGAGTTCTGCCGGAAATGAATAACTGGGCAGGCATAAAAAAATACGGAGCCACAGGTGACGAAACCGAGGACCACGAAACCTTCGAAACTCCCGAGGACGGAGTAAGAGGCCACTTTAACCATATGAGCGCATATGTGGGAGTCAAACCTATAGGCGAAACCCACGGCAGATATAAATCGGTAAAGAGCCTGCTTTGGGCAGGGACTGTAACAGATGTATACCAATTAGGCGGTACATGGTGCCCCGACAAAGAGTACGGAGCGCAAATTATAAAATTAGTAGAAGAAATGATAAATTACTAAAGCTTTGGAAGCTTTAGTAGTGATATTGAAGCCTTTGGCTTCAGTGGTATTCCGCACTGCGTGCAGAGTGATATTTTTGCGATGCAAAAGTGGTATTCTGCGCTACGCGCAGAGTTATCACTCGCCGCAGGCGAATAAAGTGAACGATATTATGAAAAAAATTACATCATCCTCAAATGAAAAATTCAAATACTTCCGCAGTCTCCTCACAAAAAAAGGCAGGGACGAATGGGGAGAATATATGGTAGAGGGAATAAAATCCGTTACCGAAGCCATAACGTCTGAAAAAACAAAGGTTTCCGCAGTAATTCTCAGGGACGACCTTGATTTCAGCATATCTGCAGGTGACATACCGGTGTATATTATGCCCCCCTCCCTTGCAGATCGCCTTTCCGATACAAAGACTCCCCCGGGGGTGTTTGCAGTTATAAAGAAAAACGGGGATGTGCCTTGCCTCAAAGAAAACGGAGCTTATGTTTATTGCGACCGAATTTCAGACCCCGGAAATCTGGGTACAATTATAAGAACGGCAGACAGCGCCGGATTTGACGGAGTTCTCTTAAGCCCGGGATGTGTGGAGGTGCATAACCCTAAAACCGTGCGTTCCTGTATGGGCTCATTTTTCCATACAGAGGTATATGAAAATGTAACAAAAGAAATGCTTCAAAGCTTCCATGGCAAAATTTACGGCGGAATTCTTGCAGGTAATACCATAGACTACCGCGACGGCGACTACAATGGCGGAATTATCATAACCGTGGGTAACGAATCAAACGGCATAAGCGACAGTTTAAAAGAAATATGCATTCCCGTCAAAATTCCCATCTACGGGAAAGCAGAGTCCCTTAATGCCGCAGTTGCAGCGTCAATTCTCATATATGAAGCGGCAAACAGGAGAAATTTACAATATTGACAAAAAATTGTAATACGTTAAAAATGGCTTAAAACCTGGATGTTTAAGATATGACTTGTAAAAGTGACCAAAAAACAGGGTGAAATTTGTACTATTTTTTACATTGACACTTAAATGTTGAAAATAAACGAATTACCTCTAAAAAAATATGCAAAATGTCTAAATTATGAATTTTTTTCCGTTGCGGAAAATGGTAAAAAGGCCTGTATTTTATGCAAAATAAACAACTAAAAGGCAATAAATTTTGCCTTTTTTGCTTTATAGGGAATTGTGACTAAAGTCCGGGCAGGTTTTTTGTGCAATTGTGGGATTACAAAATAAAAACGATTGTGGTATTATATATACGTAGATTGGATTGTCAATTTATAGGCACACCACAATATGTGCCACACCGACTAAAATGGTGAACTATTGAAGTTTTTATAAACGAGAGGGGATTTTTTTAAAATGGCAGATTTACAATTAAAAGGCATTTACAAAAGATATGCCGGCGGTGTAACAGCAGTTAGCGACTTCAACCTTGATATTGAAGATAAGGAATTTATCATCCTTGTTGGTCCTTCAGGTTGCGGTAAGTCAACAACTCTTCGTATGATCGCAGGTCTTGAAGAAATAAGCGAAGGTGAGCTTTACATAGGCGGAGAGCTTATGAATGAAGTAGCTCCCAAGGAAAGAGACATAGCAATGGTTTTCCAGAACTACGCTCTCTATCCTCATATGACAGTTTACGAAAATATGGCATTTGCTCTTAAGCTTCGTAAAACTCCTAAAGATGAAATCAAAAAGCGCGTTGAAGAAGCAGCTCAGATTCTTGACATAAGCCATCTTCTCGACAGAAAGCCCAAGGCTTTGTCAGGCGGTCAGAGACAGCGTGTTGCTCTCGGTCGTGCTATAGTTCGTAATCCTAAGGTATTCCTTATGGACGAACCTCTTTCAAACCTTGATGCTAAACTCCGTGTTCAGATGAGAACTGAAATCACAAGACTTCATAAGCGTCTTAACACCACTTTCATTTACGTTACTCACGACCAGACAGAAGCTATGACAATGGGTACAAGAATCATCGTTATGAAAGACGGTGTTGTTCAACAGGTTGATACACCTGCTAACCTATACAACAAGCCATGTAACATGTTTACAGCTGGATTCATCGGTAGCCCACAAATGAACTTTGTAGACGCTGTTCTTTCAAAGAATAACGATGGCGTTTACCTTGATTTCAATGGTGAAACTGTTAAGCTTCCAGAAGGCAAGGCTTCAAATCCTGCTCTTGATGAATACATTGGCAAGACAGTTGTTCTTGGTATCAGACCAGAAGATATTCACGATGATGAAGCATTCCTATCATCAAAGAGTGATGCTACAGTAAGTGCTCACGTTGATGTAACAGAAATGATGGGTGCAGAATATTACTTGTACCTAACAATCGCTGGTTCACCATTCGTTGCAAGAGTTAACCAAAGAACAACAGCTAAGATTAACGATGATATCAAGGTTGCTTTCGATACAAACAAGATTCACTTGTTTGACAAAGAAACAGAAATGACAATCATTAACTGATTAGCTTTGTAAACTAACACTAAAATTAAGCGGTATGTGGAAACATACCGCTTTTTTGTCGTAAAAAAATAGCTGTAAAATAC
>JAZRNL010000001.1:0-5007 GCA_045648165.1 Clostridia bacterium | reverse complement strand
TCGCAGATGTATGAGTGGCTTCCCTATGTAGACGGTGTTGCGGACTTGGTTCCTGCCGATCCGAAGGAACGCCTCGAATGGCTTCATTGTCCACGTGTTCCCCGAGACGGAACACTTCTTACATTGGAAGACCTTGATTTCAACCGCATTAGCGCTGCATCCGAATACCGCGAAGCAACCTGTGCTGTTAAGTATCGTGACCTTCTTGTAAAGCAGTATGGCGAAGAAGCACGTGGAACTCTCTTTGCTGAAGCATTCCAGCTTTCAGAATACGGCAAGAAACTCACAAAAGACAATGTGAAAGAGCTTTTCCCCTGGGTTAAAAATTTCTGCTAACCAAAAAGGCATATTTATTTACATAATGTAGGGCAAGTGCTTGCTCTTGCCGAAAAGCGGACCGACACACAGGTCGTTCCCTACAAAAAATCCACAAAAAAGTACACTTTGGGGACAGTCCCCAAAGTGTACTTTTTTACATTCCCTTTTATTTAATTTCAACCGATGCATTAGCACATTCAGGGTTCATTGTCAACGAATCAACGCAGAACACTTTTACATATTTAACCGTGTCCAAAGTATCAAGTTCTGCATTAATCACGCTTTGTGCTTGGCACCTCTTAACACCCACAAGTTTATGATTCTCATTATATACTGCAACTAAAACAGCTCCATCTGCATCATCACTCATAGTTATCGTGATTGATGCCTCCAGGGAATTCTGGCTGAAGTCTGTAACTTCCATCGAAAGCTCTTTTGGTGCAACAACCTCAACTTCAAACTCAAACTGATTGTCTTTACGATAGAAAGCTTCGTACGTTGTTGAATAAGTTTCTACCTGAATATTCTTACCATCTTCAGAGAAGTAGAACATTGTCACAAGGCCCGAGCCTTCGTATGTAGTATCATTAGTTTGCTGATTAATAAGAAATTCCTTGATAACATTTCCGTTTACGCCAACTCTTTCATTCATAACAACGGTATCTGCCGCAATATGACCGCAAAGCAACATAACGATATTTTTGTGATGCTTCACAAAGTTTTCCCAGATTTCAACACCGCTGTTCTGACCGTAGTTATCAACGCCGTACCAATGAGGAATAAGCTGTCTGTCTTCACGCATATAAAGGTGCGTTGCAACAATTACATTATAATCAGGATGAGCTGCAACAACCTCGTTTGCCCACTCAAGCATAGGGTCTTTTGCACCGCAGTCAAGGTTAAGAAGCATATATTTTCTTCCACCCGCTTCAAAGAGAGTGTAGGTATTTTTCATGGACTCGTCATAGCTTCCGTCAATGGTATCCTTATATTCTTCATAAGAAATATATTTGTCGAAGTTTGCAACGTCGTGATTACCGCGTATAATCGAGTGAGGAACAACTCCGTCAAGAACGCTGAATGCATCCTTAACAACGTCATACTCTTCTTTTGTATCCTTGTCGGTAATATCGCCGAGGCTTATTACACGGGCTATATTCTTCGCCTCTGCATTTTCTGCAATCCAGTTGTATGTTTTTGGAAGCTTTTCAGGCCAGTAATAAGTAGTTTTCTGAATATCCCCCACGATTGCAAGGGAGAAGTCATAATCCCCGACAGGCTCTTTTCTGTTATAAAATCCGTATTCTGCCACATCGGACTTATACAATTCATCATTTATCGTATAAAGAGCAAGGTTATCCATATACATACCGGTATCTGCCGTATTACAGTTGAAGAATATTCCTGAAAATCCCGGAACTTTTCCCGACGGAAGACTTGTTCCGTAATAGTCGTGTGAGCAGGTATTGGTCATTTCGGTTTCATATCCCAGAACGCTTTTTCCGTCAATGAATACTTCCATCAACTCACGTTTGGTATCAATAACAACCTTAATATTAAACCACTGACCGCTTTCGGGAAGCTTCACTGCATAGTCATAGGTGTTTATTGTAAGAGCCTCTGCCAGGTAGTCAAATTTAACAAGAGTTGCACCACCACCGTTACCTCTTTCCCAGAAGTCTACAATATAGGAAGGTGTCTGCCCCTCTTCAAAATCGAAGCACAAGTCTGCCGAAACTGTTATAAGACCATTTGAATAGCTGCCGTCAACAGCCTTATACTTTGGCGAAAGGCCATAACATCTCTTGGTCTGGTCCTCATTTGCACGGTGCAGATAAAGCACACGGGATGCACCATCCTCGCCCTTATCTACAACAACGTGATTGAAGGTAAGGTCGGCATCTTTTACTCCGTCAATTTCAACACCGTTACCACCGCCGTTACCGGTACCCCATATTGATTTAAAAGCATTTGCACGCTCAAAGTTTTCACTGCTGAGCCAATATGATGTACTTACTCTGTTTGAAAGAACATTGAATTTAAAGGTCTTGTCCGCTTCACCGTCAATTTTAGAAGTTAAGATAACTTCGTTGTTTTCGGCATTTCTTGTAACAGTACCATCGGGAGCAATTACTTCCGGTTTACTGCTTTCCCACACAACAGCTTTTCCGTTGAATATGGTCGGAAGATTAAGACTTTTTGTAATTGCACTCGGTGCTTCATCCGTGAAATCCTCATATCTTAATCCTGATGCTTTTTCACTGTAAACTGCAATATCCTTGATTTTGAATTCCGCAGGAGAAAGATTATGTCTTATCATACCAATCTGCAGAGATTTCAACTTAACTGAAAGGTCATACTCGGGAAGGTTGTGCTCCACGCCCACCTGTGCACCATTAGAATATACTTTGTATGTATTTGTGCGGTAGTTTATCTCTATTTCAATGGTTTTATTCACGCCTCTACCAATATTTGCCGTTGTACAAGCCGTACTTTTTGTAAAGTCTGTCGGCTGTCCCGTGGGATTGAAAAGATAGAATCTGTCTGTAGACATACGGATTTCTACAATTTTTTTATTATTGCCATCCGTGTCTGTTCCGAAAAGGTACATATCAATTCTCGGAGTACCACTGCCCCAGCTGACAAGATTCATCGTAGCAGAAAAGGTAACAACGTCTGCATCTGTTGAAATATCAAGAGGCTTTACAAGGTCGAACTGACTTCCGACTTCAGTATTCACACGCTTATAATCAATGGCATAGCCGTCAACGTCACTTATGAGTTTCGTGCTTACATTTGACGAAAAATTTGTTCTGGTATTGCTGTAATTCCAGTCAAGAAAACTGCTTTCGTTTTTAGCCGATACACTATTGTAGTTTACTATTTCCTTATCTGCATTTTCGGGAGAATAGAAGTTTTCCGAATAATAAACTGTTTTTTCTGTCTTAAGAACTGTGAACGAAAGTTCTTTTGTAACAGAGGCACTTCCCTCTTTACTTACTGTAGCGATAACTTTTGCATCGCCGTCGTAAGCAGAGGTTCTTCGCACTGTGCCGTCATTTGCGATAAGCGAGGTATCGCTTGATAAAAAAGCTACAGATACGCCCTCTGGAAGAGTAATATCTCCATCAAGGGACATATCAAGATTCTTTGTCAAAAGATGTGCAGGTTCATTATCCTGCGTAAGCATTTCTGCAGTAATTGCATCTGCCACCGCCTGAACCGATTCATCAACAGTAGCTTCTGTATCTTCCGCAAAAGCAGAAAAACTACCTACCGAAATTACTATAGAAAGGGCAAGCATAAGGCTCAAAATTTTCTTTGTCATTTTCCTCTCTCCTTTTTGCATACTCCTTGACAGATTAATCAATTTATATTATGATTATACCACACACAAAAATTATAAATCAATACGTTTTTGGACGTTTATTTATGTTTTTGGACGCTTATACATTTTTCTGTTTGCGGGAGGTGCTTTATGCTGGATTACGAAATAAAACCGTTCTTTGTGACGGAGCCTTTTAAAATAGATAAACTTTATACAATGTTTCATAGAACACATATCCCCGCTAACAAGCGTTACGTAGGAGAATCTCATGATTTCTGGGAATGCATCTACCTCAAGGATGGGAATGTTTGCAACTGCGTTGACGGCAAGGTTTACAATATGGAAAAAGGCGACCTTATTTTTTACAAGCCGTTAGAATTTCATCACGCCGTTGAGAACGACAAAAAAGCTGATTTGTTTTACTTTACCTTCTCATTGGAAAATTGTCCTGAAGACTTTGCATCCGATACAGTATATAAATTAAGTTCAAATCAAATGAAAATCATGGAAAAAATAATTGATTTTTCTATGAATGCAATAAAAAACAATCCTTTCACAGAAGAAGAAATTGCCCGTCAAAAAGCAGAATATATAAACTACGACTATATAAGACCTCTTCTTGCATTCGGGAAAAATACAACCGATACAGCTACAGTAGTAAACTATATAGAGGAACTGTTTCTTGATTTATATAACACCAAAAACGTTGTTGTAGAAACCGACTCTTTTTACGCAGGAATTTACAGAAAAGCGGTTTTCTTTATGACAGAGCATATTTCGGAGAAGCTTACCACTCCTGAAATTGCATCTTACTGCAACGTGGGCACAACCACATTGAAAAAGATATTTTTAGAATTTTCAAATCTGAGCATACATAAGCATTTTATTAAGTTAAAAATCAATCACGCTATTATTCTTTTAAAAAGCGGAGCAAGTGTAAATGAAGCGGCTCTCCGCACAGGTTTTTCAAGTCAGGCATATTTTTCCGCCGCATTCAAAAGAGAAACAGGAGCTACGCCAAGAGATTATTTAAAATGGTATTCCGATTAACAAAAAAGTACACTTTGGGGACAGTCCCCAAAGTGTACTTTTTTGTTACATTCCTTTTTCAACTAAGTCCGCGAATTCTTTCTTTACACCGTTCAGGAAATTTTTCCACTGAGTTTTATCAACAAAGGCGTCCTTATCGCCTGCAATAAGTTTTTGGTATCTTTCGTCAGTTTTGTTATTCCATACGTGGTTTCCGATGAAGATATCAACATCACGGTCTATAACCTTGTCAATACCTTCTATAAATTCATCGCGGAGACTGTAAGGAAGATTGTATTTATTAAGAAAATCCAACGTCAGCGAATTAATTC